>NZ_CP110615.1:613033-1226067 GCF_026153295.1 Rhodococcus antarcticus | reverse complement strand
GTCTTGTGGTCGACGATCTCGTTCGGCCCGTAGCGCTCCAGCCGCTGCGCGGCCTCGGCCTGGGTCAGCCCGTCGGGCGAGCTGTCGAGCTGGGACTCCACCTCGGTCATCGACAGGGTCTTCAGGTCGTGCTCCGGGTCCGGCTTCGTGCCGGGCGGAGAATCAGCCTCGGGTCGCTTCGCGTCGGTGGTCATCACGCTCGTCCTTCAGGTCGACGTGGATGGGCGCCCGTGCTCGTGTCCTCGCCGCGGCGGGCATCGCGGTTGGCGGTGGCCCGCCGGAGCAGGGCCTGCTGTGCCCGCTCGGTGTTCGCGTCCTGGCCGCCCCAGATCGACAGCGCAGGTTCCTGGATCGCGCGCCCGAAGGAGAACGAGACCGGCCACGGCAGCGGGGCCAGCGCGGGGCTGTTCATCGCAGCCAGGCGGGCGGCGGCGAGGTCACCGGACTGGCCGCCGGACAGGAACGCGATCCCGGCGACGGCCGCCGGTGCCGCCCGCCGCAGGCAGCGGAGCGTGGCTGCGGCCGCCGCGTCGACCGGGTCCTGGGTGGGGTTGTCCGACCCGGGCAGGACCATGCTGGGCTTGAGCAGGATCGCCTCGAGCACGACCCCCTGGGTGTCCAGCTGGGCGAACACCTCGTGCAGCACGTCCTCGGTGACCTGTTCGCAGCGGGCCAGGGTGTGCTCGCCCGCCGTCAGCACCTCCGGCTCCACGACGGGTACCAGGCCGGCCTCCTGGCACAGCGCGGCGTACCGGGCCAGCGCGTGGGCGTTGGCCGTCACGCAGGCCCGGCTCGGGGTTCCGTCCCCGATGGTGAGCACGGCCCGCCACTTCGCGAAGCGGGCGCCCATCCGGGCGTACTCGCCCAGCCGTTGCCGCAGCCCGTCCAGCCCCTCGGTCACCGTCTCCCCGGGGTGCCCGGCCAACGGTGTCGCACCGAGGTCGACCTTGATGCCTGCGGTGATCCCGGCCTGCGCCAGGACGGTCAGGAAGGCAGTGCCACCACGGGTGCGTTGCCGGATCGTCTCGTCGACGAGGATCACCCCGCTGATCGCGTCCCCGAGGCCGGGGGTGGTCAGGATCAGCTCGCGCCAAGCGCGGCGGGTGGGTTCGTCCTGGGCGATCCCGAGGCGGGCGAAGCGCCTGTTGCAGGTGGACGTGGACTCGTCGATCGCGAGCAGACCCTTGTCGCCGCCGACCAGGAGCCGGGCGGTGTCCACGAGCGAGCCCAGGCCCGCCGGTGGCGGGAGCAGGGTGGTGCTCACGCCGACGGGGTCCAGGTCCAGTCCCGGATCTCTGGGAGGTCCTGGCCGTGGGTGTTGATGTACAGGTCGTGCTCGACGAGCTTGTCGGCCATGGCCTGGCGCAGGTAGTCCCCGGTCGCACCGAGCTGGGGCAGCCGGTCGATGACGTCCTGGACGAGGTGGAAGCGGTCGAGCCGGTTCTGCACCCGCATGTCGAACGAGGTGGTGATGGTGCCCTCCTCGTTGTAGCCACGCACGTGCAGGTTGCGGTTGGTCCGCCGGTAGGTGAGGCGGTGGATCAAGGTCGGATAGCCGTGGAAGGCGAAGATGACCTGCTTGTCGGTGGTGAACAGCGCGTCGAACTCGCGGTCGGACAGCCCGTGCGGGTGCTCGCTGGCGGACTGCAGCCGCATGAGGTCCACCACGTTCACGACCCGGACCTTCAGCTCGGGCAGGTGCTCCCGCAGGATCGACACCGCCGCCAGGACCTCCAGGGTCGGGGTGTCTCCGCAGCAGCCCAGCACCACGTCCGGCTCGGCGCCGCGGTCGTTGCCGGCCCACTCCCAGATGCCGATGCCCTGGGTGCAGTGGACTTCCGCCTGCTCCATGGTCAGCCACTGCGGCATTGCGCGCTTGCCCGCGACGATCACGTTCACGTAGTGACGGCTGCGCAGGCAGTGGTCGGCGACCGAGAGCAGGGTGTTGGCGTCCGGCGGGAGGTAGACCCGGACGACGTCGGCCTTCTTGTTGACGACGTGGTCGAGGAAGCCGGGGTCCTGGTGGGTGAAGCCGTTGTGGTCCTGCTGCCAGACGTGGGAGGTGAGCAGGTAGTTCAGCGAGGAGATGTCGCGGCGCCACGGCAGCGCCCTGGTGACCTTGAGCCACTTGGCGTGCTGGTTGAACATGGAGTCCACGATGTGGACGAACGCCTCGTAGCAGTTGAACAGCCCGTGCCGACCGGTGAGCAGGTATCCCTCCAGCCACCCCTGGGACTGGTGCTCGGACAGCATCGAGTCCAGCACCCGCCCCGACGGCGCCAGCCACTCGTCACCCGCGACGGTGGCCGCGTCCCACTGCCGGTTGGTCACCTCGAAGACCGCCCCGAGCTTGTTCGAGAGCGTCTCGTCCGGGCCGAAGATCCGGAAGTTGCGCCGGGCGTCGTTGGCGACGACGACGTCGCGCAGGAACTCGCCGAGCACGCTGGTGTCCTCGGCGCTGACCGCGCCCGGGGAGGGGACGGCGACGGCGTGGGTCCGGAAGTCGGGCATGTGCAGGTCACGCAGCAGCAGCCCGCCGTTGGTGTGTGGGTTGGCCCCCATCCGCCGATCACCCTGCGGGGCGAGCGCGGCCAGCTCGGCCCGCAGCCGCCCGTTGGTGTCGAACAGCTCCTCGGGCTTGTAGCTGCGCATCCAGGCATCGAGCTGTTCGACGTGACCGGGGTGTGCCTCGTCGACGAGCACCGGCACCTGGTGGGACCGGAACGTGCCCTCGTTGGGGAGTCCGTCGACCACCTTCGGGCCCGTCCACCCCTTCGGCGAGCGGAGCACGATCATCGGCCACCGCGGACGGGTGGTGTCACCCTCGGTTCGGGCCCGGTCCTGGAACCAGCGGATCTCGGCCACGGACTCGTCGACCGCGGTCGCCATCAGCTGGTGCATGGTCTCGGGATCGTCGCCCTCCACGTAGTGCGGCGCCCAGCCGAAGCCGCGCAGCAGCGCATCGAGCTCCTCGGGCTCGATGCGCGCCAGCACGGTGGGGCTGCTGATCTTGTACCCGTTGAGGTGCAGGATCGGCAGCACCGCGCCATCGGTCGCCGGGTCGAGGAACTTGTTCGAGTGCCACGCGGTGGCCAGCGGAGCGGTCTCGGCCTCACCGTCGCCGATCACGCAGGCGACGACCAGGTCAGGGTTGTCGAACACGGCACCGAAGGCGTGGCTCAACGAGTACCCCAGCTCGCCGCCCTCGTGGATCGAGCCCGGCGTGCTCGGAGCGACGTGGCTGGAGATCCCGCCGGGGAAGGAGAACTGGGTGAACAGCTTCCGCATCCCGTCGGTGTCCTGGCTGATGTCGGGGTAGATCTCGGTGTAGCTGCCCTCCAGGTAGGTGTGGGCGACCAGGGCCGGCCCACCGTGCCCCGGCCCGGCGACGTAGAACATGTTCAGGTCGTGGGTGACGATGGCCCGGTTGAGGTGGACGTAGATGAAGTTCTGCCCCGGCGTGGTGCCCCAGTGTCCGACCACCAGCGGCTTCACGTCCGACAGTGCCAGCGGCCTGGTGAGCAACGGGTTGTCGTAGAGGTAGAGCTGGCCCACCGACAGGTAGTTCGCCGCCCGCCAGTAGGCGTTCATCCGACGCAACAGCTCGGGGCTCAGGGGAGGCGTCGGGCCGGGGCTCGGCGCGTTCACCGGGGTGATGGTGGCCGTCATGAGGTCGTTCCTCGTCTCGTCGGGGTTCGTGCGGGATCGGCGCCCGCGGCCCGGTGCGGGCCACGGAGGTCGGGGTTCGGTGGGGCGGTGACGGTGGTGCCGGCCTCACCGCGGAGGCCGGCAGCGACGTCGGTCAGCGGTAGGGAGGCACCGGCTCGGGCGGCGTCATGTGCCTGCGCTGGGCGAGGTAGACGGGCACGCCGATCAGGAGGGCGCCGCCGGTCATCAGGAAGGGGCCCCAGACGACGTACCAGCTGTTGCCGGTGTTGCGGGAGTAGTAGATGAACGCCAGGGCGAACAGCAGCGAGATCCCGCCGACGACGACGTCGCGGACGAAGTGCCGGGTGCGCAGCGAGCTGCGCCGGTCCCGCAGCCGCCACACGATCTGGGCGAGGGCGGAGAAGCCGAAGGGGACCGCTGCGGTGATCCCGGTCATCAGGACCAAGGTGGTGAACACGGTCGAGCCGCTGGTGCCGAGGTAGGAGACGATCGCCGCCACCGATGCGAGCGAGGTCGAGGAGACGATCCCGAACGCGGGTGCGCCACGGGCGTTGAGGCCGGCGAAGCGTCGGGGGAAGAGACCGTCGTTTGCCGCGGCGAGCGGCATCTGCGCGCAGATCATCGTCCACCCGTTCAGGGCGCCGAGCCCCGAGATGATCACCGCGAGCGCGATCAGGTTCCCGGCCCAGGAGCCGCCGACGACGGTGTCGGCCGCGACCGAGTAGGAGGCCTTGTTCTCGTCCAGCGCCAGTGCGCTGGCGGGAAGGATGCCGAAGACCGCGATCATCGAGAGCAGGTACACCGCGGCGCTGGCCAAGGTGCCATACACCGTGGCGCGAGGCACGTTGCGCTCCGGATCACGCACCCGCGCGGCGGCCACCGCGGCCGTCTCGACGCCGAGGTAGCTGAACAGGGCGATCGCCATCGCCCCGCCGATCGCGGACAGGCTCGATCCACCGCTGGTGTTGAACGGGGTGAAGTTGGCGCCCTTGATGTAGAACAGCCCGACGGTGGCCATGAGCAGCAGCGGGATGAACTTGAAGACGGTGGTGACGACCTGCACGCTGCCCACGTTGCGCAGCCCGGTCAGGTTCACCAGGGCCGGTATCCACAGGGCCGACAGCGCGATCAGGATGGTCCATCCCTTCGTGCCGCCCTGGTTCACGAACTTCTCGACGTAGTAGACGAAGCCCACCGCGATCGCCGCGTTGCCGGCCCAGGCCGTGATCCAGTAGGTCCAGGCGTTGCCGAAGCCGATCACGTTGCCGAAGGCGGCCCGGGCGTAGGCGTAGGGCCCGCCGTCCGCAGGCATCCGCCTGCTCAGCGCGGCGAACAGCACCGCGAACGCGAGCGCCCCCACCGTCGCCAGCGCCAGAGCGACGAGGCTTATCGGCCCGTAGGAGGCCAACGAGTACGGCAGGCTGAAGATCCCGACGCCGATGATGCTGCCCACGATGAGGGCCGTCGACTGGGTGAGCCCAAGCCCCCGGTCCCCCGGTGGTCCCCGCGTGGGCGGCGGAGGCGACCCCGGGGCGGCAGGGGGTGCGGTGTCAGCCGGAGTGTCGTGGAGGTTCGTCATCATTGTTCCCGGTGTTGTCGTGGGGTCGGGTGTCAGCAGGGCGACGTTCCGACGGGAGCGGCCGCAGCAGGGTCCGGCGATGGGTGCGCCACCGTGATCAACCGCGGTCCCCACGCTGCGCCACCTGCCGCGGACCCGGTTAGGGCCGAACGTCCCCTCGGACTCGGCCGGTGGCCCCGCAACCGGCTGGCACGGGTCCCCCTCCTGTCGGGCCCTCGGGTCGGCCACCGGCACCTGCTCGGCGGCGGGCTCGATCAGGACCGGGCGACACCCCACCGCCGGTGGTCGGAGTCGACCCCTCGGGCCGGAGCCCGCTCCCCCACCGTCCGGACCCATCGTGCAGAGGCCAGCCGGCCCGTCCGCGCGGGACCGTGGCCCCTGGCCAGAGAGTCGTGGCCACCCCGCATCAGGCTCGACAGCCCCCTCGGCCTGCAGGGGCACCGGCTCGTCCAGGACCCGAGCACCGTGCTGCAGGTACCCACCCCGGTCGCCCCGGTCGTCACCAGAACCCCTCGTGCGGCTCTGCACCCGCCGACGCCCACCCCCCGTCGACGACCGGGAGCACGCCACCCAGCGTGGGTGCCCGCGTCGACCGGCGGCCGGCTCGCGTCGTGCGCCGCGAGCCGGCTACCTGGACGCAGCCTCCGCCGCCGGGTGCGGGAGCAGGGTGATCTCCGGGAGGTCGTGCACCTGGCGGGTGGTGAGGCGCACCGCCACCCCGTCGTCCATCGAGGTCACGGAGCTGACGGGTATGGCGACCTGCTTGCGACCCCACAGGTGACCTTCCTGCAGCAGCAGGTGGCTCACCCGGTCGTCCGGTCCGAGCACGAGCCCGTGCAGGTGGCCGACGTTGCCGTCCGTCGTGCGCACGGGATCCCCGCGGTGCACCGACACCTCGCCCAGAGGCACGGTCTCCGAGGTGGTCAGCACCGGTCCGCCACCCATCCCGACCCCGAGACCGTCCCCCGTCCAGCTGCCCCCCATCCCGATCCCCCCGACGTAGCCGGTGCCGTAGTAGTAGTACGGCCAGGCCAGTGCCTGCGCGGGGCCGTACCCGCCGTAGGCCTCGTTGCCCGGGAGGAAGTGGTGCTCCTCCGCCTCGGGGAAGGTCGCGAGCTCCTCGAGCGTGCAGTCCAGCACCACCTCCTCGCCCGCCGGCCCCGTCGACACCAGGCCGACCGGGACGAGCCGGCCGAACCCGCCGCGGTGGTGGCGGGGGGTCACCACGAGGTGGGTGACCGCCCGGGTGCGCGGGTCGACGACCACACGGGTCACCGTGCCAGCCCCGCCGTCGCGGCAGCGGGCGTCCGCGCCGAGGGTGAAGGTCCGGCTGCCCGAGGGGGTCGCCACCGGGGTGGTGCTCGGCACGGCGGTCGGTTCGGTCGCGGTCACGGTGATCTCCTCGTCCGGGTGCCCCGGACGGGCCCGGGGCACCCGGTCAGCGTGGTCTCGAACCACCTCCCCGGGGTAGAGCACAACGTCCCCGGCCCGGCCCGGCCCCGGCCCACGACCTCGGTCACCCCGAGCGACCTCAGCCACCACCCCGTGGCCGCGCGGAGCGCGCCCGGGGGCCTCCTTCGCCGGGTAGCCCGGCGACGTCTCCGGGTCGACACCCGATCCACCTCGACTCGAGCCAGAAGCGTGACAACGGTTGAGCTGTGTCCGTCGAGCAACGACAACACCGTCGCGCGCGTCCGCCTGGGGGTGGTCAGCCGGCGGCGCGGGCAGCGCCCTGCACGGCCGAGACCACCAGGTTGGAGCCGGACAGCGCGGTCCCGGCACCGACCGCCTGCACCCACCGGTCGGTGTCGACGACGGCGGCCCAGTTGGAGCTCAGCAGGGCGAGCAGCGTGGTGTGCACGGTCCGGGCGTCGACGGAACCGGCCTCGTTGGTGATGTTGATGGCGCCGGTGGCGTCGGAGAGGACCTCTACCGACAACCCGTGGGTCTCGGCCTCCGCAGCCGAGGCGAGCACGCAGTTGTTCGTCATGTAGCCGACGAGGGTGAGGGTGTCGACGTCCTGGGCGCGCAGCCAGTCCAGCAGGCTGGTGCCGGCGAACACGGTGCCGAACTGCTTCTCGGAGCGGAACGACCCGGGCTGCAGGCGGTGCTCGACCTCGGGGTGCAGCTGCCACTGCGGGGTCGTCGGGTCGAAGACCGGTGCCCCCTCGCCGGCCGTGTGCTGGAACACGGCCACCGGGACACCAGCCTCGTTGGCGGCGTCCAGCGCCGCGGTGATCCGGGGCAGGGACTCCGCGTGCGGCGGGTGCCGGACCTCCAGGGGACCGGCGAAGTACTGCTGCTGCACGTCGATGATGATCAGGGCACGGCGGGGCGCGGTCATGGTGTCTCCAGAGCTGGGACGGCGGGGTCGAGCCCCACTCTCGGCCCCGGGCAACGGAACCACCACTGGCACGGAGGTGGTGCTGCGGTGGATCCGCGCCAACCAGGGGTCAGGAGAGAGCGCGGCCGAAGCAGCCGCGGCACCGCAGCCACCGGGCCAGAACCACCCCTGACCACAGCTGGCGCGCACGGGGGTGGGTCGAGAAGGTCGAGCCGGCTCTCGGACCGGCGGGGAAGACATGCGACCGGTCAGCGGGTTTCCTTGGTGAGGTCGCCCGGGGGCGATGACGCACTGGCCCCGCGAGGGTGTGCACGCCGAGACAGGTCGAGGAGGAGTGGCGTGGTGGTGGAAGCGCTCATGGCGGGCCGGGTGCTGGCCCGCAGCGAGGACACCGTGGTGGTGGAGGGCAACCACTACTTCCCGGTCGAGTCGGTGACCGAGGGGGTGTTGCGGCGGAGCCGGATGAAGTCCCTGTGCCCGTGGAAGGGCGTGGCCAGCTACTACTCCGTGCACGCCGGTGAGGTCGTGGTGGACAACGGGGCCTGGACCTACCGGCACCCGTCACCGCTCGCCCGCCGGATCAAGAACCGGGTCGCCTTCCACTCGTCGGTCGACGTCCGCGAGGTCCGGTGAGCCTCCTCTCGCGGGCCCGGTCGTGGGTGGAGCGGACCCGCCCGGTGCACCCGCTGACCAGGGCTGCGCTGCAGCGGCGCTGGGCCGAGCTGCCCCCGCACGTGCGGACCCCGTCGCAGGTGCTGGGCCGTCACGCCGTGGGCTGCGAGGGCACCCATGGAGTGTTCCCGCGGTGCAACCTCGCGTGCACCCCCTGCTACCACTCCCGGGACGCGAACCGGGTGGCCACCAACGGGGGCCACACCGTGCGCGAGGTGCGGGCGCAGATGGAGCTGCTCGTCGCGCGGCGCGGACCGCACGCCCACGCCCAGCTGATCGGCGGAGAGGTCACCCTGCTGGAGCCCGACGACCACGCCGCCACGCTGGCGGTGATGCGCGAGCACGGGCGCGAGCCGATGAGCATGACCCACGGTGACGTCGACGCCGACTACCTGCGACGGCTCGTCACCGGCCCGGACGGCCGCCGACGGCTGGACCGGGTGTCCTTCGCCGGGCACTTCGACATGCTGATGTTCGGGCGCCGGGGCATGGAGCGCCCGCCGGACGAGGCGTCCCTGCACCCCTTCCGCCGGCGCTTCGCCGAGGACGTGCGCGCACTCAAGGCCTCCCACGGGGTGCGCAGCTTCCTCGCCCACAACATGACCGTCACCCCGCGCAACGTCGACCAGGTGGCCGACGTCATCCGCACCGCCCGCAGCTTCGGGTACCGGCTGTTCTCGTTCCAGCCGGCCGCCTTCGTGGGCGACGACCGCCGCTGGCACGACGACTACGGCGCCACCACCGGCGACGCGGTGTGGGCCCAGATCGAGGCCGGCGCAGGCACCCGGCTGCCGTTCCGGGTCTTCCAGCACGGCGACGAGCGCTGCAACCGCACCACCTACGGCTTCTACGTCGGGCCGGACTACCACCCGATCCTCGGCGACCGCGACCCCCGCGACATGGCCGTGCGCGACGCGTTCCTCGACCGACTCGGGGGGGTCCGGTTCACGGGCACTCCCCCGGCCCGGCTGGCCGCGACCCTGCTCCGTGTGGTCGTGCGGCATCCGTCCCTGGTGGGGCACTTCGGCCGGTGGCTGGTCCGGCGGCTGGTGCGGATCGGGCCGCTGCGGCTGGTGCGCGGCGGGATCCACCCGGTGACGTTCGTGATGCACTCCTTCATGGACGCCGCCGACGTCGGCCCGGCGTGGGCGGCGACGCAGCGCGGTGAGACCTGCACCGAGCCGAGGCTGCGCGAGACGCAGGAACGGCTGGCGGCCTGCTCCTACGCCATGGCGCACCCCGACACCGGTGAGCTCGTCCCGGCGTGCGTCCAGCACTCCGTGCTGGACCCCGTGGAGAACGTCGCGCTGCGAACCCTGCTGCCCCTGACCCCGGTTAGCCGGGCGAGCGCCGCATGAGCACCCCGGCGATCGAGGTGCTGTGGCGACCGGGCTGCCCGTACTGCTCCCGGCTGCGCCGGGACCTCGCGAGGGCCGGCGTGGTCACCGTCGAGCACGACATCTGGGCCGACCCGGCGGCCGCAGCACGGGTGCGGGCGGCCACCGGGGGCGACGAGACGGTCCCCACCGTCGTCATCGGGAAGCGGGCGCTGGTCAACCCGGACCTGCGCCAGGTCGTGGCGGCCGTGCGGGAGCAGCTCCCCGACCACGCGGACGACCTCCTGGGGCACGCCGAGCTGGAGGCCCAGACCCCGGTGTGGCGCGAGGGGGCCCTCGCGGGGGCGGTGGTCGCGCTGCTCTGGGTGGTGCTCGCCGCCTGGCGACCGGACACCCAGTGGCACCTGGCCCCGTTCCTCGCCGCCGCGGCCCCACCCTGGTTGCTGACCCGGCGCGGCGAGCCCGACCGGGACTCCCTGCCCCTGCTGCGCCGGGTCTCGCTGACCAGCAGCGTCGTCGTGATCACCCTGACCGGGGTGCTCTGGACCCTCGGCCTGCTGCACGGTCCGGTGATCACCGGTCCCGGGCCCGCGGTGGTGGAGTCGATGGTCCTGGCCGTGCTCGGACCCGCGGTGGTGCTCGCCCTGGCGACCCGGCGGGCGCACCGGAGCGGCTGAGCCACCGCCGGGCTGCCGGGCTACCGGGCCGTCAGGCCGGCCGGGTACCCACCCGCACCTGCACGTGCCCACCCCACCAGCTGCTCGCGGTGACGTCGGTGCAGTCGCGCTCCACCGCCGTCCACGGGTGGGCCTGCGGGTCCGAGCCGCCGAGGGCGCAGGCCGCGCGGGCCAACGACGTCAGCAGACGGCCGCGGCCGGTGGGCAGGGCGAGGTCCACCACCGCGATCCGCCCCCCGGGGCGCACCGCCTGCAGCGCGTTCGCCCAGGCCCGCTCCCACTCGGGCACCAGCGACAGCGCGTAGGTCGCGACCACCGCGTCGAACCCGGTGGACCCGTCCGCGGTGGGGACGGGTCCGTCGGCCATGTCGGCCTGCACCGTGCGGACCTGCGACCAGCCCTCGCGGCTCGCGCGGCGGCGGGCCTGCGCCAGCATCGCGGGGCTGCGGTCGAGGCCCACGACGCTGCCCGAGGGACCGACGGCGCGGACGAGCAGCGGGTGGTTCAGCCCCGTCCCGCAGCCGAGGTCCAGCACCGAGCACCCAGGGGTGAGACCGAGCCCGGCGATGCCGGCGACCCGGCCCCGACGGTAGACCGGGCGCTCCCCGGAGATGAGGTCGTAGGCACGGGCCGAGACGGTGTAGCGCTCGGGACGGGTCACGAGCACCTCCTTGCTGGTGTCGGAGCACGGGGACGGGTGGTGTCCAGGGAACACGGCGGGCACCCCGAAGGGTTCCCCGGACGTGGACATCGCACCCGAGGTCGACGACAGCGCGCGCCGTCTCGCCTTCGGAACCCACGTGGAGCCCGAGGTGGAGGTGCTGCTGCGGGTGGCGCTGTCCCTGACAGGACACCGGGCCGATGCGGAGGACCTCGTGCAGGACACCGTGATCCGGGCGTGGCGAGCGATGGATGGTTTCGACGGTCGGCACCCGCGGGCCTGGTTGCTCACCATCCTGCGCAACACCCACCGCAACACGCACCGGCGGCAGCGTCCCGACACCGCGGCCGAGCCGGCCGACGCGGTGGGGGCGCGCCCCGCCTTCGGCGCTCGGGAGCACCCCGACCCCCAGCAGGTCCACGCGGACGCGCAGCTCAGCGACCGCCTCGAGCGTGCCGTGCTGGCCCTGCCCGAGACGTTCCGCACCGTGCTGCTGCTGGTGGACGTCGACCAGCTGACCTACGCCGAGGCCGCCGCCACCCTGGGCGTGCCGATCGGCACGGTGATGTCCCGGCTGAGCCGAGCCCGGCACCGGGTGCGCAAGCACCTCGGCCCCCACCCCGACCCGTCGAGCTCCGGAGGTAGCCCGTGATCACGTGGATGCAGTCGATGGTGCAGTGCCGGCGGTCCGCCGCGCGGCTGGAGCAGTACCTGGACGCGGATCCCTCCGCACCGCTGCCCGCCGACGAGCGGCAGCGCCTGGCCGCCCACCTCGCCGTGTGCGACCGGTGCACCCGCGCAGCGGCCCGTCACCGGCTCCTGCGCGCCTCCCTGCACCGCCTCGGCGACCACCACCGCCCCGACGCCGCGTCGCTCGCCCGCCTGCAGCACCTGGTCCACACCATCGCCGCCGACGACGAGCGGAGCTGACGTCCCGGCGCGCCGCACCGGAGCGCAGCGGGAAGGGTGGGGCCCACGCGGCGGGTTCCCGGCCGACGACCGCTGCGCCGTGAGGAGACCTCGTGACCCTGCACCGCCGTGCCTTCCTGGGCGTGACCCTCGCTGCGGTGCTCGCCGCGGGGTGCGCCGCCCCCGCCCCCACCCCGGAGACGGTGGGGGCGCAGGACTTCTCGAGCGTCCTCGCCCAGGCCCAGGGGCAGACGGTGTCGCTGTGGATGTACAGCGGTGACACCCAGGGCAACGCCTACGTCGACGACGTCCTCACCCCGGCCGTGGCCGCGCAGGGGGTGACCCTGCGCCGTGTACCGGTGGCTGACACCGCCGACGCGCTCGCCCGTGTCCTCTCCGAGCGGCAGGCCGGGGTCACCGACGGCAGCGTGGACCTGGTGTGGGTCAACGGCGCGAACTTCTCCACCGGGCGGCAGGCCGGCGCCTGGTTGTGCGGCTGGGCGGGCGGGCTGCCGAACGTCGCGCTCACCGACCCCGACGACCCCCTGCTGGCCAGCGACTTCGGGGTCCCGGTCGACGGCTGCGAGGCGCCCTGGCACAAGGCGCAGTTCAGCCTCGTCTACGACGCCGCGAAGGTCCCCGACCCGCCGACGACCCTGGCCGGGGTGCTGGACTGGGCGCGGGCGCACCCGGGCCGCTTCACCTACCCCGCACCGCCGGACTTCACCGGCTCGGTCTTCGTCCGCCAGGTCCTCACCAGCGTCACCGGGGGCGGCGACGCGGTGCCCCGCACCTTCGACCAGGCCGCTTACGACCAGGACGCCCCCGCCCTGCTCAGCACCCTGCGCGACCTGGCGCCCAGCCTGTGGCGCGGGGGCACGACCTACCCGCGGACCGGCGAGGAGCTCAACCAGCTCTACGCCGACGGCCAGGTGGACATGACCATGACCTACGGACCGGCCACCCTCACCGACCTGGTCGCCAAGGGCACCTATCCCGCCACCACGACGGTCCTGCCGCTCGAGGAGGGCACCTTCGGCAACGCCAGCTTCCTCGCCCTGCCCGCCAGCTCCGGCGCCCGCGCGGGAGCCATGGTCGTCGCGAACACCGCGCTGTCTCCCGAGCAGCAGGCCGCCAAGGCCGATCCGACGACGTGGGGCCAGTTCCCGGTGCTCGACCAGGCACGGCTGACCCCCGCCCAACGGGCACCGTTCGAGGCCCTGCCCTCCTCGCCGGTCGTCCCGACCTACGCCGAGCTCTCCCGCAACGCCCAGGCCGAGCTCGCTCCCGCCTGGGTGACCGCGCTGGACGCGGGATGGCGGTCGCAGGTCCTCGGCGGGTGACCCCGCCGGGGAATGCGAGCCGCCCGACGCGGGGTTTCGTCTCCGTGATGCTGATGCCTACGACACCCGCACCCCCGCTGTCCCTGCCCGTGACCGGGGGCGGCAGCACCGACGACCTCGCGCTGGGCACCGGCACCGACGGCCGGTTCACCCTGGTCGTGTTCTTCCGTGGCCTGCACTGCCCGGTGTGCCGGGCGCAGCTCTCCGAGCTCGACCGGCGCCGCGAGGACGTCGCGGCCGCAGGGGTCGGGCGGGTGGTGGCCATCAGCATGGAGACCGCCGAGCGCAGCGCGAGCCTGGTCGAGCGGTGGCACCTCGACGCACTGGCCGTCGCGCACAGCCTGACCGAGCCCGGCATGGTCGTCCTCGACGCCGACGGCACCGTGTTCTGGACCAGCGTGGCCAGCACGCCGTTCGGACGTCCTCCGCTCGACGACGTGCTCGCCGGGCTCCGCCTCGCCCAGGAGGCCGGTTACCCCGTCCGTGGTGCCGCGTGACCGCCGGGACCGGGGCTCCCGCCGCGACACCGGGGCACCGGCTGCCGGCCGCGCCTGGGGAGACGATCCGATGAGCTCCCACCCCGCCCAGGTCGCCGAGACGTCGGAACGGGTCCGGCCTCGACCCACCCGCGTGCAGGCCTGGGCCCGTGGGCTGCTGCTGCTCGTCGGCGGGCTCGTGGTGATCGTCCTCGTCGAACCGGTCGGGCCGGCGAAGCTGTACGTGATGCCCCTGGTCCTCGGGGTCACCTACCTGCTCAGCTCGGCGGCGGGCGGCCGCAGCGGGGGTCTGTGGGTCCCCGGCCTGATCGTCACGGCGTGGGGCGTGGCCACCACGACCGTGCTCAGCGGCACGCTCAGCGTCGACTTCACCGCGGCTGCGGTCCTCGCGATCGGTGTCGGGGCGATCGCCGCTACGCAGCTCCCCCGCGCGGGCATTCCCTGCAACCCCCTCGCCATCGCCGTGGTCGTCGCCGCGATCGGCGCCCTCGAGCTGCTCGAGGCGCAGGCCGGGGGCGTCTTCGCCGACGGCTGGCCCTGGGGGGTGTTCCTGGTGCTGGGAGGGCTCTGGGAGCTGCGGCCCGCGATGACCGGCAGCGTCAGGCCCTGATCACCGCGGCGCCGGCGGCTCGCCGCCGCTGAGCTCGCGGGCCAGGTCGTCGACGCCGGAGACGGTGACGTCCGGTGCGGTGAGGTGTGGGGGGTACGTCCCAGCTCCGGAGCGGTCGACCCACGCGGTCCGCAGCCCGGCGCGGGCAGCACCGTCGACGTCCCACGGGTGCACCGCCACGAGCATCATCTCCGCCGGGTCCACCCCGCACTCCCGGGCCGCGTACGCGTAGGACTCCGGAGCCGGCTTCCAGCGACCGGCGTCCGCCACGCTGAGCAGCCGCTCGAACTCCCCCCGCACCCCGGCGGTCGTGAGCAGGGCCTCGGCCACGCTGCTCGCCCCGTTGGACAGCGTGACCAGGCGCCGCCCACCGGCGGCCAGGGCCCGGACACCGTCCGGGACGTCGGGGTGGACCTGCAGGGACGAGAAGCCCGCCAGCACGTGCCGCACCGCGTCGTCGGCGGCCCGGTTGGGCGCGCTCGTGCCGAACATGGTGCGCAGCACCCCGTCCGCGATCGTCGCGAACGGGGCCGCCGCCCCGGCGGCGGCGAGCCCGAACCCGTCGCGCAGCACCTGGGCGAACCACGTCGTGGCGAGCGGGGCGGGCAGCCCGATGTCGGCGAAGCGCTCGGCCATCGGACCGAGGTCGGACAGGGTCTCGTTGACGTCGAACACGATCACGCTTGCTGCCGACACATCAGGTCCTCTCACCGTCCCACGGGGTTGTCCCGGCCACCGTAGGCCGCCTGATCGCGTTCCTCGACCACAGCACCGACCTGCGGCCGGGGTGGCGACGCACCGGCGCGGGGCCGGCCGGTCCCGTCAGCGGTCCCGGGAGACCCACCACCTGCGCACCCGGGCCAGCACGCCCAGGGCGCGCCGGGTGGCGGGGCGCCGGAGCTGCTCCTGCACGTCGGAGATCGCGGCGTTCCACGGTCCGTCGTTGTAGGTGGGGTAGGCGTGCGTCGCGCGGGCGAGGTCGCGCGTCGTGAGTCCCTGGGTGATGGCCAGGGTGAGCTCACCGAGGGTCTCCCCCGCCCGCGGCCCCACCACCGTCGCCCCGAGGACGCGGCCGCGCCCGTCGACGACGAGACGCGCGAAACCTGCGGGTTCCCCCTCCGCCACCGCCCGGTCGACGTGGGTGTGGGACCAGCCGACGACGCGCGACCCCGTCGGGACCTCGTCGGTCCCCACGCCGACCGCTGCGACCTCGGGGTCGGTGAAGGTCACCCGGGGCACCGCGGTGAGGTCGACCCTGCGGCGGACCCCCAGGATCGCGTTGGACGCGGCCAGGCTCGCGTGCACACCGGCCAGGTGGGTGAGCTGGGGATGGCCGGTCAGGTCCCCGGCAGCCCAGATGCGGGGATTGGTGGTGCGCAGGAGGTCGTCGACCACGACGCACCCTTGGTCGTCGACCTCCACGCCCGCCTCGGCCAGCCCGATGCCGCTCGTGCGCGGGGACCGTCCGACGGCGACCAGGAGGCAGGAGAACGGCACCCGCTGCCCGCTCTCGAGGTGGAGCACCCCGGCCGCGCGCCCGGTGGGCTCGACCCTGGCGACCCCGTAGCCGGTGTGCAGCTCGACGCCGTCCTCGGCCAGGGCGTGCGCGATCGCCGCTGCGGCGAGCGGGTCCTCGCGGGGCAGGATGCGGGCGGCGCCCTCGACCACGGAGACCGTGCTACCCAGCCGGGCGAAGGCCTGGCCCAGCTCGCAGCCGATGCTCCCACCGCCGAGGACGACCAGCTGCGCGGGGAGCTCGCTCAGTCCCCAGACGGTCTCGCTGGTCAGGTGCTCGACCTCGTCGAGGCCGGGGACGGGGGGAACCGCGGGTGAGGCACCGGTGGCCACCAGCGCCTGCCGGAACCGCACGGGCGTCCCGTCGATCTCGGCCACGTCCGGCCCGGTGAAGCGGACGGTGCCGGTGCGGACGGAGACCGATGCCTGCCCGAGCGCCTCGACGGAGTCGACGGGTGCGATGTGCGCGATCGCGCCCCGGACGTGCTCCATCACCTTCGCGAAGTCGACGGAGACCCCGACGACGTCGATGCCGAACCGGTGTCCGCCGCGCGCCCCGGCGGCGACGCCGGCTGCGGCCAGGAGCGCCTTGGACGGGACGCAGCCCGTCCAGAGGCAGTCGCCCCCCGTGCGCTCGCGCTCCACGAGCAGGACCCGGGACCCGAGCCGCGCGGCGGTCTTCGCGCCGACGATCCCCGCCGTCCCACCCCCGACGACCAGGAGGTCCCAGGGCTCGTCCGGCGCGACGGACGGAGCTGGGTGCGTGGTCGGCCGGTCGGTGGTCACGGGGTGTCCTCGTCGTGGGAGGTGGACGGCAGGTCTCGGACACGGTCGGGCGACGCGGTCACGTGCACGGGCAGGGAACCCCCTGGGCACGGGTCCTGCTTCCCGCGGTCCGGGGTGCTCGCGACGGCGTCATCGCTTCCCGGGACCGGCTCGAGGCAGCGGGACGGGCTCCTGGTAGGTCCGCAGCCACCGCCGGTCGACGTACCGCTTCAGCCGCAGCGCAGCCGTGCCGTACCACCACAGCCCTCCCCGGGCGGCCAGGCCGACGCCGTCACCGAGGTCGAGGACCGCCAGCGCCCGTCGCTGGGGCTCGTAGACCGGGAGCGCCGCACCCCGTGCGCGCGCGAGCAGGCTCTGCAGCAGCACGGGGCCCTGCCGCACCCCGTGCACACCGATGCGGGGCAGCGCGCGCGGGAGGAAGAGGGCGCAGTCGCCCACCGCGTAGACCTCGTCCCGCTCCACGTGCTGCAGGGTGGCCCGGACCGGGACCCCGCGCCCGTCGCCGAGCCCGATCTCGGCGAGCAGGGGCGGAGCCGTCAGACCGGCGGCCAGCAGGGCGACGTCGTGGGCGATCACGGTGCCGTCGTCGCAGACCAGCTGGCGCTCGCCGAGCTCGCGGACCACGCGCCCGGTGTGCACGGCCACGCCACGCCGGGCCAGCAGCCGCACGATCCGCCTGCGGGCGCCCGCGGGCAGGCCGGCCCCGACACCGGCCCCGGACTCCACCAGCTGGACGTGGGCGACGTCCGACCGCACCGACAGGTGGGCCGCCAGCTCCACGCCGGAAGAACCGCCACCCACGACCGTCACCACCGCACGCTGGGCCCCACGAGCGCGGAGCCGCCCGTCCAGCTCCGCGAGACCGCGCAGCGGCTTCACCCTCAGCACGGACGGGTGGACGTGCACACCGACCGGGTCGGCCACGCTGCCGATGTTGAGCGAGAGCACGTCGTAGGCGAGGAGCTCCCCCGCCGATGTCACCGCGATCCGCGCCTGGGGGTCGAGCGACTCCAGGGTGCCCTCGTGCATCTCCAGGGACGACGCGGCAGCCAGCGCTCGCACGTCGATCCGCCCGACGCTGCCGTCCAGCACGCCAGCGGCCGTGGCCGAGGCGACACCGCTGTAGTCGAAGTAGCGCGGGGCCAGCAGCAGCACCTGGTAGCCCGCCGCAGCCAGCGCGGCCGCGCGCCTCGCCAGGTGGAGGTGGGCGTGGCCCGCCCCGACCAGGAGCAGGACCGGCACAGGAGGACCCCGATCGGTGGGGCGAGGTGGTGGCCACGGCAGCCGGAAGGACGTGCCGCGTGCCCAGGTTACGGGAGAGGTGTGCGCACCCCGGTCGACCGGGCACGACCGCCCGGCGGTCGACAGCGTGCGGCGACCGGACCTCGTTCATCGACCACCCCTCCACGGTCGGAGGAACGGTGCGCACGACGAGCATCACCGCCGACCTTCGCGTTGCCGACATCGGGTCCGCGAAGACCTTGTGCTCGGACTTCCTCGGTCTCGGTACCGAGGAGCCTGGCCTTCTCGCCGTCGACCTCCCGGTCACCGGCGTCCTGGCCGGGAGGTCAGCCCTCGCCGTGGATCAGGGCGGCGAGCACGTCGTGGTGGTAGCGGGAGATGACGTCGAGCCCGATGCCCTGGGGGCACACCGCGGTGCACTCACCGATCTGGGTGCAGCCACCGAAGCCTTCGCCGTCGTGGGCCTCCACCATGCTGATCGCGCGTGAGTCCCGTTCGGGCTGTCCCTGGGGAAGGTCGCCGAGGTGGGTGATCTTGGCGCCGAGGAACAGCGCCGCGGACCCGTTGGGGCACGCCGCGACACACGCACCGCACCCGATGCAGGTGGCCGCGTCGAAGGCGTGGTCCGCCGTGGCCTTCGCGACCGGCACGGCGTGGGCGTCGGGTGCGGCCCCGGTGGGCACGCTGATGTACCCGCCGGCGGCGATGATGCGGTCGAGGGCGCCGCGGTCCACGACCAGGTCCTTGACCACGGTGAACGGTGCTGCGCGCCAGGGCTCGACGTCGATCACGGCCCCGTCGGCGAAGCTGCGCATGTGCAGCTGGCAGGTGGTCACCAGGGGCAGCGGGCCGTGGGCCACACCGTCGATGACCAGCCCGCAGCTGCCGCAGATGCCTTCCCGGCAGTCGCTGTCGAAGGCGATCGGGACGTCACCGGCCAGCGTGAGCCGCTCGTTGAGGGTGTCGAGCACCTCCAGGAACGACATGTCGGGCGAGACGCCGTCGACGCCGTAGCTGACCAGCCTGCCGCGGGAGCTCGGGCTGTCCTGGCGCCACACCCGCAGGGTGATGTTCACGCGTAGCTCCGCTGCTTCAGCTCGATGAACTCGTAGGTCAGGGCCTCCTTGTGCAGCACCGGCGGCTGTCCCGACCCGGTGAACTCCCACGCCGCGACGTAGGCGAAGCTGTCGTCGTCGCGCAGTGCCTCACCGTCGGGGGTCTGGCTCTCGGCCCGGAAGTGGGAGCCGCAGGACTCGTCGCGGTGCCACGCGTCGATGCACATGAGCTCGGCGAGCTCGAGGAAGTCCGCGACCCGACCGGCCCGCTCCAGGGCCTGGTTGAGCTCCTCACCGGTGCCGGTGACCTTGAGCTCGCGCCAGAACTCCGCCTTCAGCGCGCGCACCAGCTGCAGTGCGGTGGCCAGGCCCTCCTTGGTGCGTTCCATGCCGCAGTGCTCCCACAGGATGGCGCCGAGCTCCCGGTGGAAGGAGTCGACCGTGCGGGTGCCGTCGACCGCGAGCAACCCCTCGATCCGCCGGTTCACCGCCTCGACCGCGTCCCGGACGGCGGGGTGGGAGAGCTCGACGTCAGCGAAGGGTCCGCCGGCCAGGTAGTCGTTGATCGTCCCGGGCAGGACGAAGTAGCCGTCGGCGAGGCCCTGCATCAGGGCGCTGGCCCCGAGCCGGTTCGCCCCGTGGTCGGAGAAGTTCGCCTCCCCGATGACGAACAGCCCGGGGATCGAGGACTGCAGGTCGTAGTCGACCCACAGGCCCCCCATCGTGTAGTGCACGGCGGGGTAGATCCGCATCGGCACCTCCCACGGGTCCTCGTCGGTGATCTGCCGGTACATGTCGAACAGGTTCCCGTACCGGTCCGCGATGACCTCCCGGCCCAGTCGCGTGATCGCGTCGGCCAGGTCCAGGTAGACGCCCCGGCCGCCGGGACCCACGCCCCGACCCTCGTCGCACACGGTCTTGGCCGCACGGGAGGCCACGTCGCGGGGGACGAGGTTGCCGTAGGAGGGGTACTGGCGCTCGAGGTAGTAGTCGCGGTCCTCGGCGGGGACGTCGCGGGCGGCGCGGGCGTCGCCGGGCTCCCGCGGCACCCAGATGCGCCCGTCGTTGCGCAGCGACTCGCTCATCAGCGTCAGCTTGGACTGGTGCTCGCCGCTGACGGGGATGCAGGTCGGGTGGATCTGGGCGAAGCAGGGGTTCGCGAACAACGCACCCCTGCGGTGGGCCCGCCACGTCGCGGTCACGTTGGCGCCCATCGCGTTGGTGGACAAGTAGTAGGCGTTGCCGTATCCGCCGGTCGCGAGGACGACGGCGTCGGCGAGGTGGGTCTCGACCGCTCCGGTCACCATGTCGCGCACCACCACCCCCCGGGCGCGGCCGTCGACGACGACGACGTCGAGCATCTCGTGGCGCGGGTGCACGGTCACGGTGCCCGCGGCGACCTGGCGCTCCAGCGCCTGGTAGGCGCCGAGCAGCAGCTGCTGGCCCGTCTGGCCGCGGGCGTAGAAGGTGCGCGAGACCTGGACCCCGCCGAAGGACCGGTTGTCCAGCAGCCCGCCGTACTCCCGCGCGAAGGGAACACCTTGGGCCACGCACTGGTCGATGATGTCCACGCTGACCTGGGCGAGGCGGTACACGTTGGACTCGCGCGAGCGGTAGTCACCACCCTTGACCGTGTCGTAGAACAGCCGGTAGGTGCTGTCGGAGTCGTTGCGGTAGTTCTTCGCGGCGTTGATGCCCCCCTGGGCCGCGATCGAGTGCGCCCGCCTGGGGCTGTCCTGGTAGCAGAAGCTGGTGACCCGGTAGCCGGCCTCGCCGAGGGTGGCCGCCGCCGAGGCACCGGCCAGCCCGGTCCCGACGATGATCACCGACAGCCCGCGGCGGTTGGTCGGGCCGACCAGCGCCGCGTGGAACCTGCGGGAGTCCCAGCGCCCCTCGATGGGCCCGGGCGGCGTGCTGGTCTCGGTGACCGGCTCGCCGACGGTGTAGTGGCTGTTCGTGGCACCTGTGGTCATGTCACCCGACCTGTCCGAGGAAGATGGCCCAGGGCGGGACCAGGAACCCGGTGGTGATCACCAGGGAGACGCCGACGGCCACCCCGTTGAGGTGCCGGCGACGCGCGGTGCTCGTGTTCGCGCCGAGGCTGGCGAACGCGCTCCAGAAGCCGTGGCGCAGGTGCAGACCCAGGGCGAGCAGGGCGAGGGTGTAGCTCAGGACGACCCACCAGACACCGAAGCCGTTCACCACGCGCTCGTAGGGGCTGCTCGACGCGCCACCGGGATGGATCACGTTGTCCGCACTGAGGTGCAGCACGTGGAAGACGATGAACAGCAGCAGCGTCACCCCGCCCCAGCGCATCGTGAACGACGCGTAGGAGCGCTGGACACCGGTCCGGGCCTTGGTGCTCTCGTAGCGCTGACCTCCCCGGCCCCCGGTGGCTCGTCGGGCCCGCCGCCACAGCACCACGGCCGCGCTGACGTGCACCACCACGCTGGCGCCGAGCACCACCCGCACGAGCCACAACAGACCCCCGTGGGGCAGCAGCGGTTCACCCACCGTCCGCAGGAACTGCGCGTACCCGTCGAAGGATGCCTGGCCCGCGAAGATCTTGAGGTTGCCGTACATGTGGGCCAGCAGGTACGCCACCATGAGCAGCCCGGAGACCGCCATCGCGGCCTTGAGCACGACCGTCGAGCGGAGGGCGGCGCTGCGACGCTGCCGCGCGGTCGGCGGTCGGGTCGTCACCCCCAGGCGTGGCCCGGTCGTGCTGGGGATGTCGCGTCGACCCATCACCGTCGCCCCCACCGGGCGTGGACGCTCACGCCTGCTCGCCGTCGATCAGCTGCCGCAGGACGTAGCGCAGGATGCCGCCGTGCCGGTAGTACTCGGCCTCCCCCGGGGTGTCGATGCGGAGCCGGGCGTCGAGCTCGACCTCTCCCGCGCGCACGTGCACCGTCGCCGGGATGGTGTCCTGCAGGGCGGTCACGCCGGTGATGTCGATGCACTCCTCTCCGGTCAGCCCCAGCGAGTCGATGCTCACGCCGTCGGGCAGCTGCAGCGGCAGCACCCCCATCCCGATCAGGTTCGAGCGGTGGATGCGCTCGAAGGACTCCGCGACGACCGCCCGGACCCCGAGCAGCGCGGTGCCCTTGGCGGCCCAGTCGCGCGAGGAGCCCGAGCCGTACTCCGCGCCGGCCAGGACGACCAGCGGCGTGCCCGCCGCCGCGTAGCTCGTGGCGGCGTCGAAGATGGTGGCGACGGCACCACCACGGGTGAAGTCGCGGGTCCAGCCACCTTCGGTGCCCGGTGCCAGCTGGTTGCGCAGCCGGGTGTTGGCGAAGGTGCCGCGGATCATCACCTCGTGGTTGCCGCGCCTCGAGCCGTAGGAGTTGAAGCTGCCCCGCGCCACGCCGTGCTCGCGCAGGTACACCCCGGCCGGTGAGTCGACCGCGATCGCACCGGCGGGGCTGATGTGGTCGGTGGTGACCGAGTCGCCGAGCTTGAGCAGCACCCGCGCCCCGGTGACGTCGCGCAGTGGCTCCGGCTCGCGGCCCATGCCCTCGAAGTAGGGCGGGTTGCGCACGTAGGTCGAGGTCGGGTCCCACGCGAAGGTGTCGGTCTCCGGCGTGAGCAGACCTCGCCAGCGCTCGTCGCCGGCGAAGACGTCCGCGTACCCGCGGGTGAACATCTCCGCGCGGACGCAGTCGTCGACGACCGCGGTGATCTCCTCGCTCGAGGGCCAGATGTCGCGCAGGAACACCGGGTTCCCGTCCGAGCCGGTGCCCAGGGGGTCGTTGAGCAGGTCAGCGTGCAGCGAGCCGGTCAGCGCGTAGGCCACCACCAGGGGTGGCGAGGCCAGGAAGTTCATCCGGCACTCCGCGTGGATGCGGCCCTCGAAGTTGCGGTTGCCCGAGAGCACCGCGCAGACCGTCAGGTCGCCCTCGGTGACCGCGGCGCTCACCGCGGGCAGCAGCGGACCGGAGTTGCCGATGCAGGTGGTGCACCCGTAGCCGACCAGGTTGAAGCCCAGTGCGTCCAGGTACGGGGTCAGCCCGGCCCGCTCGTAGTAGTCGGTGACCACCCGCGACCCCGGCGCCAGCGAGGTCTTGACCCACGGCTTGCGGGCCAGACCCCGCTCGACCGCCTTCTTGGCGAGCAGGCCCGCAGCGATCATCACCGACGGGTTGGACGTGTTGGTGCAGGAGGTGATCGCCGCGATGACGACGTCGCCGTTGTCGATGCTCACCCGTTCTCCGCCGAGGGTGAGCTCGACCGGGTGGTGCGGCCAGTCGTGGCTGCCCGGGCACGCACACGACGGGGTCGGCCGGTCACGGGTCCGGTCGTGGTCGATCGCGATCGGGTCGCTGGCCGGGAACGACTCACCCCCTGCCTCGTCCAGGCCGGCCCCATCGGGGCCCACACCGTTCGGTCCGGTCTCGAGCGCCTCGGTCTGGGTGCACCCCGACAGCAGCGCCGCGATGGCGTGGGGGGCGACGCGCAGCGGGATCCGGTCCTGGGGGCGGGTGGGCCCAGCGATGGACGGCTCCACGCTGCCCAGGTCGAGCGCGAGGGTCTGGGAGTAGTCCGGCTCGTGGTCCGGCTCGTGCCACAGGCCCTGCTCCTTGGCGTAGGCCTCGACCAGGCGGATGCGGTGCTCCGGGCGACCGGTCAGCCGCAGGTAGTCCAGGGTCACGGTGTCGATCGGGAAGATCGCGCACGTGGCCCCGTACTCAGGGCTCATGTTGCCGATGGTGGCGCGGTTGGCCAGCGGCACGCTGGCCACGCCGGGTCCGTAGAGGTCGACGAACTTGCCGACCACGCCGGTGCGGCGCAGCAGCTCGGCGATCGTGAGGACCAGGTCGGTGGCCGTCGTCCCCGGTGGCAGCTCGCCGGTCAGCCTGAGCCCCAGGACCTGCGGGACCAGCATGCTCAGCGGCTGACCGAGCATGGCGGCCTCGGCCTCGATGCCCCCCACGCCCCAGCCCAGCACACCGAGTCCGTTGACCATGGGGGTGTGCGAGTCGGTGCCGACCAGGGTGTCGGGGTAGGCCTCGGGGCCGTTCGGCCCGGCACGGGTGAAGACGACGCGGGCGAGGTGCTCGAGGTTCACCTGGTGGCAGATGCCGGTGTCGGGCGGGACCACGCTGACGTCGGTGAACGCCTGCTGGGCCCAGCGCAGCAGCTGGTAGCGCTCCTGGTTGCGCTCGAACTCCAGCTCGGCGTTGCGGGCGAAAGCGTCCGGTCGAGCCACGACGTCCGCCACGACGGAGTGGTCGATGACCAGCTCGGTGGGAACCTGCGGGTTGATCCGCGAGGTGTCGCCACCGAGGATCGTGATCGCGTCGCGCATCGCGACCAGGTCGACCACACAGGGCACCCCGGTGAAGTCCTGCATCAGGACCCGCGCAGGGGTGAAGGCCACCTCGGTGGTGGGGTCCGCCGTCGGCCGCCAACCAGACAGCGCACGGACGTGGTCGGGGGTGACGAGCCGGCCGTCCTCGTTGCGCAGCAGGTTCTCCAGCAGGATCTTCAGGCTGTAGGGCAGGCGCGCCGCTCCCTCGATCCGGTCCAGCCGGTGGATGGCGTACCCGGTGCCGTCGACGACGAGCTGGTCACGGGTCCCGAAGCTGTTGGTGGTCACAGCCCTCCCCCGGCACCCGCGAGGAACGTGCTCCGAGGACCGGGCCGCGCCCGTCTCCACCTCAGCCACCGTCCAGCGGAGCCGGTCGGCACTGCCCGGCTGCGCGTCTCCTCGGTCATGCGACCACCTCGCTGTGGTTCCCGGCTACGCCAACACCCCGACCCTGTCCGCACCCCCTGACCAGAGGTAGTGCCGTTCGGCCCTACGCGGCCCGTGACATCGCGCCCCGGCCCCACCGGCGGGTCAGTCCGGGCGGACGTGGGCTCGAGCACGGGCAGCGGTAGGGCCGAACGTCCCCCCGTGAGGGTCCACTCAGCCCTCCCGTCCGGATCCTCGATGGCCGACGCTGGACCAGAACGGTCCCGACGACCTGTCGTAGCCGCGACGTCATTGACCGCCGATCGTGACCGAGGGACCCATGACCACGACCGCCTCCCCCGTCGTCCCGGGATCCGACTCCCCGAAACCCCTTGACACGCGCCCGTACCCGGCCAGGGAGGCGAAGAAGGGCTCTTTCATCCTGAAGATGGTCCACACGACGGATCCCAAGACCATCGGGCTGATGTACCTGGTGACGTCGTTCGGCTTCTTCATCATCGGTGGGATCATGGCGCTGCTCATGCGCGCCGAGCTGGCCGTGCCGGGTCTGCAGTTCCTGAGCAACGAGCAGTACAACCAGCTGTTCACCATGCACGGCACGATCATGCTGCTGCTGTACGCGACGCCCATCGTCTTCGGCTTCGCCAACTACATCCTGCCGCTGCAGATCGGGGCGCCGGACGTGGCCTTCCCCCGGCTGAACGCGTTCTCCTACTGGCTGTACCTGTTCGGCGGCATCATCGCGGCCTCGGGCTTCATCACCCCCGGTGGCGCGGCGGACTTCGGCTGGTTCGCCTACACCCCGCTCTCGGACGCCGTGCACTCCCCGGGCGCCGGTGCGGACCTGTGGATCACCGGACTCATCGTCGCCGGCCTCGGCACCATCCTCGGTGCGGTGAACATGATCACCACGGTGGTCTGCCTGCGGGCCCCCGGCATGACGATGTTCCGGATGCCGATCTTCACCTGGAACATCCTGGTGACCTCGATCCTCATCCTGCTCGCGTTCCCGATCCTCACCGCAGCGCTGTTCGGGCTCCTCGCCGACCGCCACCTGGGCGCCCACGTCTTCGACCCGGCCAACGGCGGGGTCATCCTGTGGCAGCACATGTTCTGGTTCTTCGGCCACCCCGAGGTGTACATCGTGGCCCTGCCGTTCTTCGGCATCGTCAGCGAGATCTTCCCGGTGTTCAGCCGCAAGCCGCTGTTCGGCTACAAGGGCCTGGTCTACGCCACCCTGGCCATCGGAGCACTCTCCACCGCGGTGTGGGCGCACCACATGTACGCCACCGGCGCGGTGCTGCTGCCGTTCTTCTCCTTCATGTCGTTCCTCATCGCCGTGCCCACCGGGGTGAAGTTCTTCAACTGGATCGGCACCATGTGGAAGGGCCAGATCACCTTCGAGACACCGATGCTGTTCTCCGTCGGCTTCCTGATCACGTTCCTGTTCGGTGGGCTCACCGGTGTGCTGCTGGCCAGCCCGCCCATCGACTTCAACGTCTCCGACACGTACTTCCTGGTGGCGCACTTCCACTACGTGCTGTTCGGCACCATCGTGTTCGCCACCTACGCCGGCATCTACTTCTGGTTCCCCAAGATGACCGGCCGGATGATGGACGAGCGTCTGGGCAAGTACCACTTCTGGGCCACGTTCATCGGCTTCCACTCCACCTTCCTGGTCCAGCACTGGCTCGGTGCCGAGGGCATGCCACGCCGCTACGCCGACTACCTGCCCACCGACGGGTTCACCACCCTGAACACCATCTCCACGATCGGCGCGTTCATCCTCGGGGCCTCGATGCTGCCCTTCCTGTGGAACGTGTTCACCAGCTACCGCTACGGCGAGATCGTCACCGTCGACGACCCGTGGGGCTACGGGAACTCCCTGGAGTGGGCCACCTCCTGCCCACCGCCTCGGCACAACTTCCTCGAGCTGCCCCGCATCCGCTCCGAGCGCCCCGCGTTCGAGCTGCACTACCCGCACATGGTCGAGCGGATGCGGCTGGAGGCCCACACCGGAGACGGTCACGACGCCGCGGCTCTCTCCGAGACGCTCACCAACGTTCTCGAGCCCGACGAGGTCAGCGGCGGCGACGCCCGTTCTCGTTAGTGGACACCGGGCGGTGCCGTTCGCACCGCCCTGCGGGACCGGGGAGGACGCGGCCGAGACCCGCAGGCGGAACAGCTACGTGCGGAGCACCTCCGCGAGCACCACGGCCTCGCTGATGTCGACGGCCTTGCTGGCCGTGAGCAGGGTCAGCACCCGCCGTTCGGCCAGTGCGCGCAGGTGGACCAGCGCAGCCGCGCGCTCGGGCTCCTCGAGCTCGGTCCGGTAGCGGCGGCCGAACTCTGCGAAGCGCTCGGGGTCGTGGCCGTACCAGGTGCGCAGCTGGGTGGACGGGGAGATCTGCTTGCACCACTCGTCCAGGTCCGCGGCCTCCTTGCTCAACCCCCGCGGCCAGAGCCGGTCGACCAGCACCCTCAGCCCGTCCCCGTACCGGCGGGAGTCGTAGGGCCGCCCGACCTTCACCTCGTGCTTCGCGGCCACCACGCACCCCTTCTCGACGGTTGCGGCGAGTTCAGCACAGAACCATCCGGACGGGCTGAACCGCTCCACCCCCCATCGTGCACCCGCCTCGACAGCCCGACCACCACGACGAGGGGACCGATGATCAGGACGGGCGAGAACCACGGCAGGTGCTCGACGACCAGGGCCCCCGCACCGGCGCCCACGACCAGCGCGGAGAGGACCTGCGCGCTCGGCAGCAGCGTGTGTCGCGGACTCCGTGCTGCGACGGCCCCGATGAGGGTGGTCAACGTGCCGGTGAGGTAGGTGGACGACAGGCCCGAGACGCCGAACCGTTGGATCGCGCTGCTCTGGATGCCGAGCGCAGCCGCCGCGATCATCAGCAGGGCCAGCGCGGTCCCCGTCGACCGGTCTCCCAGAGTCACCTCCCACACGAGCAGGAAGACCAGCAGGACGGCCCCCTCGACGGTGAGCGCGCGGCTCACCTGCCGCGGCCACACCGGGTCTCCCGGCACAGCAGCCCCGGCGACGTGCGCGCCGAGCAGCACCCCCACCACGTAGCTGATGATGGCGCTGCCCGAGGTGACGGCCAGCGCGGCGTCGGTGTGCCCGGCGGACAGGCCGAGCAGGACCATGTTGCCCGTCATGACGCTCGAGAACGCGCCACCCAGCGCCAGGAAGCCGGTCGCGTCCGCAGCCCCGGTGACCAGGGTCAGCAGGACGACCAGGGTGTGACGGCGCCGCTTCAGGCCCTCGAGCGCGGTCGTGCTGGCGACGGGTACCACGCGGTCAGCCCTCGCTGAGCTTGTCCAGCGCAGCGGCCGAGGCGGCCACCACGTGGGCCAGCGCCGCCGCCTCGGCTGCGTCGACGTCGCCGGCCTCGATGGTGTCGACCAGGTGGATGTGCTCGATCCACGAGTGCGGGGCCCGCTGGGCGGCACCGATCCGGAAGACCCACTGGACGTGCAGGTACAGGGCGCTCGCGATCGACGCGAGCCACCGGTTGCCGCTGATCTCGATCACCCTGAGGTGGAACGCGCTGTTGAGCTCGGCCACCGTGTCGAAGTCGACCCCTTCGGTGGCCACCCTCGCCTCGTCCAGCAGGCGTCGAAGACCCGCCACGTCGCCGGGCGTCGCCCGTTCGGCCGCGAGGCGCGCCGCCAGCATCTCCAGCCGCTCGCGCACGGCGAACAGGTCGGCGATCGTGGTGGCATCGGGTGTGGCCACGACAGCACCCCGGCGCGGGACCATGATCACGAACCCCTCCGCCTCGACGACCCGCAGCGCCTCGCGGACCGGGTTCCGGGAGACGCCGAAGTCCGCCGCCAGCCGGTCCTCGGTCAACCGCTCGCCCGGCGGGTAGTCGCCGTTGACGATGCGTTGACGCAGGACAGCCAGGACCTGGTCCCGCAGCGGCAGGTGCTGTCCGCCGATCGTCGGCGCGTCACCGTTGCGCGAGGCCCGCTCTACCGTCCGCATGCGTAGCCCTGCATGCCGCGCGGGTTGGCCCCAGCGCCGAGCACGCCCGTTCCAGGGTCGCGCGACACCGCGCACATCCGCCCCAGGCTCCACGGACCGGACCGCCTGACCTGGTGGCCGCGTGCCTCGAGGGCCGCCAGCACGGACTCGTCGATGCGGTCCTCGGCGACCAGCACCGCGGGTTCCACGGTGCGGGGGTAGAAGGAGCCGGGAAAGCTGGTCGTGTTCCACATCGGGGCGTCGATGGCCTCCTGCAGGGACTGCCCCCCGAGCAGGTGCCGCAGCAGGAACAGCAGCTGCCACTGGTCCTGCTGGTCGCCGCCCGGGGAGCCGCAGGCGAGGACGGGTTCGCCGTCGCGGTGCACCATCGTGGGGGTCAGGGTGGTGCGCGGCCGCCTGCCGGGCACGAGCGAGGACGCGAGCCCCTCCTCGAGCCAGAACATCTGCAACCGGCTGCCGAGCGGGAACCCGAGCTCCGGAATGGTCGGCGAGCTCTGCAACCACCCCCCGCTGGGCGTCGCCGAGATCATGTTCCCCCAGCGGTCGACGACGTCGACGTGGCAGGTGTCGCCCCGGGTCACCCCGTCCGGCTGCACGGTGGGCTCCCCGGTCGTCGCGTCCGAGGTGGCGGCAGAACGGCGGTCCAGCAGGTATGCAGCGATGCGGGGTGCCCGGCCGTCGGGGCTGCCGGGCCGGACCTCGCCGCTGGCCCGATCGCCCACCAACCGGGCTCGCTGCACGGCGTACTCGCGCGAGAGCAGCGTCGACACGGGGACGTCATCGCTGTCGCCGTACCAGGCCTCACGGTCGGCGTAGGCCAGCTTGAGCGCCTCCGCGATCGGGTGGATCCCCTCGGCCGTGGACGGATCCAGCGCCGCGGGGTCCCCGAGCGCGTCGAGGATGCTCATGGTCTGCAGCAGGGCCGGCCCCTGACCCCAGGGCTGGGTCTTGGCCACCGAGAACCCATGCCACTCCAGCGTGGTCGGCTGCTCCCACGTGGCGCTGAACACCGCCATGTCGGCACCAGTCACCAGCCCCGCGTGGGCGTCACCGGTGGAGTCGCGGAACGCCCTCCGGGAGAAGGCGTCGACCGCGTCGGCCACGAACCCCTGGCTCCACGCCCGACGGGCCCCGTCGATCTGGGTCTCGCGGTCGGTGCCCGCGGCCTCCCCCTCCTCGACCAGCCGGGCGAGGGTACGGGCGTAGGTGGGGTTCGCGAACATCGCCCCGATCTCCGGTGCGGCGCCGTTGCGGAGCCACAGCTCGGCCGAGGGGGCCCAGCTGTCCGCGAACAGCTCACGCACGCTCGCCACGGTGGTGCTGACCCGCTCACCGAGGGGGTGCCCGCCACCCGCGTACCCGATGGCCGGTTCCAGGACCTCGGCGAGCCGCTGGGTCCCGTGGTCGCGCAGCAGCAGCAGCCACGCGTCGACCGCCCCCGGCACGGTCGCCGCCAGCGGTCCCGAGCCCGGGATCAGCTCGATCCCCAGAGCGGCGAAGTGGGCGGTGGTGGCAGCGGCGGGCGCGGGTCCCTGACCCGCGAGGACCCGCGGCGCGGGGTCCGCGGCCGTCGCGATGATGGCCGGCGCCTCCCCCCCGGGCCCGTTCAGGTGGGGCTCGACGACGTGCAGGACGAACCCTGCGGTCACCGCGGCGTCGAACGCGTTGCCGCCCAGCTCGAGCGCCCGCATCGCGGCCTGGGAGGCGATCCAGTGGGTGGACGAGGCCATCCCGAAGGTCCCTCGCAAGGTCGGCCTGGTCGTGAACGTCATCGTGTGGTCCCCGAGTGGTCGGTGGTGCGGATGTCGGGGCCCGTCCCGTCGGGCCGCACCAGGTGGCAGGCCACTGTCCCGTCCTCGATCTCCAGCAGCGGGGGGACCTCGGTGACGCAGCGGTCGAACGCGAGCGGGCAGCGGGTGTGGAAGCGGCAGCCCGTGGGCGGGTTCAGAGCGGACGGGAGGTCGTCCCCGAGCAGCACCGGCTGGCGGGCGCGCTGGCGGGGTGGGTCGGCGATCGGAGCCGCGGCCAGCAGCGCCTGCGTGTAGGGGTGGGTGGGACGGCTGAAGATCCTCTCCCGGGAGCCCTTCTCGATCAGCTGTCCCAGGTACATCACCGCGATCTCGTCGGCGAGGTACTCCACCGCGGAGAGGTCGTGGGTGATGAACAGGCACGCGAACCCGATGTCGCGCTGCAGGTCGGCCAGCAGGTTGAGCACCGACGCCTGCACCGAGACGTCCAGCGCGCTCGTGGGCTCGTCGGCGACGAGCAGCGTCGGGTCCGAGATGAGCGCGCGGGCGATGCTCACCCGTTGACGCTGCCCGCCGGACAGCTCGTGGGAGTAGCGCCTGGCCACCTCGCTGCGCAGGCCGACACGGCTGAGCTCGCGGTCGACCCGCGCCTGGACGTCCCGTCGAGAGGCGTCCCCCTGCAGCCGCAGCGGTTCGCCTATGACGTCGCCGACCAGCATCCGGGGGTCCAGCGAGCCCGCGGGGTCCTGGAACACGATCGAGACGTCCTTGCGGTGCGGGCGGAGCTGGCGACGGGACAGCTTGGTGATGTCGGTCCCCCCGACCCGCACCGTCCCGGACGTGGGTTCGAGCAGCCGGACGATGCACCGTCCGACCGTGGACTTGCCGGAGCCGCTCTCCCCGACCAGCGCGGTGACCTGGCCCTTGCGGATGCTCAGCGAGACACCGTCGACGGCCCGGACCGCACCGAAGTGCATGACCAGGTCCGCCAGCTCGAGCGCCGGCTCGTCCCCGCTCACGCCCGCACCGCCACTCGCGGCTGCGACGGCGTCCCGCACGGGTGCCAGCACGCGACCAGGTGGTCGGGCCGGGGCTCCTCCGCGCCGGGGTCGGCGCCCAGCTCCGGTCTGCTGTCGTGGCAGAGGCTGTCAGCAGCGGAGCACCGCTCGGCGAAGGTGCAGGCATCGGGCTGGACGGACAGCACGGGCACCAGGCCCGGGATCTCCTGCAGCCGCTCGGTTCCGGCGTGCTTGCCGGGCGCAGGCGAGGCCGCGAGCAGTCCCGCGGTGTAGTGGTGGCGGGGGTGGGCGAACAGCTCGTCCACCCCCGCCCGCTCGATGATGCGTCCGGCGTACATGACCACCACCCGGTCGGCGATGTCCGCGATGACCCCGAGGTCGTGGGTGATGATCAAGATGCTCGTCCCCAACCGGTCCCTGAGCTCGCGCAGGACGTTCAGGATCCCCGCCTGCACGGTGACGTCGAGGGCTGTGGTGGGTTCGTCGGCGACCAGCACCGTCGGCCCGCAGGCCACCGCCATCGCGATCATCACCCGCTGGCGCATGCCGCCGGAGAGCTGGTGCGGGTAGCTGTCGACGCGGGTGCCGGCCGATGGGATCCCCACCAGTGCGAGGAGCTCGACCGCGCGCGCCTTGGCCTTCTTGCGGGAGAGGCCCTCGTGGACCTGCAGCACCTCCCCGATCTGCCGGCCGACGGTCAGCACGGGGTTCAGCGAGCTCATCGGCTCCTGGAAGATGTAGGCGATCTTCTTGCCGCGGGCCGACCGCAGCACCGACTCCCGGGCTCCGACCAGCTCCGTCCCCTCCAGCAGGACCGAGCCCGTGACGTGGGCGCTGCGCGGCAGCAGACCCGTCAGGCTCATCGCGGTGACGCTCTTCCCACAGCCGGACTCACCGACGATGCCGACGATCTCGCCCGGCGCGAGGGTCACGTCCACGCCGTCGACCGCGGACACGGTGCCGCTCTCGGTCGTGAAGCTGACCGACAGGCCGCGCACGGTCAGGACGGGCGCCCCGACGGATCGGGTGGGTGTGGTCATTCTCGGCTTCCCTTGGGGTCGAGGGCGTCACGCAGGCTGTCACCGAAGACGTTGAACGCCAGGGCGAGCACCATGATCGCCAGTCCGGGCAGGATCGCGGCCCACGGGGCCTTCGTGGCGAACTGCTGCGCCGTGGCGAGCATGGTTCCCAGGCTCGGCGACGGCGGCTGGATCCCGAGGCCCAGGAAGGACAGCACCGCCTCACCGAGGATCGCCGCCGGGAGCGCGACCGTTGCCTGCACCAGGATCACGGAGGTCGCGTTGGGCAGGATGTGCCGGAACAGCACCCAGACGTCGCTGGCCCCGTCGACCACGGCGGCCGCCACGAAGTCCAGCGACTTCAGGCGCAGCGTCTCCGAGCGCACCAACCGGATCACCCCCGGGATCTGGGCGATGCCGATGGCCACTGCGGCGTTGCTCAGGCTGGCGCCGCGGATCGCGGCCAGCCCGACGGCGAGGATGAGGAAGGGGAACGCCAGCAGCAGGTCGGTGAACCGGGACAGCACCGCGTCGCACGCGCGGAAGTATCCCGCCGCCAGGCCGAGCGGCACGCCGATCAGCAGTGCCGTGGCCACCGCGAGGGCCGCGACCAGCAGGGACGCCCTCGCTCCCAGCATGATCCGGGACAGGACGTCCCGGCCGAGGTCGTCGGTCCCCAGCAGGTGCCCGGACGTTCCCGGCGGCGAGAACACGTTCGCGAAGTCGGTCTGCTCCGGTGCGTAGGGGGCCAGCCACGGGGACAGCACGGCGACGACGACGGCGACCAGGAGCACGGTGGAGCTGACGACGGCCAACGGGTTCCGGCGCAGCCGTCGCAGCACTCGGCTGCGCCGGCTGGTGCCGCCGCGCACGTCGGCTCCGGTGGGAACGGCAACGTTGGTCATGCGGCATCAGCTCCTACCCGGATGCGCGGATCGATCACGGAGTAGAGCAGGTCGACCAAGAAGTTGATCGTGATGTATGCGGTGGCCGTGACCAGCACGACCGCCTGGATCACCGGGTAGTCCCGCTGGAACACGGCGTCGATGGTCATCTTGCCGAAACCGGGGAGCCCGAAGATCTGCTCGGTGACCACCGCCCCCGAGAGGAGCTCGCCGAGCTGGAGCCCGGCGATGGTGACGACCACGATGAGGCTGTTGCGCAGGGCGTGCCGCCCGACGACGACCGCCGGGCGCAGGCCTTTCGCCTTGGCCGTGCGCACGTAGTCGGTGGACAGCGAGTCGAGCATCGAGGAGCGCGTCTGGCGCATCAGCACCGCCGACAGCCCGGTACCCAGGATGACTGCCGGCAGGATGATGTGGTGCAGGTTGTCGATCGGGTCGTCCAGCAGCGGCACGAAGCCGGACGCGGGGAACAGGCCCGTGGCGACGGCCAGGTACAGGATCGCGACCAGCCCGAGCCAGAAGTGCGGCACGGAGAGTCCGATCAGGGCCAGCGCGTTGGCGAACCACTCCGCCAGGTGTCCCCGCCGGACGGCCGCCACGACACCAGCCCCGACCCCCACGACAGCGGCGATCAGCATCGCCAGCACCGACAGCTCCAGGGTCACCGGCAGCGCGGTCCTCAGCATCGACGAGACGGGGATCCCGGTGCGGATGGAGGTGCCCAGGTCACCCCGGACGGCGTTGCTGATGAAGCTCCAGAACTGCACGGGCAACGAGCGGTCCAGCCCGTACTCCTGCCGGATGGCCGCCAGGACGGCCGGTGAGCGGTCCTCTCCGGCCAGGGCCAGGGCCGGGTCTCCCGGCAGGGCGCGCACCCCGAGGAACACCACGACCGTGGCCAGGAACAGCGTGAGCAGGGACTGCCACGCCCGGTGGAAAAGGTACCGGGACACCGCCGCTACTTGGCGAGCCCGGCGAAGGCGAGCCGGACCACGCCGTCCGGGAAGACCTGGACACCCTTGACGGTGTTGGAGACACCGGTCAGGTTCCGCTGCCGGTAGAGGTAGATGAGCGGGTCGGACTCCTGGATCTTGGTCACGGCCTGGCCGTAGAGGTCACGCCGCTGCGCGAGGTCCGTCGACTGCCGCGCCTGGGTCAGGATCGAGTCGAGGGCGGGGTCGTTGAAGCCGGCAACGTTCTGGCTGCCCCCCGTGCCCAGGAAGTTCGTGATGTTCGCGTCCGGGTCGACCCGGCCCGACCAGCCCAGCTGCAGGAGCTCGAAGTCGCCCCGGTCCTGCTGGTCCAGCAGGGAGGCGTACTCAACGGGCTTGATCTGCAGGTCGAAGCCGCCCTCCTTGACCATCGACTGGAGGGCCTGCGCGAGCCGGAGCGAGTCGGGGTTGTTGGAGACGAGCATCGAGATCGGGTAGGGCGTCTGCACGCCGGCGTCCTTCAGCAGCTGCAGGGCCTTGGCCGGGTCGTGGGGCTTGCACACCTCGGAAGCGGGCGAGCTGAACTCGCTCACCGGCGCGATCGGCGAGCAGGCGGTGGCGTAGAGGTCGTTGAAGACGACCTTCACCAGACCGGCACGGTCGATGGCGTACTCGAAGGCCTGCCGCACACGAGGGTCCTTGGCGGCCGGTGTGTCGACCGGCTTGGCCGGCTTTCCCACGCCGTCGACGTTGCCGACGTTGAAGGTGACACCCTGGTAGCCGAGCGAGGTCGACTGGAGCACCGTCAACGAGGAGTCGGCGCGAACCTCGGGAACGCCCTGCGGGGACAGCGTGTCCGCGACCTGGACGTCACCTGAGCGCAGGTTTGCCGCGCGGATGTTCGCGTCAGTGATGATCCGGTACGAGATCGAGTCCAGGTGGACGTTGGCCGCGTCGTAGTAGTTGGGGTCCTTGACCAGGTCGATGGAGTTCTGCGGCACCCGCTTGTCGAGCTTGAACGCTCCCACGCACACGGGGGCCGTCGAGAACTTGTCGCCCAGCGCACTCGTCGCCGTGGGGCTCATGATCATCCCGGCACGGTCGGCCAGTGCTGCCGTGAGCGGCGCGAACGGCTCCTTCAGGTGCACCACGACGGTGTTCGCACTCGGCGCGTCGACGCTCTCGATCGGCCCCAGCTCGCTCTTGCGGCCCGAGCCCTTCAGGGTCAGGTTCCGCTCGAAGGTCGACTTCACCGCCGACGCGTCGAAAGGGGTGCCGTCGGCGAACTTCACCCCGTCGCGCACCGGGATGGTGACCGTCTTGCCGCCATCGGTGACGGTGGGCAGGGCCGTGGCCAGCTGAGGAACGATCTTCGACTGCTGGTCGACGTCGTAGAGCTTCTCGCACATGGACGAGAACACGTACCGGGAGTAGAGGCTCCGCGACAGCGTGGGGTCGAGCTGGTCCGGCTCCGCGGACAGAGCCATGACGAGAGCTCCGCCCTGCTTCACCTCGCCGGCGGCGGCCGGCTGCCCGAAGCTGTCGGCGGGTGCGGTTGCGGCATCAGCGCCGCCACCGGCGGCCGGTGTCACCGACGAGCAGGCGGCGGTCAGTGCCGCGCAGAGGAGGGCGACACCGCGCACCAGCGCGGTCGTTCTGGGTTGGACTGCACGACTGTGCATGGGAGCACCTGCCCTTCGGATTGCGGGGAGCGTATGTTGTATACGAAGAACTTGACAAGGGTTCGGTGGAGATCGGCGGCTCCGAAGGCTCGGTTGTTGCCACCGGCCGTAGAGACGCGTCACCGGACCGACCTGAGCACGTCCTTCGCGATCCGGGCCAGGGTGACCGCTCCCACCGGCCTGAACGGGTGAAGCGGGTCCGGGTCACGAGAGCCGGTCGGGCCGCCGAGCTCGGTGTGCGCGAGCGCGCTCATGACGACGTAGGCATCGTCGGGGTGGAAGCCGTGATCGTCCACGAGCAGGTCGAACATCGCCTCGTAGGCCATCCGGACGGACTCCTGCACGGGGTCACCGATCCCGACGCACACCCACTCCGGGCCGGTGTCGATCTGCGGGGCGCGCAGGTTCCGACCCTTGACCAGGTCGACGCTGACGGTGGCGCGACCGGCGATCTCGATCGCCACGAACGAGCTCTCGCCGCGGCTCATGACCGCGTGCAGGTCTCCGATCGCGAGCAGCGCGCCCGCCACCTGCACCGGGAGGTAGACGGTGGAGCCCGGCCGGGCGTCGGTGAGATCCATGTTGCCGCCGGTGACGTAGGACGGCATGACCGTCGACATCGTCCCGTGGCGCGGGGCGACCCCGATGCAGCCGATCATCGGCTGCGCCGGGCAGCTGACGGTGTCGGTGAGCCGGACGGTGCCGTCGACGACAGGTATCCGGCGGACGAAGAAGTCCTCACCCATCCGTGCGGTCAGCGCGCCGGCGCCGGGGATGTGGACCGACCAGCCGTGCTCGGCCATCGTGATGTCGTGGATGGTGACCGCGAGAGCGTCGCCGGGTTCGGCGCCCTCCACGTACACGGGGCCGGTCACCGGGTTCAGCGTGGCGGTGATCGTGGCCAGGTCCCGGTGCTGCTCCATCTGCGCGTACGCGGCGTCGTCGGTCTCGAACACGATGCGGTCGCCGGCGCCGGGCGCGACGGTGAGCACCGGTGCGTGGGCCGCGCTGTAGCCCGCGCACGCCTGGTCGCGGGTGATGAGGTGTTCCACCATCACCGCACCTCGACGGGGTCCGCGCCGGCCGCGTGCTCGGGCAGGATCCCGCCGCCGCGGGCCCGGTAGTAGAGCATCACCCCGACGCCGACGACGAGCCAGATCAGGCCGCCGATCTTGGCCGCGGCCTCGGCGTTGTAGAGCACGTAGGCAATGACAGCGAAGCCGATCACCGGGCCGACCCAGTGCACCAGGTAGCGGCGCGAGCCCTGCTTGATCCCGAACCAGACGACCACCGACACGTGCAGCAGCAGGAACGCCGTGAGTGCCCCGAAGTTCACGAGCGAGGCGATGGTGTTGATCTGACCGACGAAGACCAGCCCGAGCACCAGGGTCAGCCCGGCCACCAGCAGGATCGCCCGCTCGGGGACCTGGGTGCGGCGGTTGATGAAGGCCAGGAAGCGGGGCAGCCGACCGTCGCGGCTCATCGAGAACAGCAGCCGCGAGGTGGCGCTCTGGGCGGCCACCGCGTTCGCGATGCCGACGGCCAGGGCGTTCATGGCCAGGAAGGCGATCTGCCAACCGTTGTTGCTGACGCTCGCGACGATGCTGAAGAAGGCGTTGTTGGCCTCCTCGTCGGTGAACGACGTGCGGTTGGGGACCAGCATCGCCGCCAGCCAGGTCTGGCCGATGAAGAAGATGGCCACGATGACGAGCCCGCCGATCATCGCGAAGCCGGCCGAGCCGCGCCCGCCCTTGCTCTCCTCGGACAGGGTGGCGATGCCGTCGAAGCCGAGGAAGCTCAGCACGGCGATGCTCAGTGCGGTGGCGACCAGCCCAGGACTGAACTCAGGCGCGTTGAAGATCGGCTTGGTGGAGAGCTCGGCGCCGTTCGTGCCGTTCCTGATCGCGACCACCGCCATGACCACGAAGATCACGATGAACAGCACCTCGGCGGTGAGGAAGAGCCGGTTGACGATCGCGGTGAAGGAGATGCCGATGTAGTTGACCGCGGTGTTGACGGCGAGGAAGGCCACGATCCACACCCAGCGCGGGACGTCCGGGAAGATCCCGGACATCGACTCGGCGGCGAACACGTAGAGCAGCGTCGGGACCAGCAGGTAGTCGAGCAGGATCGTCCAGCCGGCGAGGAAGCCCAGCTGGGGGTGGACCCCACGGCCCACGTAGGCGTAGACGGAGCCCGCGACCGGGAACGCCCGAGACATCTGGGCGTACGAGACGGCGGTGAAGATCATGGCGACCAGGCCGATCAGGTAGACCAGCGGCACCATCCCCCTGGACTCGTTGAACACCACCCCGAAGATCGCCCAGGGTGCGATCGGGACCATGAAGACCAGCCCGTAGATGAGCAGGTCGGTCCGTGACATTCCTCGGCGCAGCTCCTGCTTGTAGCCGAACTCCTCCACGCCGGAGGTGGGGCGGGTCTCGGTCACGGGACTCCTTCTGTGTTCCTGCTCGAACGGTGCGGGGCGGAGGGCGATTGGTGCGTCGTGCCGGGTCAGTCGTGCTGGCGCAGGAACGACCCGACGACGTCGAGGAACGCCTCGGGCTCCTCGACGTGCGGCATGTGGCTGGACTCGGCGAAGAAGTGGGTTCGGACGTCGGGGATGCCCTCGACGTAGGGCGCCCACGTGTCGGGCTGCGCCTCGTCGTGTGCCCCCGAGACGACCAGCGTCGGGACGCCGATGCCGCCGACGCGACCCACGATCGTCCAGTCCCTCAACGATCCGACCACGTGGAACTCGCTCGGTCCGTTCATCGTGTGGTAGACGGTCGGATCGGCCGCGAGCTGGTCGAAGGAGTCCTTCACCTCGGTCGGGTTGGGCACCGTACGACACACGTGCCGGTCGTAGAAGACCTCCATCGCGCCCGCGTACTCGGCGGTGTCGGTCGTCCCGGCCTCCTCGTGCGTTCCCAGCGTGGCCGCGACGGCGGCGGGGAGCTCGTCCCGCAGGCGGGCCGCCGCCTCCAGCCAGAGCCCCATGCTGGCCGGCGAGTCGCAGATGGAGAGGCTGGCGATGCCGGTGGGATCGGCGAGGACCACCTCAGGGCCGAGCATCCCGCCCCAGGAGTGGCCGAGCAGGTGGAACCGGTCGCTGATCCCGAGCGCGTCGACCACGCAGCGCAGCTCCTCGACGAACAGGTCGACGGTCCAGAAGTCGGCCGGGGCATCGGGCAGGTGGGTGCTGCCGCCGCACCCGATCTGGTCGTAGTGGACGACGGCACGGCCGTCGGAGGCGAGGTTGGCCATCATGAGCGTGTAGTTGTGGCCCACGCCGGGGCCACCGTGCAGGACGACGACGGGGGCCCTGTCGGAGCTCCCCAGCTCACCGGTGACGCGGTACCAGGTCTGCCCGCCACGTGTCTCCACCGTGCCGGTCGTGGTCGCGTCGGGGAACCGCGGATCGCGCGTGGTGGCCATGGGACGCCTCTCCGGTCAGGGGTACCGGGGTACTAGAGCACGCCAAAGGTCTCCTGCCAATACCTTTCGGGCCGACGCGGATAGACTTCCCCGATGACCGCCGAGGAAGCCGGCCGCCGCGGGTTGCACCCGACGTCGCTGGTCTCGTCCCTGGCCGACCGCCTGGTCACCGCGATCGCCGTCGGCGCGTACTCACCCGGGGAGCGGTTGCCCCCCGAGCGCGAGCTCGCCGAGCGCCTCGGCGTCAGCCGGGTGACCTTGCGCCAGGCGCTGGGCCGGGTCGCCGACCTCGGTCTGCTCGACGTGCGCCGCGGTCGGAGCGGCGGCAGCTTCGTCGCGGCCGTCGCCTGGGAGGACATCGCCCCCGAGGCCGCACGCCGGACGCTGGAGGTGGAGCTCCCCCGTCTGGTCGACCTGTTCGACTACCGCTGCATGGTCGAGGGGATGATCGCCCGCGCGGCGGCGGAGCGGCGTACCGCGGAGGACGTGACGATGATGCGCGACGCCATGGCGGAGTTTCGCCGCGCGACGTCGATGATCGAGGCCCGGACCTGGGACCGCAGGCTGCACGGCCTGATCGGCGCCGCAGCCCGCAACCCCCACCTGACCCTGCTGTCGGCCCACCTCACCGCAGCCGCGACCCTCGGCTTCGGCTCGGAGCCCTACGAGGCAGGCTTCGTCGAGCAGGCCACCCACGAGCACGCCGCACTGGTGGGACACGTCGTCCGCGGGGACGCCGAGGTCGCCGGCCGCTGCGCCCAGGCGCACTTCGCGCTGACCCTGGAGACGATGCGGGCGAGCCTGCGCCGCGCGACGGCCAACGGTTCGTAGGGCGGGCCCCCGAGCTGCGGCGTCGACGCCGGGCACCACTCGGCGCGGACGTGGCACCGGTCGCGCCCCAGGGGGCCGCCACCACGGTCGGGCACGGCGCCTCCGGTGTCCCCAGCGACGGGGTGAGCACGGACGCGTCGGTGCGGAACCGCCTGATCGGTCGTGGGTGCGGTGGTGGTCAGGTCGTCCACCCCTCGTGGCCCGGTCGCGTGCCGGGGTGCGGCGATCGAGCCGCGACGAGACCGCGTGCTGCACCATCAAGGGATGACGCTGCCGGACGACGACCTGTGCCTGCTGCCCGCGACCCGGCTGGCCGGGATGGTGCGCGCCCGTGAGGTCTCCGCCCGCGAGCTCCTCGCCGCGCACCTGGCCCGGGTCGACCGCCTCAACCCGACGGTGAACGCGCTCGTGACCCTGGACGTCCAGGGGGCCACGGCAGCAGCGGCCGCCGCTGACGAGGCCCTCGCCCACGGTGCGGCCGTCGGACCGCTGCACGGCCTGCCGGTGGCGCACAAGGACACGCACCTCACCGCGGGGATGCGCACCACCTTCGGCTCGCCCGTGCACCGCGACCTGGTGCCGACCGAGGACGAGCTGGTGGTGGCGCGGATGGGCGCGGCGGGTGCTGTGCGGGTCGGCAAGACCAACGTCCCGGAGTTCGCGGCGGGCTCGCACACCACCAACACGCTGTTCGGGCCCACCCGCAACCCGCACGACCCCAGCCGCAGCGCCGGTGGGTCCAGCGGCGGGGCCGCAGCCGCACTGGCCACCGGGATGGTCGCCCTGGCCGAGGGTTCGGACATGGGTGGCTCGCTGCGCAACCCGGCCGCGTTCTGCGGGGTCGTCGGGCTGCGGCCCAGCCCCGGCCGGGTGCCGACGTTCCCCACGGCGCTGGGCTTCTCGACGCTCTCGGTGCAGGGGCCGCTGGGCCGCACCGTGGCCGACGTCGCCCTGGGACTCTCCGTCCTCGCCGGTCCGGACCCGCGAGCCCCGCTCTCGCTGCCCGAGCTCGGAGCGTCGTTCACCCGACCGGTCCTGGAGGATCTCACCGGTCTGCGGGTGGCGTGGGCACCCGACCTCGGCGGGCGGATCCCGGTCGACGCCGCGGTCCGCGACGCCCTCACCGGTGTCCCCGACCTCGTCCTCGCCCTCGGCGGGGAGCTCGAGCAGGCGTGCCCCGACCTCGACGAGGCCGACGAGGTGTTCACCGTGCTGCGGGCGTGGCTGTTCGCCGCGTCGCTGGGCCCGGTCGTCGACGCCCACCCCGCGCTCGTCAAGGAGACCATCCACGGCAACGTCGCGGCCGGCCGGCGGCTCGACGGGACCGACCTGGCCCGGGCCGAGGCCGCCCACACCCGGCTGCACGTCGCGGTCGCGGACTTCTTCACCCGGTACGACGTCCTGCTCGCCCCCACCACCCAGGTCGTCCCGTTCGACGTCGACACCGAGTACCCCACCGTCGTCGACGGCACTGCGCAGGCCGACTACCTGGGGTGGATGCGGTCCTGCACCCTGATCAGCGCCACCGGGCTGCCCGCCCTGTCCCTGCCCGCCGGCCGGACACCCGAGGGGCTGCCCGTCGGCCTGCAGGTCGTCGGAGCACACCGGGCCGACCAGCAGCTGCTCGAGGTGGCCCACGCCCTCGAGCACGGGCTCGGGTGGGAGGTATCGACCCGTTGACGGGGTGTGGGCCGGGTGCCTAGCGTCGTCACCACCCGCAGTCAGGAGCCCGGATGCCCGTCGACCCGCCCGATGACGCCGCCCTCGATGCGGTCAACCAGCAGTACCGGCTCGGCCTGTCGGGATCCGACCTGGAGTCGTTCGCGCCGATGGTGACCGGGCTGCTCGCCTCCTGGGACGTGGTCGAGGAGCTCTACGCCGCGTCGGTTCCCACGATGGCCGAGCGGACCTGGACGCGGCCCGAGGCGGCCGACAACCCGTACAACGCCTGGTACGTGAAGACCTCCATCACCGGCTCGGGCGAGGGTCCGCTCGCGGGGAAGACCGTGGCGGTCAAGGACAACACCGCGGTGGCCGGCGTGCCGATGATGAACGGTTCGGCCACGATCGAGGGCTACACACCCCTGCGGGACGCCACCATCGTCAGCCGGGTGCTCGCGGCTGGCGGCACCATCGTGGGCAAGTCGGCCTGCGAGGACCTCTGCTTCTCCGGCGGCTCGCACACCTCGCGCACCGGCGCCGTCCGCAACCCCTGGGACGAGACGCGCTCGGCGGGCGGGTCGTCCTCGGGCAGCGCCGCCCTGGTGGCGGCGGGGATCGTGGACGTGGCCACCGGTGGCGACCAGGGCGGCTCCATCCGCATCCCCAGCGCCTACAGCGGCACCGTGGGCCACAAGCCGACCTGGGGCCTGGTCCCCTACACCGGCGCGTTCCCCATCGAGGCGACGATCGACCACGTCGGCCCCATCACCCGCACCGTGGCCGACTCCGCGCTCGTGCTGAGCGTGATCGCGGGGCCCGACGGGCTCGATCCCCGCCAGCCCCGCGACCTCGTGCCGGTGGACTACCCGGCCGCGATCACCCGCGGCGCCGAGGGGCTGCGGATAGGTGTCGTGGCGGAGGGGTTCGCCCAGGCGAACGCCGAGCAGGGCGTCAACGACGCGGTCCGCGCAGCAGTCGACACGCTCGTCGGCGCCGGGCTCAGCGCCGAGGAGGTGTCGATCCCCTGGCACCTGCACGGCGCCAAGATCTGGGACGTCATCGCCGTGGAGGGCCCGACGGCGCAGATGGTGGACGGCAACGGCTACGGGATGAGCTGGAAGGGCCTCTACGACCCGGAGGTCGTCGAGCACTACGGCAGCCGCTGGCGCGCCGACGGCAGCCAGTTCCCCGAGACGGTCAAGCTGGTCCTGCTCACCGGCCGGTACGCCATGAACCGCTACCAGGGCAAGCACTACGCCATGGCGCAGAACCTGGCCATCGAGCTCCGCAGGGCCTACGACGAGGCGCTGTCCCGCTACGACGTGCTCGTGATGCCGACCGTGCCGCTGCAGGCCACGCTGCTGCCGAAGCCGGACGCCCCGCGCGAGGAGGTCATCCCTCGCGCCCTGGAGATGATCGCCAACACCTGCGTCACCGACGTGACCGGGCACCCCGCCTGCAGCGTTCCCGCCGGTCTGGTCAACGGCCTGCCCACCGGGATGATGATCATCGGGAACCAGCACGACGACGCCACCGTGCTGCGCGTTGCCCACACCTTCGAGCAGGCGGTCGGCGGGTTCCCGACACCGACGGTGTCGACGCCGTAGCGCGAACCCGGGCGGGACGGGTCAGCCGACGCGCGCCGGCACCTGCGCCCGCAGGATGTCCTCGACCCGGTCCTTGGCGTCACCGAAGATCATCGACGTGTTGTCCCGGAAGAACAGCGGGTTCTGCACGCCGGCGTAGCCCGGCGCCATCGACCGCTTGAACACCACGACGTGCTTGGCGTCCCACACCGTCAGCACCGGCATCCCCGCGATGGGGCTCGTCGGGTCGTCGGCCGCGGCCGGGTTCACGGTGTCGTTGGCCCCGATGACGAGGACGACGTCGGTCTCGGCGAAGTCGTCGTTGATCTCGTCGAGCTCGAGGACGATGTCGTAGGGCACCTTGGCCTCGGCGAGCAGCACGTTCATGTGCCCGGGGAGACGGCCCGCGACGGGATGGATGCCGAAGCGCACGTCGACGCCGCGGGCGCGCAGCAGCCGGGTCAGGTCGGCCACGCCGTGCTGCGCCTGGGCCACGGCCATGCCGTACCCCGGCGCGATGATGACCCGCTCGGCGTCGGACAGCAGCTCGGCCACACCCTCGGCGGTGATCTCGTGGTGCTCGCCGTAGTCGGTGTCGTCGCCACCCGCCGCCACGATGCCGAAGCCACCGGCGATCACGGAGAAGAACGAGCGGTTCATGGCCGTGCACATGATGTAGCTGAGGTAGGCACCCGAGGACCCGACCAGCGCCCCGGTGATGATGAGGAGGTTGTTCTCCAGCAGGAAGCCCGAGGCCGCCGCCGCCCAGCCCGAGTAGCTGTTCAGCATTGACACCACCACCGGCATGTCGCCCCCGCCGATCGAGGCCACGAGGTGCCAGCCCAGCGCCAGGGCAACCACGGTCATGGCGACCAGCAGCCACAGCGCCGGGGACACGACGAACCACGCGGTGAGCACGACGAAGGCGACCAGGGCCCCGACGTTGATCAGGTTCTTGCCCGGCAGCACCAGCGGGGTGGAGCTGATCCGCCCGGAGAGCTTGCCGTAGGCCACGATCGAGCCGGTGAAGGTGACCGCGCCGATGAAGACGCCGATGAAGACCTCGCCGTGGTGGATGCCGAGCGTGCCGATGGCGTCGAGCGCGGCGGCCTCGGCCCCGTCCGGGTGGGCCTCGACCTCGAGGTAGCCGTTCCAGCCCACGAGCACGGCGGCCATGCCGACGAAGGAGTGCAGCAGGGCGATCAGCTCGGGCATGCCCGTCATCTCGACCGAGCGCGCCCGGGCGATGCCGATCGCGGCACCGATGGCGGTGGCCAGCAGGAGCAGGCCCAGGCCCAGGCCGGACAGGCCACGGTCGATCGCCAGCACGACGGTGGCCACCAGGGCCACGGCCATGCCGATCATGCCGAACCCGTTGCCCAGGGTGGCGCTCTCGTGCTTGGAGAGCCCGGCGAGGGCCAGGATGAACAGCAGCGCGGAGACGATGTACGCCGCGGACGCAGCGGTCTGGATGGTCATCGTGGGTTCCTCATTCTCACAGCCCGCTCAGCTTCGGCTGAACATGGCGAGCATCCGGCGGGTGACGGCGAAGCCGCCGACGACGTTGATGCTGGCCAGCAGCACCGCGAAGAACGACACGATCGTCACCAGGGTGCTGCCGCTGCCGATCTGCAGCACCGCCCCCACGACGACGATGCCGGAGATGGCGTTGGTGACGCTCATCAGCGGGGTGTGCAGCGCGTGGTGCACCTTGCCGATGACGTAGTAGCCGACCACGATCGCCAGGGCGAACACCGTCAGCGGCCCCAGCAGCGCGGGCGGGGCCACGGCCACCAGCAGCCCGAGCACCAGGGCGGCGACGGTGACCACGGTGAGCCGGCGCGCGAGCGAGGCGGGGACCTTCGGCTCGGCCACCACGGGGGCCTTCGCCGGGGACACGGCAGCAGGCGCGGCCGAGACCTGCACCGGCGGGGGCGGCCACATCAGCTCACCGTCGCGGACCACGGTGATGGTCCGCTGCACGACGTCCTCGTGGTCGAGCACCAGCTCACCGTCGCCGCGCGGGGTCATGAGCTTGACCAGGTTCAGCAGGTTGGTGCCGTAGAGCTGTGAGGCCTGGGCGGGCAGGCGGCCGGCCAGGTCGGTGTAGCCGATGATCGTGACACCGTTCCCGGTGACCACGGCCTCGCCCTTGACGGTGCCCGCGACGTTGCCCCCGTTGGCCGCGGCCATGTCGACGATGACCGAGCCGGGCTTCATCGAGGCGACCATCTCGGCGGTGAGCAGGCTCGGCGCCGGCCGGCCGGGGATGAGCGCGGTGGTGATGACGATGTCCATGTCCGGCACGGTCTTCGCGTACAGCGCCTCCGCGAGGGCGGCGTAGTCGGTGCCCATCTCCTTCGCGTAGCCGGTGCCGGGCCCCTCGTCGGTCACCTCGGGGGTCTCCACGGCCAGGTACTGCCCGCCCAGGGACTTCACCTGGTCGGCCACCTCGGGCCGCGGGTCGGTGGCGTGGACCACCGCGCCCATGGCACCGACCGCCCCGATCGCGGCCAGGCCGGCGACCCCGGCGCCGCACACGAGCACCTTCGCCGGCGGAACCTTGCCCGCTGCGGTGACCTGGCCGGTGAAGAAGCGGCCGAAGACGTGGGCGGCCTCGACGACGGCGCGGTAGCCGGCGATGTTGGCCATGGACGACAGCACGTCCATCGACTGGGCGCGGGAGATGCGCGGCACCGCGTCCATGGCCAGCGCCGTGATGGGCCGCCGGGCCAGGTCGGCGACCAGCTCGGCGTCCAGGGCGGGGCTGAGCAGGCTCACCAGCGTGGTTCCGGGGCGGAGCCGGTCGAGCTGGTCGGGCGAGGGTGCGTTCACCCCGAGGACCACGTCGGCCAGCGCCGCGTCACCGGTCGTCGCGCCGGCCTGCGCGTAGGCGGCGTCGGTGAAGGTCGACGCCTCACCGGCCCCGGCGTCGACCACCACCGCGTAACCGAGCTTCTGCAGCTGCACCACCGTCGCTGGAGTGGCGGCCACCCTCGTCTCGCCGGGCCGAGCCTCCTTGAGCACACCGATCAGCACGGTCGTTCCTTCCCGGGGGTCGTGGTCAGACCTGCGCCGCCACCGGGAGGGTAACGACCAGGACCGTGTCGGCGACACGCAGGAGCACGCCGGTGTGAACCGGTGCCGGTCAACGGGCACCCCGCCGGGCGTCGTAGGTGGCCCCGCTGGACCGCCCAGGCTGCTGCTCCGGATGGCACGTCGCCCCGAATCCTACCTGCGGTCCCGGGCTCCCGGTCGCGGGCCCGCCTGCCTACGCTGACCAGCCATGACCCCCCCGCACGAGGACGCTGCTCCGGCGCGCTGGTTCCTGAGCGCGACCGAGCGCGGCAACCCGCACACGAGGCTGACCTCCCAGGCCACGGGCCACGGGTGGACCACCGGCAACGCCGTCGAACCGGTGGTCCACGGGGCGCACTACTTCCGCCGGGTGCTCGAGCAGGTCACCGACCTGCGGGCGGGCGACCAGATCTACTTCACGGACTGGCGCGGCGACGGGGACGAGCGGCTCGCCGCCGACGGACCCACCGTGCACGAGCTGCTGTGCGGGGCGGCCCGGCGGGGTGTCGAGGTGCGCGGACTGCTGTGGAGGTCGCACTCCGACCACATGTCCTTCAGCGCGCAGCAGAACCAGCGCCTGGGCGCCGAGCTCAACGAGGCCGGCGCCGAGGCCCTGCTCGACCAGCGGGTGCGGCGCTTCGGCTCGCACCACCAGAAGCTGCTGCTCCTGCAGCGGGCCGCGCCGGCGGGGGCGGTGGCCTACGTCGGTGGGATCGACCTCAGCCACAGCCGGCGCGACGACGCCGAGCACCGCGGGGACCCGCAGCAGCAGCCCATGGACGCGCGGTACGGACCCCGGGCCCCCTGGCACGACCTGACGATGGCGGTCCGCGGCCCTGCGGTGGGCGAGCTGCTGGAGACCTTCGCCGAGCGGTGGGACGACCCCACGCCCCTGGACCGGCGGACCCCCTACCGGATGCTGCTGCAGCGCCGGGCGGACATGCCGCGCCGGCCTCGCCCGCTGCCTGCCCGGGGCCCGCTGCCCGAGCCGTGCGGCGAGCAGGCGGTGCAGGTGCTGCGCACGTACAGCCGCAAGCGCCCGCGGTTCCCGTTCGCGCCGCAGGGCGAGCGCAGCATCGCCCGGGCCTACGAGAAGGCCTTCGGTCTCGCCCGCTCCCTCATCTACATCGAGGACCAGTACCTGTGGTCCCCCGTCGTCGCACGGCTGCTCGTCGCCGCCCTGCGCCGGGCGCCCGCGCTGCGCGTGATCGCGGTGGTGCCCCGGTTCCCGGACGCCGACGGCACGCTGATGGGTCCGGTCAACCGGATCGGGCAGATCCGGGCCATGACCCTGCTCCGGTCCGAGGCCCCGGACCGGGTCGGTGTGTTCGACCTGGAGAACGCCGCGGGCACGCCGATCTACGTCCACGCCAAGACCTGCATGGTCGACGACGTGTGGTTCACCTGCGGCTCGGACAACTTCAACCGCCGTTCGTGGACCTCCGACAGCGAGCTCGCGTGCGCGGTGGTCGACACCCGCCGCGACCCGCGCGAGCCCACGGTGCTCGACGGGCACGGGGCCGGGGCCCGCGTGGCCGCCCGCGACCTGCGGCTGCAGCTGTGGGCCGAGCACCTCGGCCTCGCCCAGGACGACCCCCGGCTGCTGACCGGCGACCTGCTCGCGCTGTGGACCGCACGAGCGGCCGACCTCGACCGCTGGCACGCCGCCGGCGGTGGCGGTGCACGGCCACCGGGTCAGGCACGCCGCCACGACCCCGACCCCGTCAGCCGGGTCCGACGGCTGCTCGCCGACCCCCTCTACGCCCTGGTCGCCGACCCCGACGGTCGGTCGCGCCGGCAACGTCGGAGTCACGAGCTGTGACCACCGCCGCCGGGCTGGGGTCGCGAGCGCGCGGCCTCAGCTCAGCAGCAGCCCCACCTCCGCCGCGAAGGCCATGAATGAGGCCGGATCCGGGTCGTCGTCGGTGGGCTGCAGAGCGACCGCGTCAGCGCCGGCCCCGGCCCACCCGCGCAGGGCCTGCGCCACCTGCTCGGCGTCGCCGGCCGCGCCCCAGCCCGGGCCGTCGAAGCCCCACCTGGCCTGGCAGGCGTCCAACCGCTGCTGGGCGCCCGGACCGGTGGCGACCGGGACGAAGACGGTGACGTCGTGGTGGTCGGTGCGACCGGCCCGCTCGCGACCGATGTCGATCTGCTCGCGCGCCGCGCGCAACCGGTCCACGGTGGTTCCCGCCGGCAGGAGGGTGCCGTCGGCCAGCGCACCGGAGAGCTGCAACGACCTCGGACCCTCGGCCCCGGCCAGCACCGGCACGCGCTGCAGCGGCGGCCAGTCCAGCGCGACGTCGTCGAGGTGGACGTACCGACCTCGCGTGCTGACCCGCTGTCCGTCCAGCAGGGCGCGCAGCGCGGTCAGCTGCTCGTCGAGCAGCGTCAGCGGGGAGGCGGCCCGGACACCGGCCTGCCCCATCCACGACTGGACGCCGTGGCCGATCCCGGGCCGGAAGCGGCCGGGGAACAACCGCTGCAGGGTGGCGATCTCCATGGCGGTCAGGGCCACCGTGCGCAGCGGGGCCGGCATCAGGCCGATGCCGACGTCGATCCGCGTGGTCGCCGCCAGGCAGGCGCTCGCCGCCGCCACCCCGGACTGCTGGAAGCAGTCCTCCCACACCCACAGCTCGTCCACCCCGGCCTCGTCGGCCGCACGGGCCAGCGGGAGCAAGGTCTCCGGAGCCCAGGCCGGCAGGAAGATCGCTCCGGTGCGCGTCACGCGCGAGACGGTAGCCCCCGGGACGCGCCCACCACCACGACCGAGACGGGCCTCCCGCACTCCCCCGGTGCTCCCGTGGCCGCGCGACTACCGTCCCCGAGCACGGACCGCCGCACGGCGGCCCGCTGCGCACAGAACCGAGGAGAGCGTCATGGCACTCGACGACAAGGCATCGAACAAGGCCGAGGAGCTGAAGGGCAAGGCGAAGGAGAAGGTCGGTCACGCCACGGGCGACGAGCAGATGGAGGCCGAGGGCAAGGGCGACCAGGCCAAGGGCAACCTGAAGCAGGCCGGCGAGAAGATCAAGGACGTCTTCAAGCACTGACCCCCGGACCACCTCGACGTCGGGGCGCCGCCCTGCCACGCCCGCAGGCCAGGCTGCTGCGGATCGTGGGCTCGAAGGCCGTCGCGATCGCGGCGTACCCGGCGTCGTTGGGGTGGAAGAAGTCCCCGGCGAGCCGCCCTCGCCACGACCGTGGGCCGGTGACCCGCAGGTCGACCATGACGATCGCGCCGTTCCTTGCGGCCCGCTCGACGTGCTCGTTGGCCAGGGTGGCGGCACCGCTGGGCTGGGGAAGCGTGGCGACCACCGCACCGGACGGCAGTCGGTCCACGAGCTCGGCGAACGCCGCCGGCAGCTCCCTGCGGCGGCCCCGGTCCCCGAAGAGGTCGTTGGAACCCACCAGCACCGTCACGAGGTCGTCCTCGCGCGGGCCGAGCCCGTGCAGCAGGGGCAGCTGCTGGTCGAGCACGTCGCTGACGCGGGCCCCGGTCGCGGACAGGTTGAGCACCTGCAGGTCCTCGCCGTCGGCGGCCAGCCGCCCGCGCAGCTGCCCGACCCACCCCGCCTCGTGGCTCGAGGCGCCGACGCCCTGCGACATCGAGTCCCCCAGCACGATCCAGCGTCGACCGGGCCGGTCGAGGTTCCTGCTGTTGTCGACCCGCCACGCGTCCGCGTACGGCTCGACCTGGCGCCACACGGCGGCCACGCCCGGCAGCACCGCCCCCATCACGCGGATGGCACGGCCCGGGCCGCGCCCCGTGCGGTTGTCGTAGGTGAAGTCCGCGGGGACCACGACACCGCCTCCGTCCCGGGTGCTCACGCGTGCGGCCAGGTCCGGCCGCACCGTCGTGGGGACCAGACTGCCCCGGGCGGTCCGGACGTGCCGGACAGGCACCCTGGTCGCTGAGCACCTCGGGGCGCCCGTCCTGGGCACCGGGACGGGACGCCGGGACGACCACCCCGGCCGCACCAGCGCTACGGTCGCTCCATGCGATCCGCCCTCACCCTCGTCGTCACCGGTCTCCTGCTGGTGGCGGGCTGCTCCTCCGCCCCGGCCCCGGACAGCCCCGCCCCGTCCGCCACCACCGCGGCGGCCCCGACGAGCCTCGGCTCGGCGCAGGAGCGCGCGCAGGCGCTGGCCGCCGTCCCCGCGGCGCTGACCAAGGTCACCGGCGCACAGCGCCAGGCCGCGTGCAGCTCCTACACCTCGGGCAAGGACGCGTTCCTGTCCGCGTTCGAGAGCCGCTTCGACGCGCGGTACGCGGCGATCACCCCCGACGAGCTGACCACCGTCCGCGGCACCCTCGACCAGGTCTGCGGCGGCTGAGCGTCCGAGCCCGCAGCGGCCTCAGAGCAGGAACTCGAACACCGGGCTCCCGGGCTCGACGGGCTCCACCTTCAGCGGGGTGGCCGCCATGCGCTCCAGCAGCCCCGCCAGGTCGCCCGCCCGGGCCAGCTCGATGCCGATCAGCGCCGGGCCCGTCTCGCGGCTGCTGCGCTTGACGTACTCGAACAGCGTGATGTCGTCGTCCGGGCCGAGCACCTCGTCGAGGAAGCGCCGCAGCGCTCCCGGCTCCTGCGGGAAGCCGACCAGGAAGTAGTGCTTGAGCCCGGAGTGCACCAGGGAGCGCTCGAGCACCTCGGCGTAGCGACTGACGTCGTTGTTGCCGCCGGAGAGCACGCACACCACGGTCTGGCCCGGTTCGACCTGCACCACGGTGCCCAGGGCGGTGGCCGTCAGCGCACCGGCGGGCTCGGCGATGATCCCGTCGGTCTGGTACAGGCCGAGCATCTCGGTGCACACCGCACCCTCGGCCACGCTGACGAGCTCCGCGCCCGCGTCGCGGATCAGCGGGAAGGTCACCGCACCCGCCTTGCGGACCGCGGCACCGTCGACGAAGGAGTCCAGCGCCTCCAGCGCCACGGGCTCGCCCGCCGCGAGCGCGGCCGCCATGCACGCGGCGCCGGCGGGCTCGACCCCCACCACCCTGGTCCCGGGGTGGCGCTCGCCGAACCAGGTGCTCATCCCGGCCAGCAGGCCGCCGCCCCCGACCGGCACCACGAGCACGTCCGGGGCCCGGCCCAGCTGCTCCACGAGCTCGCAGGCCACCGTGCCCTGCCCGGCCACGGTGCGGGGGTCGTCGAAGGCGGGCACCAGCGTCGCGCCCGTCCGCTGCGCCTCCGCCGCCGCGGTGCTGCTGGCGTCCTCGTAGGTCTCCCCCACCACCACCACCCGGACGTCGTCCCCACCCAGCGCCGCGATCCGCTCGCGCTTCTGCCGCGGCGTGGTGCCCGGGACGAACACGGTGCCGGTGACCCCCAGCTGACGGCAGGCCAGCGCCATGCCCTGCGCATGGTTGCCGGCGCTCGCGCACACCACGCCGCGGTCGCGAACCTCCGGCGGGAGCTGGACCACCAGGTTGTACGCGCCGCGCACCTTGTACGAGCGCACCGTCTGCAGGTCCTCGCGCTTGAGCCACACCTGGGCACCGGTCCGGGCCGAGAGCCGCGGGTTGGGCTCCAGCGGGGTGCGGGTGACCACCCCGGCCAACCGGGCCGCCGCCTGCTCCACGAGCTCGGCGGTGACGGTGGGGGCGGGGCGGGCCGAGCCGGCGGGCGGTGTCACGCCCGCAGACGATGCCAGGTGCCCCTCACGCCTGCGCCGAGGGCACGTCCAGCACGGCCAGCACCAGGGCGACGAGCTCGGCGCGCAGCCCGGGACGGCCGGCCACGCTGCGGGTGCGGGCGAGGTCGTTGGCCACCGTGAGCCCGGCGTGCACCAGCACGGCGGCGTCGGCGGCGGCGAGCTCGGGGTGCACCTCCCGCAACGCCCACACCCAGTGGGCCACGAGCTCGCGCTGGTTGCGCCGCAGTCCCTCGCGGTCGGCCCCGGTGACGGCGGCCCGATCGGTGGACATCCCCACCCGCAGGTCCGGGGAGACCAGCAGCGCGTCGACGTAGGAGCCCACCAGCCTGCGGAGCACGTCGTGGGCGTCCCGGCCGACGCGCAGCGCGTCCAGCACACCGAGGGCGAGCCGCTCGGCCGCCCGCTGGCAGACCGCCACGAGGACGCTGACCTTGCTGGGGAAGTGCCGGTACACGCTGGGCCCGGCGATGCCCACGGCCGCACCGATGTCGTCGATCCCCACCGCGTGGTACCCGCGCTCGGCGAACAACCTCGACGACGCCTCGAGGATCTGCTCGCGCCGGCTGCCGGGGGTCCACGCCGGGGCCGGGAGCGGCGGGGTCGGCGCGGCCGCGCCGGGCTGGACGCCCAGCACCCGCCCTCCGGCCGCGCGCAGCAGGTCCCGGGCCCGCGCCGACCCGATCCGCGTGCGGTGCACGGTGGTGCTGCCGAGCACGCTCATCACGGCCCAGCACAGCAGCTCGGCGTCGGCCGCGCTGAGCTCGGGCCGCTGCACCCGGACCACGTCGCCCCAGGTGGTCAGCAGCGCGTGCGCGCGGCGGGCCACCTCGCGCTGGTCCGCCGGCGCCAGGTGCCCCCCGGTCCAGCGCCACACCACCGCGGCGGCCGGGCGTGCGACGGCCAGGGCCACGAGCTCGGCGAGCAGGGCCGTCACCTCACCACCGGCCGGAGCGGCCACCTGGTCGGGGTCCGTCGGAGCCAAAGCCGCCGCGGACCGCTGCTCCAGGTGGCCGACGCCGGCGAGCACGACCTCCGCCAGCAGCGCCTGCTTGTCCTCGAAGTGCCGGTACACCCCGGGCCCGGTGACACCCGCAGCCGCCGCCACGTCCTCCACCGAGACGGACTCGTACCCGCGCTCGGCGAACAGGGTGGTCGCGGCCGCCACCAGCTGGGCACGGCGGTCCGAGCCCCGTGCGGCCGTCGTCGCTTGCGTGCTCACGTGACGGGACGCTAGCAGGCGAGGAGGGCACCGGCAGCCGTCCTGTCTGCGACGATGGCGTCTGCAGTGAACCGCTGTTAGCATCAGCGACGGTGGACGAGGCCGTCCACCACCCGATCCCAGGAGGCTCGCACAGTGAGTGGTGAAGCGTTCATCTACGAGGCGATCCGCACGCCCCGAGGCAAGAACAAGGGAGGTGCGCTGCACGGCACCAAGCCGCTGGACCTCGTCGTGGGGCTCATCGACGAGCTGAAGGTCCGCCACCCCCAGCTGGACCCGAAGGACATCGACGACGTCGTGCTCGGCGTGGTCTCCCCCGTCGGCGACCAGGGCTCGGACATCGCCCGCACCGCGGCCATGGTGGCCGGCCTGCCGGACACGGTCGGTGGCGTGCAGCTCAACCGCTTCTGCGCGTCGGGCCTCGAGGCCGTGAACACCGCGGCGCAGAAGGTCATCTCCGGCTGGGACCAGCTCGTGGTCGCCGGTGGTGTCGAGTCCATGTCGCGGGTGGCCATCGGCTCCGACGGCGGGGCCTGGGCCATGGACCCGGCGACCAACTACGACACCTACTTCGTGCCCCAGGGCATCGGCGCCGACCTCATCGCCACCATCGAGGGCTTCTCCCGCGAGGACGTCGACGCGTTCGCCGTCCGCTCCCAGGACCGCGCCGAGGCCGCCTGGAACGGGGGCTACTTCGCCAAGTCCGTCGTGCCCGTCAAGGACATGAACGGCGTGACCCTGCTCGACCACGACGAGCACCGCAGGCCCGGCTCCACCGTGGAGTCCCTGGGCAAGCTCAAGGCCGCGTTCGCGGGCATGGGCGAGATGGGCGGCTTCGACGCCGTGGCGCTGCAGAAGTACCACGCCACCGAGCGCATCAACCACGTGCACACCGGGGGCAACTCCTCCGGGATCGTCGACGGCGCGGCCCTCGTGCTCGTCGGCACCGAGGAGGCCGGCGCCCGCGCCGGGCTCACCCCGCGCGCCCGCGTCATCGCCTCCGCGACGAGCGGGGCCGACCCCACGATCATGCTCACCGGCCCCACCCCGGCCACCCGCAAGGTGCTGGCCACCGCGGGGCTCACCGTGGACGACATCGACCTGTTCGAGCTCAACGAGGCCTTCGCCTCCGTCGTGCTCAAGTGGCAGAAGGACCTGCACATCCCGGAGGAGAAGCTCAACGTGAACGGTGGGGCCATCGCGATGGGGCACCCCCTCGGGGCCACCGGCGCGATGCTCGTCGGCACGGTCGTCGACGAGCTGGAGCGCACCGGCGGACGGCGTGCGCTGGTGACGCTGTGCATCGGCGGCGGCATGGGCGTGGCCACCATCATCGAGCGGGTCTGAGGAGCTGACTGACATGAGCGAGACGAACACGATCCGCTGGGACTCCGACGCCGACGGCATCGTCGTGCTGACCCTGGACGACCCCAACCAGTCGGCCAACACGATGAACGCCGACTACCTGTACTCCATGGGCGTGGCGGTGGACCGGCTGGAGGCCGAGAAGGACACCGTCACCGGCGTCGTCATCACCTCCGCCAAGAAGACCTTCTTCGCCGGCGGCGACCTGCACGACCTGATCAAGGCCGGCCCGGAGGACGCCCCCCAGGTCACCGAGCACGCCAACCGCATCAAGGCCCAGCTGCGCCGGCTGGAGACCCTCGGCCGGCCCGTCGTGGCCGCCGTGAACGGGGCGGCCCTCGGTGGGGGCCTGGAGATCGCCCTGGCCTGCCACCACCGCATCGCCGCGGACACCCGGGGGTCGCTCATCGGCCTGCCCGAGGTCACGCTGGGGCTGCTGCCCGGCGGTGGCGGCGTCACCCGCACCGTGCGCATGCTGGGCATCCAGGGCGCAGTGCTCCAGGTGCTCGCCCAGGGCCAGCGCTACCGTCCGGCCAAGGCCAAGGAGGTCGGCCTGGTCGACGAGGTGCTGGACACCGTCGAGGAGCTGGTCCCGGCGGCCAAGGCGTGGATCAAGGAGCACCCGGACGCGGTGCAGCCGTGGGACGTCAAGGGCTACCGGATCCCCGGCGGCACGCCGTCCAGCCCGGGCTTCGCCGCGAACCTGCCGGCCTTCCCGTCCAACCTGCGCAAGCAGATCAAGGGTGCCCCCATGCCGGCGCCGCGGGCGATCCTCGCCGCGGCCGTCGAGGGGGCCCAGGTGGACTTCGAGACCGCCACCCTCATCGAGACCCGCTACCTCGTCAGCCTGGTCGTCGGCCAGGTCTCCAAGAACATGATCAAGGCGTTCTTCTTCGACCTGCAGCACATCAACGGTGGTGGCAGCCGCCCGGAGGGCTACCCCCAGCACACCGTGCGCAAGCTCGGCGTGATCGGCGCCGGGATGATGGGTGCGGCTGTCGCCTACGTCTCGGCCAAGGCGGGCATCGAGGTCGTCCTCAAGGACACCACGATCGAGGCCGCGACCAAGGGCAAGGGCTACGCCGAGGCGCTGGAGGCCAAGGCCCTCAGCCGCGGCAAGACCACCCCGGAGCGCTCCGCGGAGCTGCTGGCCCGGATCACCCCGACCGCCTCGGCGGCGGACTTCGCGGGCGTGGACTTCGTCATCGAGGCGGTCTTCGAGTCCGTGGAGGTCAAGCACGCGGTGTTCGGCGAGATCCAGGACGTGGTGGAGGCGGACGCGGTGCTGGGGTCCAACACCTCCACCCTGCCCATCACGGCGCTGGCCGAGGGCGTCTCCCGTCCCGCGGACTTCATCGGCGTGCACTTCTTCTCCCCCGTGGACAAGATGCCGCTGGTCGAGATCATCCGCGGGGAGAAGACCTCCGACGAGGTGCTGGCCAAGGTCATCGACTACACGCTGCAGATCAAGAAGACCCCGATCGTCGTCAACGACAGCCGTGGGTTCTTCACCAGCCGGGTCATCGGCACCTTCCTCAACGAGGCCATCGCGGCCCTCGGCGAGGGCGTGGCGCCGGCCACCATCGAGCAGGCCGGGTCGCAGGCCGGCTACCCCGCACCCCCGCTGCAGCTCATGGACGAGCTGACCCTGACGCTGCCGCGAAAGATCCGCGCGGAGACGAAGGCGGCGGTCCTGGCCGAGGGCGGCACGTGGCCCGAGCACGGCTCCGAGGCCGTCATCGACGCCATGCTCGACATCCACGACCGCAAGGGGCGCAGCACCGGAGCGGGCTTCTACGACTACGACGAGAACGGCAAGCGCACCGGGCTCTGGCCCGGCCTGCGCGAGGCGTTCGGCACCGGTTCCGGGAAGGACGTCCCGTTCCGCGACCTGCAGGAGCGGATGCTGTTCGCCGAGGCCCTGGAGACGGTGCGCTGCTTCGACGAGGGCGTGCTGACCTCCGTGCCGGACGCCAACATCGGGTCCATCTTCGGCATCGGGTTCCCTGCCTGGACCGGTGGTGTGATCCAGTACATCAACGGCTACGAGGGCGGGCTCAAGGGCTTCAACGACCGCGCCCGCGAGCTGGCCGAGCTCTACGGCCCGCAGTTCACCCCGCCGCAGTCGCTGGTCGACAAGGCGGACGCGGGCCAGATCATCGAGTAGGTCGCACCCGGGACGGCGGGGCGGGTCGCACGGTCGAGCACACTGACCGGGTGACCCGCCCCGTTCGCTGTCCCTGCGGCCTGCCGGCCACCTACGACACCTGCTGCGGCCGGCTGCACGCCGGTGGTGCCGCGGCCACCGCCGAGGCCCTCATGCGTGCGCGCTACAGCGCCTTCGTCGTCGGCGACGCCCCGTACCTGCTGCGGACCTGGCACCGCACCACCCGCCCGGCCGTCCTCGAGCTCGACCCCGGCGTGCGCTGGACGCGGCTGGAGGTCCTGGACCGCACCGGCGGAGGGCTGCTGGAGTCCACCGGCACCGTGCAGTTCCGCGCGGTGCACGCCGACGGGGTGCAGAGCGAGGACAGCGAGTTCGTCCGGGTGGACGGGGCGTGGACGTACCTCAGGCCGCGGGGACCGGCGTGAGCGGCCCCAGCGCGACCAGGGCGTCGGCGATGGCCTGGTGGCCGGCCTGGTCGGGGTGCTCCCCGTCGGCGGCGAGCAGCCCGGTGGGGTCGCCCTCGCCGTCGACACCCTTGAACGGCGTGGCGAGGTCGGCGTAGGCCGCCCCCTGCTCGGCGGCCGCGGAGGCGATGACGGAGTTGACCTGGGTGGTCAGCGCCGCACTCGCGGTGAGGAAGCCGGGACCGTACTCGTCCTGCGCGACCTCACCGTCGGGGAAGACGTTCCAGTACCCGGTGACGACGATCCGGGTCGGCTGCCCCGCCCGGAGCGCGGTGATCTCCCGCAGCACCTGCACGAGGGTGCTGCGCAGCTGCGGGAGGTAGGGCTGGAAGCAGCCGAGACCGTCGCTGCCGCCGCAGTCGCCGGCGAGGTAGCTGTCCAGCTGGGTGGAGAAGTCGTTGGCGCCGATGGTGACGGTCACGACGTCCGCCCCGGCCACCGCCGCGGCGTCGTCCCCACCGGGCTGCAGGGCCACGAGCAGGTCGCTGCTGGTCCACCCGCCCACACCGAGGTTGGTCACGTCCACTCGAGCGGAAGCGGCCCGGGCGAGCTGCTTCCCGTAGAGCTCGACGAACGGGGTGCACCCGTCGCACTCGTCGCCGGCGGGGATGGAGTCGCCCAGACCCACCAGGGAGACCACGGAGCCGGTGGTCGGGCTCGGGGGCAGCTCGACGTGCACGGCGGGAGTGGCTCCGCCGGCGCACCCGGCGCCCAGGGCGGCGACGAGCACCGCGGCGGCCGCCACCCCGAGGGCCCCGCTCACGGACGGGTGGCCAGCAGGGCCGCGCGCTCGGCGACCACGTCGTAGGTGGGCGGGGGGAAGTGCGGGTCGAGCTCGTCGAGGGTCTCGGAGAGCACGGCGCCGACGGCCCAGCGGGAGTACCACTTGCGATCGGCGGGGACCAGCAGCCAGGGAGCCGCCGCCGTGGCGCACCGCTGCAGCACGTCGGCGTAGACCCGCTGGTAGTCGTCCCACCGCGACCGGTTCAGCCGGTCCTCGGGGGTGTACTTCCAGTGCTTGTCCGGGTCGTCGAGCCGCGCGGTCAGCCGGTCGAGCTGCGCTCGGGAGGACAGGTGCAGGAACACCTTCACCACGGCCACCCCGGAGTCGACGAGCTCGGTCTCGAAGGCGTTGATGGCTTGGATCCGCCGCTCGAGCTCGGCCGGCTCGGCGAGGTGCTCCACCCGCGCCACCAGAACGTCCTCGTAGTGCGAACGGTCGAAGAAGCCGACGACACCGGGAGCGGGCAGCGCACGACGCACCCGCCACAGCACGTCGTGCTCGAGCTCCTCGGCGGTGGGACGGCCGAAGGAGCTCAGCGCCACCCCCTGCGGCTCGAGCAGGCCTCCCACGGCACGGACCACACCGCCCTTGCCCGCGGTGTCCATGCCCTGCAGCACCAGCAGCACGCGCCGCGAGCCCCCCGCCCGCCCCTCCGCCCAGAGTGCCTGCTGCCGGTCGACCAGGTGCGGACCGAGCTCGGCCAGCGCCCGCCGACCGGCCTTCTTGTGGCGCGGCCCCACCGGGGTGGCTCGACAGCCATGGGTGGCCAGGTCCACGGGCACCCCGACCGGCAGGCGGAAGTGTGCCCGCACGTCGGACACGGATCAGCCCGCCTTGGGCGCGACGCCGCGGGCGGTGCAGAGGGCGTCGGCGGCGTCCAGCGCGGTCCGGAGCCGGGTCGGGTCCACCGTGACCGGCGTCTTCACCGGGTCCGCCCCTGCGGGCAGCCCAGCCGCGAGCTGGGTGGAGAGGTCGTCCACGGAGGCCACCAGCTCGGTGAAGGCCTCCTGCAGCTGAGGGTCGGCCGGCACGCTCGCCCCGGAGACGACGCCGCGGAAGCTCACGAGCACCAGGGCCACGGCCGGGCCCAGCACCGGCTTGGCCGAGGACGTGGCGACCACCTGGCGCGGGTTGCCGGTCGCGCCGGCGTAGGCGGTGCACGCGCTCACCGAGACGTCGCCGGTGGGCGTCGCGGCCGCGGTGGTCGGCACCGCCTCCGAGCGGGCTGGTGCGGCGGGGGTGCCGTTGGCGCTGCAGCCCGCGAGCGCGACGAGCGCGACGGCCCCCAGTCCGGTCAGTGCTGCGGTGGTGGCTCGACGGCGCACGGGCCGGTCCTCCTGGTGGTCGGTGCGTGCGCCGGGTGCGGCACGTGTCCCCCAGGGTGCCACGACCGCGGCACCGGGGTGCTGCTGCAACGATCCGTCACGGTCGTGTGATCTGGCGCAAAGAACCCGCGCTGGACGCAGCGTTCGATGGATGTTTCGTGCACGACGTGCCTCTAGCCTGGAGACATGACGCTCACCAGCAGCCTGTCCGCCGACCTCATCGCCCGTGACGAGCGGTGGAGCGCGCACAACTACCACCCGCTGCCCGTCGTCATCGCCGAGGCCGAGGGCGCCTGGGTCACCGACGTCGAGGGTCGTCGCTACCTGGACTTCCTCGCCGGCTACTCGGCGTTGAACTTCGGCCACCGCCACCCGGCGCTCGTCGAGGCCGCCGTCACCCAGCTCGGCCGCGTCACGCTGACCAGCCGCGCCTTCCACCACGACCAGCTCGGCGCCTTCTGCCACGAGCTGGCCGAGCTGACCGGCACCGAGATGGTGCTGCCGATGAACTCCGGCGCCGAGGCCGTCGAGTCCGCGGTGAAGGTCGCCCGCAAGTGGGCCCACCAGGTCAAGGGGGTGCCCGACGGCACCGCCGAGATCATCGTCATGGCCGACAACTTCCACGGCCGCACCACCACCGTGATCAGCTTCTCCACCGACAGCTCCGCGCGGGCGGAGTTCGGCCCGTTCACCCCGGGCTTCGTGACGGTGCCCTACGGCCCGGACGACCCCCAGGCCCTGGCGCTCGAGGCGGCGATCACCCCTCGCACCGCCGCCGTGCTGCTGGAGCCCGTGCAGGGTGAGGCCGGGGTGGTCGTGCCGCCGACGCCGTGGTTGCGGCGGGTGCGCGAGCTCTGCACCGCGAACGACGTGCTGCTCATCGCCGACGAGATCCAGTCCGGGCTCGCCCGCACCGGCGACCTCCTGGCCCTGGACGACTCCGGCGTGCGCGCCGACCTGTACACCCTGGGCAAGGCGCTGGGCGGCGGCATCGTGCCGGTGTCCGCGGTGGTGGGGCGCGCGGACGTGCTCGGGGTGCTCAAGCCCGGCGAGCACGGTTCCACCTTCGGTGGCAACCCGCTGGCCTGCGCCGTGGGTCGCGCGGTGGTCGAGCTGCTGCGCACCGGCGAGTTCCAGGCGCGGTCGACCGAGCTCGGGGCGCACCTGCACGGCCGGCTCGGCGAGCTCGTGGGCCACGGGGTCGCCCGGGTGCGCGGGCGCGGGCTGTGGGCCGGGGTGGACCTGGCCGACGGCGTCTCCGGGCGCGCGGCCAGCGAGGGGCTGATGGCCCGGGGCGTGCTGTGCAAGGAGACCCACGGGGCGACGCTGCGGATGGCCCCGCCGCTCGTGGTGACCACGGCCGAGCTCGACTCCGCCGTGGACGCGCTGGCGGACGTGCTCGCGGGCTGAGCCCGCCCCACATCGCCACCGAGCTCACCCCGGCCCGCTTCGCCGCCCGGCTGGCCGATCCCGCGCAGACGGTGCTGGTGGCCGCCGACGGCGGGTTGCACGGCTACGTGCTGCTCGTGCGCGCCGAGCCTCCCGACCCCGAGGTCGCCGAGGCGCTGACGCACTCCCCCACCACGGAGCTGAGCAAGTGCTACGTGCGGCTGGAGCACCACGGGAGCGGCCTCGCCGCCGGGCTGCTCGCCGCCGGGCTCGCGGTCACCAGCACCCCCGGGATGTGGCTCGGGGTGTCCTCGCTGAACTTCCGTGCCCAGGGCTTCTACGGCAAGCAGGGGTTCGCCCCCGTCGGCCACAAGAACTTCACGGTGGGCAGCCAGACCTACCGGGACGTCGTCATGGAGCGGGCCGTCACCGGCTGACCCCGGCCGGGTGCGGACCGTCGGGGGCCGTGGTGGTGGTGCGTGCGGACCATCACACCTGGCGCGTCCGCACCACCCGGGTCTCGTCCCACACGGGCTCGTCGGTCGCCTGCACCACCCCGTCGGAGCGGAAGACGAGGAACCGGTCGAAGCTCTCGGCGAACCAGCGGTCGTGGGTCACGGCCAGCACCGTCCCGGTGAACGACCCGAGCGCGCCCTGCAGCGCCTCGGCGGAGACCAGGTCGAGGTTGTCGGTCGGCTCGTCGAGCAGCAGCAGCGTGGCGCCGCCGAGCTCGAGCAGCAGCACCTGCAGCCGGGCCTGCTGCCCGCCGGAGAGGGTCTCGAAGCGCTGCTCGGCCTGGTCGACCAACCCGTAGCGGTCCAGCGCCGACGACGCGGCCGAGCGGCCCATCCCCGCGCGTCGCCCCTCCCCGTTCCACAGGATGTCCAGCAGGTCGCGCCCGACGAGCTCGGGGTGCGCATGGGTCTGCGCGAACATCCCCGGCACCACCCGCGAGCCCAGCCGCACCGTGCCGGTGTGCGCCACCCCGGGCACCGCGGTCAGGGCCCCGTCGTGCGGCAGACCGGCCAGCAGCCGGAGGAAGTGGCTCTTGCCGGACCCGTTGGAGCCGAGCACGGCCACCCGGTCGCCGAAGAAGACCTCCGTGCTGAACGGCTGCATGAGCCCGGTCAGCTCCAGGTCCTCGCAGGTCACCGCCCGCATCGCCGTGCGACCGCCGGCCAGGCGCGGGGCCAGGGTCTGGGTGCGGGGCAGCGCGGGCGGCGGCCCCTGCTCCTCGAACTTCGCGAACCGCGTCTGCATCGCGTGGTAGCGGTTGGCCATGTCGGGGCTGATGGCGGCCTGCTGGCGCATGGTGAACACGAGCTGGCGCAGGCGCTCGTGCTCCTCCGCCCAGCGCTTGTGCAGCTCGGCGACCTTCTCCCAGCGAGCCTGCCGGGCCTGGGGCCACGTCGCGAACGGCCCCGGGTGCGTCCAGGCGGTGCCGGCCTCCAGGGTGACCACCGCGGTGGCGGCCTCGGCGAGCAGCGCCCGGTCGTGGCTGATCAGCAGGACGGCCTTGGGGGTCGAGCGCAGCTGGTCCTCCAGCCACCGCTTGCCCGGCACGTCGAGGTAGTTGTCCGGCTCGTCGAGCAGCAGCACCTGGGCCTGGCCGCGCAGCAGCGCCTCCAGCGCGAGCCGCTTCTGCTCACCGCCGGACAAGGTCGAGAGGTCCCGGAAGCGGGCCCCGTCGAAGGGCACCCCCAGCGCCGCGGTGCACACCACGTCCCAGGCGACCTCGGCGTCGTAGCCTCCCACCTCGGCCCACTCCGACAGCGCGTGGGCGTAGCGCATCTGGGTGGGCTCGTCCTCGCAGTCCATCATCGCGAGCTCCGCGGCGGCGAGCTCGGCCGCTGCCTCCCGGACCGGCAGCGGGCTCACGGCCAGCAGCAGGTCGGCCACCGTGCGGTCGGCCCCGTCCGGATCCTGGGAGGCGGAGCCGATGAACTGCGGCATGACCGCGAGCCCGCCCTGGACCCGCACCGAGCCTGCGGCCGGGGCGAGCTCGCCGGAGAGGGTGCGCAGCAGGGTCGTCTTGCCCGCGCCGTTGTCGCCCACCAGCGCCACCACGGCCCCGTCACCCACCTTGAGCGTGACGTCGGCGTACAGCTCGCGGCCGTCGGGCAGCACGTGCCGCAGCCCGACGGCGTCCAGGAGACCCATGGCCACGATCGTGCCGGAGCCGTCAAACCCGTTCGGCGCGGACGCTCGGTGCCGGGTGCGGACCGCCCGGGCCGGTGCTGGGGGTCCGCGCGGACACCCCGGCCGCGGGTCAGGCCGCCTGCGCCCGCTCCAGCCGGGAGAGCGCCACCAGCCGCGAGGTCGCCCGCAGGTACTTCTTGCGGTACCCGCCGGCCAGCATCTCCTCGGTGAACAGCGCGTCCAGCGGCGCCCCGGAGACCATCACCGGGATGTCGTGGTCGTAGAGGCGGTCGGCCAGCACCACCAGCCGCAGCGCCGTCGACTGGTCGCCCGCCGGGTGCACGCCGCTCAGGTGCACGGCCGTGACCCCGCGCACCAGGGCGCCGTAGCGGGAGGGGTGCAGCGAGGACAGGTGCTGCACGAGCGCGTCGAAGTCGTCCAGGGTGGCCCCGCCGGTGGCCTGCGCGTGGGCGACCAGCGCCGCCTCGTCGACGGGGTCCGGCGCCGGCGGCAGGTCACGGTGGCGGAAGTCCGGCCCGTCCACCCGCACCACGTCGAAGCGCGCGCTGAGCGCCTGGATCTCGCGGAGGAAGTCCTCGGCGGCGAAGCGGCCCTCGCCGAGCTTGTCCGGCAGCGTGTTCGAGGTGGCGGCCACGCACACCCCGGCGTCCATCAGCTCGCCGAGCAGCCGGGACACCAGGGTGGTGTCGCCCGGGTCGTCGAGCTCGAACTCGTCGATGCACAGCAGCCGGTGCTCGGAGAGCCGCTCGACGGCGGTGCGGTAGCCCAGCGCGCCCACGAGGTTGGTCAGCTCCACGAAGGTGCCGAACGACTTCGGCTCGGGCGCCAGGTGCCACATGGAGGCCAGGAGGTGGGTCTTGCCCACGCCGAAGCCGCCGTCGAGGTACAGCCCCGCGCCGGTGGCGGGCTCCTTGCGCCGGCCGAACAGCCCCTTCTTGGCGGCACCGCCCTGCACGCGCTCGGCGAAGGCCTCGCCGGCCACCACGGCCGCCGTCTGGCTCGGCTCGGCCGGGTCGGGCCGGTAGGTGGCGAAGCTGACGTCGTCGAACATCGACGGCGGCACCATCTCCGCGACGAGCTGCTCGGGGGCGAGCACCGGGCTCCGGTCCGCGAGCCGTGGGACGTCCGGGGGGCTGTCGACCATGCGGACCACGCTAGTGGCGTGCTCTCATTCCCACCGTGCACCGCCTGGGACGTGAGACCGAACAGACAGAGCTGACCGAGGACGACCTCCGCGCGCTCTACGCCTACCCCGAGCTCGACGGGACGCCGTGGGTGCGGGCGAACTTCGTCTCCAGCGTGGACGGGGCCGTCAGCCTGGACGGGACGTCCGAGGGGCTCTCCTCCCCCGGCGACAAGCAGGTGTTCGGGGTGCTGCGCGAGCTCTGCGACGTGGTCCTGGTGGGGGCCGGCACCGTCCGGGAGGAGGACTACCGCGGGGTGCGCACCTCGCAGCGCCGCCGCACGGCCCGTCACGGTCGCGGTCAGTCCGACGTGCCCCCGGTGGCGGTGGTGACGTCGAGGGCGCGCATCGACCCCACCTCGGCGCTGTTCACCGACACGAGCGTGGCGCCCATCATCCTGACCACCGAGGACGCGGATCCCGGCCGGACCCGAGCCCTGCAGTCCGCGGGCGCCGAGGTCCTCGTGGTCGGCGAGGACCGGGTGGATCCCGCCCAGGCCCTGGAGGCGCTCGCGCAGCGCGGCCTCGTCCGGGTGCTCTGCGAGGGGGGGCCGGGCCTGTTCGGCGACCTTCTCCTCGCCGACCTCGTGGACGAGGTTTGCGTGACGACGGCCCCGCTCGCGGTGGCCGGCGGCGCGGGCCGGATCGCGCGCTCGGCCGCCGTGACGACCACCCGGCTCCAGGTCGCGCACGTGCTCAGCGACGACGGGGCTCTGATGACGCGCTGGGTGCGCCGCACCTGAGTGCTCTGAAGGGAGGACCCACCGGGAGGGAGGTGGCAGTCTGGGGCTCCGCGGCCAGCACCACCCAGGCCACCGACCCGCGCCGACCCGAGGAGCTGCACGACACATGTCCGAGACCCCCAGCACCGAGACCTCCCTCGAGAAGCCCACCACCACCACGACCACCGCCGCTGTCGTGCCCGGCGGCGAGCGCTCCCTGGGCAAGACCACCATCGCTGCCGCCGTCGTGCAGAAGATCGCGGGCATCGCCGCCAAGGAGATCGACGGGATCGACAGCCTCGGCGGCTCCGTGTCCCGGGCGTTCGGCGCGATCCGGGAGCGCATCCCCGGCGGAGGGGCCTCCGCCGGGCAGGGCGTGTCGGTCGAGGTCGGCGAGAAGCAGGCTGCCGTCGACCTCGACCTCGTCGTGGAGTACGGCATCTCCATCACTGAGATCACCCAGGCCGTGCGGCGCAACGTCATCAGCGCCGTCGAGCACATGACCGGCCTGGAGGTCATCGAGGTCAACATCTCCGTCCACGACATCGTGCTGCCGACCGAGGAGCGTCCGGCCCCTGTCGCGGCCGCCTCCCGGGTGGAGTGAGCAGGGCTCCCATGAGCACCCCCGCCGTGCCTGAGCCCCGCGAGCGGACCCTCGACGTGTCCGAGCGCATCGCCGCGCGGCTGCTGGACCACCCCGACGTGGCCGAGCTGCACGGCGGTCCGCACGGCACCACCGCCACCCACCTCCCCGGTCGCCGCGTCGTCGGGGTCCACGTCGGCACGGTCGCCGACGGGGTGAACGTGACGGTGGTGCTGCACCTGCGCCGGCCCGTCCGCGCCGTCGCGGCCGAGCTGCAGCTGGCCGTGCGCGCGGTGCTGAGAACCCCCGAGTTCCCCGTGCACGTCACCATCGCCGACGTCCTCACCCCCGACGAGGCACCGCCGCGGCCGCGGGTGCGCTGAGCCCGCTCCCCCCGAACCCCAGCCCCACCCTCCGGAGGACCGCATGACCACCACCCCGACCGGAATGATCGCGGGCCTCGTCGTCGGGCTCGCAGCCGCCTTCGGCGGCCTTCGCCGGGTCGTCGTGGTGATCGCGGCCGGGCTCGTCGGGCTCCCCGTAGGGCGCGTGCTCGACGGCAAGCTCGACCTCGACGAGCTGCTCGGCCGAGGCCGGGACCGGTGACCGCGCCGGCCTCCCCCGGTGCCGATCCCGGCACACCCGGCGACCGGGGCACCCACCACCCCGACCCCGGCGACCGGGGCACCCACCACCCCGACCCCGGCGACCGGGGCACGACCACCATCGCGCCGCTCGTCCTGCGCAAGGTGGTGGAGCACGCCTGCGACACCACCGGCGCCACGGTCTCCGTGCGGCGCAGCTTCGTCGGTCGAGACGTCGACGCGCTGGGGGCGCGGGGCAGCGTCGCGGTGGTGACGGTGCTGGCCGCGGACGCGGTGGCCGTCCGCCTCGAGGTCGCGCTGCGCCGGCCCGCCGAGGTCCGCCGAGCCGCGTCGGTGGTGCGCCGCGCGGTGGACGACGCCCTGGCCCGCACCACCGGCCACCACGTGCGCACGATGGACCTGGTGGTGACGGCCCTGCCCGCCGCGAGCGGTGCCGGACGGGTGGCCTGAGGTGCCGCGCACGGTGCGGGCGCTGGGCCCGGCGCTCGGGCTGGTGCTCACCCTGGCCGGGCTGCTCGTCGTGGTCGAGGCGGCGGGCTCGCTGGCCGGAGCCGACCACGTGCTGGTGGACTGGCGCGGACTGCGCGACGGGGCGGGCTCGGGCAGCTGGTCCTCGCCGTCGGTGCGGCTGGTCTGCCTGCTGGTGACCGTGCTGGGCGGGGTGCTGGTGGTGCTGGCGCTGCGCGGCTCGCGGGCCGAGGTCACGCTGCGCACCGGGGACCCGGCCCTGGCGGGGACCACCTCGCGCCGGGCCGTCGCCCGGATCGTCGGCGCCGCGGTCCGCGCGGCCGACGGGGTGAGCGGCGCGGTCGACGTGGTGGTGGGGCGATCCACCGTCACCGTCCGGGTCACCCGCAGCGGGCTCGACGGCAACCACCCCGGCACCCTCACCGAGCGGGTCCGGGCGGCGGCCGCCACCGCCCTGGACACCCTGCCGCTGCAGCGCACCCCGACCGTGGAGGTCACCGAGCGCACCCCGGGCAACGCCCCCACCCCCGAGGAGCGCGCCGTGACCACCCCGGAGCCGGACGACCCCCGGCCGGCGGACCCCGCCGAGCCCGCCCCGTCCCCCGCACCGGATCCGGTGACCCCGGCCGCTCCCGGTCCCGCGGCCGCACGGGCACGCTCGGTGCGGACCTCCCGGCTGCGGGCCGAGCGGCTGCGGCTCGCCACGGTCGGTGGCGTGCTCGCGGTGCTCGGCGTGCTCGGGCTGCTGCTGGGCACCGGACCGCTGGGTGACGGGGGGCCGGTAGCCGACCCGGACCTCGTCTCCCGCGCCGGGCGGACCCCCGTGCTCAGCGCGATCGTGGCTGCGCTGGTCGGTGTCGTCCTCGCCGGTCTCGGGGGGCTGTGGCTGGTGCGGTCGCTGCGGCGCACCTCCGCCCCGGACCTCACGCTCGCCGTTCCCGAGGGTTGGGGCGACGGGACGGTCCTCGTGCGGGGGGCCGCCCTGGCCGAGGCCGCACGCACCGACGCCGAGCAGGTGCCCGGGGTGGCTCAGGCCCGCGCCCGCCTGCTGGGCACGGCCGCCGCGCCCGTGCTGGTCCTCGACCTCGTGCTGCACCGGGGGGCCGACCTCGGCACGGTCTTGCAAGGGGTGGAGCAGCAGGTCCTCGTGGCGGCCCGCACCACCGTGGAGCGTGACGAGCTCCCCACCGCGGTGCACGTGGAGGTGGAGGCCTCCCCCGGTGCCGGCGCCACGACGGCCCGCGTCTGCTGACCGTCCCCTCACCAGGGGTCTGCGACGATGCCCGCCGTGACACGACGCGGGGGCCTGCTCGCTCTCGGGCTAGCCCTCGGAACCGTGCTCACCGCGTGCAGCGCCGGTCCGTCCACCCGCCCGCCGCTGGCGCTGGTCGACGCCGCCGTGGCCCGCGGTGCTGGTGCCCCGACCAGCAGCACCACCCCAGCACCACCCACCGTCCCCGACCTGCAGGCGCCCGTCCCCGACCTGACGTGGACCGACTGCACCCGTCCCACGCTCACCCGGCTCGGGCTCACCGGCGGTCCGGCCGGCCTGGTGCTGGAGTGCGTCACCCTGGCCGTGCCGCTCGACCGCGCGCTGCCCGGTTCCACCACCCTGGGGCTCCTACGGGCACGGCTGCCCCAGACCCCCACCGGCTCCGCCCCGCTGGTGCTGCTGTCCGGACCCGACGCCCCCGCCACCACCACCCTGGCCCAGCTCGCCGTGGGTGTGCTCGGGGGCTCGCTGGGCATCCGCCCCGTGGTGGCCCTGGACCGTCGCGGCACCGGCACCTCGTCGCCGGTCACGTGCCTCAGCGCCGCCGAGCGGAGCGCCCTGGTGGACCTCGACGCCGGGGCGCCGGACGCCGAGGCCACCGCGCTGGCGCTGGGCCGCGAGGTGAGCCTGAGCTGCAGCGACGTGCTGAGCCCCGGGGATCTGGCCTTCGACGGCGAGCACGCCGCGGACGACGTGGAGCGGCTGCGGCAGGCCCTCGGGGTGGACACCCTGGCCGTGCTCGGCTCGGGCGGCGGGGCGGCGGTGGCCCTGCGCGACGGGGTGCGCCACCCCGCGCGGGTCTCGCGCCTGGTGCTCGACTCCCCGGTGCTGCCCACCACCGACCAGGCGAGCGCCGCCCACGACCAGGCCCGGGGCTCGGAGGCCGCGTTCGACGCCTTCTCCGCGGCGTGCGTGTCCGCCGGTTGTCCGGTGGGCGATCCGCGGGCCGCGGTCCTCGCCCTGCAGCAGCAGGCCCGGGCGCAGGGCGGGTTGCCCGCGGCGGGCGGGCGGCGGGCATCGGCGGGCGCCGTCCTTGGGGCGGTGCGGCAGGCCCTCACGGCCCCGGGGACGTCGACGGCCGCCACCCTGGGCCGGGTGCTCGCGCAGGCCCGTGACGGCGACGCCGGGGGCCTGCTGGCCCTGGTCGACGCGGCCACCGGTCGGGCCGCCCAGGGCGGGGACACCAGTCGGCAGGACGGTGAGCTCGTGGCGACGTGCAGCGACGCCGCGCTGCGCCCCACTGCCGCCCAGGTGGCCGACCTGGTGCCCCGCTGGAGCGCCGAGAACCCGCTGTTCGGGGCCGACGCGGCCACCCGCCTGCTGGTGTGCCTGCCCTGGTCCACCCCGCCCGCTGCCCCGGCACTGGCCGGTCTGGACGCCCTGCCGCCGGTCCTCGTGCTGGCGGCGGCGAACGATCCGGTCACCGGTACGGACGCTGCCACCACCGCGGTGCAGGAGCTGGCCACCGCCGGTGCCCACGCCACCGTGCTGCGCTGGCTGGGGGGCGGTCACCCGGTGCTGGGTTCGTCGTCGTGCACGGTGACGGCGGTGGTGGGCTACGTCTCCGACGGCGCGCTGCCCAAGCCCGGCACCGTCTGCCCGCCCTGACACCGGGGTGACGGCTACCGTGGCAGCTGTGCCCACCGTCAGCGACCGCCCCGAGGACGAACCGCGGCTGCCGCCGGGGCGCTTCGCCGAGGACCTGGTGGGACTGGATCCGGACGACCCGGAGGCGCAGGCCTTCGCGGAGCACCTCGACCGTGTCGAGCGGCACCGCTCCAGCTTCACCGTGGAGGGCTACCTGGCCGATGTCGGCGACTTCGCGGACTCCGCGAACCGGGCCGCGGGGATCCGGCGCACCGTGGCCGTGGCGGTCGTGGGCCTCATCCTCGTCGGGGTGCTCGTGGCCGTCTGGAACGCGCTCGGCATGATGCTGACCACCTTCTTCTGACCGTCCGCTGACGGCGAACGCCTCCGCCGTGACGCGGGCCGTGCACGGTATTAACGTGGAACCATGACTCCCGTGACCGGTTCGACCCCCGCCGTCGTCAAGTCCGACCAGGAGTGGCGCGAGCAGCTCACCCCCTCCGAGTACGCCGTGCTGCGCAAGGCGGGCACCGAGCCCGCATTCGTCGGCGAGTACACCGACACGAAGACCACCGGTGTGTACGAGTGCAGGGCGTGCGGTGCCGAGCTGTTCCGCAGCGACAGCAAGTTCGAGAGCCACTGCGGCTGGCCGTCCTTCTTCTCCCCGCTCGCCGGGGACGCGGTGATCCTCAAGGAGGACCGCGCCATGGGCATGCGGCGCGTGGAGGTCATCTGCGCCACGTGCCACAGCCACATGGGTCACGTCTTCGAGGGCGAGGGGTACGACACCCCCACCGACCAGCGCTACTGCATCAACTCCATCTCGGTGAAGCTCGTCCCCACCGAGGGCTGACCGACCTCTCGGCCGGAGCCCCCACTGCCCCCGCGGCGGTGGGGGCTGCGTCGTGCGCAGCCGCTCTGCGCCACCCGTCGTCGGCGCACACCGAACGGCTCGGGGCTTCCGACTGAGCGACGCGGCCCGTTGGGTGTGCGAGAACGACGGACCGGCGGGCGCACGGACGGGTCAGGCGCCCACCCTCAGGGCAGGGAGCGGACGAGCTCGGCGACGGGCACCCGCGGGCCGGTGAAGAAGGGGACCTCCTCGCGCACGTGGCGCCGTGCCTCCGTGGCCCGCAGGTCGCGCATGAGGTCGACGATCCGGTGGAGCTCCGGCGCCTCGAAGGCCAGCAACCACTCGTAGTCACCCAGCGCGAACGACGGCACGGTGTTGGCCCGCACGTCGGCGTACCCGCGGGCCGCCTTGCCGTGGTCGGCGAGCATCTGCCGGCGCTCCTCGTCGGGCAGCAGGTACCAGTCGACGCTGCGCACGAAGGGGTACAGGCACAGGTACGCACCCGGCTCCTCCCCCGCGACGAAGGCCGGCACGTGGCTCTTGTTGAACTCCGCGGGCCGGTGCAGGGCGACGTTGCTCCAGACCGGGGTGCTCGCGCGCCCCAGGGCGGTCTCGCGGCGCAGGGTCGAGTAGGTGTGCTGCAGCGCCTCCACGGTCTCGGCGTGCGTCCAGATCAGCCAGTCGGCGTCGGCCCGCATGCCCGCCAGGTCGTAGACCCCGCGGACGATGACACCGTTGCCCTCGAGGGAGTCGAGGAACTCCGCCGCCTCCGTGGCGGCGGCGCCACGATCGGCGATCGCCCCCGGCTCCGCCTTGAAGACGGAGAACATCGTGTAGATGACGGAGGCGTTCAGGGCTGCGTAGTCGAGGCGGGCCATGCCCTCATGGTGCCACCGGCGGTCCGTGCGCACCGCGGGCGGCCAGGTGCTCTGCGACACGCACCGCCGCCGCCGCTCCGGTGCCGATGCAGGCCGGCACCCCCACCCCGTGCAGCAGGGAGCCGGCCACCTCCAGCCCGGGCCGCTCCGCGACGGCCGCCTCGAGCCGTGTCACCACCGCGAGGTGGCCGGGTCCGTACTGCGGCAGCCCGTCGGTCCAGCGCTGCACCACCGTGTCGACGGGCACGGCCGAGACACCGTGCACCGCAGCCAGGTCCGCGCGCACCAGGGCCACCAGCTCGTCGTCGTCGCGCTCCAGCACCTCCGTCTGCCCGAAGCGTCCGAGGGAGGCCCGCAGCAGGACGGGGCCGTGGGCCGCGCGGTCGGGGGCCAGGTGCGGCCACTTGCGGCTGGAGTGGGTGAACGCCTTGGCGTGCAGGGCCTCTCCCGTGGCCACGAGCAGCCCTGAGGTGTCCGGCAGCTCGGTCAGCGCGGCGTACGCCAGTCCCACCACGGCCACCGAGGCCAGCTCCACCTCCACCGGGCGCCCCAGCAGCAGGGCCAGCACGGGGGCGGGCACGGCCAGCACCACGGCGTCGAACGGTTCAGCGCGTCCGTCCACCACGACGTCCCACCCCGCTGCGGTGCGGGTCACCGCCGTCACGGCCGCCTCCAGCCGGACGTCGACGGAGGCGGCGAGCGCGGCCAGCAGCACCTCGTACCCGCCGCGCAGCGCCCCGAACACCGGTGCTCCGGGCCGCGGCACGGGCAGCGCGGCGGCCACCCCGGCGAGCAGCCCGGGCGCTCCCGCGTCGAGCGCGGCCGCCAGGGTGGGCACCGCCGCCCGCAGGCCCAGGGAGTCCGCCGAGCCCGAGTAGACGCCGCCGAGCAGCGGGTCCACCGACCGGGCCACCACCTCGGGGCCCAGACGCGCCCGCACGAGCTCGCCCACGGTGGGGTCGGACCCCGGCGTCCACGCCCACGCGGCGGAGCCCTCCCCGGTGACCTGCACCAGGGCGGAGTCGGACACCACGCCACGCAGCGACTCCGCCGACGAGGGCACGCCCATCAAGGTCCGCGCCGGCAGCGGCCGCACCCGCCCGCCCGCGAGCACCGCGGGGGCGGCGTCGCCGGGGTGCACGAGCTCGTCGGCCAGCCCCAGCTCGTCCAGCAGCGCGGGCACCTCCGGCCGCCGGACGAGGAAGGCCTCGGCCCCCACGTCGTAGGCGGCGCCGGCCAGGGTCGAGGTCCGCAGGACACCACCCAGGCGGGACCCGCGCTCCAGCACCGTGATCCGGGCGTCCCGCCCCAGCAGGGTGCGCAGCCGGTGGGCGGCAGCGAGCCCCGAGATCCCCCCGCCGACCACCGCCACCGACGGGATCACGACGAGTGCACGAGCTCCACGACGCGGGTCAGCACGTCCGGGTCGGTCTCCGGCAGCACGCCGTGACCCAGGTTCACCAGGTGGCCCAGCGTGCCGTGCTCGGCGACGGCGGTGCGCCCCTCGGCGAGGATGCGACCGACCTCCCCCGCCACCGCGTCCCACCCGGCGAACAGCACCGCGGGATCCAGGTTGCCCTGCAGCGCCTTGCCGGGACCGACCCGCTGCGCGGCGACGTCGAGCGGGATCCGCCAGTCCACGCCCACCACGTCGGCGCCGGCCTCCCCCATGGCCCCGAGCAGCTCACCGGTCCCGACCCCGAAGTGGATGCGCGGCACCCCGGCGTCGGCCACCGCGGCCAGCACCCGGGCGGAGTGCGGCAGGACCAGCTCGCGGTAGTCGGCCAGGGAGAGCGCGCCGGCCCAGGAGTCGAACAGCTGCACCGCGTCCACCCCGGCGTCGAGCTGGGCCCGCAGGAAGGTGGTGGTGGTCTCCGCCAGGTGGGCGAGCAGCGCGTGCCACGTCTGCGGGTCGGAGTACATCAGCGCCTTGGTGCGCTCGTGGTTCCGGCTCGGGCCGCCCTCCACCAGGTAGGAGGCCAGCGTGAACGGGGCCCCGGCGAAGCCGATCAGCGGGGTGTCCCCGAGCTCGCCGACGAGCTGGCGAACGGCCTGGGCCACGGCGGCGACCTGCTCGGGCTCCAGCCGGGGCAGGGCCGCGACGTCGGCCGCGGTGCGCACGGGGTTCGCGATGACCGGCCCGGTGCCCGGCACGATCTCCAGGTCGATCCCCGCGGCCTTCAGCGGCACCACGATGTCGCTGAACAGGATCGCCGCGTCCACCCCGTGCCGGCGCACCGGCTGCAGCGTCACCTCGGTGACGAGGTCCGGGGTGAAGCAGGAGTCGAGCATGGCGGTGCCCGCCCGGACGGCGCGGTACTCCGGCAGCGACCGACCGGCCTGGCGCATGAACCACACGGGGGTCCGGCTCGGGGTGCCGCCGGCCGCGGCCACGAGCAGCGGCGCCTCCGGCAGGTGTCGACGGGGGCTGGTGGTCGCGGGGGCGCTGGCGTCGGTGCTCATCTCGCTTTCCATCCTGCCCCACCCCCCACCGACCCGGCAGCGGCGCGCCTGCCGCAGGCGGGGCGTCGGCGCGTCTAGCGTCCGCCGCTGTGACCGCGACCCAGTCCCCCACGACCCCCGAGGTGTTCCGCCGCGCCGTCGACGGGCTGTCCTCGGTGATGACGCGGGCCGAGATCACGCTCGGGCCGATCCGCCCGCCGCAGCAGCTCGCCCCGCACACCTACGCCCTCGGTGCCGAGGTGACCAGCGCCGAGGACGTCGACGCCTTCGGCCGGTTGATCCTGCTGCACGACCCGGACGGCCACGAGGCCTGGGACGGGACGCTGCGGCTGGTGGCCTACGTGCAGGCCGAGGTGGACGAGGCGCTCGCCGAGGACGCGCTGCTGCCCGAGGTCGCGTGGAGCTGGCTGGTCGACTCCCTCGCCGAGTCCGGGGCCGCCACCACCGCCGTGGGGGGCACCGTGACCGCCACCTCGTCGATCCGCTTCGGCGACATCGCCGGCCCGCGTCGCACGCACCAGGTGGAGCTGCGGGCCTCCTGGACGGTCGCCGGCAGCGGCACGGCCGAGGACGGCCAGGACGGCGCGGACGACCTCGCCGCGCACGCCGTGGCCTTCTGCACCCTGCTCGCCCAGGCGGCCGGTCTCGCGCCGGCCGGGGTGAGCGAGCTCAACGACCGACGAGGCTGACCCTGCCGGCAGACCGCAGGGTCGGTCTATCCTCCGCTGACCACGCCCGTGCCAGGAGGTCAGAGCCCATGCACCGTTCCGTCCACGGGTCCTCGGCGTGCCCCCGAACGGCAGAACTGGTCGCGTGAGAGTCCAGGACAGCCCTGGTCCGGCGGCCGCGCGGCTCCGCGAACCGGTGGATCCCGTCCTCGGGGCACCCGTGTTCAGCGCGATGGTGGTGGCGCACGCCCCGGACGTGCGTGCCTCGCTCGGCCTCGAGCTGGCGCGGCTGGGTGCCGATCCGCTGCACGAGGCAGGCAGTGCCGGCGAGGCGACCATCTGCGCCGTCACGTGGGGCATCTGCGAGCTCGCGGTGGTGGACCTCGACCTGCCCGACGGCATGGCGCTGCCCCTGGTGGGCGAGCTCCGCACGCGCGGGTGGCTGCGGGTGGTCGTCCTGGCGACGGCCGGCTCCTCCGACGACGCCGAGGCCGCGTTCGGGCTGGGCGCGCACGGCTACCTCGTCAAGGCCGCAGGGGGCGCCCAGGGGCGGATGCACCGCAGCGACCTCGACGGCGAGAACCGCCTGCGCGGTCGCGAGCCGTCGCCGGCCCGCGTGCTGGGCGCCGACGGGCTGCTCCGGGAGCTCTCCGGTCGCGAGGTCCAGGTCCTGCAGCTGGTCGCCCACGGACAGTCGAACAAGGACGTCGGTGAGCGGCTCGGGCTCTCCTCCCTCACCGTGAAGAGCCACCTCTCCCGGATCAGCCGCAAGCTCGGCACCGGGGACCGGGCACAGATGGTCACCCTCGCCATGCGTGCCGGCATCATCGACTGACCGCGGTCCGGCCTCCCCGATGCCGTCCCGGCAGGTCGTAGGGTCGTTGGGTGCCTGACGACGACACCCCCGCCCCCGCCTCGGCCGACGACGCGCCGTCCACGACCCCGCTGCTCGTCCCCGCCGACGGCGTCCCACCGGTCACCACCACCGCCGCCGCCCTGGCCGAGGCCTCCGGGCGCCTGGCCGCCGGCACCGGACCCGTCGCGCTGGACGCCGAGCGCGCCAGCGGCTTCACCTACTCCGCACGGGCGTACCTGGTGCAGCTGCGGCGGGCGGGCGCCGGCTCGTTCCTCGTCGACCCCATCCCCACCGCCGGCGCGATGGGCCCGCTGGCGGCCGCCCTGGACGGTCCCGAGTGGGTGCTGCACGCCGCCAGCCAGGACCTGCCGTGCCTGGCCGAGCTGGGTCTGCACCCCGCGTCGGTGTTCGACACCGAGCTCGCCGGACGGCTGCTCGGCCACGAGCGGGTCGGTCTGGCCGCGATGGTGGAGAACGTGCTCGGCCTGGGGCTGCAGAAGGGCCACGGCGCCGCTGACTGGTCGAGCCGGCCGCTGCCCGCGGACTGGCTGGTCTACGCCGCGCTGGACGTGGAGGTGCTGCTGGAGCTGCGCGAGGCCCTGGTGGTCGAGCTGGCGGAGCAGGGCAAGGCGGAGTGGGCCCGTCAGGAGTTCGAGCACGTGCGCCTCGCCGGCCCACCGGCCCCGAAGCCGGACCGCTGGCGGCGCACCTCCGGGATCCACACCCTGCGCAGGCCGCGCCAGCTCGCGGCCGTGCGGGAGCTCTGGCAGACCCGCGACGCCCTGGCCGCGAGCCGCGACATCGCTCCCGGCCGGGTGCTGCCGGACTCCGCGATCGCCGACGCGGCCCGGGCCGACCCCACCGACGTCGGCGGGCTCACCACCCTGAAGGTGTTCGGCGGTCGCATGCAGCGCAAGCAGGCCCGCACCTGGCTCGGGGCCCTGGAGCGGGCCCGCACCCTGCCGGAGGACCAGCTGCCCCCGACCGCCGCTCCGCACGAGGGCCCCCCGCCGGTCAGCCGCTGGGCCGACCGCGACCCGGCCGCCCACGCGCGGCTGACCGCCGCCCGCACCCTGCTCGTCGAGCTCGGCGAGAGCCACCGGGTGCCGGTGGAGAACCTGCTGCTGCCGGACCTGCTGCGCCGCACGTGCTGGACCCCGCCCGAGCAGGTGGACGCGGACGGGGTGGACGCGGCGCTGGCCGCCGGAGGTGCCCGCCCGTGGCAGCGCGAGCTGCTGCTGCCCGGCCTGGTCCCGGCCCTGCGCGCGAGCGCGCCGGAGGCACCGCGCGCGGAACCGGCTCCTGCCGCCACGGAGTGACGGAGCCCGGGCGCTCAGGGGGCGGGGAGCACCACGGTCACGGTGAGCCCGCCACCCTCCACGGGCTCGGCGTGCACCGTCCCGCCGTGCGCGGCCACCACCGCGCTCACGATCGCCAGGCCCAGCCCCGAGCCCCGGTGACCGGTGCGCCCCGGGCCGCCACGGTGGAACGGCTCGAACAGCGCGGCCACGTCGCCGACCACCGCTCCCGACGAGCTCACCACGAGGCCCGGGGCCCCGGTGCGCACGTGCAGCCAACCGCCGTCGCTGTTGTGCCGCACCGCGTTCTCCACGAGGTTGCCGACCACCCGGTCGAGCAGCGCCGGATCACCCACGGTGTGCAGCGGGGCGAGCTCGGTACCGACCCGCAGGTCGCGGCCACGCACCTCCCCGGCGACGGCCGCCAGTGCACCCGGCACCAGCTCGGCCACGTCCACCGGCTCGTGCACGTCCAGCCCGCTGGCCCGGCTCCGCGCCACCACGAGCAGTCCGGCCACCATCGCCTCGGCCCGGTCGGTGGCCGCCCGCAGCACCTCCCCCATCCGCCGCAGCTCCGCGACGTCGGCGTCGGGGTCGGCGAGGGTCACGTCGACCTCGGTGCGCATCACGGCCAGCGGGGTGCGCAGCTCGTGGCTGGCGTCGGCGACGAAGCGCTGCTGGGCGTCGAACGCGGCCTGCAGCCGGTCGAGCATGGTGTCGAAGGTCTCGGCGAGCTCCCGCACCTCGTCCCGGGGGCCGTCGAGGCGGATCCGCTCGTCGAGGCTCTCCTGCGAGAGCCGGCGGGCGGTGGCGGTGACCCGGTGCAGCGGCCGCAGCGCACGCCCGGTGAGGACCCAGCTGACCAGCGCGGCGGCCACCACCACGAGCGGGTAGGCCAGCGCACCCCGGCTGAGCACGGCCGACTGGGCCTGCGCCCGCAACGTGGCCGCGAGCACGCCGGAGTCGGTGACCACGCCGTCGACCACCACCGGCGCTCCCGCCGAGACCGGCAGGTCGTTGGCGACCTGCCCGGCCAGCACCCAGCCGAGCACCAGGAGCAGGGCACCGGCGAGCGCGACCACCACGGTCGCCAGCGCGGTCAGCCGCAGCCGCAGACCCAGGGACGGGCGGGACACGGCGCTGCGGGGGCTCAGGCGACGGCGACCCGGTAGCCGGAGCCGACCACGGTCTCCACCACCCCGGGCTCGCCGAGCTTCTTGCGCAGGGTCATCACGGTCACCCGCACGGTGGTGGTGAACGGATCGGCGTTCTCGTCCCACACCCGCTCCAGCAGCTCCTCGCTGCTCACCACCGAGCCGCGGGCGGCCATCAGCACCTCGAGGACGCCGAACTCCTTGCGGGTCAGCTCGATCCGGCGACCGTCGCGGGTGAGGGTGCGCCGGGCGGGGTCGAGCTCCACGCCGCCGACCACCATGGATGCGGGGGTGGCAGGGGTCGCCCGCCGGCCGAGGGCGCGCACGCGGGCCACCAGCTCGGCGAAGGCGAAGGGCTTGGTGAGGTAGTCGTCAGCCCCGAGGGAGAGCCCCGAGACCTTGTCGGCGACGCTGCCGCTCGCGGTGAGCATGAGCACGCGGCTGAGCTCGCCGTTGGTCGTGATCTCCCGGCACAGCTGGTCGCCGCTCATGCCCGGCAGGTCCCGGTCGAGCACCACCACGTCGTAGCGGGTCACGCTCGCCTTCTCGTGGGCGGTGTCCCCGTCCAGGGCCACGTCGACCGCCATGCCCTCGCGCCGCAGCCCGCGCGCCACCGCGTCCGCCAGCGCCTGCTCGTCCTCCACCACCAGTACTCGCACGTCCACCAGCGTACGGACGCCACGCGGTTCGGCCAGGTCGAGCGCGCCTAGTGTCCGTCGGCTCCGTCACGGTCCTCGACGGGGCGGTCCCCGCGGTGCGCGCGCTCGGGCACGGCTCCCGGGTCGTCGGTCGCCATGCCCGCGACCCAACCCGTGATCCGGCGGGACAGCGCCCGCGCCGTGAGTCCGAGGTCGGTGAGCACCTCGGTGCGGCTCGCGTGGTCCAGGAAGCGTTGCGGCACACCGAGGTCGCGGCACGGGACGTCCACCTCAGCAGCGCGCAGCGCGGCCGAGACCGCCGAGCCGACCCCGCCGTGCACGCCGTTGTCCTCCAGGGTGAGCACGAGGCGGTGCCCCGCGGCGAGGGTGAGCACGTCACCGCCGACGGGCAGCACCCACCGCGGGTCCACCACGGTGACGCCGATGCCCTGCCGACCGAGGCGCTCCGCGGTCTCCAGCGCCAGCGGCACGAAGGAGCCCAGCGCCACGAGCAGGACGTCGGGGGCCTCGCCCTCGGACGGGCGGTGCAGCAGGTCCGCGCCGTGCGGCAGCCGCTCCAGCGCCGGCAGGCTCTCGACCACTGCGCCGGTGGGGAAGCGCACCACGGTGGGGCCGTCGTCGACCGCCACGGCCTCGCCGAGCTCCTCGCGCAGCGTCGCGGCGTCCCGCGGGGCGGCCACCCGCAGCCCGGGGACCAGTCCCAGCAGGGAGAGGTCCCACATCCCGTTGTGGCTGGCGCCGTCGGGTCCGGTGACCCCCGCCCGGTCCAGCACCACCGTCACGGGCTGGCGGAGCAGCGCCACGTCCATGAGGAGCTGGTCGAAGGCGCGGTTGAGGAACGTGGCGTACAGCGCGACCACCGGGTGCAGCCCACCGAGCGCCATCCCGGCTGCCGACGTCATCGCGTGCTGCTCGGCGATGCCCACGTCGAAGCACCGGGTGGGGAAGGCCTCGGCGAAGGCGCTGAGCCCCGTCGGCCCCGGCATGGCCGCCGTGATGGCCACGACGTCCTCGCGGCGGGCACCGATCTCCACGAGCTCGGAGCTGAACACCGACGTCCAGCTCGGCTTCTTCAGCGTCAGCGCCTTGCCCGTGACCGGGTCGATGACCCCGGTGGAGTGCATCTGGTCCGCCTCGTCGTTCTCCGCCGGCGCGTAGCCCATGCCCTTGCGGGTGACCGCGTGCACGATGACGGGTCCCCCGAAGGACTTGGCGCGGCGCAGCGCGGACTCCACGGCCTGCTGGTCGTGACCGTCCACCGGTCCCAGGTACTTGATGCCGAGGTCGGAGAACATCACCTGCGGGCTCATCGCGTCCTTGAGGCCCACCTTGAGCCCGTGCAGCATCGTGAACAGCGCGTTGCCGACCAGCGGCAGCCGCTGCACGGTGCTGCGCCCGGCGGCCAGGGCCCGCTCGTAGCTCGGCTGCAGGCGCAGGGTCGACAGGTGCGTGGCCAGGCCGCCGATGGTGGGCGAGTAGGACCGGCCGTTGTCGTTGACCACGATGACGACCGGACGGTCCTTGCCGGCCGCGATGTTGTTCAACGCCTCCCAGCACATGCCGCCGGTGAGCGCCCCGTCGCCGACCACCGCGACGACGTGCCGGCGCTGTCCCTGCAGCTGGAAGGCCTTGGCCAGCCCGTCGGCGTAGGACAGCGAGGCCGAGGCGTGGCTCGACTCGACCCAGTCGTGCTCGCTCTCGGAGCGGCTGGGGTAGCCCGACAGCCCCCCCTGGGTGCGCAGCGTGTCGAAGCCCGCCTGACGGCCGGTGACCATCTTGTGCACGTAGGCCTGGTGCCCGGTGTCGAAGACCACCGCGTCCGACGGTGAGTCGAACACCCGGTGGACGGCGAGGGTGAGCTCCACCACGCCGAGGTTGGGACCGAGGTGGCCGCCCGTGGCGGAGACCTTCTGCACCAGGAACTCGCGGATCTCGGTCGCGAGCCGCGCGAGCTCGGCGGCGTCGAGCCGTCGCAGGTCCGCGGGCGAGGAGACGCTCTGCAGCAGCGACAACGTCCGTCACGACCTTCCGGTGGGAGTCTTCGGGGATGGCAGCGAGAGTCTACGGAGGCCCGGCCGGGCCGGCTGGCCGTCTGGCGGCACGTCGCCGACCGTGGTCCGCTGGGTCGGTGGACCACCCCCGCTCCTCCCGTCTCACCGCGGCGGTCGCCCGCCACCCGCAGCACGCTCCCGCCGGTGCCCACACGCTGGACGTGGTGCGCGTGCTCGGTGTGGGCGACCCGACGTTCGAGACGGCGCGCGAGCGCCTGGCCACGTGGGTGACCCACCGCAACGCCCTGGTGGCCGTGGAGGCCGACGGACGGGCGGACACCCTGGGCACGACCGTGGTGCTCGGAGTCGGCCTGGGGCCGCTGCGGGCGTGGGCCGGGTGCCGGGTGGTGGAGGTGGTCGACGAGCCGCGCTGCGCGGGCTACGCCTACGCGACGCTGCCCGGCCACCCCGAGCACGGCGTGGAGCGCTTCACGGTCAGCCTTGCCCCGGACGGCACCGTCACCGGGCGGGTGCAGGCGTGGTCGCGGCCTGCGTGGCGGGTGCTCGCCCTGGCCGGACCGCTGGGTCGCGCGGCCCAGCAGCTGGTGGCCCGGCGCTACCTGGCCGCGCTGGTGGGTTGAGCGGCCCACACCGCTCCCCGACCACCGGCCGCGTGCTCACCGGGTCCGCACCCGGGTCCGGTGCCAGGCTCGACCGCATGACGACGTTCCTGGGCACCCTGCGGTTCACCATCACCGTCCACGACGAGGGTCGGGCCCGCGCCCTGGCCCAGGACTACCTCACCGCGGTCATCACCGGCGGTCTGGCCGGGGGCGCCACCCTGCGGTCCGCGGACGGGTCCTCGCCCGAGGTGGCCATCCACGGCGTGGTGCAGGACCCGGGCCGGCTCGCCGTGGTCGCGGCCGCCGCCCTCCTGCAGCGTGGGGTCGGCTCGGAACCGGCGGTGGAGATCGACAACGTCCAGGCGCTGTGGGACCCCCTCGACGAGTGACCCCTCCGCCGGCCCTCCGTCGCCGCTCAGGCTCCCACCCGGTGACCCCCCGGGCCGTCCCGTCAGACCGCGGGCGTGAACAGGGCGATGCACTCCACGTGGTGGGTCATCGGGAACGCGTCGAAGGCCCGCAGCCCCGTCAGCTCGTAGCCGGCCGCGGCCAGCAGGGCCACGTCGCGGCCGAGCGCGGCGGGGTCGCACGCCACGTAGACGACCCGTGCGGGCCCGGCCCCGGCGACCGCCTCGACCACGGCCCGGCCGGCCCCGTTGCGCGGCGGGTCGAGCACCACCACGTCCACCGGGCGCGGCAGCTCGGCCAGCTCGGCCTCCACGGTGCCGACCACGAACCGTACCTGCGGCAGGTCGGCCAGCGCGGCCGCACCGTCCGCCGTCGCGAGCTTGGAGCTCTCCACCGACACCACGGTGCCGTCGGGCCCCACCTGCTCACCCAGCACGGACGCGAACAGCCCCACCCCGCCGTAGAGGTCCCAGGCGGTGCCGCCGGCCGGCGCGGCGGACCACTCGCGCACCACGTCGGCGTAGACGTCCGCGGCCCCGGTGTGGCCCTGCCAGAACCCGGTGGCCAGCACCTCCCAGTCGCGCCCACCCGCTCGTTGCGCGGCCCGGCCGGAGCCGCGCACCACGCGCGGGCGGGTCCGCGGCCTCGTGCCGCGCCGAGGGCGGCGGCCGTCGGTGTCCGCCACGGGGACGAGCTCCACCACGTGCTGCGCGCCCGTGGAGTCGAGCACCGCGGCCACCTCCGCCCCCGGGGACCAGGTGCGGTCGGCCACGCCGTCGAGCGTGCCGGGCACGGCCTGCGGGCAGTCGGCCAGCGGGATCACCGTCGAGCTGCGGTGCACGTGCAGCCCGGTGCGTCCGTCACGCCCCACGGCGAGCCTCAGGCGGGTGCGCCAGCCGAGACCGTCGGCCCCGCCGGGCAGCTCCTCCACCACCACGTCCTCCGCGGTGGTGGTGAGCCCACCCAGGCGGCGCAGCTGCTCGGCCACCACCTCGGCCTTGAGCCGGCGCTGCGCGGGCAGGCGGGCGTGCTGGAAGTCGCAGCCACCGCACCCGCCCGGTCCGGCCACCGGGCAGGGGGGCACCACGCGGTCGGCCGAGGCGGACAGCACCTCCACGGCGTCGGCCCGGCAGAACGAGCCGCCCCGGTCCTCGGTGATCGCGGCCCGCACCCGCTCCCCCGGCAGCCCGTGGCGGACGAAGACCACCCGCCCCTCGTGGCGGGCCACGCAGAAGCCACCGTGGCCCACCGCGCCCAGCTCGAGGTCGAGCTCGCGCCCGGTCCAGTCCAGGGCCTGGACGCTCATCCGCGGGACTCGCCGTCGAGGCCCCGGCGCACCGCACCGGGCGGCAGACCACCCCGGTCGAGCGGCTCGGCATCCTGCGAGGACGTCAGCTGCCACGGCACGCTGGTGACCATCACCCCCGGCTGGAACAGCAGCCGGCTCTTCAGCCGCAGCGCGCTCTGGTTGTGCAGCAGCTGCTCCCACCACTTGCCCACGACGTACTCGGGGATGAACACGGTGACCACGTCGCGCGGCGCGTCCTTGCGCACCCGCTTGACGTAGTCCAGGACGGGCTTGGTGATCTCCCGGTAGGGCGACTCCACGACCTTGAGCGGCACGGGGATGCCCCGGGCCTCCCAGTCGCGCACCAGTTGCCGGGTGTCGGCGTCGTCCACGTTGACGGTGACGGCCTCGAGCACGTCCGGCCGGCTGACCCGGGCGTAGGCCAGCGCGCGCAGCGTCGGCCGGTGGATCTTGGACACGAGCACGATGGTGTGGTTGCGGCTGGGGAGCACGCCGTCCCACTCCCAGGCGTCCAGCTCCTCGGCCACCGAGTCGTAGTGCTTCCGGATCAGCCGCATGAGGACGAAGATCGCCGTCATCGCCACGATCGCGATCCACGCCCCGGCCAGGAACTTCGTGACGAGCACGATGACGAGCACCGTCCCCGTCATGGCCAGGCCCACACCGTTGATGACCCGGGAGCGCTGCATGTGCGAGCGGGCACGGGGGTCGGTCTCGCTGCGCAGCAGCCTGGTCCAGTGCCGCACCATGCCGGTCTGGCTCAGGGTGAAGGAGACGAACACCCCGACGATGTAGAGCTGGATGAGCTGGGTGACCTCGGCGCCGAAGGCGACCACGAAGGCGATGGCACCACCGGAGAGGAACAGGATGCCATTGCTGAAGGCGAGGCGGTCGCCGCGGGTGTGCAGCTGGCGCGGCAGGAACCGGTCCTGGGCCAGGATCGACCCGAGGACGGGGAAGCCGTTGAAGGCCGTGTTGGCCGCCAGCACGAGGATGAGCGCGGTCACGATGGCGATGAAGAAGAACCCGACGGGAAAACCGGCGAACACCGCCTCGGCCAGCTGCGCGACCAGTGTCTTCTGCTCGTAGCCCGCGGGAGCACCGAGGAGCTGGGTGGCCGGGTTCTCGGCGTACTTCACCCCGAGCTGCTGGGCCAGCACGATGATCCCCATGAACAGGGTCACGGCGATGGTGCCCAGCAGCAGCAGCGTCGTGGCGGCGTTGCGCGACTTCGGCTTGGTGAAAGCCGGAACCCCGTTGCTGATGGCCTCCACCCCGGTGAGCGCGGCGCAGCCGGAGGAGAACGCGCGGGCGATGAGGAAGACGAACGCGATGCCGAGCAGGTGGTTGTCCTCGGCCCTGAGGGTGAACCCGGACGACTCCGCGTGCACGTCGCGGCCCAGGACCAACGTCTGCAGCAGCCCCCACACCAGCATCACGGCCATGCCGCCCATGAACAGGTAGGTGGGGATGGCGAACGCGGTGCCGGACTCACGGACCCCGCGCAGGTTGGCCGCGGTGAGCAGCGCGATCGCGGACACGCAGAAGATCACCTTGTGCTGGGCGATGAACGGCACCGCCGAGCCGATGTTCTCGGCCGCGGCCGAGATCGACACGGCCACCGTGAGCACGTAGTCCACGAGCAGGGCCGCGCCCACGGTGAGCCCCGCGGTGGGGCCGAGGTTGGTGGTCGCCACCTCGTAGTCGCCACCGCCGGAGGGGTAGGCGTGCACGTTCTGCCGGTAGCTGGCCACCACCACGCCCATCACCAGGGCCACGGCGAGACCGATGAACGGGGTCAGCGCCACCGCCGAGACCCCGGCGACCGAGAGCACCAGGAAGATCTCCTGCGGCGCGTAGGCCACCGAGCTCATCGCGTCGGAGGCGAACACCGGCAGCGCGATCCGCTTGGGCAGCAGCGTGTGGCCCAGGCTGTCGCTGCGGAACGGGCGCCCCAGCAGCAGGCGCTTGGTCACGCTCGAGAGCTTGGGTCGCTGCACGTCCGGAGCACTGGCCACGACGACGCAGCGTAGAGGCCTGCGGTGGTGCCCGGGGTCGCGACCGGCCGGACCCGGTAGCGTCTGCCCGTCCCGTCTTCGTCGGTGAGAGGTCTGACCAGTGCACGTCGTCGTCATGGGATGTGGTCGCGTGGGCTCGTCGCTGGCCGCCGGGCTCGAGCGCCTGGGTCACGAGGTGGCCGTCATCGACCGCGACCCGACCGCCTTCCGCCGCCTCGGCGCGGACTTCGCGGGCCAGCAGGTCGCCGGGATGGGCTTCGACCGCGAGGTGCTGCTGGCCGCGGGCATCGAGCGGGCCGGAGCCTTCGCCGCGGTCTCCAGCGGTGACAACTCCAACATCATCTCCGCCCGCGTGGCCCGCGAGAACTTCGGCGTGGAGCACGTCGTCGCACGGATCTACGACGCCGGACGCGCCAAGGTCTACGAGCGCCTGGGGATCCCCACGGTGGCCACCGTGCCGTGGACCACCGACCGGTTCCTGCGCACCCTGCTCAACGACTCGAGCGCACTGGCCTGGCGAGACCCCTCGGGCACGGTCGCCGTGGTCGGGCTGGACCTGCACGAGGACTGGGCCGGGCACCGGGTGACCGAGCTCGAGGCGACCATCGGGGCGCGGGTCGCCTTCATCGTCCGCTTCGGCAACGGGGTGCTGCCGGTGAGGGACACCGCCGTGCAGGCCGATGACCAGGTCTTCGTGGCCGCGGTCTCCGGCACCGTCGCCGAGGCCAAGGCGCTCGCCGCCCAGGCACCCCCCACCGACTGATGACCACGACCGCAGCGACGGCCACCGCAGCCGCCGGAACGGCCATCCGACCACGGACGGAGCAGCACGCATGAGGGTGACGATCGCCGGAGCCGGAGCCGTGGGCCGCTCCATCGCCCGGGAGCTGCTCGACAACGGCCACGAGGTGATGCTCATCGAGCGCAACCTGGCGCACATCGACGGCGAGTCGGTGCCCGCTGCGGAGTGGGTCAACGCCGACGCCTGCGAGCTCGCCTCCCTCGAGGAGGCAGGCGTGCAGAACTGTGACGTCGTCATCGCCGCCACCGGGGACGACAAGGTCAACCTCGTGGTGAGCCTGCTGGCCAAGACGGAGTTCGCGGTCCACCGGGTGGTCGCTCGCGTCAACGACCCCCGCAACGAGTGGCTCTACACCGAGGCGTGGGGCGTGGACGTCGCTGTCTCCACCCCCCGGATGCTGGCGGCGCTGGTCGAGGAGGCCGTCTCGGTGGGCGACCTGGTGCGGCTGATGACCTTCCGCCAGGGCCAGGCCAACCTGGTGGAGGTGACGCTGCCCCCGGACACCCCCCTGGCCGGACGCGCCGTGAAGTCGGTGGTGCTGCCACGCGACGCAGCCCTGGTGACCGTGATTCGCGGCGGACGGGTGATCGTGCCCCAGGCCGACGACGCGCTGGAGCCGGGCGACGAGCTGTTCTTCGTCTGCGTGGCGGACGTCGAGGACGAGATCCGCTCGGCGCTGACGAGCTAGCGCGTCCACCCGTCGACGTCCGGCGGGTCCACGGCCGCCCGAACGGTCTCCTCCGCCGCGGCTGCAGCCCGGTCACCACGGCGCACCACCCACACCGTGAGCAGCAGCACCGCCCCGGTCAGCGGCCAGCCCATGGCGATCCGGGCCGCGGCGAGCCAGCCCGTCTGGTCGCTGTTGTACAACCAGTACTGCACGGCGAAGCGCGCGAAGAACAGCACCGCCCACGCCAGCGAGGCGACGTCGTAGGAGCGCACGGCCTCCCGGCTCTGCCGCCAGGACCACCCGTGCCCGTTCAGCAGCGACCAGGCGACGCCGACCAGTGGCCAGCGGACGAGCACCGACACCACGAACGCGCTCCCGTACAGCACGCTCGTCCAGATCCCCAGCAGGAAGAAGCCCTTGGCGGAGCCGGTGCGGTGCGCGACGTACGCGGCGACGGCCACCCCGAGGAGGCCGGAGACCGCGGGCTGGAGGGCCTCCCGCCGCACCAGCCGCCACACGGCGATCGCGGTGCCGGCCCCGACGGCCGACCAGATGGCCGGCGTCAGACCGGTGGCGGCGTTGACGATGACGAAGACGAGCACCGGTAGCGAGGACGAGACCAGCCCGGGGACCCCCCCGAGCTGCTCGAGGATGGTCTTGCCGCGGACCTCGGTGTTGAGGCCGTCGGTGCTGGAGCCGTCGGTGCTGGAGCCGTCGGTGCGGGGCGCGCTCACCAGGGGCACCGCGCGGGTCGGCTCAGGACGTGCACTTCAGCTCGTACTCCGGGTTGTAGAGGACCTTGCGGCCGTCCCGCTCGGCGAGGCGCCCGTGCACGCGGATGGTGCGTCCGGGCTCGATGCCGGGAATGCGGCGACGACCGATCCACACCAGCGTCACACCCTCGGTGCCGTCGAAGAGCTCGGCCTCCAGCGTGGCCGCGGCGGCCTGCGGGCAGACCTCGACGGAGCGGAGCCGGCCCAGCACCGTGACCTCCTCGCCACGGGAGCAGTCGCAGGCCCGCTGGGCGCCGGAGGCCTCGGAGGTCTCCGACATCTCGCGGGCGTCCAGGGTGTCCACGTCGGTGGTGATGCGTCGTGCGAGACGACGGAAGTAGCCGGCGGCGGTGCTGGCCATGGGAGCGCTCCTGGCACGGGTGGGGTGACCGGTGCGTCCGGTCGGTGCAGGCGCCAGCGTAGCCGCGCCCGCACCGACCGTGTCAACCGACGGGCACACTCCTCCGGTGCATTCCGCCACCCCGCCGACGCGCGCCCTGCTGCTGCCCGGCAGCGGCTCCGACGCGGTGTTCCTCGGCCGCGCGTTCTCCGCTGCGCTGTCCGCCGTGGGCGCGCGTGCGGTGGCCGTGGAACCCGACCCGTCGGCGGTCGCGGACTCGGGCCGACGGGCGCTGGACGAGGCTGCGGCGGAGCCCGGTCCGCTGCTCGTCGGCGGGGTGTCCCTGGGCGCAGCGGTGGCCGCCGGGTGGGCGCTGCGGCACCCGGGCCGCGCCTGTGGGCTGCTGCTCGCCCTGCCCGCCTGGTGGGGTGCGCCCGCCGGCGCGGCAGCGGCCGTGCTCGCCGCGCACAGCGCCGCGCGGCTGCGGGAGCTGGGGCTGCAGGGTGCCCTGGCCGAGGTGCAGGCGGGTTCACCCCCGTGGCTGGCCGCAGAGCTGCGCCGGGCCTGGAGCCGCCAGTGGCCGCACCTGCCCGCAGCGCTGGACGAGGCGGCGGCACACCTCGCGCCCACCGTCACCGCACTCGCCGCCCTCGACGTCCCGATCGGCCTCGTGGCCGCGGTGGACGACCCGGTGCACCCGCTCGCGGTGGCCCTGGAGCTGGCCACGGCCGCCCCGGCGGCGCGGCTGGAGCTGGTCACCCTGGCCGAGCTCGGTGCCGATCCCGGTTCGCTGGGCCGCGCGGCCGTCCGGGCGTGGCAGCAGGCCGGCGGCACCGCCGGCTGATCCAGCGCCCCCCGGGTGCACCCACCCGGCCGGGTCGAGCACCGCGCAGGAATCCGCGAGCAGGTGGGCGCTACTGCGGTCCGGGGGCCACGCCCTCGGCCTGCTGCATCGCCGAGGAGCCGCCGTCCGGGTCCCCGGTCTGCTGGTCGGCCGCCGACATGGCGGCCTGCTCGGCGGCCTGGGCCCGGGCCGCGTCGAGCTGCTGCACCAGCACCGCGGGCAGCGTGACCGGCAGCGTCGTGCGCACGGGCAGGGGCTCGTCCCCACGGACCACGACCGTGTCGGCGAGCACCTCACGGGCCGTCACGGCCAGCGCAGCCACGGTGGAGGCCGGGCCGGACGCCACGCAGCGCACCATCCACCGCGGGCCGTCTACACCGAGGAAGCGCATGGCCCCCCCGGGACCGATGCCGAGCACCTCACGGCCCCACGGGCCGTCCTCCACGGTGACCTGCGCCTGGTCTGCACGCAGGCCCTGGGACAGCTCGGCGGCCACCTCGCGCCACTGGCCGGGACTGCGCGGGGCCGCGAAGGCCGCCACGGTGATCCGCCCGTCCGCCGTCACCAGGTGCACCGAGCGGACCGAGCCGGAGGTCTCCATCTCCACCTGGACCTGGCCACCCTCGGGCATCGGCACCCGGACCGAGCCGAGGTCCAGACGACCCTCTCCCTCGGTGGGTGGTCCGACCTCGCTGCTGTCCCAGGGGCCGGTCTCGGGACCGTCCTCGTCGGTGGACGCGTCCCGCTCGCCGCCCGGGTCACCCAGCGGTGCCCGCTCGTCGACCGGGGTCACCCCGTTCTTCTTGCTCCGTCGTCCGAACACCGTCACCGACCTCCCGGTCCCACGCCGCCGACGAGACTGGTGTGCCCGCCGCTCGACCCGTGCCCCTGCTCCCCGCGCTCGGACGCGGGCAGCTCCTCCACCGGCACCAGGCGCACGTCCTCGACCCGCTGCACGAGCAGCTGTGCGATCCGGTCGCCCCGGCGCACCTGGACGGCCTCCGTCGAGTCGTGGTTGACCAGGCAGACGAGGACCTCACCGCGGTAGCCGGAGTCGACCGTGCCCGGCGCGTTCAGCACCGTCAGCCCGGCCCGGGCCGCGAGACCCGAGCGCGGGTGCACGAGGCCCACGGTCCCGACCGGCAGGGCAAGTGCCAGCCCGGTGCCCACGAGGGCGCGCGCCCCCGGCTCGAGCCGGACGTCGGTCCGTGCCAGCAGGTCCAGCCCGGCGTCGCCCTCCCGGGCCCGCCGGGGCAGGCCGAGCTCCACGTCGAGCACCCGCACGGGCACGTCGAGCGGGAGGCCGTCGCGGGCGGAGGAAGGGAGCACGACGGGCGAGACTACTCTGGGATCCATGGCTGACCTTTCTCTTCCGCCGCTGACCGTGCCGACGGTGCCGGGGCCACGCGACGGGGCGGATCCCGCCGGGGCGCAGCACGACGAGCGGCTGAGCGTGCCGGCGTGGTGGTGGGTGGCCGGGCTGGGCCCCACGCTGATCCTCGCCGCCGAGGTGCACATGGGGAGCCCCGGCGTGCAGGCGTGGTTGCCGTACGTGGTGCTCGTGCCGCTGGTCGTGTGGCTCATCGCCCGCTACGGCCGCATGCGGGTGCAGGTGACCGAGGGCGAGCTCCGGGTGGGGCAGGCGCACCTGCCGCTCGACGTGGTGGCCCGGGCGGCCGCCGTCCCCGCCTCGGCCAAGCGCGCGGCGCTCGGACGCCAGCTCGACCCGTCGGCGTTCGTGCAGCACCGCTCCTTCGTGCCGACGATGGTGCTGCTGGTGCTCGACGACCCCGACGACCCCACGCCCTACTGGCTCCTGAGCACCCGGCACCCGCAGCGCCTGCTGGGCGCGCTGCGGGCCGGGGGCGTCACCGTGGTCGACGGGGCCGGCAGCCCCGCCTGACCGACCGGTCGCGTCAGTTCAGGCGGCGCAGTCCCGGCAGATCGCGAGACCCTTCCGATCACCGGCGTACCGGCTGCGGTGGTGGACCAGGAAGCAGCTCGAGCAGGTGAACTCGTCGGCCTGCTTGGGCACCACCCGGACGGAGAGCTCCTCGCCCGAGAGATCGGCCCCGGGGAGCTCGAACGACTCCGCCGTGTCCGTCTCGTCGACGTCGACCGCGGAGGACTGCGCCTCGTTGCGGCGGGCCTTGAGCTCCTCCAGCGAGTCCTCCGAGACCTCGTCGGACTCGGTGCGACGCGGAGCGTCGTAGTCCTGTGCCATGTTCCTCAAACCCCTGTCCTGCGCGTGCTCTCGCGGGTGCGCGTTCTCGTGCGTGGTGCTGGCCCGCCGGTGGCTCGACGGCTGGTCCGTCCCGGTGGTGGCCGGCGGCGTGGGTCGTGCCTGGTGGTCGTGCCCCTGCTCCGCTGCCGTGCGGCTGCACAACGTGCGGGAACGGGTAGTTGTGCCCGCCGTCGCAGCTGCGCTGCTGTGACGTGCGTCTCACCGGTGGGCAGGGGGTCGTGGACGCCCCACGGACCCGTGAGGCGGCTGGACAATAGCCCACCGGGACCCGCCCTCGCCGACGGGCACACCCGGGCGGCACGGGCGGCCGGAGGGCGCGGTTGTACGGTGCGGCGGTGAGCCACGACACGACGTCGCCGACGACGCCCGACCAGCCCGCCGACACCGTCCCGGGCGGAGCCGTCGACACCGTCGCCGCCGGCGCCCCACCGGCCGTGGTGGGCCCGTGGCTGGCCCAGCAGCTGGGAGACCCGGCGTGGGCGGAGTCCCGCGTGGCCCCCATCGGCGACGGGCGGTCGAACCTCACCTACTCGGTGACGAGCACCGCCGGCTCCGTCGTGCTCCGGCGGCCGCCGCTGGGCTCGGTGGCGGCCACCGCGCACGACATGGGGCGCGAGCAGCGCGTGCTCACCGGGCTGGAGCACACCGCCGTCCCGGTCCCCCGCGTGCTGGCCACCGAGACCACCGGCGACGTCCTCGGCGCGCCCTTCTACGTCATGGAGCTCGTGGACGGCGTGGTGCCCCCCGGCTCGGCCACGCAGCCCTGGGTGAGCACCCCCGAGCAGCGCTGGGCGGCGGGCAACGCCGTGGTGGACGTGCTCGCCGACCTGCACGCCGTGGACCCCGCGTCGGTGGGCCTGGCGGAGTTCGGCCGCCCCGCGGGCTTCATGACCCGGCAGGTGCGCCGGTGGGGCACCCAGTGGGAGACCTGGCGGGAGGCCTTCGGCGCCGCGGACGGTGCCGGTGCCGACCGCCCCGAGCTGACCAGGCTGGGTGAGCGCCTGGCCGCGGCCGTGCCCACCTCCGACGCCGTGTCGGTGGTGCACGGGGACTACCGGCTGGAGAACACGATCTTCGACCGGGCCGAGCCCACGCGGGTGCGCGCCGTGCTCGACTGGGAGATGTCCACCCTCGGCGACCCGCTGGCCGACGTCGGGCTGCTGCTCGTGTACTGGCACCAGGCGCAGGAGCGCCCGCCGTGGAGCGCGGCGCAGTACCTGCCGAGCGCGAGCAGCGCGCCCGGCTTCCCCACCCGCACGGAGGTGGTGGCGCGGTACGCGCAGAGACGGGCGCTCGACCCCGACCAGCTCGCCGAGCAGGTCCCGTTCTACGTCGGCTTCGGCGCGTTCAAGCTCGCGGTGGTGCTCGCCGGGGTGGTGGCCCGCGCCAGCGCCGGCGCCGCCGACGCCCGCACCGGCCGCGGACTGCAGGGCGCGCTCGACCCGCTGGTCGCCCTCGGCCACCACGTGCTGGACCACGGGCTCGAGTGACCCGGGCCCCGGCGCGGCCGCGCCGGGGCACGAGCCCGCGCCCCTAGGCTGGGGCGCCCGCGACGCACCCGGCGCGGCGGGCAGGACGGCGCACGGTCGCCGCAGCAGAGTGGAAGGTCCGACGACACGGTGGTGACGACCTCAGAGGAGACCGCGACGGGCCGGGGTGGCTACCGCCGGCGACGGCGCCTCCCCGCCCTGGTTCTCCTGCTCGTGCTGGCCGTGGTGGTGGGCGTGGTGTGGCGCCAGGTGCTCGGCAGCGAGGCCACCGTCGCCGGGGCGTCCGCCTGCCCGGCCCCCCCGACCCCGTCGGCCAGCAGTGATCCCGCCGTCCCCGCCGCCGCTGCTCCGGTGGTCGGCACCACCGTGAACCGCACCACCCTCGAGGCGACCGCGCCCGCCGCCCCGCGGGACACCAGCGTGCGCGTGCTCAACGCGAACGGTCAGCGGGGCCAGGCGGGGCTCGTCTCCGCCGAGCTCGCACAGCCCCAGATCGGCTTCGTGCCCGCGGCGGACAAGCCCAGCGGCAACGACACGATCTACACCGACCAGAACATGCAGTGCGTGGGCCAGATCCGCTTCGGCCCCGCCGGACTCGCCCAGGCGCGCACGCTGGCGCTCGTCGTGCCCTGCGCCGAGCTCGTCCAGGACGCTCGCGCCGATGCCGTCGTCGACCTCGCCCTCGGGACCACCTTCAGCGCCGTGACCCCCAGCGCCGCCGCCCAGACCGTGCTGACGGCGCTGAACTCGGCAGCGCCGGGCACCCCCGCCACGATCGACCAGGCGAGCCTGGACGCTGCGAGCAACGCGAACTGCTGAGGCGCGGGCTGGTCAGCGCTCCAGGCCCCCGGGAGCGTGCCGGGCCAGCAGAGCGGCCAGCTCGGCGTGCACCCCGGGTGCGGCAGCCACCACCAGCCGGCCGGCCGCGCTCAGCGCACTCGGCTCCGGCAGGCGCACCACTGCCCCGGCCTCCTCGGCGACGAGCGAGCCGGCGGCCCAGTCCCACGGGTTGGTGCCGTGCTCGTAGTACGCGTCGACCCAGCCCGCGGCCACCGAGCACAGGTCCAGGGCGGCCGACCCCGCGCGGCGCACGTCGCGCACGTGCGGCAGCACCCCTGCGAGCAGGGCGCCCTGCAACGCCCGGCGGGCGGGGTCGTAGGCGAACCCGGTGGCGACCAGCGACATCCGCGCCTGCGTCACCGCCGTGCACCGCAGCGGCCGCCCGTCCAGCGTGGCTCCCGCCCCGCGCGCCGCCGCGAAGACCCGGCCCGCCACCACGTCGACCACCGCGCCGGCCACGCTCACACCGTCGCGCTGCACCCCCACCGAGACCGCGTACACGGGCAGCCCGTAGAGGAAGTTCACGGTGCCGTCGACGGGGTCGAGCACCCAGCGCAGCCCCGCCGTGGCCGCGGGGTCGCCGCCGTCCTCCTCGCCGAGCACCGCGTCGTCGGGCCGCAGCCGGGCGAGCTCGGTGCGGAGCAGTCGCTCGGACTCGGTGTCCACCACGGTGACGGGATCGGTGTCGGTGCTCTTGGTCGCGGTGCTCCCGGCCGCCGCGGTGACCGCACCCGTCACGTCGTGGCCGAAGACCTCCTCGCGACGACGTCGCACGAGTGCGGCCGCGGTGGTCGCGAGGTGCACGGCCACCTCCCGGAGCTCGACGGGGCTGGGGCTTCCGGTGTCGTCCACACCCCACCCCAGCACACACCGACCTCCGGGCGGACCCCCACTAGGGTTCCGCGCAGCAGGACGACGCGGCCGCCCGGCCCGACCACGGAGGAGACCAGCGCGATGAGCGAGGCAGACGTTCCGCACGCTGCGCCGGGAGCGGCCGGAGTGGGCGCGGTCCCGGCCAGGACCGCGCGGACCGCCGCAGGCGTCGCCACCACCCCCGCCCCCGGCAGCCGCGGGTTCGGGGTGGACGTCGGCGGCAGCGGCATCAAGGGCGGCATCGTCGACCTCGACACCGGGGAGCTCGTGGGGGACCGCGTCCGCATCGACACCCCTCAGCCCGCCACTCCGCACGCGGTGGCCGACACCGTCGCCGAGCTCGTCGGGCAGTTCGACTGGGACGGCCCCGTCGGGATCACGCTGCCCTGCGTCATCAAGTCCGGCACCGCCCGCACCGCCGCCAACGTCGACCCGGGCTGGATCGGCACCGACGCGGTCGCGCTGTTCCAGGGCGTGCTGCCGGGGCGCACCATCACCGTGCTGAACGACGCCGACGCCGCCGGCATGGCCGAGAACCTCTACGGCGCGGGCAAGGACGTCGACGGCGTCGTCATCCTGCTCACCTTCGGCACCGGCATCGGCTCGGCCGTGATCCAGGACGGGGTGCTGCTGCCGAACACCGAGCTGGGCCACCTCGAGGTCGACGGCAAGGAGGCCGAGCACCGGGCCGCCGCCTCGGTGAAGGAGACCAAGGGCCTCTCCTGGAAGGAGTGGGCCCCCCTCGTCTCGCAGGTGCTCACGACGCTGGAGAACCTGCTCTGGCCGGACCTGTTCATCGCCGGCGGTGGGGTCAGCCGCAAGGCGGCCAAGTGGATCCCGCTGCTGGACAACAGGACGAAGGTCGTCCCGGCCACCCTGGAGAACACCGCCGGCATCGTGGGGGCCGCGGTCGCGGTGGCCACGGGCGTGGCCCCCTGACCCGCCTCCGGGTGCTGCGGGCGACCTGCGCCGCAGCAGTACGAAACGTCGTTACAATGGTTTCCGGGCCGCTGCTGAAGAGCCGGCCCGACCACACGACCTCTCCGCCGGGGCCACCACCCCCGGCGTGACGCCGCACGACACCGTCGCGAAAGGGCGTACGTGGCAGCCACCAGCACCAGCAAGACCGCAGAGGCTCCGAGCGCATCCGCGCCCGCCGCCAAGGCCCCCGCCAAGCGGGCCCCGGCGAAGAAGTCTCCCGCCACCAAGACTGCGGCGACCGCCACCACCAAAACTGCGGCGACCGCCACCAAGAGTCCGGGTGCGGCCACCAAGGCGCCGGCCCGCAAGGCTGCGGCCAAGGCCGCTCCCGCGGCGGGCCCAGCGGCGAAGACGACCGCCCCCGCCGAGGTCGTGGACCTGGCCGCCGGGTCGGCCGCTGCCGACCTGGTAGTGGACCCGGACGCCGACGTCTCACCCGAGAGCGACGTCGTCGAGGTCGTGGCCGTCGGTGCTGCCGGCGACGACGACAAGGACGAGGTCGACACCGAGCCCTCCGACAAGGACAAGGCCTCGGGAGACTTCGTCTGGGACGAGGAGGAGTCGGAGGCGCTGCGCCAGGCCCGCAAGGACGCCGAGCTCACCGCGTCCGCCGACTCGGTCCGCGCCTACCTCAAGCAGATCGGCAAGGTCGCCCTCCTCAACGCCGAGGAGGAGGTCGAGCTGGCCAAGCGCATCGAGGCGGGGCTCTACGCCGTCGAGCGCATGCGGGTCATGGCGGAGAAGGGCGAGAAGCTCACCGTCCCCGTCCGCCGCGACCTCACCTGGATCACCCGCGACGGCAACCGGGCCAAGAACCACCTGCTCGAGGCCAACCTGCGCCTGGTGGTGTCCCTGGCCAAGCGGTACACCGGTCGTGGCATGGCGTTCCTCGACCTCATCCAGGAGGGCAACCTCGGCCTGATCCGCGCCGTCGAGAAGTTCGACTACACCAAGGGCTACAAGTTCTCCACGTACGCCACCTGGTGGATCCGGCAGGCCATCACCCGGGCCATGGCCGACCAGGCCCGCACCATCCGCATCCCGGTGCACATGGTCGAGGTCATCAACAAGCTCGGGCGCATCCAGCGCGAGCTGCTCCAGGACCTGGGCCGCGAACCCACGCCGGAGGAGCTGGCCAAGGAGATGGACATCACCCCGGAGAAGGTGCTGGAGATCCAGCAGTACGCCCGGGAGCCCATCAGCCTCGACCAGACCATCGGCGACGAGGGTGACAGCCAGCTCGGTGACTTCATCGAGGACTCCGAGGCCGTCGTGGCCGTGGACGCGGTGAGCTTCACCCTGCTGCAGGACCAGCTCCAGTCGGTCCTCGCGACGCTGAGCGAGCGCGAGGCGGGCGTGGTGCGGCTTCGCTTCGGCCTCACCGACGGCCAGCCACGCACGCTGGACGAGATCGGCCAGGTGTACGGGGTGACCCGCGAGCGCATCCGGCAGATCGAGTCCAAGACGATGTCGAAGCTGCGCCACCCGTCGCGGTCCCAGGTCCTGCGCGACTACCTGGACTAGCGGTCAGGACCTCTCGGTGGGTTGACCTGCGGTGGTGCAGGTAACGGGGAGGAGAGCAGACAAGCACAGCGCTGTTAGTCCTGTGCCCCGTCGCTCTCCTCCCCCACCGCTGGACGTCTCCACCCTGCCCGACTCGTGGCTGCTGCACCTGCGGGCCGAGCGCAAGAGCCCCGCCACGCTCAAGGCCTACGGGGACGGCGTGCGCCGCTCCCTCGCCTGGGCCGACACCGAGGGTGTGCCCGCGGTGCTGGACCGCCCTACGGGCAATGCCTTCACCACCGCCCTGCTCGACGGTGGCGCCGAGCCGTCCCCCGCCCGCTCCCGCCAGCTTGCGATCCGCCGCTTCTCCGCGTGGCTCACCGACGAGGGTGAGCAGGAGACCGACGTGCTGCTGATGCTCGAGCCGCCCAAGCTCGACACCAAGGTCACCCCGTCGCTGACGTCGGACGAGCTCGAGGCCCTGGTGAAGGCGTGCACCGGCCGCGAACTCCGGGACGGCCGGGACGAGGCGATCGTGCGGCTGATGACCGAGACCGGGATGCGCGCCCGGGAGATCGTCTCCCTGACCACGCCCGACGTCGACCTCTCAAGGGGCCGCAGGGACCAACCGCGCAAGGGCGCCACACCTAGGGCCGCTTGCCGTGGGCGGGTTGTCGTGCTGTCTGGCGTCATTTGGCCGTCCACCGGTGGCGGCAGGGGTTCCTGTGCAAGGGTGGCGCCATGGTTGTGGTGGTGCCGCGCTCCTGTCGCTTGTATCGGGCCGTTCCCGTGGTCCTGACGGTGTTCGCCGCGGCGTGCGCGCCGGGGACCTCGGGGACCATGTCGGGCAACTCGGTGCCGCCGTCTGCGACCGCTGCAGCGACGGTGAGAAGCACGCCCTCGACCATGGTGACGACCCTTCCCGCTACCAGCTCTCCCGTGCCGAAGCCCGGTGGACCAGCCGCGAGCACATCCACGGCCTTGTCCGCGGCAATCCCGCAGTTCCTTTGCCAGGCAGCTGAGCAGCCCCGAGACACTGCAGACGCATACACAGGGGCGCTGAGCTCAGGCCAGCTCGCGCAGGCCACCGCGTGCGTCTATCCCGGGACGGTGCCCGAGGACACCAGCCGGGGGCTGCTGGTGACGGGCACCAAGGGAAGCGCCTATACCCTCAATGAGTCCGCCAGCAGCACGTCGGTGTTCGTCTATGACGGGCGACGAGGTCGCCTCACGGTCACGGTCACCGCAGAGCCGGACGGCCATAACTGGGTCACAGGCGTGGGACGGGGCTGACCCTCCCCGCGACCGATCCCATTGATGGCCTAGATTCGCAAACTTTACGAAGGCTTCTGGCGAAGGGTGGTAGCAGTGCAGGGTGGGGTCCTCAGGGCACGATTTGTTGCCGCCGCCGCGGTCCTGGTGACGGCCCTGACCGTGACGGCGACCCCCGCGGCTGCAGCGGCCGCCGCGGGCGCCGCCCCCGACGACGTCGCGGCCGCAGTTGCGTATGCCCATCAGCAGGGCTACCGCTCGGCCGTGGCCGTGCTCGACATGAACAGCGGCGGGTATTGGACCGCGGGCGACCCGGACGCGACGTACTCCTCGGAGTCCCTCATCAAGCTCTTCATCGCCACCCGCCTGCTTGCCGACGGGAACATGAGTGGGTTCAACGAGACCACCGCCTACAAGATGATCACCCAGTCCGATGACGCCTCAGCGAACACTCTCTACGGGCGCACGGGCGGCGACGCCAACATCACGTGGGTCGAGCAGCGCTACGGGATCCCGTGGCTCGGGTCGCCACCGCCCCAGGCGGGGTACTGGGGGGCGACCCCGGTGACGGCGCACGGGATGGTGTCGTTCTACGCAGCAGTCCGCGCCGATCCCGTGGTGTGGCCGTGGCTGTCCAACGCAATCCACAACGCGACGCCCTACGGCTCGGACGGCTTCTACCAGTTCTTCGGTATCCCCAGCGCGACCACCGGAGCGGGCATCAAACAGGGGTGGGGCAACGACACCCCCACCGGGGTGCCGGAGCAGAACTCCACTGGCGTCGTCAACGGTGACCGCTTCGCGGTGGCGATCCTCACCCAGGGCCCCGGCTACGGGGGGGCACTCTCGGATGTGGTCACCCAGGAGGCCCGCTTGGCCTTGCCCGGTGGTGTCGTGCGTCTCCCGGCGCCCCCGCCTCGGCTGGTCGTGCTCGGTACCGACGGGCTCGTGTACGCCAGGGAGGGTGGCCGCACCGCGCCATGGGTGACCGAGACCAGCAACGGGGTCGAGGTCGGTTCTGCGGGCACACGGCTGGCCGTGGTCGACAAGACTGGTCTGCTGATGGTCAAGGAGGGGGGTCTCACTGCGGGCTGGGTCACTGAAAGCGGCGGTGTCGCCCACGTCGCGGTGACTACAAACCGCCTTGGCGCAGTAGGAACCGATGGCTCCGTGTACGTGAAAGAAGGCAACCTTTATCAGGGCTGGGTGGCCGAGACCAGCGGGGCACGTTCGATAGGGCTCTCAGGCGACCGCGTCGCGGTCCTCACCACCGACGGCACCCTGATGGTAAAGCAGGGCAACCTCTACGCGCCCTGGGTGGTGGAGGCGACCGGGGTGACGCAGGCCTCGGTAGACGGCACTCGCATCGGCGTCGTCACCACGGACGGGACTGTGATCGTCAAGGAGGGAGGACTTTATGCCCCTTGGGTCGTGGAGACGGCCGGCGCCCACCAGGTTGTTCTGTCTGCCGCCCGCCTCGGCGTGGTCCTGAACAACGGAACCTTGATGATGAAGGACGGAGACCTTTTCAGCACCTGGGTCGTCGAGACCGACGGAACCAGTTCCGTCAGCCTCGCCGGACAGCGTCTCGCCGCTCTCCGTGGCACTGAGGTGTGGGCCAAGGACGGCAGCCTCTACAGCCCGTGGGTGGTTGAGACCGGTGGAGCAATACAGGCCATCGTGAGCTGACACGGCTCCGCTCAGCCTGACCGATAACCGAATCGGGTCCGGCAGAGCGTGGTGTTGACCAGGCCAGAAACCAGGCCAGGTGGGCAAGCGGGCGGCCGTCCAGGATCATCCGTAAGGGTGGGTCGACGACTACGCCGTTGCCCATGGCGTCGATACCACGCCCCTGCCGTCGAACATGTGTTCGATGGCAGGGGCGTGGCGGCTTCTCGCGGTGGGGATCCACCTGACGCGGCTGTTTCGCGCGCCGATCAGGTTGGCCCACGCCGCCGGGGCCACACTGGCTGGTACGCGGACCGATGGGGTTCGAGGTCAAGATCGAGCTGAAGTGGGGTGCACGTTTTGCGGCACCGAGTGGGCGAGCTGTCGTTGCTGACGGGCTGGGTGCCGCTGCTCATGGTCGCGGTCGGCGTGCTGGCCTGGGTGTGGCTGGTCGGTACGCGCGATCCTTCGTTCTTGACCCGTTCGCTGCCCCGGGCCGCGGCGGCTGCCGCGGGGGCGGCCCTGGTGGCGGTGGTGGTCGTCGACCGGGTGTGGCGGCCGTTTCCCGACCCGCTGCCCGCCCCCGTGGTCGCCTGGACAGCGAGCGCCGTGTTGGCAGTGTTCCTGGCCGGGCCACGGCTGCGCCGCTCCCACGGTCTTCTCGGGTGGGCCGTCACGGTGATCGCGGTGCCCACCGTTGTGCTGGTGGCGGTCTTCGGGGTCAACACCGCCTTCGCCGCCTTTCCCACCGTCGCCGCGGCCCTGGGGCGCCCACCGGGACAATCGATCGACTTCACCAAGGTGCCAGGGCCCACCGAGGTCGTCTCCGGGCGGCCGCTGTCGGCGACCTGGCGCGCTCCCCTGTCCACCCCGGCCGCGGGCCGGGTGTCCACCGTGGCGATCCCTGGCACGACATCGGGGTTCCAGGGACGCGACGCCCAGGTGTACCTCCCGCCGGCCTACCTCGGCACGCCCCGAGCCCGGCTTCCCGTCCTGGTCCTGCTGTCGGGCCAGCCCGGGTCCCCCTCGGACTGGGTGCTCTACGTCGGGCTCGCGGGTGTCATGGACGCCTACGCGGCGCAGCACGACGGGCTCGCCCCGGTGGTGGTGATACCGGACGGGACCGGTTCTCTGCTGGCGAACCCGCTGTGCCTGGACTCCGCGCTGGGCCAGCTGGACACGTACCTGTCCGTGGACGTCCCCGCCTGGATCAGCAGCCACCTGCAGGTCAGCACCGACCACGCCGACTGGGCCGTGGGCGGGCAGTCCTACGGTGGGACCTGCTCCCTGCAGCTCGCGGTCAACCACCCCGACCTCTACCCAACGTTCCTGGACCTGTCGGGACAGTCGGAGCCCACCCTGGGAACACGAGACGCCACCGTGGCCGCTGCCTTCGGAGGTGACGAGTCGCGCTTCACGGCGGTCAACCCCCTGGACGTCATCGCCCGCAACCCGCCCGCGGTGCACGGCGTGCTCACCGCTGGCGCGAACGACGACGTCTACGGACCGCAAGCTCGCGCGGTCGTCGCCGCGTCGCAAGCGGCGGGGATGGACGTCTCGTACGTGGAGGTCCTGGGCGGGCACGACTTCGCAGCGTGGCGCGCAGGACTGGTCGCCAGCTTGGACTGGCTCGCCGGACGCCTCGGACTCACCCCCGAACAACCAGCCCCCACAACCACCGGACCTCCCTGACCTGGAACCGTCCGGGCGCCCGGCGCGATCCTGGTGCAATGCCCGCCACCGCCGCAAGCCGAGCCCGCGCCGACCGCCTCCGTGAGCGCATCGCCGCGATCCGCAAGGAGCACAGCGTGGCCACCGCCCGGGCCAGGATGAACGGCACCGCCACCCCGCCCTACTCCCAGCTCGGAGCGCTCGGGGTAGCCGACCACTTCCCGGCCATGGTCGAGGCACAGGAGGTGAACCGCCACCTGCTCGGATCGCTCGGTCACCTGCTGCTGCTCATCGACCAGGAACAAGCCCGGCCCGCGAGCCGGTAGGTTGCGACCCGCAACCATGACGCCGCGATCGGCATGCTGCGCTCCGAGGGCGCCAGCATCCGCACCATCGCGACCGAGGTGGACTGGCGGTCAGCACCGTCCACCACGGACTAGAGATGCAGGTGTTCTCGGCCGGCTCCGTCGACGACCCCCTGCCCACCCCGGGCCGGGGGTCGTCGTGCGTCCGGGACTCACGGGCCTGCCGTGCGTGGCCGGGAACGACGTTGTACGCGCACGACGCCGTTCCCGGGCCCTTCTTCCCGCGTTGTGCGCGCACGACGCGGGAAGGAGGGCCGGAGTGCCGTGGCAAGATCCGCGCCGTGCCGACGCCTGCCCCGCTGCCGCCCACCGTCCGCCCCAGCGAGGAGGTGGCGTACGCGCTGGCGCAGGGTCGCGCCGTGGTCGCCCTCGAGTCGACGATCCTGGCCCACGGGCTGCCCCGCCCCGGCAACCTCGACACCGGCCGCGAGCTCGAGGCCGCCGTCCGGGCCCGCGGGGCGGTCCCGGCCACCATCGCGGTCCTCGACGGGGTGGCCCACGTCGGGCTCACCGACGACCAGCTGGCGCGGGTGTGCCGCGACGACGGCCTGGCCAAGCTCAGCGTCCGGGACCTGCCCGTGGCGCTGGGCACCGGTGGCAGCGGCGCCACCACGGTGGCCAGCACCGCGACGCTCGCCCGGGCCGCGGGGGTGGAGGTCTTCGCGACGGGCGGCCTCGGCGGCGTCCACCGCGGCGCCCAGGACACCTTCGACGAGTCCGCCGACCTCACCGCGCTCGGCCGCACCCGGATCGTCGTGGTCTGCGCGGGCGTCAAGTCCATCCTCGACGTGCCCGCCACCCTGGAGCGGCTGGAGAGCCTGTCGGTGACGGTGGTCGGGTACCGGACGACCGTGTTCCCGGGCTTCTACGTCACCGATTCCGGCTCGACCGTGGACACCCGGTGCGAGGACCCCGCCGAGCTCGCCCGGGTGTTCGCCGCCGGGGCCGGGCTCACGACGGCCGCCCTGGTGGTGGCGAACCCGCTGCCGACCGGGCTGCAGCTCGACCCGACCGAGCACGACGAGGTCATCACGGCCGCCCTGGCCGCGGCGGACGCGGCCGGGGTGTCGGGCAAGGACGTCACCCCGTTCGTGCTCGACCACCTGCACACCGTGAGCGCCGGGCGCACCCGAGAGGTCAACGTGACGCTCGTGCTGCGCAACGCGGGGCTGGCCGCGGAGATCGCCGTCGAGCTCGCCGCGCTGGGGGTCTAGCGGTGTCCCCCGCGGGGTGCGACGTCCTCGTGCTCGGCGACGTGGTGCTCGACGTGGTGGTGCACACCGGCGGACGGGTGCTGCGCGGCACGGACACCGACGCCGAGATCGCCCTGCTGCCCGGTGGTGCGGGGGCGAACGTCGCGGCCGGCCTCGCCCGCGAGGGGCTCTCCGTCACCATGGTCGGCTGCGTGGGCGACGACGGGGCGGAGACCGCGACCCGCGCGCTGCGGGCCCAGGGCGTGAAGCTCGCCCTGCGGACCGTGCCGGGGGCGGCAACCGGCACCGTGGTGGTGCTCGTGGAGGCTGACGGGGACCGCAGCATGGCCTGCGACCGCGGCGCGAACCTCGCCCTGCACGCCGACGACGTACCGGACGAGCTGCTCCTCGCGCACCGGCACCTGCACGTCTCCGGGTACGCCTTGTTCGGCCCGCCGCGGGACGCCACCCTGGACGTGCTGGCCCGGGCCCGGGCGCTGGGGCTCACCGTCTCGCTGGACCCCGCGTCGGTGGCCCCGCTGCGGGCCTACGGCCCCACGCAGTTCCGGACCGACACGGCCGGGGTCGACCTGCTTCTGCCCAACGCCGAGGAGGCGCTGGCCCTGACGGGCGAACCGACCCCGGCACGGGCGGCCACCGCGCTCGCCCGCGAGCACACCGCCGTCGCCGTCACCTGCGGAGCCGACGGCGCCCTGTGGGCCCGCGGCGGGCAGGTCACGTCCCGGTCCGCGCACGGGGTGGTCGTGGTGGACACCGTGGGGGCCGGGGACGCCTTCACCGCGGGGGCCGTGGCCGGGTTGCTCGCCGGGTCGGACGGCCCGGGATGCCTGGAGCGCGGTCTCGCCGCCGCGGCCCGCTGCGTGGGCGGGGTGGGGGCGCAGGCCTAGACCTTGGGCAGGTCCGTCGGAGGCGCGAAGGTGCCGTCCGCACCCGGCCGGTAGGGCAGCACGGCGATCACCGAGTCGGAGTCCAGCGGTCCGTACAGGTGCGGGAAGAGCATCGACGACGGGTCGGTGGGCACGCCCGGCTCCCAGCGCACCTCGGGCTCGATCCGCGCCGGGTCCAGGCACAGCAGCACCAGGTCGGTGGACCCCGCGTAGAGGCGGTTGGCCGGCAGGTGCACCTGCTCGGGGGTCGAGAGGTGGACGAAGCCCTGCTCCGCGAGGGAACCCGGCCGCAGCTCGCCGCCCGGGACGACCTCCGCCCACGCCGCGGAGGTCGTCATGTGCAGCAACGGATCAGCCATGGGCACAGCCTGGCAGAGAGCGGCGGCCGGAACAGACCACGGCCCCACCGGCGTTGAGGGACACTGGGTGACGACGAGACGAAGGTGTGGTGCGGCATGAGCGAGCAGGACGAGAGCGTGACCGGTCGGGACGAGCCCGTCGCGGGCTTCCCGGGACAGCAGGACCCGAGCCACGGGTACCAGGGCTCTGCGATGTACGAGCTCGAGTTCCCCTCCCCCGAGCTCGTGTCCGAGGACGGCCGCGGACCGGTGCTGGTGCACGCCCTGCAGGGATTCTCCGACGCCGGTCACGCCATCAAGCTGGCCTCGGCCCACCTGCGCGACGAGCTGGACACCGAGGTGGTGGCCTCCTTCGACCTCGACCAGCTGCTCGACTACCGCTCCCGCCGGCCGATGATGACCTTCGACGGCGACCACTTCTCCTCCTACGACACCCCTGAGCTGACGCTGTACGCCGTGCGCGACACCGTGGGCACGCCCTTCCTGCTGCTCGCCGGCCTGGAGCCGGACCTGCACTGGGAACGGTTCACCACCGCGGTGCGCCTGCTCGCCGAGCGCCTCGGTGTGCGCCGCACGGTGGGCCTCAACGCGATCCCGATGGCCGTGCCGCACACCCGGCCGGTCGGGGTGACCGCGCACGGCAGCCCCACCGACCTGGTCAGCGGCTACGAGCCGTGGGCGGGCACCGTCCGCGTGCCGGCCAGCGCGGCCTCGCTGCTGGAGCTGCGGATGGGCCAGGCCGGTCACGAGGCCATGGGCTTCGCGGTGCACGTGCCGCACTACCTCTCCCAGACCGACTATCCCGAGGCTGCGCAGACCCTGCTCGAGCACGTCGGGCGCGCGGCGGACCTCCAGCTGCCGCACGCCGCCCTCGGCGAGGCCGCGGCGCGGGTCCGCGAGGAGGTGGAGACCCAGGTCAGCGGGTCCGACGAGGTCCGCTCGGTCGTCAAGGCCCTCGAGCGCCAGTACGACGCCTACGTGGGGTCCCAGGAGCGGACCTCTCTGTTGGCCGCGGACGGGGCGCTCCCGAGCGGGGACGAGCTGGGCGCCGAGCTGGAGCGCTTCCTGGCCGAGCAGGGCAAGGACGGGTCCAGCGGTACCGAGGGAACCACTCCCGACGCCTGAGCGGGCGCCCGACGACACCCACCTGCGCTCCGCTCACGACCGGTCGGCCGTTCCCGCCGTGTCGTCGAGGACGGCGCGCCGGCGCGCCGATGAGCTCACGATCCCGCGCCGGTCGGGCCCTGGAGCGCCACCGGACGACCCGGTCGAAAGTGTCGGGCCTCGGTGCCAACATGGGCGCGCCGGGCAGATGAACCGATCGGGAGGCACCACCGACATGACCAACGCCATCCACGCCACGGGCCTGGTGAAGCGCTACGGGGACGTCACCGCGCTGGACGGGGTGGACATCTCCGTGCCCACCGGCACCGTCCTGGGGCTGCTCGGCCCGAACGGTGCCGGCAAGACCACGGTCGTGCGCATCCTCACCACCCTGCTGAAGCCGGACTCGGGCACCGCGGAGGTGGCGGGGGTCGACGTCCTGTCCGACCCGCGGGCCGTCCGCCGCCGGATCGGCCTGTCCGGCCAGTACGCCGCGGTCGACGAGCACCTCACCGGCTTCGAGAACCTCGACATGATCGGGCGGCTGTACCACCTGGGCCGCAGGCAGAGCCGGGAGCGGGCACGGGAGCTGCTCGCCCGCTTCAACCTCACCGACGCCGCCGACCGCCCGTCCAAGACCTACTCCGGCGGCATGCGCCGCCGCCTGGACCTCGCGGGGGCGCTGGTCGCCGAGCCCCCGGTGCTCTTCCTCGACGAGCCCACCACGGGGCTGGACCCGCGCAGCCGCTCCGACATGTGGGAGGTGCTCCAGCAGCTCGTCTCCGGCGGCACCACCTTGCTGCTCACCACCCAGTACCTCGAGGAGGCGGACCTGCTGGCCGACGAGATCGTGGTCATCGACCACGGACGGGTCATCGCGAAGGGCACCGCCGACCAGCTCAAGACGCAGGTGGGCGGCGAGCGTCTGGAGATCACGGTCGCCGACCCCGCCCGCCTGGCCGCGGCCGGGCTGCTGCTGGCCCCCCTCGGCGTCGCGGCCCCCGCCCTCGACGAGCACCGCCGTTCGCTGCTCATGCCCGTCACCGGCGGAGTGGCCGTCCTGCGCGAGGCCCTGCGCCTGCTCGACCAGGACGACCTGGCCGTCGAGGATGCGGGGCTGCGCCGTCCGACCCTGGACGACGTGTTCCTCACCCTCACCGGGCACGGGGCGGACGATGCCCCCGCCGCCGCCGGCGCGGCCCCCACCGGTCCTGCCGAGAAGGAGGTGGCTCGATGAGCTCCCTGGACGTGTTCTCCGACGCTGCGGTGGTCGCCAAGCGCAACCTCATCAAGATCAAGCGCGTGCCCGACCTGCTGGTGTTCACCACGCTCTCGCCGATCATGTTCGTGCTGCTGTTCGCCTACGTGTTCGGCGGCGCCATCGACACCCGGGGCGGCGGCAGCGGCTACCGCGAGTTCCTCATCGCCGGGATCTTCGCCCAGACCGTGGTGTTCGGGGCCACCATCACCGGCGCCGGCCTGGCCGAGGACGTGAAGAAGGGCATCGTCGACCGCTTCCGCTCGCTGCCCATGGCGCCCTCGGCGGTGCTCACCGGACGGACGCTGTCCGACGTGGTGAACAACGTCATCGTGCTCGTGGTCATGTCCCTGACCGGGCTGCTGGTGGGCTGGCGCATCCGCACGTCGTTCCTCGACGCGCTGCTGGGGTTCGTGCTGCTGCTGGTCTTCGCGTACGCCATCTCGTGGGTGATGGCCTGGGTCGGGCTGCTCGTGCCGAGCCCCGAGGTGGTCAACAACGCCTCGTTCATCGTCATCTTCCCGCTGACCTTCGTGGCCAACACCTTCGTCCCCCTGAGCACGCTGCCGGGGCCGCTGAGGGCCTTCGCGGAGTGGAACCCCGTCTCCGCGGTGACCCAGGCGGCGCGCAACCTGTTCGGCAACCCCAACCCCGACCCAACCGCGCCGGCGTCCGGGGCGTGGGCGCTGGAGCACCCCGAGCTCTACACCCTGATCTGGGCCGCGGCGGTGCTCGTGGTGTTCGTGCCGCTGGCCAACGCCCAGTACCGGCGCGCCACCAGCCGCTGAGGGCCACCCATCTGGCCGTCGCTGCCCTCGACCACCATCATCAGCACCCATGACCCGCGAGGTGTACAGCCAGCTCCGGCTCGACGTCGAGGACACCTCCCACCTGGTGGTGCAGGTGGCCGTGGCCCAGCACCCCGGTGCCCGGGTGACCGAGGAGCTGACCTTTCTGCTCGACGGTGTGCGCCAGGAGCCCAGGGAGCTCGCGGGCCCGCACCGCAGCCGGGTGCACGTGCTCGACTGCCCGCGCGGCCGCCTCGAGATCACCTACTCGGCGAGCGTCACCGGCACCGCCGACGAGGTCACGGAGGAGCCGCTGGACCGCGCCACGTACCTGCGCCCGAGCCGTTACGCGGAGTCCGACCGGCTGGCCGCGGAGGCGGCTGCGGAGTTCGGCGGGCTCCGCGGCCAGGCCGAGCTCCTCGCGGGGGTGTCGTCCTGGGTCGGGGACCGGCTCGCCTACGTGCCCGGCAGCAGCGGCCCCACAGACGGCGCCGTGGACACCCTGCTGGGTCGCGCCGGCGTCTGCCGCGACTACGCACACCTCGTCGTCGCCCTGCTGCGCGCCATGGACGTCCCCGCCCGCCTGGTCGCCGTCTACGCACCCGGGTTGTCCCCCATGGACTTCCACGCCGTGGCCGAGGCCCTCGTGGACGGGCGCTGGCGGGTGGTCGACGCGACCCTGCTCGCGCCGCGCAGCTCGCTGGTGCGGATATCGACCGGTCGGGACGCCGCGGACACCGCGTTCCTGTCCAACTACGGCGGTGCGGTGTACCTGCAGAGCGCCGAGGTGCGCGCGGTGGTGGCCGGCGACCTGCCCACCGAGGACGTGACCCGCCTCGTGCAGCTGTCCTGATCCTGCATCCCGACAGCTCTGGGGCGGCTGCTCTCCGGCCCCGGCACCTCGGCCGACGAGGTCATCACGGCGCAGGACGCTCACCCCGAGACGCCGCGGCATGTGGTGACCACGCGGACGAGGACGCCACGCGCCGGGTGAGCGGAACGTGGGAGCGCCCGATCTCGGGCACGAGCTGGTACCGCACCCTCCAGCGGCACCTCACCGCCCTGCCCGAGGACGCGGACCACCTGACCCACGTCGCCGGTCTCGTGCGGCGGTCGTGGCGGGAGTGGTGGCAGGCTGGGTCGCCACGGCGACGAGGTGAGGACCGATGGTCGAGGAATCCGAGCACGACCCGTCGGAGCCCTGGCCCGGCTCGCTGGAGGACCACCGGCCACAGCCCCGGGGCTGGGTGCGGTCAGTGCCTCGCACCCAGCAGCTGTGCCAGGCCCTCGCCGCGGCGGTGGAGCTCGACGGTGCCGCGGTCGCGATGATCACCAAGGCAGGGGAACGGGACCTGGTGCACGCCACCGACCCCGTCATCGGCCACCTCGACGAGCTCCAGTTCACCCTCGCCGAGGGCCCCTGCCTGGACGCCCACGCCACCCGGGCACCCGTGCTGGCCCACGACCTCACCGACACCGACTCCCGGGCCCGGTGGCCGGTCTTCGCGCTGGAGGCCTCCGCCGCCGGCGCCGCGGCGGCGTTCGCGTTCCCGATGGTCAGCGGGGAGGTGGGGTTCGGGGTGCTCGAGCTGTACCGTCGCACCCCCGGCCCTCTCAGCGCCGCCGACCTCGAGACGGTTCTCGCCGCGGTCGAGGCGGTGACCCGGGTGGCGCTGGACGAGCTGTTCGGGGCGCCGGCCACCGAGGCGCTCCCGCACTCCTGGCCCGGGCGGCTCACCACCGCGCACGCCGGGGTGCACCAGGCCGCGGGCATGGTCGCCGTGCACCTCGGGGTCAGCATCCCCGACGCGATGGCCCGTCTCCGGGCCGCCGCCTACACGCAGGACACCAGCCTCACCGAGCTCGCCGACCGTGTGCTCACCGGTACCACCCGCCTGGACAAGGACGCCCCGCGATGACCGCTGCGACCACCTCCCCGGTCGAGCTCGCCCTCGGCACCGTGCTGCACCACGCCGCCGGGGGCGCGACCACCGGGACCCTGCTGCGGATGGTGGCCACCGCGGCGCAGCAGGCGATGGGCGCCGACACGTCGGCCTGCACCGTCGTCCTCGGTGACCCCCGCGCCGGGCTCACCGTGCACACCACCTCCGCGTCCCGGGCCGGCGCCCTGGTGACCGTGCCGGAGGGCGTCCTGCTCTCCGGACCCGTCCGGACGACGTCCTCCTCGGGCGCGGTCAGCACCATCGAGGACGCCCGCACCCCGAGCGCGCGGTGAACCCGGTGGGCCGAGCAGGCGGGGACCGTGGGGGTGGTGGGGGTGCGGGGCAGGCACTCGCCGACGGGTGCTCGGTGGTCCTGCAGATGCCAGCGCCCGCGCACCGGTGGGCGCGGGTCCTGACCCACCTGCAGACCACCCTCGAGGTCGACGTGGTGGTGCACCAGGCCGTCGGCATGGTCGCCGCCGCCCAGGAGGTCGACATCGCCACCGCGGCGGCGGCGCTGGCCGCCCACGCGCAGCGGCTCGGCACCGAGGTGACCGACGCGGCCCGGCAGGTCGTCGCCCGCACCCTGCCCGCGGGGACGTCGGCGCCCCCGGGCAGGCCTGGCACGGCCCACCCGTGGGCCCGGGCATGATGCGGCCATGACCGTCAGCCTCCGCGTCCGCCTCGCCGATCTCGTCCGCCGTCGCGCCGGTGGCGAGATCACCTCCATGAGCGCCGCCGACATCGCCACGGCGCAGACCACCCACGTCGGCCACAGCCGGGTGCGGGACCTGGTCTTCGGGAGGGTCGCCGAGGGCGTCGCCATCGAGGACCGGGTCGTCGCTGCGAGGTCCGGCGACCTCCGGGTCCGGCTCTACTCCCCCACCGGCCGGACGCCGCGGGGGTGCGTGGTCAACCTGCACGGTGGTGGATGGGTCCTCGGGGACCTGGACGGCAACGACTGGACGTGCAGCACCGTCGCCGCCCGGACCGGCGCGCAGGTGGTCTCCGTCGACTACCGCCTCGCCCCCACCCACCGCTTCCCCGCCGGGGTCGAGGACTGCCTGGACGGGCTCCGCTGGGCCGCCGAGCTGGCGTCCTCCTCGGCCGGGATCGTCGTCATGGGCGACAGCGCCGGCGGCAACCTGGCCGCCGCCCTGGCGCTGGCCAGCCGCGACCAGGGCTCGCCCGGGATCGCCCTGCAGGTGCTGATCTACCCCGGCACCGACCTCACCAAGCAGTCCCCCTCGCTGGTCGAGAACGCCGAGGCCCCGTTCCTGACGAAGGCAGGGGTGGACGCCTTCACCGAGCACTACCTCGGCCCCGGCGGCGACCCCCGCGACCCGCTCGCCTCCCCGCTGCTGGCCCCCGACCACACCGGCCTCCCCCCGGCCCTGATCCTGACCGCCGAGCACGACCCCATCCGCGACGACGGCCGCCGCTACGCCGCGGTCCTGCGGGAGGCCGGGGTCCCCGTGCGGCACACCGACTACGTCGACGCCCCGCACGGCTTCCTGTCCGTGCCCGGCCTCGTCCCCGCCGGCAAGCAGGCGATCGCCGAGATCTGCGCCGAGATCACCGCCGTCCTGCGCTGAGGCCCTCGAGGGGTGCCGCGGAGAACCGGGCTGTCGGCCGGGCCTACGCCGGGTGGCCGTCCGGGCTCCCGCGGCGCCGCACCGCCCGCCGGGTGAGGTCCGCACCGGCCACCGCGAGCAGGACGGGCAGCCACACCCCGGGCCCGGAGCCGGTGAGCTCCAGGGTGAGCACCACCGCGGTGACCGGCGCCGCCGTGGTCGCCGTGAGCACCGCGGCCGCGCCCACCACCACCAGCGCCCCCGTCGAGCTGCCCGCCCACAGCACGGACCACCCCCGTCCGGCCACCGCACCCAGCAGCGCGCCGGTCGCCAGCGCCGGGGTGAGCAGGCCGCCCACCACTCCCCCCCGCAGGCACGCCGCCGTCACGAGCGGCTTGAGCACGAGCAGCACGGCCAGCAACGGCAGCGGCGACGTGCCGTCCAGGGCGAGCTGGGCCGCCCCCCGCCCGTTGCCCAGCAGCTGGGGGAACACCACCGCCACCCCGCCCAGGGCCGCGAGCACCGCGGTCACGACGACCGGGAGCCGCCAGCCCCCGGGCCGGCGCACGGGCCCGGTGAGCCGGACGAACACCACCCCCACCACCCCGGCCAGCGGGCCCAGCAGCAGGGCACCCACCAGCAGGGACGGCGTCGTGGTCATGGCCGTGACCGAGTACACCGGTCCCCGCCCCACCGCCGGCCAGGCGACCACCGTGGCCACTCCCGCGCTGAGGGCCGCGGGCAGCAGGTGACGCACCCGCGCCGAGGCGAGCACCACCTCGAGGGTGAACACCACCCCGGCCAGCGGCACGTCGTACACGGCGGCCAGCCCGGCGCCGGCCCCGCACGCCAGCAGGGTGCGCTGCGCGTCGAGGCCGAGTCCCGCACGGCGCGCCATCCACCCGGCCACCGCGGCCCCGACCTGCCGCGGGGCACCCTCACGTCCCAGCGAGGCACCGACGCCCACCGCGGCGACCTGGAGCACGGCGTCGACGGTGGTGGCGCGCACGGGCATCCCCCCCGCCGGGTCGGCCACCGCGTGCGTGACCGTGGTGCGGGCACCGGCCCAGCGAGCCAGGACCCACCAGCCGGTCCCGACGACGGCACCGCCGACGGTCAGCGCGAGCACCCGGCGTGCGGCACCGGCCTGCTCGACGCCCGCGAGGAACGTGTCGGTCCGGTACCCGTAGGCCAGCTGCTGGACCCCGTGCAGGACCAGCACGAGCACGGCACCGCCGAGCCCCGCGGCCAGACCCACCAGCACGGAGACGGCGAGCAGACGCGGCCCGGTCCGATCGGCGTCCACCACCCCATCCTGCCCCGGGTGGCCGGGACCCTGACGCTCGGGCGCCGGACCGGTCAGCGGGTGGCGCGCTGGTCCACGATCCGGCGCATCTTCCCCACCGAGCGCTCGATGCCCCCGGGATCGACCACGTCCACGCCCACGGTGACCCCGAGGCCGGCCTTGACCAGACCACGCAGCGCGGCCCCGGCCGTGGCGGCGTCGTCGGCGCTCGCGTCCTCGCGACGCTCCACCCGCACCGTCATCTCGTCGAGGGTGCCCTCGCGGTGCAGCACGCACTGGAAGTGCGGCGACAGGGCCGGGATCCGCAGGATGAGCTCCTCGACCTGCATGGGGAACAGGTTCACCCCGCGCAGGATGATCATGTCGTCGCTGCGGCCGGTGATCTTCTCGATCCTGCGCATCGGCCGCGCGGTGCCGGGCAGCAGCCGGGTGAGGTCGCGCGTGCGGTACCGGATGACCGGCATCGCCTCCTTCGTCAGCGAGGTCAGCACGAGCTCGCCCTCCTCGCCGTCGGGCAGCACCTCCTCGGTCACCGGGTCGATGATCTCCGGGTAGAAGTGGTCCTCCCACAGGTGCAGCCCGTCCTTGGTGTCCACGCACTCCATGGCCACGCCGGGGCCCATCACCTCCGAGAGCCCGTAGATGTCCACCGCGTGCAGGTCCAGGCGCCGCTCCACCTCGGCGCGCATGTGGTTGGTCCACGGCTCGGCGCCGAACACCCCGACCTTCAGCGAGGTCGACGCCGGGTCCACCCCCTGGCGCTCCATCTCGTCGAGGATCGCGAGCATGTACGACGGCGTCACCATGATCGCGTCGGGGGAGAAGTCCCGGATGAGCTGCACCTGGCGCTCGGTCATCCCGCCGGACACGGGCACCACCGTGCAGCCCAGGGCCTCCGCGCCGTAGTGCGCGCCGAGGCCACCGGTGAACAGCCCGTAGCCGTAGGCCACGTGCACCATGTCACCGGGCCGCACCCCGCCCGCGCGCAGCGAGCGGGCCATGAGCTGCGACCAGGTGTGCACGTCCCGGGCCGTGTAGCCGGCGACGGTGGCCTGACCGGTGGTGCCGGAGGAGGCGTGCACCCGGGAGACCTGCGCCCGGGGGACGGCGAGCATGCCGAAGGGGTAACCCGCGCGCAGGTGGGCCTTGGTCAGCAGCGGCAGCCGGGCGAGGTCGGACAGCTCGCGGACGTCGTCGGGGTGCACCCCGGCCGCGGCGAAGGCCTCCCGGTAGTGCGGGACGTTCGCCACGGCGTGGCGCACCGACCACTGCAACCGCTCCAGCTGCAGCGCACGCAGCTCGTCGACGGACGCCCGCTCGATCGGCTCGAGGTCGGTGGGGTCGGGGGTGCGGTCGAGCACGGTGGTCCTCCTGCGCTGGGGGTGCGGACCCCTGCACTCAACACCCCCGCACCCGGACCGCGGCACCCCCCGCCGGAGTGGCGGCCGGTTCAGGCGAAGCGGGCGGCCAGCGCGGTGAGGGTGCTCTCGATGCCCTGGGCGTTCTTGGCGGGCTGACCGAGCAGCTCGAGAACCTTGGGGGACCTCGCGGTGGAGTAGTCGAAGGTCTCGGTGACCTGGGTGGTGCCCGCCGCGGACTCCACCAGCTCCCAGCGCCAGCGGTGACCCATGGGGTGGCGCCACTCGACCAGGCGACCGTCGGTGAACGCCGTGACCGTGGAGGTGATCCGGTAGGGCACCCCGTACTGCTTCATGCCCACGCTGAACGTGGCTCCCTGGCTGAGCGTCGCCGGACCCTGCACGTCGGTGTCGCGCACCGTGCCGGAGCCGTCGAGCTCCGGGTGGCGGTGGGGATCGGCCACCAGGGCGAAGACCTCCGCCGACGGCGCGTGCACCAGCACCTGCCGCGTCACCTTCCGTGCTCCCGAGTCGACCGTCGTCACCACTGCGTCCGCCATGGCCGGAACCTACGCAGGTCGGCCCGCCACGGCTCGTCGGGCAGGATCAGGGTCACCATGACCCTCCCCCACCCCACCCCACGATGACCGCTCCCGCCGCGACCCTGACCGCCCTGCTCCCCGGCACCGCCGACCCCGACGACCTCTTCGAGGCCTTCACCACGTGGACGCGGTCGCGGGGCCTGACGATGTACCCGGCCCAGGAGGAGGCGGTGCTGGAGATCGTGTCCGGGAGCCACGTGGTGCTCGCCACGCCCACCGGCTCGGGAAAGTCGCTGGTCGCCATCGGCGCGCACTTCGCGGCCATGGCGGCCGGGCGTCGCAGCTTCTACACCGCGCCGATCAAGGCCCTGGTCAGCGAGAAGTTCTTCGCCCTGTGCGAGGTGTTCGGGGCCGAGAACGTCGGCATGATGACCGGTGACGCCGCGGTGAACTCGAGCGCGCCGATCATCTGTGCGACGGCCGAGATCGTGGCGAACCTGGCTCTGCGCGAGGGTTCGGGCGCGGACATCGGCCAGGTCGTCATGGACGAGTTCCACTTCTACTCCGAACCCGGCCGCGGCTGGGCCTGGCAGGTGCCGCTGGTGGAGCTGCCCGAGGCCCAGCTGGTGCTCATGTCCGCGACCCTGGGCGACGTCAGCTTCTTCGTCACCGACCTGCAGCGGCGCTCCGGGCGTGCGGTGGCGGTGGTCAGCGGGACCGAGCGCCCGGTGCCGCTGATGTTCACCTACGTGTCCACGCCGATCACCGAGACCATCGAGGAGCTGGTGAGCACCCACCAGGCCCCGGTGTACGTCGTGCACTTCACCCAGGCCTCGGCGCTGGAGCGGGCCCAGGCGCTGACCTCGCTGAAGCTGTGCAGCAAGGCCGAGAAGGACGCGATCGCCGACGTCATCGGCGGGTTCCGGTTCTCCACCGGCTTCGGCACCACCCTGAGCCGGCTGGTGCGGATGGGCATCGGGGTGCACCACGCCGGGATGCTGCCCAAGTACCGCCGCCTGGTGGAGCGCCTCGCCCAGGCCGGGCTGCTGAAGGTCATCTGCGGCACCGACACCCTGGGCGTGGGCATCAACGTGCCCATCCGCACCGTGCTGTTCACCGGCCTGACCAAGTACGACGGCACGCGCACCCGGCACCTGCGTGCGCGGGAGTTCCACCAGATCGCCGGGCGCGCCGGCCGGGCCGGGTTCGACACGCTCGGCACCGTCGTCGTCCAGGCCCCCGAGCACGACGTGGAGAACGCCCGGCTGGTGGCCAAGGCCGGCGACGACCCCCGCAAGCTCAAGCGGATCCAGCGCAAGAAGGCTCCCGAGGGCTTCGTCAGCTGGGGCCGGCCGACCTTCGACCGGCTCGTGGCCGCCGAGCCCGAGCAGCTCACCTCGCAGTTCGGGGTCAGCAACTCCATGCTGCTCAACGTCATCAGCCGCCCGGGCGACGCGTTCGAGGCCATGCGCCACCTGCTGACCGACAACCACGAGTCCCCCGCCGCGCAGCGCCGGCACGCGCTGCACGCCATCCGGCTGTACCGGGGGCTGCGCGACGCCGGGATCGTCGAGGTGCTCGAGGTGCCGGACGCCCACGGGCGCAGGGTGTCCCTCACCGTGGACCTGCAGCGCAACTTCGCCCTCAACCAGCCGCTGAGCCCGTTCGCCCTGGCCGCGCTGACCCTGCTGGACCCGGAGTCCCCCGCCTACGCCCTGGATGCCATCAGCGTGGTCGAGTCCACCCTGGACGACCCCCGTCAGGTGCTCATGGCCCAGCAGCACGCCGCCCGGGGCGAGGCGGTGGCCGCGATGAAGGCCGAGGGCATCGAGTACGAGGAGCGGATGGAGCTGCTGGAGCAGGTCACCTGGCCCAAGCCCCTGGCCGAGGAGCTGCTGCTGCCCGCCTTCGAGACCTACCGGGCCGGGCAGCCGTGGGTCAGCGACTTCGCGCTGAGCCCCAAGAGCGTGGTCCGCGACATGGTCGAGCGCTCGATGACGTTCTCCGAGCTCATCTCCCAGTACTCGCTGACCCGGTCGGAGGGCCTGGTGCTGCGCTACCTGGCCGATGCCTACCGGGCGCTGCGCCAGACCGTGCCCGCCGAGGCCCGCACCTCCGAGCTGGAGGACATCACCGAGTGGCTGGGCGAGCTCATCCGCGGCGTGGACTCCAGCCTGCTCGACGAGTGGGAGGCCCTGGCCAACCCCACCGACGTCCCGCTGGAGCAGGCCCTGGTCGAGGTCGTGCGTCCGGTCACGGGCAACCTCCGCAGCTTCCGGGTGCTCGTGCGCAACGCGCTGTGGCGGCGGGTGGAGCTGGCCGCGCGCCGGCGGTGGGACGCCCTCGACGAGCTGGACCCGGACATCGACTGGGAGTCCTCGCTGGACGGGTACTGGGAGGTGCACACCGAGATCCGCACCGGTCCGGACGCGCGGGGACCCCTGCTGTTCCAGGTGGACGCCCAGCCGGGGGTCTGGCACGTGCGCCAGGTGCTCGACGACCCCGCGGAGGACCACGACTGGGCGGTGCGGGCGGACGTGGACCTCGCGGCCTCGGACGAGGCGGGCGAGGTCGTGCTCGTGGTGACCGTGGTCGGTGACCGGTGAGCCGGCTGCGGGTCGGGCTGGGCTGGCTGCTGCGCGACCGTGCGACCGGCCGGATCGTGGTGGCGCAGTGGCCGAACGCCGCGGCATGGGTCTACGTCGCATCGCTGCTGGCGCGGCGGGTGGTGCCCGACGGGGCGGTGACCGCGGTGACGGCGGTGGGCACCGTCGCACTGGTGGTGTGGGCGCTCGACGAGCTCGTGCGCGGGGTGAACCCGTTCCGCCGGCTGCTCGGCGCCGGGGTGCTGGTGGCGCAGGGGGTGGGCCTGCTGCTCGCCTGACGCGGCGGTCAGGACCTCCGGACGAGGACCGTGAAGTTCCCGCGGTGGCCGTGGCTGCCGTCGGGGAAGGCGTGGTCGTGCGACCAGGACTCCGCCTTCAGCACCTCCCACCCGGGCCGCTCGAGCGGGTCGCGGACCTCGGCCAGGGTGGGCAGCGTCGGCACCTCGTGGTCCACGGGGTGCCCGTGCGCGTCGACGAAGTCCGGCTCGCCCTCGTGCCCGACGACGAGCAGCAGCCCGCCCGGGGCGACGACGGAGGCCGCTCGGCGCAGCAGCGCGGGTCCGGGCGAGACCTCCTCCCGGGAGTGCAGGAACTGCATGCTCACGAGGTCGAAGGAGCCGGTGGGGAACGACGAGGCGAGGTCGGTGCGGGTCAGCGTGACCGCCACCCCCGCCGCTCTCGCCGCGGCCGCGGCCCGCTCCAGCGCGACCGGTGAGACGTCGACCCCGGTCACGGTCCACCCCTGCTGGGCCAGCCACACCACGTCCCCGCCCTCGCCGCACCCGAGGTCCAGCGCGGTGCCCGGCGCCAGCCCCGCCACCTCCTGGACGAGTCCGTCGTTGACGTTGCCGCTGAACCGCTGGGTCTCGCCGAACACCTCGTCCCACTCCGCGGTGCGCCGGAGGTCGTCCACCGCGTGCCGGGTGTCCTCGGCCACCAGGTCGGCGTTGACGGCCGCGCCCGCCGTGAGCCCCGCCGCGGCAGCGACGACCACCTGCGCCATCGGGTTGGCCACGTTCCCGGCGGCCCACACCCCCGCCACCGCGGTCGCCCCCGTGGCGTCGACCGCGAGGTGACGGCCGAGCACCGTGCCCGCGACCACCAGCTCGGTCGGTTCCAGGTCGAGGCCGCTGGGCAGGCTGGAGATCGCGTCCAGCCCGGTCGCGACGACGACCGCCCGCGCCGGCACGAGACCGCCGTCCTCCAGCCGCAGCCCGGTGACCGCGTCGTCGGTGACCTCCAGCGCCACGGCTCGTCCGCGCAGCACCCGGACCCCCCGGGCGGTCAGCCCGGCGAGCACCTCGACGGGCGGCTCGTCCACGTCACCGTGCAGCAGCAGCGTCACGTCGTCGCTGAGCTGGCGGAACAGCCCCGCCTGGTGCGCGGCCATCGGGCCGGTGCCCAGCACCACCAGCCGCTGCCCACGGACCTCCCAGCCGTGGCAGAACGGGCAGTGCAGCACGTCGCGGCCCCAGCGCTGCGCCAGACCGGGCACGTCGGGGAGCACGTCCCGCAGCCCACTGGTGACCAGCAGCCGACGGGCGCGGGTGGTGGTGCCGTCGGCGAGGGTGACGGTGAAGCCGTCGTCGGTGCGCACCGCGGCGGTCACGGTGCCCTCGTGGACCTGCACCCCGTAGCCCCGGGCCTCGGCGCGGCCGTCGGCGAGCAGCTCCTGCGGCGGGACCCCCTCGCGGCCGAGGTAGTTGTGGGCGTGCGCCGCGGGGGCGTTGCGGGGACGGCCCGCGTCCGCCACCAGCACCGTGCGCAGCGAGCGCCCCAGCGCCACTGCCCCGGCCAGACCGGCGGGGCCTCCCCCGATCACCACGACGTCGTAGCGTGCCTCCAGCAACATCGTCTCGGTCATGACGCCAGCCTCACCCCTGGCCCCTCGGACGGGCAACGTTCGTTGCCGGTCCGGCAACACGATGGGTGAACGAGGGTTCCGGGCCCACGGTGTCCCTGGCACACTCGCCGCCCGTGACCACCGACCCGTTCGTCCGGGTGCGCGGCGCCGACGAGAACAACCTGCGCCACGTCGACGTGGACGTCCCGCGCGACGCCGTCGTGGCCTTCACCGGGGTCTCCGGCTCGGGCAAGTCCTCGCTGGCGTTCGGCACCATCTACGCCGAGGCCCAGCGCCGCTACCTGGAGTCGGTGGCGCCCTACGCCCGGCGGCTGTTCACCCAGGCCACCAACCCCCGGGTCGAGTCGATCAGCGGGCTGCCCCCGGCGGTGGCCCTGCAGCAGCGGCGCGGGGCCCCGAGCTCGCGGTCCTCGGTCGGCACCGTCACCACGCTCTCGAACTCGCTGCGGATGCTGTACTCGCGCACCGGTTCCTACCCGGACGGTGCCCCACGGCTGGACTCGGACTCCTTCTCCCCCAACACCGTGGCCGGGGCGTGCCCGCAGTGCCACGGCCTCGGCGTCGCGCACACCGTCACCGAGGCCACCCTGGTGCCGGACGCCACCCTGACCATCCGCGAGGGCGCGATCGCCGCCTGGCCCGGGGCGTGGCAGGCCAAGAACCTGCGCGACGTGCTCACCGTGCTCGGCCACGACGTGGACGTCCCCTGGTGCGACCTGCCCCAGGCCGACCGCGACTGGATCCTGTTCACCGACGAGCAGCCCGTGGTGCAGGTACACCCGCAGCGCGACCGGGTGGCCAAGCCGTACAAGGGCCGGTTCTGGAGCGCGCGGCGCCACGTGCTGCACACCCTGGCCGACTCCCCCAGCGAGGCCCAGCGCGCCCGCGCCCTGCGACACATGGTCTCCAGCACCTGCCCCACGTGCGGCGGGGCCGGCCTCACCCCCGCCGCGCTGGCCGTCACCGTGGCCGGGCGCAGCATCGCCGAGCTGGGCGCGCTGCCGCTGTCCGAGCTCGTCACCGTGCTGGACGCCCCGGCCGACGGGGAGGTGGCGGCCACCATCACCGACGACCTCCTGCGCCGCCTGGCCGTGCTCGACGACCTCGGCCTGGGCTACCTGGCCCTCGGCCGCTCCACCACCACGCTCTCGCCCGGCGAGATGCAGCGCCTGCGCATCGCGACCCAGCTGCGCTCGGGGCTGTTCGGCGTGGTCTACGTGCTGGACGAGCCCTCCGCCGGGCTGCACCCCGCCGACGCCGAGCCGCTGCAGGAGGTGCTCACCGCACTCGTCGCCTCGGGCAACTCGGTCTTCGTCGTCGAGCACGACATGGACGTGGCGCGGGCCGCCGACTGGCTCGTGGACGTCGGACCGCGCGCGGGTGAGGGCGGGGGGCGGGTGCTCTACAGCGGGCCGCCGGCCGGGCTCGCCGACGTGCCGGAGTCCCGCACCCGGGAGTTCCTGCACCCCGACCCGACCGGGCGGGTCACCCGCACCCCGCGCACGCCGACGGGGTGGCTGCGGCTGCGCGGGGTGCACCGGCACAACCTCGACGGCCTCGACGTCGACCTGCCGCTGGGCGTGCTCACCGCCGTCACCGGGGTGTCCGGATCGGGGAAGTCCACCCTGGTCAGCCAGGTGCTGCCGGAGGTGGTGGGTCCGGGCTCGACGCCGGACGACGAGGACGACACCAGTGCGACCGACGTCCGCCGGGTCGAGGGCGCCGAGGCCGTCGACCGGCTCGTGCGGGTGGACCAGAAGCCGATCGGGCGCACCCCGCGCTCCACGCCGGCCACCTACACGGGGCTGTTCGACGCGGTGCGCCAGGCCTTCGCGGCCACCGGCACCGCCCGCGAGCGGGGCTACACCGCGGGCCGGTTCTCCTTCAACGTCGCCGGCGGGCGGTGCGAGACGTGCTCGGGCGAGGGGTTCGTCGCCGTCGAGCTGCTGTTCCTGCCCGGCAGCTACGGCCCCTGCCCGGTCTGCCACGGTGCCCGGTTCACCCCGGAGACCCTCGAGGTGCGGTGGAACGGGCTCGACGTCGGCCAGGTGCTGGCGCTGACCGTCGACGCCGCCGTCGAGCACCTGGCCGCGCTGCCCGCCGCGGCCCGCGCCCTGGACGCGCTGCAGCAGGTGGGCCTGGGCTACCTGCGCCTGGGCCAGCCCGCCACCGAGCTCTCGGGAGGGGAGGGCCAGCGCATCAAGCTCGCCACCGAGCTCCAGCGCGTCCCCCGTGGACACACCCTCTACCTGCTCGACGAGCCGACCACGGGTCTGCACCCGGCCGACGTGCGGCTGCTGCTCACCCAGCTGCACCGCCTGGTCGACACCGGGTCCACCGTGGTGGTCGTGGAGCACGACATGGACGTGGTGGCCGCCGCGGACCACGTCCTCGACATGGGTCCGGGCGGGGGTGACGCAGGGGGCCGGGTGGTCGCGACAGGCACTCCGGCCGAGGTGGCGGCGAACCCCCGCAGCCGCACGGCACCGTTCCTCGCCCGCCGCCTCCCCGTCCCGGACTAGCTCAGCGGCTCAGCGAGGAACCCACCTTGGCGACGAAGTTCCAGGTGTCGCGCTCGGCGTCGTAGCGCTCGACGACCACGGCGCGCGCGGGGTTGCGGGTCATCGGCCCCACCCAGGCGATGGCCTCGGCGTCGGTGGTCCAGCGGATGTGACCCAGGGTGACGCCCTCGGGGGTGCGAGCCTTGTAGGACCACCCGCGCTTGGGCATCTCTGCGCTCGTCGTCATCCACCGAGAATAGGCGCACCCGGCCCGTGCCGAGACCGGCCGGTCCGACATGACCCCCTCGCTGCCCGTCGTCCGTCGAGCCCGCACCAGCTCAGTAGCGCTCGCCGGAGGCCGTCGGCAGCGCGTCGAGCTCGGCGAGGTCGGTCGGGGTGAGGTCCAGCTGGGCTGCGGCCGCGTTCTCCTCCAGGTAGGTGAGCCGCTTGGTCCCCGGGATGGGCAGCACCGCCTCGCCGAGGGCCAGCAACCAGGCCAGGGCGACCTGCGCGGCCGACGCCTCGTGCCGGGCCGCGACGGTCCGCACAGCGTCCACGATCGCCTGGTTCGCGGCCATCGCCTCGTCGCTGAAGCGCGGGTTGGCGGCGCGGAAGTCGTCGTCGGCGAAGCTGCCGGGACGCAGCGTGCCGGTGAGGAAGCCCCGGCCCAGCGGCGCGAACGGCAGGAACGCGGCCCCGTGCTGCACGCACCAGTCCAGGGTGCCGTCGTTGATCGGGCCCCGGGTCCACAGCGACAGCTCCGACTGCAGGCTGCTGACGGGGTGCACGGCGTGGGCACGCTCCAGCTCCTCGACCCCCACCTCGGAGAGTCCCAGCGCACGCACCTTGCCGGCCGCGACCAGCTCGGCCATGGCGCCCCAGCTCTCCTCGATCGGGACGTCCGGGTCCACCCGGTGCAGCTGGTAGAGGTCCACGTGGTCGGTGTCCAGGCGCTGCAGGGAGGCCTCGCAGGCAGCCCGGAGGTGCTCGGGCCGACCGTTGCGCGTGATGGAGCGCTGGTCGTCGGCGACGAGACCCGCCTTGGTGGCGAGCACCGCGTGGTCACGGCGGGCCCGCAACGCCCGGCCGACCAGCTCCTCGTTGTGGAACGGACCGTAGACGTCGGCAGTGTCGACGAGGGTCACCCCGATCTCCAGGGCCCGGTGCAGCACGGCGACCGAGGCGGAGTCGTCCCGCTCGGCGGCCGTGTAGCCCCAGCTCATGCCCATGCAGCCCAGCCCGATCGCGCCCACCGGAGGCCCGTCGACCCCCAGGGTCCGCCTTGCCGCGCTCCTCGTGCCCACGAACACCACCCGCTGCTCCTCGTCCTCACCGTCGCGAGCCGCGCGTCGCGTCCCGCCGGAGGGCAGTGTCCCCCGGTCCGCAGCCACGCACCTCCCCGGGGCGCCCGCGGGAGCCCGCCCCGGTGGGCCGCACGTGCTCGGCGGCGCTGGACTCCGAGGGGGCGCGCTGACCGATGGTCTCGTAGCGTGGTCGGGGTGGACGAGGAGCTCGTGGTGCTGCTGGACGAGGACGGGCACGCCACCGGAACACTGCCCAAGCGGTTGACCCACCACGCGGACACCCCGCTGCACCTCGGCTTCTCCTGCTACCTGCTCGACCCGCGGGGGCGTCTGCTGGTCACCCGGCGGGCGGTGGCCAAGGCCTCGTTCGGGGGGGTGTGGACGAACACCGTGTGCGGGCACCCCGGTCCGGGGGAGCCGCACGCGCAGGCCGTGGCCCGCCGCGCCCGCTTCGAGCTGGGGGTGGGCGTGCGCTCGGTGACCGCAGCGCTGCCCCGCTTCCGCTACCGCGCCGAGCAGGGTGGCGTGGTGGAGAACGAGTGGTGCCCGGTGTACCTCGCGGTCACCGACGACGAGCCGGTCCGCGAGCCCAGCGAGGTCGAGGAGCACCGCTGGACCACGTGGGAGGAGTTCCTGGCCGACAGCCGCGCCGACCCCGCCACCTGGTCACCGTGGTGCCTCGAGCAGTCGGCGCAGCTCGAGTCGGCCGGGCTGGTGACGGCGTTCCGGGCGCAGGTCCTGGCCGCCGCCTGACCCACTCCGGCGGCCACACCACCGCCACGTCGTAAACTGGTCGCCAGCATGACCACCACCTCCCCGACGCTCGCCGACCTCCGCGCCCGGCTGCCCGAGCTGAGCCTGCGCGACGAGCACCGCCTCGGCCAGAAGCTCCGCGGCGGCCGCCGGGGCGCACCGACGAACCTGGACCAGATCGCCCAGGAGGTCGCGGCCGCCGAGCTGCGCGCGAGCAACCGCCGCGCCGCCGTCCCGGAGCTGCGGTACCCCGACCAGCTCCCGGTCGTGCAGCGCCGCGAGGACATCCTGGCGGCCATCCGGGACCACCAGGTCGTCGTCGTCGCGGGCGAGACCGGCTCCGGCAAGACCACCCAGATCCCCAAGATCTGCCTGGAGCTCGGCCGCGGCGTCCGCGGTCTCATCGGGCACACCCAGCCCCGCCGCATCGCCGCGCGCACCGTCGCCGAGCGCATCGCCGAGGAGCTCGACACCCCGCTGGGCGAGGCCGTCGGCTACACCGTCCGCTTCACCGACCAGGTGGGTGACAACACCCTGGTCAAGCTCATGACCGACGGCATCCTGCTCGCCGAGGTCCAGCGCGACGCCCTGCTGCGCCGCTACGACACCCTCATCATCGACGAGGCCCACGAGCGCAGCCTCAACATCGACTTCCTGCTGGGCTACCTCAAGCAGCTGCTGCCGCGCCGACCCGACCTCAAGGTCATCATCACCTCGGCCACCATCGACCCGCAGAAGTTCGCCGAGCACTTCGGCAACGCCGACGGACCCGCCCCCATCGTCGAGGTCTCCGGACGCACGTTCCCGGTCGAGGTCCGCTACCGCCCGCTGACCGTGGAGTCGGGCACCCACGAGGACGGCACCCCGGCCACCGTCGACCGCGACCCGGTGGACGCCGTGTGCGAGGCCGTCGAGGAGCTGGGCCACGCCGGCGACGGGGACGTGCTCGTGTTCCTCTCCGGCGAGCGCGAGATCCGGGACACCGCCGACGCCCTCCGCGAGCGGAACCTGCGGGCGACGGAGATCCTGCCGCTGTACGCGCGGCTCTCCGCGGCCGAGCAGCACCGGGTTTTCCAGCCGCCGCCGGCCGGCACCCGGCGCCGGGTGGTGCTGGCCACCAACGTCGCGGAGACCTCGCTGACCGTGCCGGGCATCCGCTACGTGGTGGACCCGGGCACCGCCCGCATCTCCCGCTACAGCGTGCGGACCAAGGTGCAGCGGCTGCCCATCGAGCCGGTCAGCCGGGCGAGCGCGAACCAGCGGGCCGGCCGGTGCGGTCGCGTGGCCGACGGGATCTGCATCCGGCTGTACTCCGAGGACGACTACGAGTCCCGCCCGGAGTTCACCGACCCGGAGATCCTGCGCACCAACCTCGCCTCGGTGATCCTGCAGATGAGCGCGCTGGGCCTGGGCGACATCGCGGCCTTCCCGTTCCTGCAGCCGCCGGACTCCCGGGCCATCAAGGACGGGGTGTCCCTGCTGGAGGAGCTCGGTGCGCTCGACCCGGCGGAGCCGGACCCGCGCAAGCGGCTGCTGCCCGCCGGCCGGGAGCTGGCCGCGCTGCCGGTGGACCCTCGGATGGCGCGGATGCTGCTGCAGGCCCACCGCGAGGGCTGCCTGGCCGAGGCGCTGGTCATCGTGGCGGCGCTGTCCATCCAGGACCCGCGCGAGCGGCCGGTGGAGCACCAGCAGGCCGCCGACGAGCGGCACGCCCGGTTCAACGACCCCACCTCGGACTTCCTGGCGTACGTGAACCTGTGGAACCACCTGCGCGAGCAGCGGGACACCCTGAGCAGCAACCAGTTCCGCAAGCAGTGCAAGACCGACTTCCTGCACTGGCTGCGCATCCGGGAGTGGCAGGACCTGCACGGACAGCTGCGCAGCATCACCCGCGGGCTCGGCTGGACCGTCAACCCCTCCCCCGCCGCACCGGACACCGTCCACAAGGCGCTGCTGGCCGGGCTGCTCAGCCACCTCGGGCTGAAGGAGGGCGAGACCCGCGAGATGCAGGGTGCCCGCGGGGCGAAGTTCGTGGTGTGGCCCGGGTCGTCGCTCGCGCGCAAGACCCCGCGCTGGGTGATGGTGGGCGAGCTGGTCGAGACCTCCCGGCTGTGGGGTCGCACCGCCGCGAAGATCGAGCCGGAGTGGGCCGAGGCGCTGGCCGGGCACCTGCTGCGGCGCACGTACTCCGAGCCGCACTGGTCCACCAAGCGGCAGTCGGTGATGGCCTACGAGCGGGTCACCCTCTACGGCATCCCGCTCGTGGCCCAGCGCGCCGTGCAGTACGGGTCGATCGACCGCGAGGTCAGCCGCGAGCTGTTCCTGCGCCACGCCCTGGTGCAGGGCGAGTGGCGGACGAACCACCGCTTCTTCCACGCCAACCGCGCACTGCTGGAGGACGTGGAGGAGCTGGAGAGCCGGGCGCGCCGCCGCGACATCCTCGTCGACGACGAGACGCTGTTCGACTTCTACGACCAGCGCGTGGGCCCGGAGGTCGTCAGCGCCCGCCACTTCGACACGTGGTGGAAGCAGGCCCGCCGCGCCGACCCCGAGCTGCTGACCTTCACCCCCGAGGTGGTCACCAACCCGGCGGCCGCGGCGGTGGTGGACGGCGACTACCCCGACGCGTGGCGCCAGGGTGAGATCGTGCTGCCGCTGACCTACTCCTTCGATCCGGGCTCCGCCGCGTCCGGCCGAGGTGCGGACGGTGTGACCGTGCACGTCCCGGTGGACCTGCTCAACCAGGTCCGGCCGGTCGGGTTCGACTGGCTGGTGCCCGGGATGCGCTCCGAGCTGGTCACCGCGCTCATCAAGAGCCTGCCGAAGGTGCTGCGCCGCAACGTCGTTCCTGCACCCGACTACGCCGCGGCCGTGCTGGCCCGGGTCAGGCCGCGCTCCGGGCCGCTGACGGAGGTGGTCGCGGAGGCACTCTGGTCGCTGAGCGGGCACGAGATCGGGGCGGCCGGATTCGACACCACCGCCCTGCCCGCGCACCTGCGGATGACGTTCCGGGTGCTGGGGCCGGACGGCCAGCAGGGCGGCGCGGGGCGCGTGCTCGGCGAGGGCAAGGACCTGGAGGCGCTACGCCGGGAGCTGCAGCCCCGGGTGCGCACCGCCGTCAGCCAGGCCGTCCAGGGCGTGGAGCGCGCCGGGCTCACCGCCTGGACGGTGGGCGAGCTTCCGCGGACGGTGGAGCACGCGGTGGGCGGCCGCACGGTGCGCGGGTACCCGGCCCTGGTCGACGACGGCGAGACCGTCGCGGTGCGGGTGCTCCCGTCGGCGGCCGAGCAGCGCCGGGCGATGGCCGCGGGCCTGCGACGGATGCTGCTGCTGGGGGTGGGCTCGCCGAACAAGGCCGTGGTGGGCGGGATGAGCAACGCCGCCAAGCTGGCGCTGAGCCAGAACCCGCACGGCTCGGTCGCCGCGCTGCTGGAGGACTGCACCTCCGCAGCGCTGGACGCGATCGTCGCCGAGGCGGGTGGGCCGGTGTGGTCGGGCGAGGGCTTCGCCGCCCTGCAGACCCGGGTGCGCACGCAGCTGCCGGCCCGGACCTCGGCCGTGCTCGCGGCCGTGCGTCCGGTGCTGGAGGCGGCGCAGGCGGTGCGGCTCGCCCTGGCCGGGGTGAGGGGCGAGCCGGCGGACGACGTGGGCGCGCAGCTCGCCGCGCTCGTGCACCCGGGGTTCGTCGTGGAGACCGGGCAGGCCCGCCTGGTCGACGTGGTGCGCTACCTGAAGGGTGCGCAGCGCCGGCTTGAGTCCCTGCCCGGCAGCGCCCCGCGGGACCGGGCGGGAATGGTGGTGCTGGGCCGGGTGCAGGCCGAGCTCACCGCGCTGGTCGCCGCACTGCCCCCCGAGCGCCGTGACGACCCGGACGTGCTCGAGCTCGGGTGGATGGAGCAGGAGCTGCGGATCAGCCTGTTCGCCCAGACACTGCGCACGCCCTACCCGATCAGCGAGCAGCGGATCTACAAGGCGCTCGACGTGGTGCCCCGCTAGTACGGAGAGGTCCAGGTCAGGCCCGGGACGTCGGCGAAGAACCGGTCCCGGCTCGCCCACGTCGCACCGTGCTCGACGGCCAGCGCTGCGTGGTGGCAGTTCGGGACCTGGTTGCCCGTGGCGCCGGTGGTTCTGCACAGCTCGCGGAAGATCCCCCAGTGCCGCACCCCCGCCCGCAGCCGGACCACGCCGGGTGCGGCCAGCAGCTCGTCGACCAGCTCCAGCACGGCCCCCTGGTCGTGGCTCAGTCGACGCACCCCGGGCATCGTCAGGACGCGCAACGCCCCGCTGACCGCGAGCTCCGACACCCCCAACGGCTCCTCGTCCGCGACCCGCTCCACCAGCCACGCGCGTCCGCGCTCGTGGAGCGGGTCGAGCCGGTTCCAGGCCGGGACCAGGAGGTTCACGTCGGGAACGATCACCCGGGGTACCCGCGCCCCTCGCTCAGCGCGACCTGGTCCAGGTAGTCCAGCACCGCGGAGTTGTCCGAGAGGTCGAACGGGAGCGGCGGGAGGTCGTCGTCGTCCCCCGGCCGCAGCGGCAGCGCCCGCAGCACGAAGGGCTCCGGCGCCGCGAGGTGCTCGGCGAGCAACGTCCGCAGCGCCTCCTCCACCACCGACGTGACCGTCCGGCCGTCCGAGGCGGCCCGCACCTTCACCGCACGGTAGAGCTCGTCGGGCAGGTTCAGGGTGGTGCGCATGTGCGAAACCCATACCTGCACACCACTTTCAGGCCCAGGGACTCCGCACCACCGCGGGATGCACCGGCAGGGCCGCTGCGCAGCGGCCGAGTGCTGCGCCAGCGACCCCCGGCACCGTCGTGTCCGCACACCCATCGCGGCCCGACTCACCCCTGGGCGGTCACAGCCGATGAGTGTGGCGCAGCGACGGCGACGGGTCGGGCGCTGGACGTAGGGCGCTGGACGTCGGGCGCTGGACGCCGTCCCGCGGAAGGTGTCCGCGATCGGTGCGGCGCAGCGACGTCAGGCCTCAGCGAGCCCGGCGCTCGGCCCCCATCCGGACGAACTGCTCGATCAGCGTCGGGTCGTCCACCGCCCCCAGGCTCAGCGCCGTGGCCGGGTCCGCTCCCTGCAGCACCCGCTTGACGGGCACCTCCAGCTTCTTGCCCGTGCGGGTGTGCGGGATGGCGTCCACCACCACCATCTCCTGCGGCACGTGCCGGGGCGAGGCGTCCCGCTTCAGCGCCTCGACGATGCGGCCACGGAGGTCGTCGTCGAGCTCCACGCCGTCCTCGAGCACGAGGAACAGCGGCATCCAGTACGAGCCGTCGGGCATCTCCGCGCCGATGACGAGGGACTCGCGGACCTCCGGGAACCGCTCGACCACGTCGTAGATGTCGGCCGAGCCCAGCCGCACCCCGTTGCGGTTCAGCGTGGAGTCCGATCGCCCGTGCACCACCACGGTGCCGCGCGAGGTCAGGGTGATCCAGTCCCCGTGCCGCCACACCCCGGGGTAGGTCTCGAAGTACGCCTCCCGGTAGCGGGAGCCGTCCGGGTCGTCCCAGAAGAACACCGGCATCGACGGCATGGGCGCCGTGACCACCAGCTCGCCCACCGCGTCGCGCAGCGACTCACCGTGCGGGCCGAAGGCGTCCAGGGCCACGCCCAGCGCGGCGGCCGCGATCTCCCCCGCCACGACGGGCAGGGTCGGCGCGCTACCGACGAACCCCACCGCCACGTCCGTGCCGCCGCTGGTGGACACCACCTGCACACGCTGCCCCACGTGGTCGCGGACCCAGGGGAAGGCCGAGCCGTGCAGGGCGGACCCGGTGACGCCCAGGGTGCGCAGCGCGGTCAGGTCGTGCTCGGTTCCCGGGGTGAGCCCGGCCTTCTCGCCGGCCAGCAGGAACCCCGGGCTCACCCCGAACACCGTGACCCCGAGCCGCTCCACCACCTCCCACAGCGCGTCGGGCCCCGGGTGCGCGGGGCTGCCGTCGTAGAGCACCACCGCAGCCCCGAGGAGCAGACCGCCCACGTTGAGGTTCCACATCATCCAGTTGGTGGTGGTGTACCAGAAGAAGGTGTCACCCCCACCGAGGTCGAGGTTCAGCCCGAGGGCGGCCAGGTGGGCCAGCAGGATCCCGCCGTGGCCGTGCACGATCCCTTTGGGCTTGCCCGTGGTGCCGGAGGAGAACAGCACCCACAGCGGGTGGTCGAAGGCGACGTCGAGGATCACGAGCTCGGCCGGCTGCGCCAGCACCTGGCCCCAGTCCTGCACCGGCACCCCGGCCACGAGCGGATGCCCAGCCCCGACGACGTCGGCCACCAGCACGGCGGTGAGCGTGGGCAGGGCCGCTGCGAGCTCGGCCACCGCGGCCCGGCGGTCGTGCGTGGTGCCGCCGTAGGTGTAGCCGTCCGCGGAGACCAGGACGGTGGGCCGCAGCTGACCGAAGCGGTCGGCCGCGGCGGAGGGGCCGTAGTCCTGGCCGCACGCAGACCAGATCGCACCCAGCGAGGCGGTGGCCAGGAACGCGACGACGGACACGCGGGTGTTCGGCAGGTACCCGATGACCCGGTCGCCCGGTTGCACCCCCAGCCCGCGCAGGGCCGCGGCCACCGAGGCGACCTCGGCCCGCAGCTCACCGATAGTGGTGGCGTGCTCGTGGCCGGACTCGTCGACCTCGACCACCGCGCGCCGGTCGCGATCGCCGCGCAGCGCGTGCTCGACGTAGCTCAGCGTCGTTTCGGTGAACCACCGCGCCCCGGGAAGTTCCCGACCGGTCAGGACCTGCTCGACCGGCGTGGTGGAGCGGACGCCGAAGGTGGACCACACCAGGCTCCAGAACGCCTCGAGCTCGGTGGCCGACCAGCGCTGGAGGTCGGCGTAGGCCGAGAGGTCCTGGCCCGTGAGCGTGCTCGCCTCCCGGGCGAAGGCCACGATGCGGCTGCCGGCGGCCTCGGGGCCCGGGGTCCAGATCGGCTGGGGCTCAGGCACGGTCACGGGGTCTCCTCGACGTGGGTGGGAGCTGGCGACCATGATCAGACCACGACGCCCGACGGCGTCGCGCAGGACACGGGGACACGGGCGCGCCCGGCCAGGGACGGAGCATCACGACGCGCCCCGCCGCCAGGGCAGCCGCTCCAGCAGGGAGCGCGAGCCTGGTTCCTCCGCGCGGACGAACGGCGCGAGCTCGGAGGTGGTCAGGGTGACGGCGAGCTCCCCGCCCAGCTTCGCCCCCCGCAGCGCCAGGTCGTCACCGCTCCAGAAGCTGCCCGGGTCGTACGAGCTGGGCTTGCGCCCGGGCGGCAGCAGTCCCATGGCCTCGTAGGTCGTGGCCACCACCTCGGCGCAGTAGGCGTTCTCCAGGTTCGCGGTCGGAGCGGCGCGGCCGGGCAGGTGGCCGCCGAACCAGCGGCCGGCCATGCTCGCCGTCGACGGGAACGGGGTGCCGTCCATCCGCGCGACCGTGCGCAGCGCGGCGTCGGTCTGCGGCACGGTGGCGGTCGGCTCGAGCTGGCGCAACCACGCGCGCTGGCCGTACCGGGCGGCCCACACGAGAACGGCGTCGCGCAGGTCGTGCAGCTGCACCCCGCGCTGGTGCGCGCCCGTCCAGACGTCGGGCAGCGAGCGGCCCAGCTCGGCGTGCCACATCAGCGGCGGGAGGTCGTCGACCACGACCGCCATCCCCACGTGGTTCACCGGGGCGTTGGTGAGCGCCTGGATGGCGCGGTCGGCGCCGGAGCGGCCGCGGAAGATCCACACGTCACCGGTGCGGGTGAGGCCCACGGCCTCGTCGAGCGACAGGACGGTGCCGGGAGCACGGCGGCGAGGGGGCACCGGGCCAACCTACTGACGCACGCCCTCCGTCGACGTAACCTCGCCCCATGAGGCTCTGGAAGATCATCGGGCTCGCGAGCGTGGTCGGGGTGGCCGCCAGCGGGGCGATGACCGTGCGCTCGGAGCGGCAGCGCCGCGCGTACACCCCGGAGGAGATCCGCTCCCGGCTGCACGAGCGGGTGGCCGCCGCGCACCAGGGACCCGCCGTTCCGCCGCAGTAGCCCAGCCGCGCGGCCGTCGCGGAACACCCCGTCCCGGGGCGGTGTTCGACCAGCCATGACGACCATCGGCTTCATCGGCAGCGGCAACATCGGCAGCACTCTCGCCCGGCTCTTCCTGGAGGCGGGCCACGACGTGGTGCTCAGCAACTCGCGGGGGCCCGAGACCCTCAGCGCCCTCGTCCTCGAGCTCGGCGACCGGGCGCGCGCCGCCACCGCCCAGGAGGCGGCCGAGGCCGGGGACGTGGTGGTCGTGACCATCCCGCTCAAGGCCTACGCCACGGTGCCCGTGGAGCCGCTGCGCGGCAAGGTCGTGATCGACACCAACAACTACTACCCGGAGCGGGACGGCCAGATCCCCGAGCTCGACGACGAGTCGACCACGACCAGCGAGCTGCTGCAGGCGCACCTGCCGGAGAGCCACGTGGTGAAGGTGTTCAACAACATCTACTTCGGTCACCTGGGCGCCCAGGGCCGGCCCGAGGGCTCGCCCGACCGCCGCGCGCTGCCCCTCGCCGGGGACTCCGACGACGCCAAGGTGACCGTGCAGGGGCTCGTCAACGAGCTCGGCTTCGACGTGGTCGACGCCGGGGCGCTCTCCGAGGGCTGGCGCTTCCAGCGCGACACCGCCGCGTACGTCACCGGTCAGGACGTGCACGGCATGCGCGAGGAGCTCGCCGCCGCCACCCGCTACGCCGACACCACCCCCGAGCAGGCCGCCGCGATCGCCGAGCGCGGCAAGGCCTACTTCGACAGCCACTGACCTCGGCGCTCAGGGGCGCTCGGTGCACAGCACGCGCAGCCGCACCAGCACCTCGGCCGCACGCTCGTCGTCGGTGCAGGCCGCGCGCAGCCGCTCGACGAGCCCGTCGGCGGCCACCTCGGCCATCGCACCGGGCAGCTCGACCACGGCGGCGAGCTCGGCCACCGGCAGGCCGAGGTGGGGGACCAGGGTGCGCTCCAGGGAGGTCAGCGACGCCCAGATCTCCTCCGCGGTGTCGTTGACCACGAGCCCCGGCTCGGGGCCGTCCAGCAGCGGGGACACCGACTCCCCCACCCCGTCCATGAGCACCGGGCGCGGTGGCCGGCGGCGGGCCGGCGCCAGCCGGTCGACCACCAGCCCGGCGAGCTCGGCCGTGGTCATCGCGCCCCCGGCGGCCTGGAGCGCGGCGTGGCCCAGCGCGCGGAGCACGGGGACGGTGGCGATGCCGGTGCGGCCGCGCGTCTGCACCGCCACCGCCGCGAGTGCGGTCACCACCTCCGGCCGGCGCGCCGGGTCCCACCGGGCCTGACCCGGCAGCCCCCAGCCGGTCGGCTCCGAGGTGCGTTCCAGGCCCGGGTCGCCCGGCAGCACCGCGGTGTCCAGCCGACGGGCCACCTCCGCCGCCGACCACCCGGTGCCGGCCTCCTCCAGCAGCGACCCGACCAGGTCGGCCATCACCGCCGCCAGCGTCGCGTCGTCCTCCGCCCGGGCCCAGCACGTCAGCAGGAAACCGGTGCCGGGCGCCCCGACGAGCTGCGAGATGGTCTCGTCCACCGCGTCCGGGGTCCACGCGGTGTGGGTCGCCGGCGCGACGAACCCCCGGGTCCGCACCGTGGCGAGCACGAGCTGGCGGAGCAGCTCGGTGGTCAGCTCCCCCGCCTGCCCCGTGGTCGCGAGCTCGTCGTAGGCACCCATGGCTCCAGTCTCCCCGCTCTGCGCGCCCTGGACCGTGTGGGGAGGACCGCCCGAGCCTGCTGCGACCGCACCGGCAGCCGCGCGCACCGCGCGGCCGGGTCCGTGGCGAGGTCCGCGGTGGAACCCCGCCCACGTCCCCTCCCCCGCGCGGCCAGCCCGTGGCGGTGCCGACACCGAACCCGCCCACCCCCAGGACTTGTGTTTCGCGTCACACCAGGGTGGTGTGGGGGCGTGAAGATCCTCGTCGTCGCGGCCCCGCTCCTGGGCCACGTGCTGCCGCTGGTCCCCCTGGCGGTGGCGCTGCGGGAGGCCGGTCACGAGGTACGGGTGGCCTGCGGCGGCGGTGTCACCGAGGTCAACACCCGAGGTCTGCCGGTGGACGACGTGGCCGGCGGCCTTCACCTCGGACGTGTGACGGCGGGCGTGGTGCTGCGCCGACCCGGCTCCGCGGTGCGCGAGCGCGGTGGTCGGGCGGGCACCGCCGTGGTCGGCGAGCTGTTCGGCCGGGTCAACGCCGGGCTGGTGGACGCCGTGGTGGACCTCGCGCGGCGCTGGCGACCCGACCTCGTGGTCCACGAACCGCTCGCCGTGGCGGGGGCGGTGGCCGCTGCGCGGCTCGGGGTGCCCGCGGTGCTGCAGGAGAACAGCCTCGCCGACGGTCCCGCGCTCGTCGCGGCCACCCTCACCTCACCGGCCCTGCGCGCCGCCCTGCACCACCACGGGCTGGACGACCTGCCCGCGCCGGCGCTGGTCCTCACCGTGGCGCCGCGCAGCGTGGTCGGCCCGCGGGCCGGTCTCCCGCTGCGCGCCGTGCCACCGGAAGCCGGCGGCGAGGCCCCCGAGTGGCTGCGGCGCCCGTGCTACCGCCCGCGCATCGTGGTCAGCCGCAGCACCGCGCCGGGTGCATCGGGTGCCGACCCCGCCCGTGCGGTGGCCGCTGCGGCCGTCGCCCTGGACGCAGAGGTGGTGCTGGTCCGACCCCGCGGCCACGCCGCGCACCGCGGTCTGGCCGGTTCCGTCCGGCGCACAGGATGGGTGCCGCTGAACCAGGTGCTGCCGCACGCGACCGCGCTCGTGCACCACGGTGGGGCGGGCAGCGCGCTCGGTGCGCTCGCGGCGGGGCTGCCCCAGCTGGTGGTGCCGGGCGCGGGGGACCGCCGGTCCACGGCGGAGCTGCTGGCCGCGCGGGGTGCCGCCCTGGCGGTCCCGGTGCGGGAGATCACCACCGACGTGCTCTCCCACCTGGTCCGCGACCCCGGGCTGCGGTGCGCCGCGCAGGAGGTGCAGCGGGAGATGGCCGGGATGCCGGCGCCGGCGCGGCTGGTGGACGCGCTGGAGGAGGTCGCGAGGCACCGACTGCGGGCGTGAGGCCGCCGGCCTCGGCGCGTCGGGAGCTCCGCGGCGGTCTGCTGCCGATCGGCCCCGGGCAGGACGAGCGTTGATCAACGGCGGACGGCGGCGTCGCTCCGGCCGACAAGGGACGTCAGCGCGTCGAGCAACGTCCACCGGACGCAACCCGCACGCCACGGATGGCGCACGACCGGGCCTGCACGCTCACGGCACCGCTGGACCCGCGCACCACGCTGCGGTGGCCACGGCGGACCGCGTCATCCGCACACGGCGCAACGCCCCGCCCCCGGTTCGGGGACGGGGCGAACGCGCCGGACTCAGCTGCAGCCGCTGGTCGAGCCGCACCCCTCGCACACGTAGCAGCTGCCGGCGGGGCGCATCTTGGTGCCGCAGGTGAAGCACAGCGGCGCGTCGGTGGCGAAGCCGGTGACCGCCTCGAGCAGCTCGGACGTGGAGCCCACCGAGGACGGTGCCGGGCTGGCCACCGCGACCTCCTTGGCGTTGACCGTCGGTGCGGTGCCGACGCTCGAGCGCAGGCCCTCCACGTCGATCTCGGCCGGCGCACCGGTGCCGTAGTCCGTCGCCGCGACCTGGGCGGAGCGTTCGGCGGCGGAGTAGATGCCGAGCTGGGCCCGCTTCTCCTCCGGCAGGTGGTCCAGGGCGATCCGGCGGAACAGGTAGTCCACCACCGAGGTCGCGATGCGGACGTCCGGGTCGTCGGTCATGCCCGAGGGCTCGAACCGGTTGTTCACGAACTTGCCGACGTAGGTCTCCAGCGGCACGCCGTACTGCAGCGCGATGGAGATGGCCAGCGAGAACGCGTCCATCACGCCCGAGAGGGTCGAGCCCTGCTTGCTCATGTTCACGAAGATCTCGCCCAGCCCGCCATCGGGGTAGGAGCCGGTGGTCAGGTAGCCCTCGGCGCCACCGACGGCGAAGGAGACCGTCTGCGCGGTCCGCTTCTTAGGCAGACGCTTGCGCGTGGGTCCGGCGTGCACGACCGCGGCCGTGGCGGTCTTGTCCGAGGAGGCCGAGCCCGTGCTGCCGGCCGAGAGGGGCTGGCCGACCTTGCAGTTGTCGCGGTAGATGGCCAGCGCCTTGATCCCCATCTTCCAGCTGTCGAAGTAGATGCCCTCGACCTCCTCGACGGTGGCCGTCTCCGGCATGTTCACCGTCTTGGAGATGGCGCCGGAGAGGAACGGCTGCGCCGCGGCCATCATGCGCACGTGCCCCATGGGGGCGATGGCCCGCTCGCCCATGGCGCAGTCGAACACCTCGTAGTGCTCCGGGCGCAGGCCCGGTGCGTCAAGGACGTGGCCCTTCTCGGCGATGTGCTCGACGATCGCCTCGACCTGCTCGGGCTGGTAGCCCAGCGACGCCAGCGCTCGCGGCACCGTCTGGTTCACGATCTGCATGGATCCGCCGCCGACCAGCTTCTTGAACTTGACCAGCGAGAAGTCCGGCTCGATGCCGGTGGTGTCGCAGTCCATCATGAAGCCGATGGTGCCGGTGGGCGCGAGCACGCTGGCCTGGGCGTTGCGCCAGCCGTTGCGCTCACCGATCTTGAGCCCGTCCTGCCAGGCGGACGTGGCCACCTCGTGCACGGCGGCATCGGAGCGCCCGACCGTGCGGAGCAGGTCGTTGGCCGCTGCGTGCTTGCGCATGACGCGCTGGTGCGCCGAGGCGTTCTGGGCGTAGCCGTCGTAGGCGCCGACCACCCCGGCGAGCTCGGCCGACCGCTTGTAGGCGGTGCCCGTCATCAGCGAGGTGATGGCCGCCGCCAGCGACCGACCGCCCTCCGAGTCGTAGGCGTGTCCGGTGGCCATGAGCAGCGCACCGAGGTTGGCGAAGCCGATGCCGAGCTGGCGGAACCGACGGGTGGTCTCACCGATGGGCTCGGTCGGGAAGTCGGCGAAGCAGATGGAGATGTCCATCGCCGTGATGATGACCTCGACGGCCTTGCTGAACGTCTGGGCGTCGAAGCTGCCGTCGTCGTCCAGGAACTTCATCAGGTTCAGCGAGGCGAGGTTGCAGCTGGAGTTGTCCAGGTGCATGTACTCGCTGCAGGGGTTCGACGCGCTGATGCGCCCGGACTCCGGGCAGGTGTGCCAGTCGTTGATCGTGCCGTCGTACTGGATGCCGGGGTCGGCGCACTCCCACGCGGCCTGCGAGATCTGGCGGAAAAGCTTCTTGGCGTCGACGGTCTCGATGACCTCACCGGTGCCACGGGCACGCAGGCCGAAGTCACCGCCGGTCTCCACCGCGCGCATGAACTCGTCGTTGACGCGGACCGAGTTGTTGGCGTTCTGGTACTGGACGCTGGTGATGTCGCTGCCACCGAGGTCCATGTCGTACCCGGCGTCGCGGAGGACCCGGATCTTGTTCTCCTCACGCGCCTTGGTCTCCACGAACTCCTGGATGTCCGGGTGGTCCACGTCGAGCACGACCATCTTCGCCGCGCGGCGGGTGGCGCCACCGGACTTGATGGTGCCGGCCGAGGCGTCCGCTCCACGCATGAAGCTGACCGGGCCGGACGCGGTGCCACCGGAGGAGAGCAGCTCCTTGGAGGACCGGATGCGCGAGAGGTTGAGCCCCGCGCCCGAGCCGCCCTTGAAGATCAGCCCCTCCTCCTTGTACCAGTTGAGGATCGAGTCCATCGTGTCGTCGACCGCGAGGATGAAGCAGGCGCTGACCTGCTGCGGGGACGGCGTCCCGACGTTGAACCAGACGGGAGAGTTGAAGCTGAACACCTGGTGGAGCAGCATCCAGGTGAGCTCGTGGGAGAAGATCTCCGCGTCCGTCTCGCTGGCGAAGTAGCCGTTGTCCAGGCCCGCCGCGGTGTAGGAGGTGACCACCCGGTCCAGCAGCTGGCGCAGGCTCTGCTCGCGCGTGTCGGACCCGGCCGCCCCACGGAAGTACTTGCTGGTGACGATGTTGACGGCGTTGAGAGACCACGACTCGGGGAACTCCACCCCGCGCTGCTCGAAGTTCACCGTGCCGTCGCGCCAGTTGGTCATGACCACGTCACGTCGCGCCCAGGTCACCTCGTCGTAGGGGTGCACGCCCTCGGTGGTGTAGATCCGCTCGACGCGCAGGCCGAGCTTGCGGCCGGACTCGGCGGTCTCGCCGTGCCCTCGGGTGGAGGAGCTGCTGGCCGTGTCGGCTCCGACGGTCTCGGTCATCGAGTGGTTCCTCTTCCTGGTGTGCTGCGGGGACGGCGGTGCGGTTCGAGCGACGTGCGGTTCGAGCGACGTGCGGGTCGAGCGACGTGCGGGTCCGGTTTCAGCCGGACTGGTGGTGACGGAGCTGGCTGATCTCCTTCTCGAAGTCCTCGGCGGAGGTGAAGGAGCGGTAGACGGAGGCGAACCTCAGGTAGGCGACCTCGTCGAGGTCCTGCAGCGGCCCGAGGATGGCCAGGCCGACGTCGTGGCTGGGGATCTCGGCGGAACCACCGGCTCGCACCTGCTCCTCGACCTGCTGCGCCAACAGGTAGAGCGCGTGGTCGTCGACGGGCCTTCCCTGGCACGCGCGTCGGACGCCGCGGACGACCTTGTCGCGGCTGAACGGCTCGGTCACCCCGCTGCGCTTGACGACGGCCAGCACGGCGGTCTCCACCGTGGTGAACCTGCGGCTGCACTCGGGGCACGACCGGCGGCGGCGGATGGCCTGGCCCTCGTCGGCCTCGCGGGAGTCCACGACCCGGGAGTCGGGGTGCCGGCAGAACGGGCAGTGCACGTCCGGACCCCCTCTCGAGTCGAGGTTGTCCACCGGCCCTGTGGACCGTGCGGTGAACAACTCCCCGTGCGCCTGTGAGTTCCGGTGGACAACCGGACCCAACCTGTGGATGAACTACAACGGTGTAAGCACTAGATGTTGTGGTCCGGACGGTAGGCGCACCCAAGACTCCGCGCAAGTGACACGCAGGGAAACCGCGTTCCCGCAGGTACCCGAGCGTGTCGAGGCAGCGGTCGCCGGGCACGCCGGGGCGGGACCGCGGACGTGACCAGCCGACGTCGTGATCAGCGGACGGGCACGACCAGCGACTCACCCGGCCGGACCACGGCACCCGACAACCCGTTCAGCGACACGATGCGCTCCACGACCGCGTACGTCGGCGCACCCGGAGCGACCCGGCCGGCGAGCTCGGACAGGCTCTCCCCCGCCCGCACCTGGACCACCGAGGTGGCCACCGGAACGGCGTCGGCCCCCGCCGAGCGCAGCGCGACGAGCCCGGCCACCGCCGCCACGCCGAGCACCGAGATCGCCACCCACGCCGCCAGGCGGCGCCGGCGCACTTGCACGCGCGTGGGCGCGTGCGGCGCACGGGACACACGGACGGGGGCCGGAGCGCCGGAGTAGGACAGCGGCCGCCCGCCGGGGCGCCGCAGCGCCTGCTGCCGCGGGACGGCCCGCCGCCGCACCGGTGGCGCCTCGCTCGAGCCCTGCGTCCAGCCGCCGGTGCCCAGCGGTGTGGTGTCAGCGAGAACAGTCATGTCATCCTCCGTCGGTCGGTCACCCGATCCAGTGCGGGCGCACATCTCGAACACCCGTTCGATCGAACGTCTGGGCGATGTCTACCAGGACGGTCCGACAAAAACGAGATCTGTCGGCGTGTCGATCGAACAGGTGTTTGAACGGGAACCCCTCCCCCGCTACGTTCGGCACCGTCGGAACCGCGTCGGCGCAGGACCGCAGAGCAGGAGGCGTCACACCATGAGCAGCAAGGACAGCCAGCAGCCAGGCCCGGCGGACGTCGGCGGAGCGGCCGGTGCTCCGGCCGCCGCCGAGGTCACCTCCGTCGCCGGTGGGCTCACCTCCCGGCAGCGGCGGGTGCTCGAGGTCATCCGCGAGTCGGTCGAGCTGCGCGGCTACCCGCCGAGCGTCCGGGAGATCGGCGACGCGGTGGGCCTCACGTCCACCTCCTCGGTGTCCCACCAGCTCAAGGCCCTCGAGCGCAAGGGGCTCCTGCGGCGCGATCCCAACCGTCCCCGCGCCGTGGACGTGCGCACCCCGGAGGACCTGGCCGCGGCCGCGCTCGCGGCGCAGGTCGAGAGCGGGGACGCCCAGCCGGACGAGGCCGCCCGCCACGACTCGATGCCCACGCCCACCTTCGTGCCCGTGCTGGGGCGCATCGCGGCCGGTGGGCCGATCCTGGCCGAGCAGGCCGTGGAGGACGTCTTCCCGCTGCCCCGGGAGCTGGTGGGCGAGGGCTCGTTGTTCCTGCTGCGGGTCGTCGGCGAGTCCATGGTCGACGCGGCCATCTGTGACGGTGACTGGGTGGTGGTGCGCCAGCAGAACGTGGCCGAGAACGGGGACGTGGTGGCGGCCATGATCGACGGCGAGGCCACGGTCAAGACGTTCAAGCGCCGCGACGGCCACGTCTGGCTGATGCCGCACAACCCCGCGTTCACCCCCATCCCGGGCAACGAGGCGACGATCCTCGGCAAGGTCGTCACGGTGATGCGCAAGCTCTGAGCAGCTACCGGCGACGGCCCGCCCTGCGCAGCCGGCCCACCAGCCACACCACGGCACCGGCGACCACCACGGCGATCACCGCGGCCTGCCACCGCTCCAGCCCGCTCCCGTCGCTCGCCGGGGCGGGCTGGTCGCTCGCCGGGGGCGTGGTGGCCCCGGGGGTCTGGGCGGGCGCGACCACCGCGAGCCCCGTCGCGCCCACGACGGTCCGGATCGCCGGCAGCACTCCAGCCGGGCCTTCCGATCCGCTCAGCAGCGCACCGTCCGCGGTGAACGCGACCGCCTCGCCCTGCGGCTCGCCGGCCAGCGGCACGCGCACCGGGTCGCTGGCCAGCGCATCCACCACGTCTCCGTCGGGCACCGACCACAGGTAGGCGTCGGTGTAGGTCCGCAGCGCCGCCACCGTCCCGTCGGTGCTCACCGCTCCTCCGGTGACGAGCACCGACCCGAGCGAACCCACCGGCCCGCCGGGGGTGTCGGTCGCGGCGATGCGCACCTGTCCCACCCGGGCCATCGGGGTCGGGCCCGGCTCGGCCAGCCGGTCGACCGGGACGTCCGGCGCGTACACCCCTGCAGTGCCGGAGACGGCCTTGGTCACCACCACCGGCCGTCCGTCGCGCTGCAGGAGCAGGGCCTCGGCGTCGTGCGGGCCGTCGGGGTAGCTGAGCCGGTGCAGGCCCGACGGCACCCCTGCCTCACCCACCGAGACGAGGGCGACCGTGTCGCGGGTCCTGCGGTTGTCCCCGGTGTCGGCCAGCCACACCGTCCCGTCGGCGGCCACCGCCAGGTCCTCGACGTCACGCAGGTCGAGCCCCACGTCGAGGGTCCCCGTCACCGCGCAGCTCGCCGGGTCGAGCGCCAGCACCTCGGTGACGTCGCCGTCCCCGGTCGCGAGCACCGTCCCCGCACGGACACCCAGCGCCGAGAGCTCCGCCAGCCGTGCGTCGGACGGCGTGCACAGCGTGCCGGGGGTGGGAGGGCCCACCGTCGAGACGGTCAGCAGCAGCGCAGGCGCGAGCAGCAGGGCGGGCAGCAGCATGTCCGGCAGTCTTCCAGGTGGCCCGGCGGGCAGGCGTCAGGCGGGCGTGGCCGCCACCGCGAACGGCGCCAGCACCGCGCCCAGGTCACCCCGCACCCGGGCGTGCAGACGGGTTCCCTCGGGGGTGTGCTCCTCGCTGAGCACCTCACCCTCGGAGTGCACCCGGGCCACCAGGTCACCCCGCTGGTAGGGCAGCAGCACCTCGGCGTCGATCTCCGGGTGCGGCAGCAGGTCCACGAGCCGGGCCTGCAGCGCGGCGACACCCTCCCCGGTGTGCGCGGAGACGAACACCGCGTCAGGCATGAGGTTGCGCAGGTGGGTCAGCATCACCGGGTCGGCCGTGTCGATCTTGTTCACCACGAGCAGCTCGGGCGGCAGGGTGGTGCTGCGCTCGTCGGCGATCTCGACCAGGACCTGGCGGACGGCAGCCACCTGCGCCTCGGGGAACGGATCGGCCCCGTCCACCACGTGCACGAGCAGGTCCGCCTGCGCCACCTCCTCCAGGGTGGAGCGGAAGGCCTCGACGAGCTGGGTGGGCAGGTGGCGCACGAACCCCACCGTGTCGGTGAGGACGTACTCGCGACCGTCGGGCAGCTCGGCGCGACGGGTGGTGGGGTCCAGGGTGGCGAACAGCGCGTCCTGCACGAGCACGCCGGCCCCGGTCAGGGCGTTCAGCAGGCTGGACTTGCCGGCGTTGGTGTACCCCGCGATGGCCACGGAGGGGACCTCGTTGCGGCGGCGGCTGTCGCGCTTGGTCTCCCGGGCCTGCCGCATCCCTGCGATCTCCTTGCGGAGCTTGGAGGTGCGGGACCGGATCCGTCGACGGTCGGTCTCGATCTTCGTCTCCCCGGGACCACGGGTGCCCACGCCGCCGGTCGAGCCACCACCGGTGCCTCCACCGGCCTGCCGGGACAGCGACTCACCCCAGCCGCGAAGCCGCGGGAGCATGTACTGCATCTGGGCCAGCTCGACCTGCGCCTTGCCCTCACGGGACGTGGCGTGCTGGGCGAAGATGTCCAGGATCAGCGCCGTGCGGTCGACGACCTTGACCTTGACGACCTTCTCCAGCGCCGTGAGCTGGGCCGGGGTGAGCTCGCCGTCGCAGATCACGGTGTCCGCACCGGTTGCCGCCACGACGTCGCGCAGCTCCTTGGCCTTGCCTGATCCGATGTAGGTGGAGGCGTCCGGGGTGCTGCGGCGCTGCACGAGGCCCTCGAGCACCTCGGACCCGGCGGTCTCCGCGAGCGCGGCCAGCTCGGCCATGCTGGCGTCGGCCTCGGCGCTGGTGCCGCTGGTCCACACGCCGACGAGCACCACCCGCTCCAGACGGAGCTGGCGGTACTCCACCTCGGTGACGTCGGCGAGCTCGGTGGACAGCCCGGAGACACGGCGCAGCGACGTCCGCTCCTCGAGCTGCATGTCCCCGGTGGACGGGTCGTCGGCCGTGCCTCGCGGGGCGGGACCGGCGGGCAGGCCGTCGAGCAGCAGGTCGTCGAGGTAGACCTCCGCCCGTGCGCTCTCGGGCAGGTCGGTGTCGGGGTGGCGGTCGGGCTCGTGGTGGTCGGACCGCGTCGCAGAGTTCGTCATGTGCGTTCCATGGTCCCACGCACCGCTCCAGGTGCGCACGTCATTACTCCATGGGCGGACGCGGGGGGTGGACGCGTCAGACCTGGGCGGCCCACCACGCGGCGTCCAGGACGCCGCGGGCCACGAGCACCGACGGACCGCGCAGCGAGCTCCGTCCACCCCCGATGCGGACGAGGACCTCGCCGCCGGGCACGTGGACCCGCACCTCACCGGTGCTGCGTCCGTCGTGGTGCAGGGCCGCCAGCGCCGCGGCCACGGTCCCGGTCCCGCAGGAGCGGGTCTCCCCCACCCCGCGCTCGTGCACCCGCATGTCCACCGCCCCGTCCACCAGGGGGGTCAGCAGCTCGACGTTGACCCCGTGCGGGAAGACGTCGTGGTCGAACTCCGGCCGGCTCGTGAGGTCGAGGCCCGCGACGTCGTCCACCACGCAGGCCAGGTGCGGGTTGCCGACGTCGACCACCACACCCTCGACGTGCCGCCCGCCCACGGTCGCCGTGCTGGTGCCGCCCTCGCGGGCCGGCCCCATCTCGACGATGACGTCGCCCACCGCACCGGCAGCGTGCACGATCACCGGTCGTGCGCCCGCCCGGCTGCCGATGACGAACCCGGTGCGGACCTCGAGGCCGGCGGCGTGCAGGTGGTGGGCGAAGACCCGGACCCCGTTGCCGCACATCTCCGCGACCGAGCCGTCGCCGTTGCGGTAGTCCATGAACCAGTCCTGCGGCGCGATGCCCTCGGCGACCGCCTCGCCGAGCGCGCCGGCCCGGACGACCCGGAGCACGCCGTCGGCGCCGAGCCCGCGGTGGCGGTCGCACAGCGCCCGCACCCGGGCCGGGGTCAGGTCGAGCTCGCCGTCGGGGTCGGTGAGCAGCACGAAGTCGTTCTCCGTGCCGTGCCCCTTCACGAACCCCACGTCGTCCACGGATCCCATGCTAGGCGGGCGACCGTTCGTTCCCGTCCTGTCGGTCCGGCGGCGCACACTGCCCGGACCTGTTGTGCAGGTCACGCCGGGAGCACTACGTTTTCACTCAGAGGTCCGCCAGTTCCACGATGCGAAACATGCACGAGACGGGAGGAGTTCTGATGGCACTGCAGCTGCCGGCCGCGGTCGCGGTCGCGGTCGTGGTTGCGCCGGGCCGGGAGCTCCCGGAGACCCCCTCCGTGCCCGCCCACGCCCGGATGCACTGACCCACCAGGAGACCGTCATGGACAGCGCCGTTCTGGCTCCCCCCGTCCCGGCTGCGCAGCTCGCCCACCGCTTCGCGGAGCAGCTCGCCCCGGGATCCATCATCACCGACCCCACCCGGCTGAGCACGTACCAGTGCGACGGGTTGGCCCACTACCGGGTCACCCCCGCCGTGGTGGTGCTGCCGCAGACGGCGGCGCAGGTGCAGCACGTGGTGCGGGTGTGCCACGAGCTCGGCGTGCCGTTCGTGGCGCGGGGGTCGGGCACCGGGCTCTCCGGCGGGGCGCTGCCGCACGCCGACGGCGTCCTGGTGGTGACGAGCCAGATGCGACGGATCCTCGAGGTGGACGTGGCCAACGAGCTCGCCGTCGTCGAGCCCGGGGTGATCAACCTGGACGTCACCAAGGCGGCGGCGGTGCAGGGCTGGTACTTCGCGCCGGACCCGTCGAGCCAGCAGGTGTGCTCGGTGGGCGGCAACGTGGCCGAGAACTCCGGGGGCGCGCACTGTTTGAAGTACGGCTTCACCACCAACCACGTGCTGGGGGTGGAGGTGGTGACCCCGGACGGCGAGCTCGTGACCTTCGGTGGTCGCACCCGGGACACCCCCGGCTACGACCTGCTGGGCGCGTTCGTGGGCAGCGAGGGCACCCTCGGCATCACCACCAAGGTCGTCGTCCGCCTGCTGCGCAAGCCCGAGACGGTGCAGACGCTGCTCGCCGGCTTCCGGAGCACGGACGCCGCGGGTGCGGCGGTGAGCGCCATCATCGGCTCCGGCGTGGTGCCCGCGGCCATAGAGCTGATGGACGCCCTGGCCATCGAGGCGGCCGAGGCGGCCACGCACTGCGGCTACCCCGATGGGGCGGGCGCGGTGCTGGTGGTCGAGCTGGACGGGCCGGTCGCCGAGGTGGAGCACACCTTCGCCGCCGTGCAGCAGCACTGCCGCGACAACGGATCCTTCGAGATCCGGGTGGCCGCCGACGACGCCCAGCGCGCGCTGATCTGGAAGGGCCGCAAGTCCGCGTTCGCCGCCGTGGGCCGGATCAGCCCCGACTACATCGTCCAGGACGGCGTCATCCCCCGGACCAAGCTGGCCGAGGTGCTCAGCGCCATGGGCGAGCTGGCCGACGCGGCCGGCGTGCGGGTGGCCAACGTGTTCCACGCCGGGGACGGCAACCTGCACCCGCTGGTGCTCTTCGACGACGGTGTCGAGGGCGAGGCCCAGCGGGCGGAGGAGGTCTCCGGCGGGATCCTCGACCTCTGCCTGAGCCACGGCGGCTCCATCACCGGCGAGCACGGCGTGGGCTCGGACAAGGCGAAGCACATGCCCAAGATGTTCACCGAGGACGACCTCGACACCATGCAGCGCGTGCGGTGCGCCTTCGACCCGAAGGGGCTGTCCAACCCCGGCAAGGTGTTCCCGACGCCGCGTCTGTGCGGCGAGGTGCCGGGTCGGCGGACCGAGGCCCACCCGCTCGTGCAGGCAGGTCTCGCCGATGCCTTCTGAGTCCGTGCCGGTGCAGCACGCGGCCACCACCGTGGACGAGGTGTGCGACGTGCTGCGCGCGGCCTCGTCGGCCGGGCGCACGGTGCTCCCGGTCGGCAACCGGTCCACGGTGGACTGGCTGCCGGGACCGGACACCGACGAGGTGCTCAGCCTGCGGGGCCTCGACGGCGTGCTCGAGCACTCGGCTGGCGACCTCGTGGTGCACGTGCAGGCGGGCACCCTGCTCAGCGACCTGCAGGCCGCGGTCGCCGGCGCCGGTCAGCACCTCGCGCTGAGCGCACCCGTGGACGGCGTGACCGTGGGTGGGCTGCTCGCCGGCGACCTCTCCGGGCCCGGGCGCTACCTGTACGGCACCGTGCGCGACCTCGTGATCGGCACCACGTCGGTGCGCTCGGACGGCGCCGTCACGCACTCCGGCGGCAAGGTCGTGAAGAACGTGGCCGGCTACGACCTGGGCAAGCTGTACACGGGCTCCCGCGGCACGCTGGGCGTCATAACCGACGCGTGGTTCCGGCTGCACCCGTTGCCCGAGTCCACCCGCTGGGTCGTGGCCGACGGGCTGGACGCCGAGGGCGCCGGCCGTGCGTTCGCCGCCGTCCGCAGCTCGCAGACGGCACCCACGGCCATCGAGGTCCGCAGCAGCGGCGACGGGTACCAGGTCGCCGTCCAGGTCGACGGCGTGGCCGCCGGCATCGAGACGCGGGCCGGCCTCGTGGCCACCCTCACCGGGGGCACGGCCACCGATGCCGAGCCTGCGGGCTGGGGCACCTGGCCCGACGAGCCGGTGCTGCTGGCCGTGACGCACTCCCCGGCAGCGCTCACCGACGTGCTGTCCGCGCTCACCGGCACCACCGTGACCGGCTCCGCCGTCGGCGTGCTCCGGGTCGGGTGCGACCTCGACCGCGCGTCGGACGTGCTCGCCGCCGCCCGCGCGGTCGCCGCCCGCCACCACGGCACGGCCACCGTGCTGCGCGCCCCCGCCGGACACGACCTCGACGTGCGGGGTCCCGGCGACCCCGCCCTGCTCACCCTCATGCGTCGGGTGAAGGACGAGTTCGACCCGACACACACCCTGGCGCCCGGGCGCCTGCTGGGAGACATCTGATGACCGACGTGAACCTGGGCCTACCTGCGGTGGGCCACCAGCCTCCCGAGAACACCGGGTCTGCCTTCGACCACCACCACCCGCCGTCGGAAGAGCTCGTCGACGACTGCGTGCACTGCGGCTTCTGCCTGCCCAGCTGTCCCACCTACGCGCTGTGGGGCGAGGAGATGGACTCCCCGCGCGGGCGCATCCACCTCATGAAGACCGGGCTCGAGGGGGCCCCGATGACCGACACCATGGTCGGGCACTTCGACGCCTGCCTCGGCTGCATGGCGTGCGTCACCTCGTGCCCCTCGGGCGTGCAGTACGACAAGCTCATCGGGGCCACCCGCGCCCAGGTGGAGCGCCACCACGAACGCCCCCGCAGCGAGCGGCTGCTGCGCGAGGCGATCTTCCGCCTGTTCCCCTACCCGAAGCGGCTGAACCTGCTGCGCGGCCCGCTGCGCCTGTACCAGGCCACCCCGCTCTCGCGGCTGCTGCGCCGATCCGGGCTGCTCGAGCGGATCGCCCCGCAGCTGCGGGTGATGGAGTCCCTCGCGCCGACCCTGTCCAAGCGGGAGGACATCCCCGTGCGCACCGCGGCCACGGGTGAGCGGCGCGCCGTGGTCGGGATGCTCACCGGCTGCGTGCAGAGCGCCTTCTTCCCGGGGGTCAACGCCGCCACCGCGCGGGTCCTGTCAGCCGAGGGCTGCGACGTCATCACCCCGAGGGCCCAGGGCTGCTGCGGGGCGCTGAGCGAGCACATGGGCCGCGAGGAGGAGGGGCTGGCCTTCGCCCGGGCGCTGATCGACACCTTCGACGCGGCCGGGGTCGACCACGTCGTGGTCAACGCGGCCGGCTGCGGATCGCAGATGAAGGACTACGCCCACCTCCTGCGCGACGACCCGACCTACGCCGAGCGCGCGCAGGCCTTCACCGCCAAGGTCCGCGACGTCTCCGAGATCCTGGTCGAGCTCGGGACGGTGGCACCGAGGCACCCGGTGGACGCCGTCGCCGCGTACCACGACGCCTGTCACCTCGCGCACGCCCAGGGCATCCGCAGCCAGCCGCGCGAGCTGCTCGCGGCCATCCCCGGCCTCGAGGTCCGCGAGATCGCCGACGCCAGCCTGTGCTGCGGCTCCGCGGGCGTCTACAACATCCTCAACCCCGGACCGGCCGACGAGCTCGGGGACCGCAAGGCGGCCAACGTCCTCGCCACCGGGGCCGAGCTGCTCATCACCGCCAACCCCGGTTGCCTCATGCAGATCGCCACCGCCACCGAGCGGGCGGGCGGGCGGATCCGGCTCGCGCACACCGTCGAGGTCCTCGACGCGTCCATCCGGGGCGTGCCGCTGGCCTGAGCGACGAGGACGCCGGCCGCACGACACTCAACGACGAGGAGCACCCGTGTACACCCAAGTTCTCGAGCACTTCGGTTCGCTGGGGCTGACCGCCCTGGTCGCCGCGCTACCCCTGCTCGTGCTGTTCATCCTGCTCGGCGTCCTGCGGATGACGGCGTGGAAGGCGTCGCTGGTGGCGCTAGTGGTGTCGCTGGTGGTCGCCGTCGCGGTCTACTCGATGCCCGTGGGTCAGGCCCTGCTGTCCGGAACCCTCGGCGCCGTCTTCGGGTTCTTCCCCATCCTGTGGATCGTCATCAACGCGATCTGGGTCTACAACATGACCGTCGAGACCGGTCACTTCGACGTCCTGCAGCGCAGCTTCGCCCGGGTCAGCTCCGACCAGCGCATCCAGGCCGTGATCATCGCCTTCTGCTTCGGTGCCCTGCTGGAAGCCCTCGCCGGCTTCGGCACCCCGGTCGCCATCACCTCGGTGATGCTCATCGCGCTGGGTCTGAGCCCCATGAAGTCGGCCGTCGTGGCCCTGGTCGCGAACACCGCTCCCGTGGCCTTCGGTGCGCTCGCCGCGCCGATCACGGCGCTGTCCACCACGAGCGGGTTGTCCGTGGCCGACCTCGGCGCCATGACCGGTCGGCAGACCCCGGTGCTCGCGGTGTTCGTGCCGCTGGTGCTGGTGTTCCTGGTCGACGGCAAGCGCGGCGTCCGCGCCACCCTGCCGGCCACGCTGGCCTGTGGGTTCACCTTCGCCATCACGCAGTACCTCGCGTCGAACTTCCTGTCCGTGCCGCTCACCGACATCGTCGCAGCCCTGTTCTCGGCCGGCGCCGTGGTCGCGGTGCTGCGGGTGTGGAGCCCGTCGGAGCCGTACACCGTCGAGCACGCGAGGGCCGCAGCCGCCGCGGAGGACGCCGCCGATGGTGGCCTGCCCGTTGCAGGGGGCGTCACCACCAGCACGCGCACCGACGTCCTGCCGGAGACCCGCGCGAACGTGCTGCGGGCCTACGCTCCCTACCTCGTCATCATCGTCGTGTTCAGCCTGGCCCAGATCCCCGCGATCAAGAGCGCGCTCGGCTCGGTCACGGAGAAGTTCGGCTGGCCGGGCCTGGACGTCCGCGATCCCGCGGGCAAGGCCCTGAGCCTGCAGACGTTCAAGTTCGACTGGCTCGCCGCCGCCGGCACGCTGCTGCTCATCTCGGGGCTGATCACCATCCCGCTGCTGGGCATCTCCCCGGCCCGGGCGCTCGCCCGCTACGGCTCGACCTACGTCCAGCTCAAGTTCGCCATCATCACGGTGATGAGCGTGCTGGCCCTGGCCTACGTCATGAACGCGTCGGGCCAGACCGCGTCGCTGGGACTGTTCCTGGCCGGTGCGGGCGGGTTGTTCGCCCTGATCGCCCCGGTGCTCGGCTGGCTCGGCGTGGCCGTGACCGGCTCGGACACCTCGGCGAACACGCTCTTCGGAGCGCTGCAGGTCTCCGCGGCCAACCAGGTGGGCATGAGCCCGGTCCTCGCCGCAGCCGCGAACGGTGCCGGCGGGGTGCTCGGCAAGATGATCAGCCCGCAGAACCTCGCTATCGCGGCGGGGGCCGTCGGTCTCGCCGGCAAGGAGGGCGACATCTTCCGGAAGGTGGTCGGCTGGAGCCTGGGGTTCCTGGCCTTCATGTGCGTGCTGGTCTACCTGCAGTCCACCCCGGTGCTGGGCTGGATGGTGGTCTGACGCGCGTGCCAGGAGGTCGCCACCCGGACCCAGGCCACCGTCGTGGCCTGGGTCCGGGTGCTCGACGGTCCGATGCCCTCGGCGGGCCCGTGGCACAGCGGCCGCCGGTGCGGCGGTCGCGGACCGCCTCGACCCGGTGATCAGGTAGACGCGGCCACCGCGCCCCGGTGGACCGAACCCCACCCCCCGGACCCGGGGGTCACGCCCGGCTGATCCGCGCCAGCTCGGTGGCCACGCGCTGCATCTCGGGGACCACCCGGTCCCGCGCCGCCGGGGTGAAGCGCGCGTCGGGCCCGGAGACCGACAGCGCCACCCGGGCCGGGCCGTCGAGCACGGGCACCGCCACGCAGCGCACGCCCAGCTCCTGCTCGGCCTCGTCGGTCGCGAAGCCCTGCCTGCGGACCTGCTCCAGGTGGGCCAGCAGCGCCGCCGGCTCCGTCAACGTGTTCGGGGTCTGCGCCGGCATGCCGGCCCGCGCCACGATCGCCCGCACGTCAGCCTCGGAGAGCTGAGCGACGAGCGCCTTGCCCACGGCCGTGCAGTGCACCGGCACCCGGCGTCCGACCTCGGTGAACATCCGCATGGCGTGCTTGCTAGGCACCTGCGCCAGGTACACCACGCGGTCGCCCTCCAGCACGGCCATGTTCGCCGTCTCGCCGGTGACCTCCACGAGCTCGGTCAGCGCCGGGTGCACCCAGGAGCCGAGCAGCCGCCCGGCACCCTCCCCCAGCCTGACCAGGCGCGGGCCCAGCGCGTAGGCCCGGGACGGCTCCTGCCGCAGGTGGCCGCCGGCGACGAGCGTGCGCAGCAGCCGGTGGATGGTGGGCGCGGGCAGCCCGGACGCCGCGGCCAGCTCGCCGAGCGTCGCGCGCCCCCCGGCGTCGGCCAGCAGCTCGAGCAGCGTGAACGCGCGGTCCACCGACTGCACGCCCGACTGACCACGCGCGACCTCCATCAGCGCAGCGTATCGAGCACCGCGTCGACGAGGTCCGCCCGCGCGGCGTCGAACCAGTGCACCCGGGCGTCGCGGCGGAACCACGAGCGCTGCCGGCGGACGAAGCGACGGGTGCCGGCCGCGGTGGAGCGGCGGGCCTCCCCCTCGTCGTGCACGCCGTCGAGCAGGTCCAGCACCTGCGCGTACCCCAGGGCCCGCCGCGCTGTCACGCCCTCGCGCAGGCCGCAGCCCACCAGGTGCTCGACCTCGGCGACCAGCCCGCCGTCGAACATCGCGGCGGTGCGGGCCTCGATGCGTGCGTCGAGCTCGATGGTGTCCCGGTCCACGCCCACGAGCACGGTGTCCCACCTCGGGGTGCCGACGCGGGGGGCGGAGGCGCTGAACGGCTGTCCGGTCAGCTCGACGACCTCGAGGGCGCGCACGACGCGGCGGCCGTCGCTGGGCAGCACCTTGGCCGCGGCCACGGGGTCGACCCGTCCGAGCTCGGCGTGCAGGGCCCCGCTGCCGCGCTCGGCGAGCTCGGCCTCCCAGCGTGCGCGCACCACGGGGTCGGTGGCCGGGAAGCGCAGCTCGTCGAGCAGTGCCTGCACGTACAGCCCGGAGCCGCCCACCAGCACCGGGACAACGCCGCGGGCGAGCAGGCCGTCCACGTCCGCGCGCGCCGCCTGCTGGTAGTGCGCCACGGAGGCCAGGTCCGTCACGGCGAGCACGTCGAGCTGGTGGTGCACCACGCCGCGGCGCTGCGCGAGGGGGGTCTTGGCCGTGCCCACGTCCATCCCGCGGTAGAGCTGCGCGGCGTCGACGTTGACCACCTCGCCGCCCAGGCGCACCGCCAGCTCCAGGCCGAGATCAGACTTCCCGGTGGCCGTGGGGCCGACCACCGCCACGGGCCGCACCGGCACTGCCGTCACCGCCGCCGGACCGCCGGTGGGGGCACCGCCACGTCCGTCGTCAGCACGGGAGCCAACGGTAGTGCACCCCGACGGCCGCTGTCGGTGTCCCTGCCGACGCCGAACCTGTTTGAATGTCCGCCAGCACCCTCAGCGGCACCGCGGGGTGGAGCGACTGGCAGCCGTGGCGCGCGGCAGGGACGAGGCACCGATGAGCGAGGACACGACCGAGCAGGGCACGACGAGCGAGGAGGCCACGTCGGCCGAGGTCGTGACCGACGCCCCGGAGTCCGAGAGCACGCCCGCCCCGGCCCCCGCCCCCCGCCCCGGACCGCGCCCCGGCGGGCCCCGCCCGGGTGCCCCCCGCCCCGGTGCCCCGGCGGCACGGCCCGCCACCGCCGCACCGACGAGCGACCCGAGCGCGTTCGGTCGGGTCGACGAGGACGGCGGGGTCTGGCTGAGAACCACCGAGGGCGAGCGCCAGGTCGGGTCCTGGCAGGCCGGTGAGCCCGCAGAGGGCCTGGCCCACTTCGGTCGCCGCTTCGACGACCTCGCGACCGAGGTCACGATCCTGGAGAAGCGCCTGGCCTCGGGCGGTGGCGACGCCCGGCAGACCCAGGAGTCGGCCCGCACGCTGCTCGACGGGCTGCCCACCGCCGCGGTGGTCGGCGACGTCGCCACCCTCGGCACCCGCCTCGAGGCCGTGCTCGCTGCCACCGAGGTTGCCGCTGCGGCTGCGAAGGAGCAGAAGGAGGCGGCCCGGGCGGAGCAGGCCGCCCACAAGGAGGCGCTCGCCGTGGAGGCGGAGCAGCTCGGCACCGAGTCGACCCAGTGGAAGGCCGCCGGCGACCGGCTGCGGGAGATCCTCGAGGAGTGGAAGACCATCCGGGGGATCGACCGCAAGACCGACGACGCCCTGTGGAAGCGCTACTCCAAGGCGAGGGAGGCGTTCAACCGTCGGCGCGGAGCGCACTTCGCCGACCTCGACCGCGAGCGCGCGGTGGCCCGCACCCGCAAGGACGAGCTCGTCGCCCAGGCCGAGGCGTTGTCGACCTCCACGGACTTCGGAGCCACCGCCGGCCAGTTCCGCGACCTGATGGCGGAGTGGAAGGCCGCCGGTCGGGCGCCCCGCGAGGCCGACGACGCGCTGTGGGCCCAGTTCAAGGACGCCCAGGACCGCTTCTTCGCCGCGCGCAACGCCGCGGCCGGTGAGCGCGACGCGGAGTTCGGCGCCAACGGTGAGGCGAAGCAGGCCCTGCTCGCGGAGGCGGAGACGATCGACCCGGCGCGCGGGCTGGACCAGGCCAAGGCGGCGCTCCGCTCGGTGCAGGAGCGCTGGGACGCCGTCGGCAAGGTGCCGCGCGAGCTCGTGCAGGCGCTCGAGGCCCGCATGCGGACGGTGGAGGACACGGTCCGCGGGGCCGACGAGGCCCGGTGGACGCGCACCGACCCCGAGGCGGAGGCCCGGGCGGCGCAGTTCCGCGAGCGGGTGCGCGCGTTCGAGGAGCAGGCCGCCAAGGCCCGTGCGGCGGGCAAGGAGAAGCGGGCGCTCGAGGCCGAGGCGCAGGCCGCGCAGTGGCGCGAGTGGGCCGACGCCGCCGAGGGCGCGGTGGGCGGCGCATGAGCACCGGGGACGACGCGCCGGTCTACGCGCTCAACCTGTTCGACGTCGCCGACCGCGACGAGTACCTGGCCTACTCGCGTCGCTCGGCGGCGGCGGTGGTCGGGCACGGCGGGCGGGTGGTGGCCCTCGGGCGGTTCCGGGAGGCGGTCCACGGCGACGTCACCCCCCGCCAGGTCATGATCGTCGTCGAGTGGTCCTCGGCCGCGGCCTTCCAGGGCTACCGGGACGATCCGGACCTGGCCGACCTGCACCCGCACCGCGAGGCCGGGGCGTCGTCGTACGTCTGGCACCTGTTCGACCGGCTCGACGACCTGCGCCCCCTGCTGCGCCCCTGACGGGCCCGGCGGGTGCTCAGTCGTCGAGGAGCAGCTTCGGGGTGAACTCCGCCTCGCGCTGCGTGCGCGAGGACGGCACCTGGGTCCACACCAGGCGCAGCCAGTTGAACGTCACCACCAGCACCACGATCCAGGTGAGGACCAGGCCCACCCCGGGACCGGCGCCCGTGGCCCCGATGCCGACCGTCTGCCGCGACCACACGGCCAGCAGGCCGAACAGCGACGTCAGCCCGCTCCCGGCCGCCGCCACCCAGGCCAGCGCCCACCGACGGGTCAGCAGCGCCAGCGCCGTGACCACCACCGTGAACAGAACGGCACCGCCCACGAACAGGCGCGAGGGCAGCCGGACGTCCTCCGCCCGGGCGCTCGCGTCGAGCAGCAGGACGTCCCAGCCCGAGGCGCCACCGGTGTGCGGCAGGAGCATGGCCACGATGAGGACGAGGAGGGCGCCCGCGATGCCCACCCCGCGGATGCCGGGCTCGAGCTCGCGCGCGACCTTGCGCTCCACCTCCTCGAGCTCGGCGTGGGTGTCGGGGTGCAGGTCCTCGCTCATGCCCCACATCCTCCCGCGGCCGCCACGGGCGTGCTCGGCGCCCCCACCGTCGGCAGCCCCAGCCCCACCCCGGCGGTGCGGGGGCGGGCACCGGCCTCGTGCAGGTCACCGGCCCGCGTGCGGCGGTGCCCGACCAGCACGGCGTCCGCGACGAGGTGGTGGGGTGCGGCGTGCGTCACCACGGTGGTGACCACGTCACCCGGGCGCACCGCGCGCTCGCCGGGCACGAAGTGCACCAGCCGCCCGTCACGCGCCCGGCCGCTCATCCGCGCCGTGTGCACGTCCTTGCGGCCCTCGCCGGCGGCCACCAGCAGCTCGACCTCGGTCCCCACGAGCTCACGGTTGCCCGCCAGCGCCATCTCGTCCTGCAGCGTGGTCAGCCGCACGTACCGCTCCCCCACGACCTCCTTGGGCACCTGGTCACCCATCCCCGCGGCCGGGGTGCCCGGTCGCGGCGAGTACTGGAAGGTGAACGCGTTGGTGAACCGCGACGCCCGCACGACGTCCAGGGTGGCCTGGAAGTCCTCCTCGGTCTCGCCGGGGAATCCAACGATGACGTCGGTGGTGATCGCCGCGTGCGGCATCGCCTCGCGCACCCGGTCGAGGATGCCGAGGTAGCGCTCGCTGCGGTAGGACCGGCGCATCGACCGCAGCACCCGGTCGGAGCCGGACTGCAGCGGCATGTGCAGCTGCGGCATGACGTTCGGGGTCTGCGCCATCGCCGCGATCACGTCGTCGGTGAAGTCCCTCGGGTGCGGCGACGTGAAGCGCACCCGCTCCAGCCCCTCGACCTCGCCACACGCACGGAGCAGGTCGGCGAACGCACCCTGGCCCACGCCCCCCGGACCGGTGCCGTAGGCGTTGACGTTCTGACCCAGCAGGGTCACCTCCAGCACGCCCTCGGCGACGAGCGCCCGCACCTCGGCGAGCACGTCGGCCGGACGGCGGTCCACCTCGACCCCGCGCAGCGCGGGCACGATGCAGAACGTGCAGCTGTTGTTGCAGCCCACCGAGATGGAGACCCACCCCGAGTAGCTCGACTCCCGGCGCGCGGGCAGGCTGGAGGGGAACACGTCGAGCGCCTCGAGGATCTCCACCTGCGCCTCGTCGTTGTGTCGCGAGCGCTCGAGCAGCGCCGGCAGCGAACCGATGTTGTGGGTGCCGAACACGACGTCCACCCACGGGGCCTTGGCCACGATCGTCTCGCGGTCCTTCTGGGCCAGGCACCCCCCGACGGCGATGCGCATGTCCGGGTTCGCCCGCCTCGCCGGGGCCAGGTGGCTGAGGTTGCCGTACAGCTTGTTGTCGGCGTTCTCGCGGACCGCACAGGTGTTGAACACGACGACGTCGGCCTGCGCGTCCGGTTCTGCTCGTGCGTACCCGGCGTCCTCCAGCAGGCCCGCCAGGCGCTCGGAGTCGTGCACGTTCATCTGGCAGCCGTAGGTCCGCACCTGGTACGTCCTGATCTGCTGCTGGCCCGCCGTCTGCTCCACGGGTCCGAGGCTAGGCGCTGGTCACAACTGGGGTACAACTCGTCGACCACCGCGGATGGGGAGTGATTACCGGGTAGTTTTCTCGCCCATGACGCAGTCGGACCTGAGCAAGCAGCCCGTCGCGCCCCCGGGAGCCCCGCTCGTGGTGCTGTCGGCGGTCAACAAGCACTACGGCGACCTGCACGTGCTCCGCGACATCGACCTCACGGTGCACGCGGGCGAGGTCCTGGTGGTCATCGGCCCGTCCGGCTCCGGCAAGTCCACGCTGTGTCGCACCATCAACCGGCTCGAGACCATCGACTCGGGGTCGATCACGGTGGACGGCACCCCGCTGCCGGAGGAGGGCAAGGCGCTGGCCGCGCTGCGCTCCGAGGTCGGCATGGTCTTCCAGTCGTTCAACCTGTTCGCGCACAAGACCATCCTGGAGAACGTCACCCTCGGGCCGATCAAGGTCCGCGGCAGGGACAAGGCGGCGGCCCGCACCGCGGGGCTCGCCCTGCTCGAGCGGGTGGGCATCGCCAGCCAGGCCGACAAGCTCCCCGCCCAGCTCTCCGGTGGTCAGCAGCAGCGCGTCGCCATCGCCCGGGCCCTGGCCATGGAACCCAAGGTCATCCTCTTCGACGAGCCCACCTCGGCGCTCGACCCGGAGATGATCAACGAGGTCCTCGACGTGATGACCCAGCTGGCCAAGGACGGCATGACGATGGTGGTGGTGACCCACGAGATGGGCTTCGCCCGCCGGGCCGCCGACCGAGTGGTGTTCATGGACGCCGGCCAGATCGTCGAGCAGGCCACCCCGGACGAGTTCTTCGCCCACCCGAGCAGCGACCGGGCCAAGGACTTCCTCTCGAAGATCCTGAGTCACTGACCTCCATCTCCCACCAGGGACCGGCGTGCCCCCCCGGCCGTCGCACGCCCCCCACTGAGCCCGTGACCGCGGGCCCGACCAGGAACGAGCGCACCGTGAAGAACCGACGCATCCTCTCGACCGCGGCAGCCGCCGCGGTCCTGGCCCTCACCCTCGCCGCGTGCGGGGGCAGCAGCTCCACCGCGGACGCGCCGGCGCCCGTGGCCTCCGCACCCAGCTTCGCGGCGGGCACGACCATGGCCAAGCTGGCCTCCGCCGGAACCATCCGCGTGGGCATCAAGATCGACCAGCCGGGATTCGGGCTGCGGGGACTCTCGGGCAGCTACGAGGGCTTCGACGTGGAGATGGCCAAGATCGTTGCCGCCGGCCTGGGCATCAGCCCGGACAAGATCGTGTACTCCGAGGCCACCTCGTCGGTGCGCGAGCAGGTGCTGGAGAACAAGCAGGTCGACATCGTCGTGGCCACGTACACGATCAACAAGGCCCGCAAGGAGCGCATCTCCTTCGCCGGGCCGTACTACCAGGCCGGTCAGCAGCTGATGGTCAAGTCCGACAACTCGACCATCACCAGCCCCGACGACCTGAAGACCAACGCCAGCGCGAAGGTCTGCTCCGTCACGGGCTCGACCCCCAGCGAGAACATCAAGCCCTACCTGGCGAGCCCCGACCAGCTCGTCCTGTTCGACACGTACTCCCAGTGCGCGGACGCCCTGGGCAACGGCCAGGTGCAGGTGGTGACCACCGACAACGTCATCCTGCTGGGCTTCGTCTCCAAGTCCAACGGTGCCTACAAGCTGGTCGGCAAGCAGTTCACCAAGGAGCCCTACGGCATCGGGATCCCCAAGGGCGACACCGCCTTCTGCACGTTCATCGACGAGCAGCTGACGGCCGCCGCGAGCTCCGGTGCCTACGAGAAGGCCTGGACCTCCACCGCCGGCAAGGTCGACGGTGCCGAGACCCCGACCCTGCCCACCCTGGACGCCTGCAGCTGATCGAGCCCGGCGGTCGCGGGGCGGTGGTTCGTCCCACCACCCCGCGACCGCCGCTGCCCCGCCGTCCGACCGCGATCGACCCACGCACCGCACCGACGCCCGCCGCAGGAGGCCGCACCCCGTGAGCCCCGTCCTCGACAACCTGGACCTCTACTGGTCCGGGTTCCTGAAGTCCTTGCTCATCTGCATCTACGCGATGGTCGGCGCCCTGCTCCTGGGGACGGTGCTCGCCGCCTTCCGGGTGTCCCCCGTGCCGACGCTGCGGTGGGTCGGCAGCGCCTACGTGACGGTGCTGCGCAACACGCCCCTGACGGTGGTGCTGTTCTTCCTCGCGTTCGGTCTGCCCGAGCTGGGGATCAACCAGAGCTTCTACACCTTCGGGGTGGCCGGACTGATCTTCTACACCTCCGCTTTCGTGTGCGAGGCAGTGCGCAGCGGCGTGAACTCGGTCGCTCCTGGACAGGCCGAGGCAGCCCGTTCCATCGGGCTGAACTTCACCCAGTCCCTCACCGTGGTCGTCCTGCCGCAGGCGCTGCGCACGGTGGTGCCCCCGCTGGGCAGCGTCATCATCGCCATGTTCAAGAACTCGGCCGTCGTCGGAGCCTTCGGCGTGGGCAGCGACCTCTACAGCGTCGGCAAGCAGCTCTCCAGCGCGCAGGGTCTGCCGGCCCTGCCGGTGTACGTCGGATCGGCCCTCGGCTACCTCGTGATCACCCTGTCGGCCGGGCTCGCCCTGGCCGTCATCGAGCGGAAGGTGGCGATCGTCCGATGAGCACCACGACTCCCAAGGCTCCCTCCCGGCGGGCTCGGCGCGCGGCCCCGGACCCCGGTGCCACGGTGCTGTTCGACGCCCCCGGTCCGGTGGCCCGGCGAAACGCGTTCGTGTTCAGCCTCGTCGGTGCGGTCCTCGTCGTCGCGGTCGTGGTCGTGGCCGTGCTCCGGCTCGCCGATCGCGGACAGTTCAAGGGGGCCTTGTGGGCACCACTGCTGGACCCGTCGGACAAGGACTTCCAGCAGGTGTGGAAGCTCATCGGCACCGGTCTGGGCAACACCCTGCGCGCCGCCGTCATCGCCATCGTGCTGTCGCTGGTCATCGGCACGGTCATCGCCCTGCTCCGGCTGTCGCTCGGCCGGGTCGGGCGGGTGCCGGTGGTCGCGCTCATCGAGCTCCTGCGCGGGCTCCCCGTGGTCATCACGATCCTGCTCGTCTACACCGTGGTGACCTCCTACAGGGTGAACCTGGGCTTCCTGCCCGGCGGCCGGGACCTCTGGATCCTGGTCATCGGCCTGACGCTGTACAACTGCGTGATCATCGCCGAGATCGTCCGTGCCGGCGTCGTCTCGCTGCCCAGGGGTCAGCGCGAGGCCGCTCTGGCGGTCGGCCTGACCAACCAGCAGGCGATGCGCTCGATCCTGCTGCCCCAGGCCTTCCGCGTGATGCTGCCCTCGCTGATCAGCCAGCTCATCGTCGTGCTGAAGGACACCTCGCTGATCAGCCTCATCGGGGGCTACATCGAGCTGCTCAAGCAGGGCGGGCTGCTCATCCAGAACCTCGGGAACCCCATCCAGGTGTACGTGGTCATCGGGATCATCTACATCCTCATCAACTACACGCTGGGCAAGCTCGCCGAGTACGTGCAGCGCCGCTCGTCCCGCAGCAGCGCCAGCGGCCGGGTGCCCATCGTGGACGGAGCGACGGGCACAGCCACCGTCTGAGCGGCACCGACGCCGCTCAGGCGTCCGGGTCGAGCCCCTCCACGTCCGTCCCCGCGGCGGCGAGCTCGTCGCGGACCACGCCGAACGCCAGTCCCTGGCCGTAGCCGCGCCGCGCGAGGACACCGACGAGCCTGTGAACCACCACGGCGCGCTCGCGTTCGTCCGAGGGCACGGTGAGCCGGCGGAGCCTGCGGCGCACGAGCTCGCGGGCGCGCTCGGTCTCCGCCTCGTCGTCCACCTGGGCCAGGGCGGCGTCGGCGTGGTGGGCAGCCACGCCCTTGGTCCGCAGCTCCATCGCCAGCGCACGGCGACCCCGGCCCGAGTACGTGTGCCGCGAGTGCACCCACGCCCGGGCGAAGGCAGCGTCGTCGACCAGCTCGACCTGTTCCATGCGGTCGAGCACCCGCTCCGCGACCTCGGGCTCGATGCCCTTGTCCCGCAGCCGCTGGGCGAGCTCGTGGCGGCTGCGCGGACGGCTGGTCAGCAACCGGAGGCACGCCTCACGGGCCGCGCCCTCCGCCTCGGCCGCAGTGGGCGGCACGGAGGCGGAGGGCGCGCTCGTCGCGGACCGGTCGGCAGGAGCGCCTGAGGTGGAGCGGGCACGGCCCCGCTGACCGGAGGAGGCCACGTCCGACCGGCTCAGAAGTCGACGGGTGCGGGGACCGGCTCGACGTCGTCCGCGGTGAGCACGGCTCCGATGCCGAGCTTCTCCTTGATCTTCTTCTCGATCTCGACACCCACGTCGGGGTTCTCCAGCAGGAACTTGCGGGCGTTCTCCTTGCCCTGGCCCAGCTGGTCGCCGCCGTAGGTGTACCAGGCGCCGGACTTGCGGACGAAGCCGTGGTCCACACCCATGTCGATGAGCGAACCCTCCTTGCTCACGCCGTGGCCGTAGAGGATGTCGAACTCCGCCTGCTTGAAGGGCGGGGCCACCTTGTTCTTGACGACCTTGACGCGGGTCCGGTTGCCGACCGCGTCGGTGCCGTCCTTGAGCGTCTCGATGCGGCGGATGTCCAGGCGGACGGAGGCGTAGAACTTGAGCGCCTTGCCGCCCGTGGTGGTCTCCGGCGAGCCGAACATGACGCCGATCTTCTCGCGCAGCTGGTTGATGAAGATGACCGTGGTGCCCGAGTTGCTCATGGCGCCGGTCATCTTGCGCAGGGCCTGGCTCATCAGCCGGGCCTGCAGGCCGACGTGGCTGTCGCCCATCTCGCCCTCGATCTCCGCGCGGGGCACCAGGGCGGCGACGGAGTCGATCACGAGGATGTCCAGCGCCCCCGAGCGGATGAGCATGTCCGCGATCTCCAGCGCCTGCTCACCGGTGTCCGGCTGCGAGACCAGCAGCGCGTCGGTGTCCACACCCAGCTTCTGGGCGTAGTCCGGGTCCAGCGCGTGCTCGGCGTCGATGAAGGCGGCGATGCCGCCGGCCTTCTGCGCCTCTGCCACGGCGTGCAGCGCGATGGTGGTCTTGCCCGAGGACTCCGGGCCGTAGATCTCCACGACGCGCCCCCGCGGCAGCCCGCCGATGCCCAGCGCGACGTCCAGCGCGATCGAGCCGGTGGGGATGACGGCGATGGGGACCCGGGCCTCGTCGCCCAGGCGCATCACCGAGCCCTTGCCGAAGTTCTTGTCGATCTGGGCCATCGCCAGCTCGAGCGCCTTGTCGCGATCCGGTGCTGCCGCCATCGTCGTCTCCTCGTGGGTGGTGGTCGTGCCGGGTGCTGCACGTACCTGGTGGTGCGGTCGGTGGCGACGCTAGGACGCGGGACCGACAGGAACAGGACGCCGCCCCGGCCTGTGGACCACCAGGGTCGGTGTGGACAACCCGCTCAGAACAGGACCCAGCCTAGACGAACAGGTGTTCGAACGTGCTAGGCGACACGCCGCGCCCGTCGTGCGGGTCACCCGCCCCGGCCCCACACTCAGGCGATCCCGTCGCACGAGGAGGAACCGTGACCCGAACCACCGCACGCCGACCGCTCGCCGCTGTCCACCGCATCGGAGCGGTCGTCCTCGGGCTCGTCCTCTGGGTGTTCGGCATCCTGGGACTGGTCGACCAGCTCGGATACTTCGAGACGACCGGAACTCCCGTGATGGGGCTGAACACCAACGGCCTGCTGTCCACGGTCTCCCTGGTCGTCGGCGCCGTCCTCATCGCCTCCGGCGTCCGGGGCGGACGCACCGCCTCGACGGTGACGGCCGTGGTCGGTGGGCTGTTCATCCTCTCCGGGCTGGTCAACCTGGGCGTGCTGAACACCAGCGCAAACATCCTGGCCTTCACCATCGCGAACGTCTTCTTCAGCCTCGTCGCCGGCGTGGTCCTGCTGACCATGGGCCTCTACGGGCGGGTCAGCGGCGGTCTGGCAGCCGACAACCCCTACCGCCAGGAGCGAGAGGTGCGTGCCGGCACCGCCGGGCAGCCCGTCCCGGACGCAGCGCGCCTCGCCGAGCTGGAGGCCCTCTCGCTCGCCGAGCAGCTCGTCGCCGAGGGGCGGGGCACCCCCGAGCAGGAGGCGGCGGTCGCCGCCGACCGACAGCGCCGCGCGCAGCTCGAGCACGACCGGGCCTGGGCCCACGCCCGTCGCACGGGCCAGGTGCCGGTGGGCTCCACCGAGCCGACGGCGTGAGCACGATGCTGCCCGCGGGCGTCTCCGTCGAGCCCGTCAGCCACCGGCCCCCGGTGGCCGTCCGGCCCGTCCTGCTCCACCAGCACTGGGCCGACGTGGTGTTCCTGCACTGGCCGGTGCCCGTCGAACGGGTCGCCCCCCTGATGCCCGCCGGAGTGCACCCGGACGTGCACGGCGGGACGACCTGGGTGGGACTCGTTCACTTCCGCATGGTGCGACTGGGCTTCGGGCCGCTGCCGGGCCTGCCCTGGCTCGGCGACTTCGCGGAGACCAACGTGCGGCTCTACTCCGTGGACGACGAGGGTCGACGCGGGGTGGTGTTCCGCTCGCTGGACGCCGACCGGGGCCTTCCCGTGCTGGGCGCACGGGGAGCTGCTGCGCTGCCGTACAGCTGGGCCCCGAGCCGGGTGCACGTCGAACGGTCCGCCGGGGCGGCGAGCACCGTCCGCTACGACACCGTGCGCCGCTGGCCCGGGCCCCGAGGTACGGCCACCCACACGGAGGTCCGGGTGGGCGGCCCGATCGCCGAGCCCACCGAGCTCGAGCACTTCCTCACCGCGCGCTGGGCGCTGCACACCTCGCGGCTGGGCCCGCGGGGGCGCACCACCGTGCGCTGGCCCAACGAGCACCCGCAGTGGAAGCTGCACACCGCCGAGCTCGAGCACCTCACCGAGGACGCGGTGGCTGCGGGAGGCCTGCCCGGCGTGACCGACGCACCGCCGGCCAGCGTCCTGTACTCCCCCGGCCTGCCCGTCCGCTTCGGCCCGTGGCGACGGGTGCGCACCCGCTAGTCGTCGGGGCCGAGCCGACGCTCCGGCGGGACGTCGAACTCCACGCACAGCGCCCGCCAGACGTCCCGCGGATCCTGCCCGTCCTCGATGGCCTGCACCGGGGTCCGGTTGCCCAGGCTGAGCAGGCTGTGGTCGGCGACGATCGCATCCCCCCTGGCCTGCCCGAACTCGGTCAGGACGAGGTTGCCGAACTCGGTGAGGCGCACCCGACCACCGTAGGAGCAGAGCCGCCTATCGGCCCAGCCGCCCCCGGTAGGGTCCAGCACCGTGGACACCACCGGCGACTTCGGGCTCGACAGCCCGCTCTGGACGATCACCGTGCTGGTCGTGCTGCTGACCACGATCGCCGTGCTCGTCCACCGCTTCTGGAGCGACCGCCACCGCTGAGGGTCAGCGGAGGGCCCCGCGGCACACCTGCACGGGGTCGGCCAGGTCCCGCAGGGACCCCGCCGCCGCCCGGGCCGCCACCGCGAAGGACGGTTCCGCCAGCACCCGGCGCACCGCGGCCGCGAGCGCCCCCGGGGACAGCGGACGCACCACCAGCGCGCTGCCCTGCCGCTCGGCGCGGCAGGAGAGCTCCCACTGGTCACCGCCACCGGGCACCAGCACCGTGGGCACTCCCGCCAGCAAGGTCTTGGCCAGGATCCCGTGTCCGCCACCGCACACCGTCACCCGCGCCTGCGCCAGCAGCGGCCCCTGACGACCCGGGCCCGCGACCGCCCACGGCGGCAGGTCCACCGGGGCGCCCGCCCCGGCCAGGTGGGTGGACACCACGCGCACCCCGTCCAGGCCGGCCAGCGCCGCGTCGAGCACCCCGAGCGTGCCGCCGACCGCGGTGGACGCGCTGACGAGCACGAGCGGGTCGGTGCCCGTCGGCAGCGCCAGATCAACGGTCGCCGGATCCCAGAGCAGCGGGCCGACGACGTGGGTCCGCTCCGGCCAGTCCGGGCGGTGCACCTCCAGCGCCGGCAGCGTGGCGACCATCCGAGCCGTCGGTCCGGGATCGAGCGCGGCCATGCCCACCGACGCCCGAGCCACGCGCCGGTGCTCGGCACCCTGGCGCAGCGAGCGCGCGGTGAACGTGCGCAGCACCGCGTCGCGGGCCCGGCCGCCCAGCCCGGCCCCACGTTCGAGCCCGCTGCCCACCGGAGGCAGCCCGCGCGAGGGCAGGTACAACGGGTGCGGGCTCAGCTCCACCCAGGGCAACCCGGCCCGCTCGGCCGCGAGACCCCCGCAGGCGGTGAGCGCGTCGGAGACCACCAGCTCGGCTCCGAGCTCCCGCAGCAGGGGCAGCAGCGCGGTGGACATCCGGGCCGCACGCGCGTGCAGTCGGGCCCCCGCGTCGGAGTCGTCGTCACCGTCCTCGACCAGCAGGCCGGGCAGCTCGTGGCACTGCAGGCCCTCGGCGCGGACCCGGTCGACCCACCGGGTGCCGGTGAGCAGCACCGGATCGTCCCCCGCTCCGCGCAGCCGCAGGCACAGCGCCACCGCGGGGAACGCGTGACCGGGGTCAGGGCCGGCCACGACCACGACTCGCACCGACCCAGTGTGCCAGCCCCGGACCGGAACGGGCCCCGGACGTGGTGTCCGGGGCCCGTTCCTGCGTGCGGGTCAGGTCAGCGCTGCCCGCCGTTGACGTGCAGGGTCTGGCCACTGACGAAGCCGGCGTCCTCGCTGGCGAAGAAGGCCACCGTCGCGGCGATGTCGGCCGGCAGGCCCACCCGCCCGACCGGGATCTGCTGGGCCGCGCCCTCGCGGAACTGGTCCGGGGTGATGCCCATGCGCAGAGCGGTGGCCTCGGTCATGGCGGTGTCGATGAAGCCGGGGGCCACGGCGTTCACGGTGATGCCGAACTTGCCCAGCTCGATCGCCGCGGTGGCCGTGAAGCCGATGATGCCGGCCTTCGCCGCCGAGTAGTTGGCCTGGCCGCGGTTGCCCAGCGCGCTGCGGCTGGAGAGGTTGACCACACGGCCGTACTTGTTGGCCACCAGGTGCTTCTGCGCGGCCTTGGTGAGCAGGAACGTGCCACGCAGGTGCACGGCGAGGACGAGGTCGAACTCCTCGACGCTCATCTTGAACAGCATGTTGTCGCGGGTGATGCCGGCGTTGTTCACCACGATGTCGAGCTTGCCCAGCTCGCCCACCGCCTTCTCGACCGCAGCGTTCACGCTGGCCTCGTCGGAGACGTCGCAGGTGATGCCGATGGCCTTGCCGCCCTTGAGGGTGAGGGCCTCGGCGCTGGAGGCGACCGCGTCGGCGTTCATGTCGAGCAGTGCCACCGCAGCTCCCTCGGAGACCAGCCGCTCCGCGATGCCGAAGCCGATCCCCTGTGCCGCACCGCTGATGATCGCCACTCGTCCGTCGAACCGTGCCATCGCCTGCCTCGTCCCTCGCGTCGTTGCAGCTGCGTCGTTGCTGCCGGAGACCCGAGCCTAACGCCGTGAGGCTGGCGGGTGCGGGCGGGCGGTCCCGGACCCCGACCCCACCGGGAGGCCCGCGCCCCCGAAGGACCGGCCGGCGCGCCGCCGACGACCTGCCTACCCTGTTGCGGTGAGGGCGGGTCCGGTGGTGGGAGGTGCCGGGCTCAGCGCTGCGCTGGAGCCTCGGCCGGCCTTCGACACCGCGTGCCGGATGGTCGTGGACTACCTGGCCCGCGCCGCTCCGATGGGGGCGTGGGCGGTCACCCGGGTGGCCGGGCCCACGCAGGTGGTGCTGGTGGCCGCCGACTCCGCGTACGGGTTCGTGTCGCCGGGGGCGGAGTTCCCCTGGGACACCGCGATGTGTCGCACCATGGCCGCGGGCAGCACGCCCCGCGTCGTGCCCGACACCCGCGCCGTGCCCGCGCTCGCCGCGGCCGTCGACGCGGCGGCCGCCCAGGCCATGGTGATCGGCGCCTACGTCGGCACGCCGATCGTGTGGCCGGACGGACGGCTGTTCGGCACAGTGTGCGGCGTCGACCCCGGGGCGCTGCCCGGAGATGGTGCCGACCCCGGGTTGCTCGACCTGTTGTCGAACCTGCTGTCGACGGTGCTCCAGGCCGACACCGCGAGCACCGAGGCCGCCCGTGCCCTGGAGCAGGCCCTCGGCGAGTCCGAGACCGACCCGCTGACGGGCTTGCTGAACCGGCGCGGCTGGGACCGGTGGATCGACCGCGAGGAGGACCGCTTCCGACGGTTCGGGGACCCCGCCTCGGTGGTGGTGCTCGACCTCGACCTGCTCAAGCAGGTGAACGACACCCGCGGCCACGATGCGGGGGACCGCTACATCCGGAATGCCGCCGACGTCCTGCGCGGGTGCGTCCGGGACGGCGACGCGCTCGCGCGGTTCGGGGGCGACGAGTTCGCGATGGTGGTGCGGACGGGGCGCGACGAGGCGCGCGAGCTCGTCGACCGGATGGAGACCGCGCTCTCCGCGGCCGGGGTGCAGGGGTCGTTCGGGTTCGCCCCCTACAGCGTCGTCACGGGGTTCCCCGGGGCCGTCGCGGACGCGGACGCGGCGATGTACGAGACCAAGCGGCGACGACGGGCGAGCCGGGGCTGACCGTGCACCGGGCGAAGTGTCGGTCCTCGGGTGCAGGATCAGCCCCGTGAGCGAGAACGGCGTGACCGACGTGCTGGGCGGGTTCTCCCCCGCCACCCGCGCGTGGTTCGCCGGCGCCTTCGACGCCCCCACCCCCGCGCAGACCGGCGCGTGGGCCGCGGCGCAGGCCGGCACGCACGCCCTCGTCGTCGCCCCCACCGGGTCCGGCAAGACCCTGGCGGCGTTCCTGTGGGCCCTGGACCGGCTCGCGTCCGAGGAGCTCCCGGAGGATCCGAGGCGCCGCTGCCGGGTGCTCTACGTCTCCCCGCTCAAGGCCCTGGCCGTGGACGTGCAGCGCAACCTGCGCTCCCCGCTGACCGGCATCCGCCAGGAGGCGCAGCGACGGGGCGAGCCGCTGCGGGAGATCACCGTCGGCTCACGCAGCGGGGACACCCCGGCCGACGAGCGCCGCGCCTTCAACCGCACCCCGCCGGACGTGCTCGTCACCACCCCGGAGTCGCTGTTCCTGCTGCTCACCTCGGCCGCCCGGGAGTCGCTGCGCGGGGTCGAGACGGTGATCGTCGACGAGGTGCACTCGGTCGCCGCGACCAAGCGCGGCGCGCACCTGGCCCTGAGCCTGGAGCGCCTGGACGAGCTGCTGGAGCGGCCGGCCCAGCGGATCGGGCTCTCGGCGACCGTCCGCCCGGTGGACGAGGTGGCCGCCTTCCTCGGCGGCGGACGGCCGGTGCGGATCGTCCAGCCGCCGTCGACCAAGACCATCGAGGTCACCGTCGAGGTGCCGGTGGAGGACATGTCCAACCTCGGCCAGCCCACCGGCGAGGTGGAGGGCTCCGCGGCCGGCGCGGAGACCCGGGTGTCCATCTGGCCGTCGGTGGAGCAACGCATCCTCAGGCTGGTGCAGGAGCACCGCTCCACCATCGTGTTCTGCAACTCCCGGCGCCTCGCCGAGCGGCTGACGTCGAAGCTGAACGAGCTGGTCAACGAGCCGCCCCCGGAGCCGGGCGCCCACCCGGCCGAGCTGGCGGGGGCGGCCGGGGCCAGCGCGGGCGGCGCGGCCGAGGTCGTCATCGCCCGCGCCCACCACGGCTCGATGTCGCGCGAGCAGCGCACCGACGTCGAGGAGGCGCTCAAGGGCGGCACGCTGCCCTGCGTGGTCGCCACGTCCTCGCTGGAGCTGGGCATCGACATGGGCGCGGTGGACCTGGTGGTGCAGGTGGAGGCCCCACCCAGCGTCGCCGCCGGGCTGCAGCGGGTGGGCCGAGCCGGTCACCAGGTGGGCGCGGTGTCCTCCGGCGTCATGTTCCCCAAGTTCCGCGGCGACCTGGTGTCCTGTGCGGTGGTGGCCGAGCGGATGGCGGCCGGCGCCATCGAGAGCATGCGCTACCCCCGCAACCCGCTGGACGTGCTCGCCCAGCAGGTCGTGGCCATGGTGGCGCTGGAGACGTGGACGGTGACCGAGCTGGCCGAGCTCGTGCGCCGGGCCGCCCCGTTCGCCGCCCTGCCGGACTCGGCGCTGCACTCGGTCCTCGACATGCTGTCGGGGCGCTACCCCAGCGAGCAGTTCGGCGAGCTGCGGGCCCGCATCACGTGGGACCGGGTGACCGACGAGCTGAAGGGCCGGCCGGGCGCGCAGCGCCTCGCGGTGACCTCGGGGGGCACCATCCCCGACCGCGGGCTGTTCACGGTGATGACGCCCGGCGGGGAGGACGGCTCCCGCGGGTCCCGGGTGGGCGAGCTGGACGAGGAGATGGTCTACGAGTCACGGGTGGGCGACACGTTCCTGCTGGGCTCCAGCGCGTGGCGGGTGCAGGACATCACCCACGACCGGGTGATCGCCGTTCCGGCCCCCGGCCAGCCCGCCAAGATGCCGTTCTGGCGCGGGGAGTCCGTCGGTCGCCCGCTGGAGCTCGGCCGGGCGCTGGGTGCGTTCGTCCGCGAGCTCGTGGCCTTGGACACCCCCGCCGCCCGGGCCCGCGCCGAGGCCGCGGGGCTCGACACGTGGGCGGTGGACAACCTGCTGGCCTACGTCGGAGAGCAGAAGGAGGCCACCGGACGGGTCCCCGACGACCGCACCATCGTCGTCGAGCGCTTCCGCGACGAGCTGGGTGACTGGCAGGTGGCGGTGCACTCGCCCTTCGGTGCCCAGGTCAACGGCCCGTGGGCGCTGGCCGTGGCCGCCCGGCTGCGGGAGCGTCGCGGGGTGGACGCGCGAGTGGCCTCGGCCGACGACGGGATCGTGCTGCGGCTGCCCGAGGCCTACGACGACACCGGCCAGGAGGTGCTCGCGGGCGCGGAGGACGTGCTGCTGGACCCGGAGGAGGTGGAACAGCTCGTCATCGCCGAGGTGGGTGGATCCGCCCTGTTCGCGGCCCGCTTCCGGGAGTGCGCAGCCCGTTCGCTGCTGCTGCCCCGGCGCGACCCCGGCCGACGCACGCCCCTGTGGCAGCAGCGCCAGAAGTCCGCCCAGCTGCTGGAGGTGGCCAGCGCCTACGAGCAGTTCCCGGTGGTGCTGGAGGCCATGCGGGAGTGCCTGCAGGACGTCTACGACCTGCCCGGCCTGCGCGAGCTGATGGCCGACGTGCGGGCCCGCAAGGTGAAGGTCGTCGAGGTCACCACGCAGCAGCCCTCGCCCTTCGCGCGGAGCCTGCTCTTCGGCTACGTGGGCACGTTCCTCTACGAGCTCGACGCCCCGCTGGCCGAGCGCCGGGCCGCCGCGCTCTCCCTCGACTCCACCCTGCTCGCGGAGCTGCTGGGCACCGAGAGCGTCCGCGAGCTGCTCGACCTGGACGCGCTGGCCGAGATCGAGGCCCAGCTGCAGCGCACCGACCCCGAGCGGCACGTCCGCAACGCCGAGGGCCTCGCCGACCTGCTGCGCTTCGTCGGCGACCTCTCCACCCCCGACGCGCAGGCCCGGGGTGCGGAACCTGCGTGGCTGGACGAGCTGATAGGCGCCCGCCGTGCGCTGCGGGTGCGGATCGCCGGGGAGGACCGGGTGATCGCGATCGAGGACGCCGGGCGCTACCGGGACGCGCTGGGGGTGGCGCTGCCCGTGGGCGTTCCCGAGGTGTTCACCGAGCCCGTGACCGACCCGCTGGGTGAGCTCGTCGGCCGTTACGCCCGCACCCACGGCCCGTTCCCCCCCGCCCAGCTCGCCACCCGGCTGGGGCTCGGCGTGGCCGTGGTCTCCGGCGTGCTCGACCGGCTCACCGGCAGCGGTCGGGTCGTGCGCGGCGAGCTCCGCCCCGACGGTGCCACCACCGAGTACTGCGACGCCGAGGTGCTGCGCCGGGTGCGCCGGGCCTCGCTGGCGAAGCTGCGCGCCGAGGTGGAGCCGGTCGAACCCGCGGCGCTGGGCCGGTTCCTGCCCGCGTGGCACGGCATCGGGGCTACACCCGGGGGCCGGTTGCGCAGCGTGCCCACCGCGGACGACCTGCTCGGGGTCGTCGAGCAGCTCGCCGGGGCGCCGCTGCCCGCCAGCGCGCTCGAGACCCTGGTGCTGCCCGCCCGGCTGCCCGGCTACTCCCCCGCCCTGCTCGACGAGCTCACGGCCTCCGGCGAGGTCACGTGGACCGGGTGCGGCGGCCTCGCTGGCGGCGACGGGTGGCTCGCCCTGGCCCCGACCGACGTCGCCGACCTGCTGCTGCCCGAGGTGGACCCGGAGCCACCCGACTCCCCGCTGCACCGTGCCCTGCTGACCGCCCTGGACGGGGGTGCGCTGTTCTTCCGTCAGCTCGCCGACCGCGCGGGGGCCACCCTGGTCGAGGCCGCCGAACCCGCCCCGGGTGACGCCGAGACCGTGAGCGCGCTCTGGGACCTGGTGTGGGCGGGGCTGGCCACGAACGACACCCTGGCCCCGGTGCGCGCCCTGGCCGGGTCGAAGGCCGCGACGCACAAGTCCCGGGCCCCGGCCCCGCGTGGTCGCTACGCCAGGATGCGAGCCGGCCGCCCGCCGATGCCGTCGCGCACCGGTCCGCCCACCGTGGCCGGGCGCTGGTCGGCCGCCGTGCCCCGCGAGCCCGATCCCACCCGTCGCGCCGCCGCCCGCGCCGAGGCGTACCTGGAGCGCCACGGCGTGCTCACCCGGGGCGCCGTGGACACCGAGCGCGTGGTCGGCGGGTTCTCCGCGGTCTACAAGGTGCTGCGGGCCATGGAGGACTCCGGGCGCTGCCGCCGCGGTTACGTGGTGGAGGGCCTGGGCGGGGCGCAGTTCGCGGTGCCCGGGGCGATCGACCGGCTGCGCGCCACGAGCCGGGTGGAGGACGGTGCGGAGCCGAGCGCGCTGCTGCTCGCCGCCACCGACCCGGCCCAGCCCTGGGGCGCAGCGCTCGACTGGCCCACCGTGGTCGGGGCGGAGACCGAGGGCCGGGCCAGGCACCGACCCGGGCGCAAGGCGGGCTCGCTCGTGGTGCTCGTCGACGGCACCCCGGCGCTCTACGTCGAGCGGGGCGGCAAGAGCCTGCTCAGCTTCACCGAGGAACCGGCCCACCTGCAGGCCGCCGCCCGCACCCTCGCCGCGGCCGTGAAGGACGGCCGCCTCGGGGCGCTGGCCGTGGAGCGTGCCGACGGCGGCGACGCGCTCGGGTCAGCCCTGGGCGCGGTGCTGGCCGACGCGGGGTTCCGCGCCACCCCCAAGGGGATGCGCCTGCGGGCGTGAGCCCGCGGTAGCGGCTACCGGGACAGGCCCTTCTGGCTGCGGCCCTTCACCGCTCCGTAGACGACGGTGCCGGCAGCGAGCACGAGCCCGACGAACGCCAGCCACAGCAGGCTCTTGACGACGAACCCGATGACGGTGACCACCAGCCAGAGCACGACCAGCGCCCCGAGGATCTTCCACAGCACGGCGACCTCCACCTGTCGGTGACGCCCGGCCGAGCCGCGCGTTCTCCTCGAGAGTGCCACGGCGCGCGGTGGAGCGGCAGGATCGCGTGGCCCCTGCTCAGACGGGTTCGAGCTCCGGCGGCGTCCGGGGGGTGCGCACGACCAGGGCGACACCCACCGCGGCGACGACGATGCCGAGCACCGACACCGGTGCGAGGGTCTCGCCGAACAGCAGGTAGGCCTCCACCGCGGTGGCGGGGGGCACGAGGTAGAACAGTGACGAGACGCCGGACGCGCTCCCCCGGCGCAGCAGCACGAGGAGCAGGAGCACCGCCCCGATCGAGAGCGCGAGGACGAGCCAGGCCAGGGCGGCGACGAACCGCGGGGTCCACTCGACGGTGGTGTCCTCGGTGCTCAGGGCCAGCACCCCGAGCAGCACCCCGGCCGCGGCGTACTGCACGGCCGTGCCCCCGAGCAGCGGGATCCCGCCCCCGTGCCGCTTCTGGTGCAGGGTGCCGGCCGTCCCGGCCCCCAGTGCGACCAGGCAGGAGAGCAGACCTGACACCGGCACCCCGTCGGCCGCGGCCAGACCGGGCGCGAGAACGAGACCCACCCCGACCACCCCCACGACCAGACCCACCCACTGCACCCGCCGCAGGGTCTCCCCGAGCACGGTGCCGGCCAGGGCGGCGACGAGGACGGGCTGCAGGCTCACCACCACCGAGCTCACCCCGGCGGGGAACCCCCGCGAGATTGCCCAGAACACCCCCCCGAGGTATCCGGCGTGCAGCAGCACCCCGGTGAGGGCCGAGCGCCCCCACTGCGTCCGACCGCGGGGGGCCGGGGTTCGCAGGACCAGTGCGAGCACCGCGAGCAGGACGGCGGCGATGAGCAGCCGGACGGCCAGGAAGGTGAACGGCGCCGCGTAGGGGAGCCCGTACTTCGCCCCGACGAAGCCGGTGCTCCACAGCAGGACGAAGACCGCCGGGGCGAGGAGCAGGGCCACCTCCTGCCGCGTCCTGGGTCCCGTCCGTGCTGTCGTCACGCGGGCACGCTATCGCTGCCGGTGGGAGGATCCGGTGGTGGCGGTGTCGAGCGGTGCCTGAGGGGGACACGGTCTGGCTGGCGGGCAAGCGGCTGCGCGGGGCCCTCGTCGGGCACGAGCTGGTGCGCGGCGAGCTGCGCCATCCCGAGCTGTCGACGGTGGACCTCACCGGTCGCACGGTCACCGGGGTCGCGAGCGTCGGCAAGCACCTGCTGACCCGCTTCGACGACGGGTCCTCGCTGCACACCCACTTCCTCATGGACGGCTCGTGGCACCTGTACTCCCCCGGCGCGCGGTGGAAGGGCCCCGACCACCAGGTGCGTGCCGTGCTCGGTGTGCCCGACCGGGTGGCCGTGGGGTTCCGGCTGCACCAGATGGCGCTGGTGCCCACCGACGACGAGGCCCGGGTGGTGGGGCACCTCGGCCCCGACCTGCTGGACGACGCGTGGGGACCCGAGCTGGCGGCGGCCGCGGTGGTGAACCTCGCAGCGCAGCCGGACCGGGAGCTCGGCCAGGCGCTGCTCGACCAGCGCGTGGTCGCCGGGCTCGGCAACCTCTACCGGACGGAGATGTGCTTCCTGCTCGGCGTGTCCCCGTGGTGCCCGGTCTCGTCCGTGGACCCCGTGCAGACCGTGCGGATGGGACGGGACCTGCTGTGGCGCAACGCTGACCGGCCGGAGCAGTCGACGACGGGCGCGCTGGGGCGGGACGCGCAGCACTGGGTGTTCGAGCGCGCCGGGCGCCCCTGCCGGCGCTGCGGCACGCGCATCCGGACGGCCATGCAGGGCCCCGGCCACCAGGCACGGATCACGTACGTGTGCACCACCTGCCAGCCGGGTCCGCACCCTCCGCTGACCGCTGGGCGTCGTCCCCAGCAACCGACCGTGCCGCGGGCCCGCTACGGCTGAGCACGGATCACCACCGCCAGCCCCCCCCCGACGGCATCGCGCCCGCGCGATGCGCGACCAGACCTCCCCCGACGACACCCCTCCCGCGCGATGCGCAACCAGCTCCGGGGTCAGCGGCGCGCGGCGTGCAGGCCCGCGAGCTCGGTGAGCGCCGCGGTCAGCGCGTCCACCCGGTCCACGGCCGCGGTGATGCTCTCCGAGTGCCGCTCCGGCCCGGAGCCCGCCGCCACGGCCCGGGCCGCGGAGGCGACGAGCCCGTCGTAGGCGCGCACCCCGCTCTCGAGCCGGACCAGCGCCGCGCCCACCACGACATCCAGCTCAGCAGCCGCGGCGGGGCTGGTGTCCCGGGCGCGCTCCAGGGCCCCGAGGTCATCGGCCTCCCGCCGCAGCGCGTCCACGGCGGCCCGGGCGGCGGTGCGGGCCTCCTCGACCTCGCCGCCGGGGACGGCCGGATCCCGCTGCAGCAGCCCGAGCAGCTCGGACAGGCTCCGCTCGGCGTGGGTCAGGCGCACCACCGGCTCGTGGGCCAGGGAGTCACGACCGGGTCGCCGCACCCGCGCCGGGCGTGGGTCCGGCAGGGGGGCGCGCCGCAGCCGGCGCCACCGCACCGCAGCCGCCACCGTGGGCACGGCCACCAGGGCGGTCAGACCCCCCGAGCCCACCACCACCCACTCGGTCATCGGGGAGACGGTCAGACCCACCGTGGTCACACCGAGCACGCTGGTGGTGCCCGTGAGGGCCGCAGTGACGGCCGTGGCCGCCCTGCGTCGTCGGATCTGCTTCTCCCGCGGGTCGTTCCACCGTGCCAGCGACGTCGAGGCGGCGTCGAGACGGCCGCCCACCTCGGCGGCCGCGGCCTGGGCGCGCTCCCAGATCGCCGGCACGTCCCCGCGGGCGGCCACCGGTCTCAGCCCTGCTGCTCGCCCTGAGGGGTGGGCTGCACGGCGTTCTGCGGTGCGCTGGTGTTCTTCGACATCCCGATCGCCCCGGCGGAGGACGAGCCGCCGGCGGGCAGCGCCCCGCCCATGGACGCCCGGATCTGCTCGAGCCGCGCGCTGCCGGCCATGTCGGTCGTCGACTGCTCGATCTCCATCATCCGGCCCTGCACCGAGTTCTCGGCGAGGTCGGCCGAGCCCAGTGCGGTCGCGTAGCGCTTCTCGATCTTGTCGCGCACCTCGTCGAGCGAGGGAGTGCTGCCCGGCGCGGAGAGCTCGCTCATGGACCGGAGCGAGGCGCTGACCTGCTCCTGCATCTTGGCCTGCTCCAGCTGGCTGAGGAGCTTGGTCCGCTCGGCCAGCTTCTGCTCCAGCCGGCTGGAGTTCTGCTGGACGGCCCCCTTGGCCTGCCCGGCCGCCTGGATGGCCTGGTCGTGCAGCTGCTTGAGGTCCTCGATGCCCTGCTCGGCGGTGACGAGCTGCGCGGCCAGGGTCTGCGCCGTCTGCTCGTACTGCTGGGCCTTCGCCTCGTCACCCTGCCCGCGCGAGGCGTCGGCCAGCACGAGCGCCTGACGGGTGTTGGCCTGGTACTTCTCGACCTCACCGAGCTGGCGGTTGAGCTTCATCTCCAGCTGACGCTGGTTGCCGATGACGGCCGCCGCCTGCTGGGAGAGGGCCTGGTGCTGACGCTGGGCGTCCTCGATGGCCTGCTGGATCTGCACCTTGGGGTCGGCGTGCTCGTCGACCTTGGAGGAGAACAGCGCCATCGAGTACTTCCACGCCTTCACGAACGGGTTCGCCATGGACTGAGCCTGCCTCCATCGGTTCTGCGCCGCAGGTCGCGGCCGTGCACGACCCTCGCACACCGGGTGGGGCGGGATCACCCCACGCACCAGGGTCACATCGTCTCAGGTGTCCGGCCCGGTGTCGTCCACCTCGGCCGAACCCGGCTCAGGCGGCGTGCGCCGCCACCCGTACCACCGAGGGGGCGGGGATCACCATGCGGGGCACTCCGGCGAGCACCTCGACACCCGGACGGCGCAGCACCGGCGCCTCGCTGTGGGCCATCGACTCGCTCACGTCGACGAGCACCTCGGACAGCGGCACCTCGAGCGCCTCGCAGATCGCCGCCAGCAGCTCGCTCGAGGCCTCCTTGCGGCCGCGCTCCACCTCGGAGAGGTAGCCCAGGCTCACCCGTGCGCTGCTCGACACCTCGCGGAGGGTGCGGCTCTGGGACGTGCGTGCTCGTCGCAGGCTGCCCCCGATCGCCTCCCGCAGCAGGACTGCCATGTCGTTCTCCCCACTCGTCGCCACCGTTGCTCGTCTCGTGCGCTCTCATCATGACAACGCACCGACACCTCCGCTCAGTTCCCGGCGGCCCCGTCGCCCACCACCGTGCGACGGCCGAGCAGCGCCGCCTGTTGCGCGCGCATGCCCGCCCGTCGCAGCCGCAGCGCGCGGACGACGTAGTCAACGCCGGTGACGACGGTCAGGACGACCGCCAGGGCCATCACGCCCTGAGCCACCGGGTGCACCCCGTCGGGCAGCGGCAGCACGTAGAGCCCGATGGCGATGGCCTGCACGAACGTCTTGGCCTTGCCCCCCCGGCTCGCGGGGATCACGCCGTGGCGGATCACCCAGAACCGCAGCACGGTCACGCCCAGCTCGCGGAAGGCGATCACGCCGGTGACCCACCAGCTGAGCTCACCCAGCACGCTGAGGCTCACGAGCGCGGCGCCGGTCAGCGCCTTGTCCGCGATCGGGTCGGCGATCTTGCCGAAGTCGGTGACCAGACCCCGCTTGCGCGCGATCTCCCCGTCGACCCGGTCGGTGAACGAGGCGAGGGCGAAGATCACGAAGGCCCCGACCCGCCATCCAGAGGTCTGCCCGTGGTCGACGAACAGGGCCGCCAGGAACACCGGGACCAGCAGCAGCCGCAGCATCGTCAGCCCGTTGGCGATGTTCACCACGGGCACCGGCGTCCCCACCGGCCGGGTGCTCACCCCGCGACCCGGGCCAGCGGCTCGAGGGCCTCCACGACCAGGTCCACGCCCTCCGAGGCCACCACCCGGCAGCGCCACATCTCGCCGACGGTCACCTCGCCGACCTCGGTGAACACGCACTCCCCGTCGACCTCGGGCGCCTGGTGCGCCGCGCGACCCGTGGCCAGGCCCACCTCGCCCTCGGCCAGGGCCCCGTCGCCCATCTCGCCGTCACCGCTGTCCTCCACGAGCACGACGACCTCGGTGCCGATCCGGTCCTCCGCGCGCTGGCTGGTGAGCTCGTCGACCAGCGACGAGATCCGCTGCACGCGCGCGACGACCTCGGCCGCGTCGAGGTGACCGTCCAGGCCCACGGCCTCGGTGCCGTCCTCGTCGGAGTAGCCGAACACCCCCACGGCGTCCAGGCGGGCCCCGATCAGGAACTGCTCGAGCTCGACGAGATCGTCCTCGGTCTCGCCGGGGAAGCCCACGATGACGTTGGTGCGGATGCCCGCCTCGGGGCTCAGCGCGCGGATCTGCTCGCACAGGCCCAGGAAGCTCTCCCGGTCGCCGAAGCGCCGCATCCGGCGCAGCACCGCACCGGAGGCGTGCTGGAACGAGAGGTCGAAGTAGTCGGCGACACCCGCGGTGCCGGCGATGGCGGCCAGCAGGGCCGGTCGCGTCTCGGCGGGCTGCAGGTAGCTCAGTCGCACCCGGTCGATGCCCGGTACCTCGGCCAGCGCGGGCAGGAGGGTGTCCAGGACGGTCGGGTCGCCGAGGTCCTTGCCGTAGGAGGTGGAGTTCTCGCTGACCAGGTACAGCTCCCGCACGCCCTGCTCGGCCAGCCAGCGAGCCTCGCTCAGGACGTCGGCGGGACTGCGCGAGACGAACGAGCCGCGGAAGGAGGGGATGGCGCAGAACGAGCAGCGCCGGTCGCAGCCCGACGCCAGCTTGAGCGGGGCGACCGGGGCGTCGTCCAGGCGGCGTCGCACCACCCGGCTCGCCGGACCCCACGCGTGGCCGGGGACGGTGACGTCCGACGCGGCCGCCGGGCGGTCCACCGGGGAGATGGGCAGCAGCAGCCGACGGTCCGACGGGGTGTGGCTGGGCACGGCGTGACCGCCGAGGATCTCCTTCAGACGGGCGGCCATGTCGGGGTAGTGGTCGAAGCCGAGCACCGCGTCGGCCTCGGGCAGGTCGGCGGCGAGCTGCTCGCCGTAGCGCTCGGCCAGGCAGCCAACGGCCACGACCTTGGCGCCGGTGTCGGAGGCAGCGAGCAGGGTGTCGATCGAGTCCTTCTTGGCCTGCTCGACGAACCCGCAGGTGTTCACGACCACCAGGTCGGTGTCCTCGCCGTCGCCCACGAGCTCGAAACCGCCCTCCGCCAGGCGGCCGGCGAGCTCCTCGGAGTCCACCTCGTTGCGGGCGCAGCCCATGGTGAGCAGGGACACACGAGGATTCCGGACAGGCGTTGACACCGTTGCAGCCTATCCGCCTCGCCGACCACACCCACCCGGCCACTACCGTGGCGCCGTGACCAGGGGTGCCGTCGAGCTGCGCAGGGCGCGCACCCGGGACGTGCCCGGCATCAAGGACCTGGTGGACCGCTACGCGGGCCGGATCCTGCTGGAGAAGGACCTGGTGACGCTGTACGAGGCGGTCCAGGAGTTCTGGGTCGCGGTGCGGCACGACCCGGACGGGGAGGCGGTGGTGGGCTGCGGCGCGCTGCACGTGCTGTGGGCCGACCTCGGCGAGGTGCGCACCGTGGCCGTGGACCCCTCGGTGCTGGGCGGCGGGGTCGGGCACGCACTGGTCACCCAGCTGCTGGACGGGGCCCGGGCGCTGGGGCTGCACCGGGTGTTCGTGCTGACCTTCGAGACCGCGTTCTTCGCCCGGCACGGCTTCGTCGAGATCGAGGGCACCCCGGTGGACGCCGCGGTGTACGAGGAGATGCGCCGCAGCTACGACACCGGCGTCGCCGAGTTCCTCGACCTCAGCTACGTCAAGCCGAACACCCTGGGCAACACCCGGATGCTCGTCACGCTCTGAGCACGGCCTGCGGCCGGAACGCACGGGATCCCCCGGCCGCGGCCCGGTCGGCCTCCGGAGCTCAGTCGACCTCGACGTCCAGCGGGTCGCCGCCCTTGACCGACCAGAGCAGCCCGTCCAGCTCCTCGGGCTTGACCAGCACGTCGCGCGCCTTGGAACCCTCGCTGGGGCCGACCACGCCCTTGTTCTCCATGAGGTCCATGAGGCGGCCGGCCTTCGCGAACCCGACGCGCAGCTTGCGCTGCAGCATCGAGGTCGAGCCGAACTGGCTGGTCACCACGAGCTCGATGGCCTGCAGCAGCACGTCCATGTCGTCGCCGATGTCGGGATCGACGTCGCCCTTGCCGGCCGCGGCGGTCTGGACCGTGACACCCTCGGTGTACTCCGGCTCGGCCTGGCTCTTCGCGGCCTCGACGATCGCCGAGATCTCCTCGTCGGTGATGAACGCGCCCTGCAGGCGCACCGGACGGCCGGCCCCCATCGGCAGGAACAGCGCGTCGCCCATGCCGATGAGCTTCTCCGCACCCGGCTGGTCGAGGATCACCCGGCTGTCGGTCAGCGAGGACGTCGCGAAGGCGAGCCGCGAGGGCACGTTGGTCTTGATCAGCCCGGTGACGACGTCCACCGAGGGGCGCTGCGTGGCGAGCACCAGGTGGATCCCGGCCGCACGGGCCTTCTGGGTGATGCGGACGATGGCGTCCTCGACGTCGCGCGGCGCGGTCATCATGAGGTCGGCCAGCTCGTCGACGATGGCCAGGATGTAGGGGTAGGTCTTGTAGACCCGCTCGCTGCCCAGCGGGGCGGTGATCTCCCCGGAGCGGACCTTGGCGTTGAAGTCGTCGATGTGGCGGACCTTGTTGACCTGCATGTCCTGGTAGCGCTGCTCCATCTCCTCCACCAGCCAGGCCAGCGCCGCGGCGGCCTTCTTGGGCTGGGTGATGATGGGCGTGATGAGGTGCGGGATGCCCTCGTAGGGCGTGAGCTCGACCATCTTGGGGTCGATGAGGATCATCCGGACCTCGTCCGGGGTGGCCCGGGCCAGCAGGCTGACCAGCATGGAGTTGACGAAGCTCGACTTGCCCGAGCCGGTGGACCCGGCCACCAGCAGGTGCGGCATCTTGGCGAGGTTGGCGGTGACGAAGTTGCCCTCGATGTCCTTGCCCAGACCGATGACGAGCGGGTGGTGGTCGCCCTTGGCGGTCGGGGCGAGCAGCACGTCGGCCAGGCGGACCATCTCGCGGTCGGTGTTGGGCACCTCGATGCCGACGGCGGACTTGCCGGGGATCGGCGCCAGCAGGCGCACGTTGTCGGTGGCCACCGCGTAGGCGATGTTGCGGGCCAGGGCGGTGATCTTCTCGACCTTGACCCCGGGCCCGAGCTCCACCTCGTAGCGGGTGACGGTGGGACCACGGGTGAACCCGGTGACGGCGGCGTCGATGGCGAACTGCTCGAGCACCCCGGTGATGGCCTCGATCATCGCGTCGTTGGCCGAGCTGCGGGTCTTGGGCGGGTCGCCCGCCTTGAGCAGCGTGACCGGCGGCAGCACGTAGTCGCCCTCGACGACGCGGTCGAGGGTGAGCTGCTCACCCGCCACCGGGGCCGGCGGCGGGGTGGCCGCGACGACGGTCGGGCGGGCGCGGACCGTCGGCGGCGTCGCGGACTCGGCGGGCGGCTCGGCCGCGGTGCCCTGGCGACGACGGGAGGGCTTGCGGAGCTTCTCCGTGACGGGCGCGGCGGTCTCGTCGAGCTCCGGCGCGTCGTGGAGCAGGTCGAGGTCGTCGGCCCCCTCCTCGTCCGGGTCGGGGGTGCCCCCGGCCAGGGACCGCAACCGTCCGGGGACCTCGCGCACGGTGGTCCCGGTGAGCACGAGCAGCCCGAACACGGCGACGAGCGCGAGCAGCGGGACGGCCAACCAGGTGCTCACCCCACCGGCGAGCGGGTCCCCGACCAGGTGGCCGACCCCGCCGCCCGCGCGCTGCTGACCGGCGAGCGTGTCCGGCGAGCCGGCGCCGAGGTGCAAGAGGCCGAGCACGGAGAGCCCGAGCAGCATGCTGCCGAGCACCGTGCGCGGACGGTGCTCCGGTGCCGGAGCGCAGCGCAGCAGGGTGACGGCGACACCGACCAGGACCAGCGGCAGCACGGCGGCCGGGGCCCCGACGACCGTGCGGAGCGCGGTGTCCAGGGCCGAGCCCACGGGTCCCCCGGCACTCCACCACACCCCGGCAGCGACGAGGACGGCCCCGGCGAACAGCCCGAGCGCGAGCCCGTCGCGACGGTGACCGGGCTCGATCTCCCGGGTGCGACCGACGGCCCGGACACTGGCACCCACGCCGCGGGCCACCCCCGACCACGAGGCGCGGACGGCGCGCGAGGCCAGGCCGGGCTCGCGCGGGGTCGTCACCGTGCGGGTGGTGCGCGAGCGGGTCGCCGCCCTCGTCGAGGTCGTGGCCGCAGTCCTCGCGGGCGCCGCGGCCGGGGCGCGACGGGGGGTGCTGCGCGTGGCGCCGCGCGCCGGGCGCTTCGCGGGACCACGGGTGCTCGCCTTGCCTGCCATGGGTGCAGGTTAGTCCCAGGTGCCCCACGGGCCCCAGCAAGAACATGCGTCACGACCCGGACCCGGCACGGTCGAGTGTGGGCCGTGCGAGGGGCGCGACCACGACGACGCGCCGCAGCGGCGGGGGGAGCCCGGGCGGCCGGGGTCCCGCGTGGGCGTCAGGTGGGCAGGTGACCGCTGGCCCGCAGCGCGGCCGCCAGGGTGGCGAGCTCCGCGGGGTCCGGGGCCACGACCGGCAGCCGCGGCTCGCCCACGCCGTGACCGACGAGCCCTAGGGCCGCCTTGCTGAACGCCACGCCACCGAGCGGCGCCATCGCGTCACACAGCGCGAGCACCTCGGCGTTGATCCGGGTGGCCGTGGCGACGTCGCCGGCCTCGAAGGCGTCGACCATCGCGCGCAGCGGCGCCGCGGCGAGGTGGCTGACCACGCTGACCATGCCCACCGCGCCGACCGACAGCCAGGGCAGGTTCACCGGGTCGTCCCCGGAGTACCAGGCCAGGCCCGTCTCCGCGATGAGCGTGGCCCCGGCCGCGAAGTCACCCTTGGCGTCCTTCACCGCGAGGATGGTGGGGTGCTCGGCGAGGCGTCGTAGCGTGTCCGGGGCGATGGGCACCACCGAGCGCGGCGGGATGTCGTAGAGCATCACGGGCAGGTCGGTGGCGTCCGCGACGGTGCGGAAGTGCGCGAGCAGCCCGGCCTGCGACGGCCTGGAGTAGTACGGGGTGACCACGAGGAGCCCGTGGGCGCCGGCCTCGGCCGCGGCCCGGGCCTGGACCACGGAGCGCGCCGTGTCGTTGGTTCCCGCTCCAGCGACGACCGTGGTGCCGGCGGGCACGGCATCGAGCACCGCCCGGAGCAGGTCGATCTTCTCCGCGTCGGTGGTCGTCGGGGACTCCCCCGTGGTCCCGGCCAGGACGAGCCCGTCGCAGCCCTGCTCCACCAGGTGCACGGCCAGGGCCACCCCGGCGTCCAGGTCGAGGCCGCCGTCCACGTCGAACGGCGTGACCATGGCGGTGAGCACCCGCCCGAACGGCCGCCCGGGGGCGGCACTGGGGGCGGTCGTCGTCATGTCCCGGGAACCTACCCGACCCGTCGGAAGGTCCCGGCGCGGCTCAGAAGCTGCGGTCGAGGGCGAGCACCGCGGCGACGTCGGCCGCGTCCCCCCGGCCGTCGATCCGCACCTCGTCGCGACCGAAGGCGTGCAGCAGCAGCTCGGCGGGCTCGCCGACGAGGGTGACCGGGCGCGGGCCGCGCCTGGCCGTGCTGGTGGCGCCCGACGTCCGGCGCAGCACGACCCCCACGGGGCTGTGCCGGTAGCCCAGCCGCGCCACCAGCCGCGCCTGCTTCCACAGCGCGTCCTGCTGGGCCGCGGGCAGCAGCCGGGGCTCCCAGCCGGGCTGCGCGCGGCGGACGTCCTCGTGGTGCACGAACAGCTCGGCGCCGTTGACCAGGGGGTCGAGCAGCCGGAACGGCGACCACCACGGCGGCCCGTCGCGCAGGTCGGCCACCAGCGTCGACCAGTCCCGCGCGGCGATGCCGGCCTGCACCCGCGAGGTCCAGCCGGCGAACGGGGGGACCGCGATTCCGGGGGCCGCGTCGAGACGGGTCTCCCGGAGCACGAGGTGCGCGAGCAGGTCGCGGGTGGTCCAGTCCCCGCAGAGGGTGGGGGCCTCGGGCCCGGTCGCGGTGACCAGGACGGCGAGGGCGGCACGCTCGCGCCGGGCGGCAGTGGTCACGGGGGCTCCGCAGCGTCAGACCGCGACGGGCGCGGCGATGGTGGGGTGGTGGCGGTAGTCGACCACGGAGACGTCGTCGAGGGTGTAGTCGAACAGCGAGGCCGCCCGGCGCAGCTCCAGGCGCGGCCGCGGGTACGGCTGCCGGGCGAGCTGGGTGGTGACCTGCTCCACGTGGTTGTCGTAGACGTGGCAGTCACCGCCGGTCCACACGAAGTCCCCCACCTCCAGGTCGAGCTGCTGGGCCACCATGTGCGTGAGCAGGGAGTAGCTGGCGATGTTGAACGGCACGCCCAGGAACAGGTCGGCGCTGCGCTGGTAGAGCTGGCAGGACAGCTTCCCGTCGGCCACGTAGAACTGGAACAGCAGGTGGCAGGGCGGCAGGGCCATCGCGCCGAGGTCGGCGACGTTCCAGGCCGAGACCACGTGCCGGCGCGAGTCCGGGTTGGTCCGCAGCGACTCCAGCACCTGGGCCACCTGGTCCACGTGCTGCCCGTCCGGCGTGGGCCAGCTGCGCCACTGCACCCCGTAGACCGGGCCGAGCTCACCGTCGGCGTCGGCCCACTCGTCCCAGATCCGCACGCCGTTCTCCCGCAGCCAGGACACGTTGGACTCCCCGCGCAGGAACCACAGCAGCTCGCCGACCACCGACCGGAGGTGCACCCGCTTGGTGGTGACCAGCGGGAAGCCGGCGGACAGGTCGAAGCGCAGCTGGCGGCCGAAGACGCTGCGGGTCCCGGTCCCGGTGCGGTCGGACTTGTGGGTCCCGGTGGCCATGACGTCGGCCAGCAGGTCCTCGTACGGCGTGTCCATCCGGTCTCCTCCCGTGCTCGGGCGTGCGTCGTCCATGGTCGCTCACGCCTCCGTGACGTACGGGCTCGAGGCCACCTCGGTGCCGTCGACCAGCTCGCCGACCTCGAAGTCGGAGAACACGTGCGGGGCGGCGGACTGGAGCTGGCGCAGGCACGCCACGGCGAGCGCGCGCACCTCGAGGTCCACCAGGTCGGTCGCCCGTGCGGCGACGAAGTGCCGCCACGCCCGGTAGTTCCCCGTCACGACGAGCTGGGTCTCGGTGGCGCCGGGCAGCAGCGCGAGGGCGGCCTGGCGGGCCTGCTTGTGCCGCAGGGTCTCCGCCGCGAGCTCCGGGCCGGCCGACGCAGCCCCCCCGCTCCGACCCGCCTCCAGCGCCGTGAGCAGCTCGTCGTGCGCCGCGCGGGCGGCGGTGGCGGCGCGCAGGAACAGCTCGGCCGCCGCCGGGTCCTGCGCCACCACCGCCGGGACCACCACGGGGGCACCGTCGGTCGGCACGTGCCGGGGGGAGAGCTCGGAGGTGGAGAAGTGCCGGTGCCGCAGCACCTCGTGCGCCACGGCACGGGAGACCCCGCGCAGGTACAGGGTGGCCGTGCCGTGCTCGAGCACGGAGAGGTGGCCGACCTGCAGCACGTGGCGCAGGAACGCCGCGTTGGTGGCGGTGCTCGGCCTGGGCTTGGACCAGCTCTGGTAGCAGGCGCGCCCGGCGAACTCGGCCAGCGCCTGGCCACCCTCGGCGTCGGTGCTCCACGGGACGTCGGCCGGCGGCAGGAACTCCGTGCGCGCCACCAGCTGCACCCGCAGCTGGTGCACCTGGCTCGCCGGCGTCCGGGGCACGGGCAGGACCTCCTCGTGCGGGGCTGACGACGGACGGGGCTCGCTGACGAACACCCTCGACCTTATCGGGCGACGCCCACCCGACCGGCCCGACGTGGTGGTCCGCGCCGATCCGACCGCCGCGACGACGTCGCCGCCGCCTCGACAGACGTCACGCATGGTGCCATGATGACGTCATGGACCTCACCACGTACACCGACTCCCTCCGGGACGACCTCACGGCGGCTGCCGCGCTGGGTGACGAGCAGACCCGCCGCACCGCCGCCGCCCTGGCCACCTCGGTCGAGCCCGCCCTTCGTCTCACCCTCATGACCGCGCTCTCCGACCTCTCCGCCGAGATCACCGCCGCACTGGGTGACCGGGTGGTCGAGGTGCGCCTGGACGGCCGCGACGTGCGGGTGGTCGTCACCGGCGACGCCGCCGGTGCGGAGCCCGCCGCGGCCCCCGGACCGCGCAGCGTCGAGGACGTGACCGGCGACATCAGCCGGGTGACGCTCCGCGTGGTCGAGCAGGTCAAGGCCAGGGCCGAGGAGGCCGCGAACCGGGAGGGCGTGTCGCTGAACTCCTGGCTCTCCCAGGCCGTCCAGGGAGCGCTGCGCGAGCCCGGTGCCCGTTCGCGTCCGGACACCGACGGCGGCGGCTCGCTGCGCGGGTGGGTCAAGGGATGAGCGCCGCCGATCCGGTCGCGGCCGAGCCCCGCACGGAGAGCTGGCCGGTGGACGGTCCCGCCGAGGTGGAGCTGCACATCGGCGCGGGCTCGGTGCGGGTGGACCTCAGCCCGGGGGCCACCGCCCTGGAGGTCACCGTCCGCACGGGGCGCGGCGGGTGGCGGCGCGGCTTCGCCGACGTGCTCGCTGCTCTCGGCGGCCCGCAGGGCGAGGGATCCACCGACGACGCGCTCGCCCGGCAGGCCCTCGAGGAGATCACCGTCGACGGCTCCGGCGAGCGCCGCCGGCTGGTGGTGCGCAGCCCCCGCTCCGGGCCCGCCCGCTCGGTGCCGGTGGAGATCACCGTCGCCGCGCCGTCCGGCAGCCGCGTCCTGGTGCGCTCGGGGTCGGCGCCGGTCCGGGTCACCGGCACCGTGTCCTCCCTCGACGTCGGCACGGGCTCGGGCAGCGTCAGCGTGGGTGACGTCACCGCCGGTGCGCAGGTGCGCACCGGGTCGGGCGACGTCCACGCGGGGCACCTCGCCGGCGTGGGTCAGGTCCGCACCGGGTCCGGCCACGTCGCGGTGGACGCCGTGACCGGGGAGATCGACGTGCTCACCGGGTCCGGCTCGCTGCGCCTGGGCATCGCCGCCGGGGTGCTGGCCGAGCTCGACGTGCGCTCCGGGTCCGGCCGGGCACGCAGCGAGCTGCCGGTGCTGGCCGAGGTCGAGGACCCCACCGCGGGCACCGCCCGGGTGCGTGCCCGCACCGGCTCCGGTGACGTGGTGGTGCACGCCGCGCACGCCTGAGCCGTACTCGGGCCGGGTCGGGCTCTCACCCGCGCCTGACACACTCGGGCCGGTGAGCTCCGGGATCCGCCTGCGCACCCCGCGCCTGCTGCTGCGCCCGTTCGCCGTGGGGGACCTCGAGGACCTGCACGCCTACCGCAGCCGGCCCGAGGTCGTGCGGTACCTCGACGCCGAGGTCCTCGACCGCCGCGGCACGGCCGACCTGCTCCGCCGTCGCATGGTCCTGGACCGGCTCGTCGAGCCCGGGGACACCCTCGTGCTGGCCGCGGAGCTGGACGGCCGCGTCGTCGGCGACGTCTCGCTGGCGTGGACGAGCGCCGAGCACCGCCAGGGCGAGATCGGGTTCGCCTTCCACCCCCGCGTGCACGGCCACGGCGTGGCGGCCGAGGCGACCACAGCACTGCTGGACCTGGCCACGGGGCCGGTGGGCCTGCACCGGGTGTCCGGGCGCTGCGACGCCCGCAACACGGCTTCGGCCCGGCTGTTGGCACGCCTGGGCCTGCGGCAGGAGGCGCACCTCGTGCACCACGAGTGGTTCAAGGGTGCCTGGGGTGACGAGCTGGTCTTCGCCGTGCTGGACGACGAGTGGCGCGAGCTGCGCAGCCGCGTGGTGCCCGCACGGAGTGCCGGCGCGGACGCCGCTGCGCGTCCGGCCCCGGCGCTCAGGCGGCCCGCACTGCCGAGCTGAGGGCCACGGCGAGGTCTCCCCGCTCCCCCACCGCCACCCCGTCGAGCCCGAGCCACCGCGCCATCTCCGCCAGGCTCGCGGCCAGCCTCTGCGCCAGCGACCCCCGGACCGCGCGGGAGAGGTCCGGCCCGCGCTCGGCGAACGCGCCCGGCACCCTCAGCAGCCCCGCCACCCGGTCGGCCTTGAGGTCCACCCGGGCCGCGAGCTCCCCGTCGAGCAGGAACGGGAACACGTAGTAACCGAACTGCCGCTGGGCCTGCGGGGTGTAGATCTCCAGGCGGTACCGGAAGCCGAACACCCGCTCGGTGCGCGGGCGGCAGAACACCAGCGGGTCGAACGGGCAGAGCAGGGCCGCACCCTCGACCCGGCGCGGCGTGCGGGCGTCGCGGTGCCGGTAGGCCGGGGCCGACCAGCCCTGCACCGCGACGGGCAGCAGCACCCCGGCCTCGACGAGCTCGGCCACGGCGGGCCGGCTGCGCGCCGGGGGCAGGCGGTAGTAGTCGCGCAGATCAGGCTCGGTGGCCACCCCCAGGGCCACGGCGGCCTGGGCGACCAGGGAGCGCACGGCCTCGTCGTCGTCGACCCGCCGAGCCACCACCTCCGCCGGCAGGGTCCGTTCGGTCAGGTCGTAGTGGCGCTGGAACCCCACCCGGGTGGCCGCGGTGAGGACGCCGGTGGCGAACAGGTGCTCGCAGACGACCTTGGTGTCGGTGCGGTCCCACCAGGGGCCCCTCGCCGACCCGGACGGGCCGGACCGGCCGACCTCCAGCGCGCGCTCCAGCTCCCCCGCCGTGGACGGTCCGAGCGCGGTGACGGCGGCGAGCACGTCGTCCACCAGCTGCGGGCTGCGCTCCACCGCCTGGCTGTGCGCCCGCCAGCCCAGCTCCTCGCGAGCCCGCATCCGCCAGCGCAGCAGCGGCCAGTCCGCGACGGGCACGAGCGCCGCCTCGTGCGCCCAGTACTCGGCGAGCAGCCGCGGACGGCGTGCGGTGTGCTGCCAGGACGCCTCGTCGAGCAGGGCACGGTCGTAGGGCCCGAGGCGGCTGAACACCGGCGCGTAGTGCGCACGGACGGCCACCGACACCGAGTCGAGCTGCAGCAGCTGCACCCGGGACAGCACCCGCTGCAGGTGCCGCCGGGTCACCGGCCCGGCGGGCCGCGGGTCGGCGAAGCCCTGGGCGGCGAGGGCCGTGCGACGGGCCGCGGCAGCCGTCATCGTCAGCGAGGTGGCCACGGGGTTCACCCTGCCAGGCCACCACGACCGGATCAGCAGCTGTGGCACCCTGACGGTCGATGAGCCCCCGTCCCGCGCTGCTGCCCGTGCTGCTGCTTGCCCTGGTGGCCAGGGCCCGCGGGACCGCCTCCCTGGCGGCCCCGGTCCCGATCCCGCCGACCTCCCTCAGCGCTGGTGCCCAATGCTGACGGCGGACCTGTAGTGGCCGACGCTGCGGTGCGCGCGGCCACGCTCACCGACGCCGCGGCGATGGCGGCCGTCCAGCTCGACGTCTGGCGCACGGCCTACGCCGCCTTCCTCCCGCCCGAGGTCGTCGACTCCCTCGACCTCTCCGCCACCACCGAGGCCTGGGCCCAGGCCATCGGGTCCGACGGCGACGCACACCTGCTGGTCGCCACCGAGGGCGTCGAGGTCACCGGGTTCGCCGCGGGCACCGGTGCCGAGGTGGCGACGCTGCTGGTGGCACCCCGCTGGGGCCGCCGTGGTCACGGCGGACGACTGCTGGGGACGGTGGCCCACCTGCTGCGCCAGGGCGGTGCCGAGCGGGCCCAGGTGTGGGTCGCCGACGCGGACGAGGCGTCGCTGCGCTTCTTCCCCCGTCACGGCTGGCACCTCGACGGCACGGTGCGCACCTCGCAGCACGGTGCCCACGTCCTGCGTGAGCTGCGGCTCACGGGCTCGACGGACGTGCACTGGCGGTAGTCCGCGCGCGGCCACGAGACTGACCGGGACACCGTCGTCCAGCCGTGCCGTCCACACCCCCGGGAGAGCCGTGCCCCGTCCGATCCGCGTTGCCGTCCAGCTGCAGCCCCAGCACGCCACCTACGCCCAGATCCGCGACGCCGTGCTGCGCTCGGAGGAGCTGGGCGTGGACCTGGTGATGAACTGGGACCACTTCTTCCCCCTCTACGGCGATCCCGACGGCGCGCACTTCGAGTGCTGGACGATGCTCGCGGCGTGGGCCGAGCAGACCGAGCGGGTGGAGCTCGGCGCGCTGGTCTCCGGCGGCGGGTACCGCAACCCGGACCTGCTCGCGGACATGGCCCGCACCGTGGACCACATCTCCGGCGGGCGGCTCGTGCTCGGCGTCGGCGGGGGCTGGTTCGAGAAGGACTATGACGCCTACGGGTACGACTTCGGTACCGCCGGCTCCCGGCTGCGGCTGCTCGGCGAGAACCTGGTGCGGGTGCGGGACCGCCTCGCCGTGCTCAACCCGGCGCCGACGCGGGAGATCCCCGTGCTCATCGGCGGCGGCGGTGAGAGGAAGACGCTGCGGCTGGTGGCCGAGCACGCGCACGTGTGGCACTGCTTCGGCGACGCGGAGACCCTCGCGCGCAAGTCGGCGGTCCTGGCCGAGCACTGCGCCGCGGTCGGGCGCGACCCCGGGGGGATCGAGCACTCCGCCGAGGCCCCGGACGGCCTGGACGGGATCGACGCCCTCGCCGACGCGGGCGTCACCTTGTTCACCACCGGGACGGGCGGGCCGGACTACGACCTCGCCGCCCTGAAGGCGCTGCTGGCCTGGCGCGACGCCCGCAACGCCGGTGAGGACGCCGTGACCGCCGACCCTCAGAGCAGGGATGCGGCCACCACGGCCCCGAGCTCGCGGCAGGCCGCGCGCGCGGCGGCGTCCGGGGCGCCGGCGAGCTCCAGCGGGGCAGCCACGGAGGTCAGCCCCATGCCGGTGGTGAGCTTCTGCACCGAGCGCACCGCGCCCGTGGCGTCGTCCCCGCCGTGCACCCAGACGCCGAACGGCCGGCCCTCGACCGCGTCCAGGCACGGGTAGTACACGGTGTCGAAGAAGTGCTTGAGCGCCCCGGACATGTAGCCGAAGTTCGCGGGCGTGCCGAACAGGTACCCGTCGGCGGCGAGCACGTCCGGCACCGTCGCCCCGAGCGCCGGCACCACGTGCACGTCCACCCCGGTGATCTCGGGGTCGCGAGCGCCGGCCAGCACCGCCTCCAGCAGCTCCCGGGTGGCCGGCGACGGCGTGTGGTGCACCACCAGCAGGACGCTCACGGCTTCGCTGCCTCCACGGCCTCCAGTGCCACCGCACGCTTCATGGTCTCCCGGGCCCGGCTGCGGTCGCCGGCGGTGTCGTAGCCGATGGCCAGCCGGTACACGGTGCGCCAGTTGTCCGGGTCGGCCTCGTACTCCACCCGCCGCTGCTCGAACCAGGCGTCGGCGGCCTCGCGGTCGATGCGCCCGGACGGCCGGCGCGGAAGCTCCGAGGTGTCCGGCAGCAGGTCCTCCTCGTGCAGCCGGCGCGCCAGGTGCTGGTGGCGCATCCCCGCCCGCAGCGTCGAGCCCAGCACCCACAGGCCCAGGGGAACCAGCAGCACCACACCGATCCCCAGCCCGACGGGTCCGACCCCGCCGGCCCGGATGAGCACGAACCCGATGTAGCCCAGGAACAGGATGTAGAACAGGGTGGCCGCGCTGATGGCCAGCGCGATCGTCCGCGACCTCATGCGTGCGCGCCCACGACGACGGGCCTCACAGGTCGAGCAGGTGTTCCAGGCCCACGGTGAGCCCGGGGCGGCCGGAGATCTCCCGCACGCCCAGCAGCACGCCGGGGACGAAGGAGCTGCGGTCGATCGAGTCGTGCCGGATGGTCAGGGTCTCCCCCTGCGTGCCCATCAGCACCTCCTGGTGCGCCACCAGACCGGCCAGGCGCACCGAGTGCACGTGCACCCCGTGCACGAGCGCACCCCGTGCACCGTCGAGCTCGCTGGTGGTGGCGTCCGGCGGTGGGGCCATCCCTGCCTCGGCGCGCGCGGCCGCCACCAGCTCCGCGGTGCGGGCCGCGGTGCCGGAGGGGGCGTCGGCCTTGGCCGGGTGGTGCAGCTCCACGATCTCCACGGACTCGTAGAACCGGGCGGCCATCGCGGCGAAGCGCATGCTCAGCACCGCGCCGATGGCGAAGTTCGGGGCCACGAGGACACCCAGGTCCGGCTTGGGCTCCAACCACGCCCGCACCTGGTCGAACTTGGGCGCGTCCCAGCCGGTGGTGCCGACCACGGCGTGGATGCCCTGGTCGATGCAGAACCGGACGTTGTCCAGCACCACGTCGGGGTGGGTGAAGTCCACCACCACCTGGGCACCCGCGTCGGCCACGTTGAACAGCCAGTCGCCCGCGTCCACCACGGCCACCAGGTCGAGGTCCTCGGCCTCGTCCACCGCCCGGCACACCTGCTCACCGACCTTGCCGCGCCCGCCGAGCACGCCCACCCGGATGGGCTCGACCTCTGGTCCCGTCACCGTCACCACTCCCTCGCTACAGTCCACCTCACGCCGCTCCGGCCCGTCCGGACCGCGGCCCACCCGCCCGCACGGCGTCGCGCACCGGGGCGGGCAGGTCGCGGGCGTGAGCGTACGGGCCCACCACCGCGACGCCGCGCGGGCGTCGCAGCACGGTGGCCGCCACCGCCCGCACCTGCTCCGCGGTGACGGTGTCGATCCGGGCCAGGGTCTGGTCCACGTCCAGGTGCGCGCCGAAGCTCAGCTCGCTGCGGCCGAGCCGGCTCATCCGGGACGCGGAGTCCTCCAGGCCCAGCACGAGCGTGCCGCGCAGCTGACCCTTGCCGCGGGTCACCTCTGCCTCGGTGAGCCCGTCGGCGGCCACGTCGCCGAGCACCTCCTCGACCACGGTGAGAACCTCGCCCAGGTTCTCGGGCTGGCAGCCGGCGTAGACGGAGAACACGCCGGCGTCCGCGTGGCTCTCCAGCCCGGAGTACACCGAGTAGGCCAGGCCCCGCTCCTCGCGCACCTGCTGGAACAGCCGTGAGCTCATCCCCCCGCCGACGGCCGCGTTGAGCACCGAGAGCGCCCACCGCTGCGGGTCGTGCCGGTCGATGGAGCGCATCCCGAGGATCACGTGCGCCTGCTCGCTGTCGCGCTCGAGCACGCTGAGCCCGGGACGGCCGGGCAGCCGGGCCACGCCGGTGCGGGGCGGCTCCGGGTCGACGGCGCGGTCGAGGTGCCCCGCGAACGCGGCGCGCACCAGGCGGACCACGTCGTCGTGGTCGACGTTCCCCGCGGCCGCCACCACCATCCGCTCGGGGGTGTACCGGCGCCGGTGGAACGAGTGCAGCTGCGCGCGGGTCATCGCCTCGACGGACTCGACGCTGCCGATGATGGGCCGTCCCAGCGGGTGGTCGCCGAACAGCGCGGTACCGAACACGTCCTGCAGCAGGTCCTCGGGGTCGTCGTCGCGCATCGCGATCTCCTCGAGCACCACCCCCCGCTCGATCTCCACGTCCTCGCGGGTGCAGGTGCCACGAAGCACCACGTCGCTGACCATGTCCACGGCCAGCGCCAGGTCCTCGTCGAGCACGTGGGCGTAGAAGCAGGTGTGCTCCTTGGCCGTGAATGCGTTGAGCTCACCGCCGACGGCGTCCACGGACTCGGCGATCTCCAGTGCGCTGTGGGTGGGGGTGCCCTTGAACAGCAGGTGCTCCAGGAAGTGCGCGGCGCCGGCCACCGACGGCTGCTCGTCGCGGGAGCCCACCCCCACCCAGATGCCCACCGAGGCCGAGCGCACCCCCGCCACCCGCTCGGTGACCACGCGCAGCCCACCGGGCAGGACGGTGCGGCGGACGGGGTTCGCGGCCAAGGGTTCTCCTCGTTCGGTGGTGGGTCCGACCAGCGGCAGCACGGAGGTGCGCGACGCCGACGCGGCGGCCACCGGAGCTCCGGGGGCCGCCGCGGCGGATGGGTCGGGCGATCAGGTCGGCTCGCTCAGGAGGCCGGCACGGCCTCGGCGTCGGGGGCGTTCTCCGCCACCGGGATGAGGCTGATCTTGCCGCGGTTGTCGATGTCGGCGATCTCGACGCGGAGCTTGGAGCCGATGCTCACCACGTCCTCCACCTTGTCGATCCGCTTGCCCTGGCCCAGCTTGGAGATGTGCACGAGGCCGTCACGCCCGGGCAGCAGCGAGACGAACGCGCCGAACGCGGTCGTCTTCACCACCGTGCCGAGGAACCGCTCGCCCACCTTGGGCAGCTGCGGGTTGGCGATCGCGTTGATCATGTCGATCGCCGCCTGCGCGGACGGGCCGTCGGCCGCCCCCACGTAGACCGTGCCGTCGTCCTCGATCGAGATGGAGGCCCCGGTCGCCTCGGTGATCGAGTTGATCATCTTGCCCTTGGGCCCGATGACCTCCCCGATCTTGTCGGTCGGCACCTTGATGGCCGTGATCCGCGGGGCGAACTCGCTCATCTCGTCCGGGGCGTCGATGGCCTCGGCCATGACCTCGAGGATGGTGGTGCGGGCGTTGCGGGCCTGGGTCAGGGCGGCCGCGAGCACCTCGGACGGGATGCCGTCGAGCTTGGTGTCCAGCTGCAGCGCCGTCACGAAGTCCTTGGTGCCGGCGACCTTGAAGTCCATGTCGCCGAAGGCGTCCTCGGCCCCGAGGATGTCGGTGATGGCCACGTAGCGGGTCTCCCCGTCCACCTGGTCGCTGACCAGGCCCATGGCGATGCCGGCGACGGGGGCCTTGAGCGGCACACCGGCGTTCAGCAGCGACATGGTGGAGGCGCACACCGAGCCCATCGAGGTGGAGCCGTTGGAGCTCAGCGCCTCGGAGACCTGCCGGATGGCGTAGGGGAACTCCTCGCGGCTGGGCAGCACGGGCAGCAGGGCCCGCTCGGCCAGCGCGCCGTGGCCGATCTCGCGGCGCTTGGGCGAACCCACGCGGCCGGTCTCACCGGTGGAGTACGGCGGGAAGTTGTAGTGGTGCATGTAGCGCTTGGTCTTCTCGGGCCCGAGCGAGTCGATCTGCTGCTCCAGCTTGAGCATGTCGAGGGTGGTGACGCCCAGGATCTGGGTCTCGCCACGCTCGAACAGCGCCGAGCCGTGCGCCCGCGGGACGAGGGCGACCTCGGCGGAGAGCGAGCGGATGTCGGTGATGCCGCGACCGTCGATCCGGACCTGGTCTCGCAGGATGCGCTGGCGCACCAGCTTCTTGGTCAGCGAGCGGAACGCCGCGCCGATCTCGGACTCACGCCCGGCGAGCTCGGACGCGACCTTGGCCAGGACCTCGGCCTTGACCTCGTCGAGGCGGTCCTCGCGCTCGGACTTGCCGACAATCGTGAGCGCGGCGGCCAGGTCCGTGGAGCCCGCGGCCTCGACGGCGGCGAACGCGTCGTCGGCGTAGGGCGGGTACAGGGTGAACTCGCCGGTGGGCTTCGCGGCCTTGGCGGCGAGCTCCTGCTGGGCGGTGCACAGCCGCGCGATGAACGGCTTGGCCGCCTCGATGCCCTGCGCGACGATCTCCTCGGTGGGGGCCTGGGCGCCGGCGGCGACCTTCTCCACGACGCTGGTGGTGGCCTCGGCCTCGACCATCATGATCGCGACGTCGGCGGTGTCACCGGACCCGGAGACGATGCGGCCGGCGACGACCATGTCGAACACCGCACCCTCGAGCTGCTCCACGGTGGGGAACCCGACCCACTGGCCGTCGATCAGGGCCACGCGGACGCCGCCGACGGGGCCCGAGAACGGCAGCCCGGCGATCTGGGTGGACGCGGAGGCCGCGTTGATGGCCACCACGTCGTAGATGTCGTTCGGGTTCAGGCTCATCACGGTGATGACGACCTGGATCTCGTTGCGCAGCCCGGCGACGAAGGTCGGGCGCAGCGGCCGGTCGATGAGGCGGCAGGTGAGGATCGCGTCGGTGGAGGGGCGACCCTCGCGACGGAAGAACGAGCCCGGGATGCGGCCCGCGGCGTACATCCGCTCCTCGACGTCGATCGTGAGGGGGAAGAAGTCCAGGTGGTCCTTGGGACGCTTGCTGGCGCTGGTGGCCGAGAGGAGCATCGTCTCCTCGTCCAGGTACGCCACGACGGCGCCGTTGGCCTGCTGGGCCAGCCGGCCGGTCTCGAAGCGGATGGTCCGGGTGCCGAAGCGCCCGTTGTCGATCGTGGCGGTGCTCTCGTGCACGCCGTCCTCGGACGGCTGCGCCTGGGTGGTGTCGCTCATGTGCTTCCTCTCGTCTTTGGTGCGCACTCCGCGGGCGCTCGGGGTGCCGGGCCCTCGTGCGGGCCGGACCTGGCCGAGCTGCGCCGTCGCGCGGGGTTGCGGCAGGGGGGCGGTTCTCGATCGAGGCTCCCGGCGTCCGGGGCCCGTCGCGGGCCGTGCCGGGGGCCACTACCGAGGACCGTCTCCGCGCCGACCTCGCGGCGGAGCCGGGGACTCGTGCCCCGTGGGTGGTGCTGGTGGTGCGGGTGTTCGGAAGAGCAGTGGAGGGAGGGTGACCCTGGGGTCACCCTCCCTCCGGTGCGTCAGCGACGCAGGCCGAGCCGCTCGATCAGCGAGCGGTAGCGACCGATGTCGACCTTGGCGACGTACTTGAGCAGGCGACGACGACGCCCCACCAGCAGCAGCAGGCCGCGGCGGGAGTGGTGGTCGTGCTTGTGCTCCTTGAGGTGCTCGGTGAGGTCGCGGATGCGCTTGGTCAGCATCGCCACCTGGGCCTCGGGGGACCCGGTGTCGGACTCGTGCAGGCCGTACTCGCTGAGGATGGACTTCTTGTCCTCGGTGCTCAGAGCCACGTGCGTGTTCTCCTGGTGGTGACGACCGTGCTGGACGGGACGACGGGCGCGTGCGCACGGTTCCCGGGGCGGTCGGTTGACCGCGGGACGTTCGGTGCCGCCGCCACGGACTGCAGGAGCACCGTCGCCCAGATTAGCAGGCCCCCGGCCTGCCGCCCCGTCTCCCCGCAGGTCAGCGTGCTGCCTGCTCCAGCAGCTCGGCCAGCGCGGGGCTGAGCGGCCGCACCGCCTCCGCGCACGCCTGCAGGTCCTCTCCGGCGAGCTCGGCGCGCAGCGCCGAGACGACGACCCGGTCGGCGTCGCCGGCCTGCTCCACCGCCTCCGGGACGGACGTGGCCCGCACCTCCTCGAGCACCGCGGCACGCCGGCCCGCGTCCGCCCCGACCGCGCGCCGCTCCAGCAGCGTCATCCGCGCCAGCACCGCGGGGTTCGCGATCTTCTGCCGTCGCCCGTTGACCACCTGGCTGAGCATCGTGGGGCTGATCCCGACCACGGAGGCCAGCTGGGTCTGCGAGAGGTCGAAGGCCACCAGGAGCCGGCGAACCCGGTCAGCGAGGACCTCGCCGTAGAGCTCCCGCTGCCGGGCGAGGTTGAGCCGCGCGGTCTCCGCCCCGCCCGGATGCGTGCCGCCCACCGAACACCCCCGGCCCCTCCGACCCGGGCCGGCGGCCCGGGTCCCGACACTATCCCGGGCTAGGTTCGCCGGTGTGCGCATCGTGAGCCTGCTGCCCTCGGCCACCGAGATCGTCCACACCCTCGGCCTGGGCGACCAGCTGGTGGGGGTCACGTTCGAGTGCGACGAACCGCCCTCGGCCCGCACCAGCGCCACCGTCGTGGTCGGCGGGCTGGACACCACGACCATGACGCCCGGGGAGGTCGACGCCGCGGTCCGCGGGCGGGTCGCCGCCGGGCAGGACCTCTACACCCTGCACACCGACGCCCTGCGCGGGCTCGACCCGGACCTCGTGCTCACCCAGGACCTCTGCCGGGTCTGCGCCCTGCCCGGGGACCGGGTCGCGGACGCGCTCGCGCACCTGGGCAGCACCGCCGACGTCCTCACCCTGGACCCGCACACCCTGGCGGACGTGCTCGCCACGATCACCGCTGTCGGTGAGCGGACCGGGGTCGCAGGCCGGGCGGCGGAGGTGGTGGACGGGCTGCGCGCGCGCCTGGAGCGGGTCCGGCTGGCCGTGGCGGGGCGGCCCCGGCCACGGGTGCTGGTGGTGGAGTGGGTGGACCCCCCGTTCGGGGCCGGGCACTGGGTGCCGGACATGGTCACCGCTGCCGGCGGCGAGCCGGTGGGGGGCCGTCCGGGGCAGCGCTCCGTCCCGACCACCTGGACGGCCATGGCGGCGCTCGAGCCGGACGTGGTGCTGGTGGCACCCTGCGGCTACGGGCTGGACGGGGCCGCCGAGCAGGCCCGTGCGGTGGTCGACGCACTGCCCGGCGTTCCGGTGTGGGCCGTGGACGGGGACGGCCTGGTGGTGCGGCCCGGACCCCGGCTGGTCGACGGCGTGGAGGCGGTCGCGGCGGTGCTGCACCCGGCCGCGGTGCCCGCCCGCCCCACCCGCGTCCGCCGGGTGGCGCCGTGAGGTGGTGGCCGAGGCCCGCGAGGGCACCGCGCGGCGGACGCTGACGCCGGTGCCAGGGCGGGAGCACCCGCGCAGCACCTCCTACGCCCTCGGTCGACCATCCACGACGTCCGGGTCCGGGGAGCCGGGGGGCACCACCCAGCGGGCCTCGACGGGCACCGTCAGCGCCACCTCGTCGCCCACGGACGGGCCGGGACCGGGAGGGACCTCCACGAACACGGCGGCCGTGCCCACGTGCACCTCCAGCAGCCGCCGCGGCCCGCGCGGGGTCACCGCCGCCACGGTGCCCGCGACGTCGCCGCCCAGCTGCACCGACTCGTGCCGCAGCACCAGCAGCCCGGCGCCGTCCGGGGCGCCTGCCACCGCCAGGGCGCCCAGGTCCGAGTGGTGCACCCCGGTGCGCACCGTCCCCGGCACCGCGGTCCGCCCTCCCATCACCCGGTGCACGGCCATCGAGGCGGGTCGGGTGTACACCTGCGCCGGCGGCCCGTGCTGGAGCAGGTGTCCGTCGGTCAGCACCGCCACCGTGTCCGCCAGCAGCGCGGCCTCGTCCTGGTCGTGCGTCACGAGCACCACCGTCGGGGCGAGCTCGGCGCGCACCGTGGCCAGCAGGGCGTGCATGTCGGCGCGCAGCACGCTGTCCAGGGCGCTGAAGGGCTCGTCCAGCAGCAGCACCCGGGGCCTCGCGGCCAGCGCCCGGGCCAGGGCCACCCGCTGCGCCTGCCCGCCGGAGAGCTGCCCCGTCCGCCGCCGCCCCAGGCCGCCGAGCTGCACCAGGTCCAGGTACTCCCCCGCACCGGCCCGGGCCGCCCGGCGCGACGCACCACCGACGCGGGCGGCGAAGGCCACGTTGTCCAGCACGGACAGGTGCGGGAACAGCAGCGGCCGCTGGCTCACCAGGGCGGCCCCGCGGCGCTCGGCCGCAACCCCGGACTGGTCGACCCCGTCCAGGCGGACCACCCCCGTGCTGGGGACGTCCAGCCCGGCGAGCAGGCGCAGCAGGGTGGACTTGCCCGAGCCGGAGGGACCCAGCACCGCCACGCACGAACCGGCCGGCACGGTGAGGTCCACCCCGGCCAGGGCGACCACGTCACCGTGCACCCGTCCCAGCTCGACGAGCTCGACGGCGGCGCTCACGTCCGGCCCCGGCGCAGGGCGGCGACAGCCACGAGCAGCACCAGCGGGGGTGCCACCGCGGCCAGCGACAGCACGGCGACGAGGGCGTCGTTGCCCACGGCGGCGGCGGAGGACCCGACGAGCAGCGGCACGGTGACCAGTCGACCACCGCCGACGAGCAGGGTCACCACGTAGTCGCTCCAGCCGACGAGGAAGGCCAGGAACGCGGCACCCGAGAGTGCCGGCGCCAGCGCGGGCAGGCGCACCCGCAGGAGGACCGCGCGGCGCCCGGCGCCCAGGGTTCGGGCCTCGTCCTCCACCGCCGCGTCGTAGGCGCCCCAGGCCACCCGCATGGTGTAGGTCGTGTACGGGACCGCGGCCACGGTGAGCAGCAGCAGGACCCCGAGCGGCCCCGGTACCCGAGCCCGCAGCAGCGCCACGTCCAGGCCCAGCGCGACGGCGAACGGCGGCAGCGCGAGCGGGGCCAGCAGCAGCACGCCCACCGTCCTGGGCAGCCGCACCCGTCCCTGCACCAGCGCTCGGGCGGCCACGGCCCCGACGGGCACCGCGAGCAGGGCCACCCCCAGCCCCAGGAGGCTGGAACGGCCCAGGGCCGCCACCCCACCCGCCCCGAGGGCCTGGCGCACCCCGGCGAACCCCCACCGCTGCGGCAAGACGGCGGGGAAGGACCAGCGGTCGGCCCCGGCCCACAGCAGCAGGGGCAGCAGGGGCAGCAGGAACCACGCCACGAGCACCGCGCGACCCAGCCGCCGGGCCGCTCCCACCGTCACCGCCAGGCCGCCAGCCGGCGCAGCACGAGGCCCACCACGACCACCGCCAGCAGGCACAGCACCGTCGACGCGGTGGCCAGCGCAGCCGCCTGGGGGCGCGCGGCCAGGTCGATCGAGCCGAACAGCCGCACCGCACCGACGGCCAGCGGCTCCGGTGACGGACGCCCCAGCAGCTGGGCCACCTCGTAGGAGCCCAGGGTGTAGACCAGCACGATCCCCGACGACGCGACGAGCGCGGGGGCGGCCAGCGGGAGGGTGACGTGGCGCAGCCGCCGCCACCGGCCCGCGCCCAGCGTCGCCGCCGTCTCGGTGAGCGCCTCGGCCCGGGCGGCCAGTGCGGCGGCCACCACCAGGGCGACGAAGGCCGACTCCTTCCACGCGTGCTCGAGCACCACGGCGACCCACCACGGTCCCCCGACCAGCTGCGGCCAACCCTGCTGCACCCCGAGCACCCGGGCCGCGAGGCCGGAGTCGGCCAGCAGCAGTCCCGTGGTCGCCGCCCCCACCAGGTGCGGCACGGGCACGGTGAGCAGGCCCGCCAGCGCCACCAGGCGACCGCCCCCCAGGACCGCGAGGGCCGCGACGAGCCCGACCACCGCGGCCAGCACCGTCGAGGCCACCGCGATGGCCAGCGACAGCGCCGCCGGGCCGAGGAGGTCGGAGCCGGTCCAGGCCACGGTCGACAGCCGTGGGGTGCCCACGAGCGGCATCAGGCCCAGGCTCTGCAGCGCCGACGTGCTCACCCCCACCCCGAGCACCGCCACCACCGGGAGCACGGCGGGCAGCACGAGCAGCGTTCCCCGCCACGACCCCGGGGCCGGCCGGGCACCGCGCGGGGTGCTCACCCGGCGCACGCGGCGAGCACCGCGACGAGCTGGACCATCGGCAGTCGAGGCACGTGGGCCAGTCTGCGGCACGGACGACCGGGCTACCGTGAGGTCGTGCTGCTGCCGGCGTCCCGCTCCCGCGTGGTGGTGCTCTCGGTGCTGGTCGTGGGCGCAGTGGCCGTGGCCCTGCTGGTGGACCTGCCGTCCGCGGAGCGGCTGGGAGCAGTGGTCGACGGGGCGAGACCCTGGGGCTGGCTGCTCGTCGTCGGCGGCTACGCGGTGGCGGCGCTGCTCCCGGTGCCCAAGTCCGTGCTCACGGTGGCCGCGGGGGCGGTGCTGGGCATCGGCGTGGGGTTGGCGGTGGTGCTCGCCGGGGCGACGCTGGGGGCAGCGATCGCGTTCGCCCTCGCCCGGTGGCTGGGTGCGGGTACGGCGGCGCTGGACCGCTGGCCACGGGTGGTGGACCTGCTGGAGCGCCGCGGGCTGCTGGCCGTGGTGGTGCTGAGACTGGTGCCGCTGGTCCCGTTCACCGCGCTGAACTACGCCGCGGGGCTCAGCCCGGTGCGGCCGGTCGACTACGTGCTGGGCACCGCCGTCGGGATGCTCCCGGGGACGGCGGCCGCGGTCACCCTGGGGGCGTACGGGTCCGATCCCGGGTCCACCCCCTTCCTGCTCGCCGTGGCGGCGGTGGTGCTGCTCGTGGGGGGCGGCGCGCTGGCCGCCAGGCGGTGGCACGCCCGTGCTTGACGCGCGGCTGCGCCCGCTGTTCGCCGGCCCGCTCGACGCCGTCGCGGCCCGGCTGGACCATCCACCGCTCACCCCGGACCGCCTGACGCTGCTCGGCCTGGCCACCGGGCTCGCGAGCGCCGCAGCGGCGGCAGCGCAGTGGTGGTGGGTGTCGCTGGCGCTGTGGCTGGTCTCCCGGGCCGCGGACGGCCTCGACGGTCCGCTGGCCCGTCGCCGCGGGGTGCGGGACGCCGGTGCGGGTGGGTTCCTCGACATCACGTGCGACTTCGTGGTGTACGGGTCCACCGTGGTCGGGGTCGCCGTGGGGGCCAGCGCGGAGCACGGCGCACCGTGGTGGCCGTTCCTGCTGGTGCTGCTCGCCTACTACGTCAACGGGACCGCGTTCCTGGCGTTCTCCTCGATCGCCGAGCGCAGCGGTCGGACCATCGACGACGGTCGCTCGCTGTCGTTCCTGGGCGGGCTGGCCGAGGGTTCCGAGACGATCGCCGTGCACGCCCTGTGGCTCGCGCTCTCCAGCGTGGCGTGGCAGATCGCGGCGGTGTGGGCCGCCGTGGTGGCGGTGAGCGCGGCGCAGCGGGTCGTGGCCGGGTACCGCGCGCTGCGCTGAGGGCGGCCGTCCGCCGGCTGCGGAGCTAGCCGCCGTCCAGGGCCGTGCGGGCGTTCTCGGTGTCGGCGGCCATGGCCACCAGCAGCTCGTCGACGGAGTCGAAGCGCTCCATCCCGCGCAGCCGGGCCACGAAGTCCACGGCGACGTGCTGGCCGTACAGGTCGGCCTCGGTGTCCAGCACGAAGGCCTCCACCGTGCGGGTGCGCCCGGAGAACGTCGGGTTGGTGCCGATGGACACCGCAGCCCGGTAGCGCTCACCAGGGACGACGGTGCCGACCACCGGGCCCCGGCCGAGGAGGGTGAACCAGGCGGCGTAGACCCCGTCACCGGGGATCGCGGAGTGCATCGGCGGGGCCACGTTGGCGGTGGGGTAGCCGAGGTCGCGGCCACGACCGTCGCCCCGCACCACCACACCCTCCACCCGGTGCGGACGGCCGAGCGCCGCCGAGGCCGCCGCCACGTCCCCGGCGTCGACGCAGGAGCGGATGTAGGTGGAGGAGTAGGTCACGTCACGGTCGCTGAGCAGGGCCTCGCCGTCGACGTTGAAGCCGTAGCGCTCGCCGAGCCGGCGGAGCAGGGCCACGTCCCCCGCTGCCTTGTACCCGAAGGTGAAGCTCTGCCCCACCACCACCGCGGCGGCGTGCAGCCGTTCCACGAGCACCTGGTGCACGAACCCCTCCGGAGAGAGGTGGGAGAGGTCCCGGGTGAAGGGCAGCACGCAGAACGCGTCCACGCCCAGGGCCTCCACCAGGTCGGCGCGCCGGGCCAGGGTGGTGAGCTGGGCCGGGTGGCTGCCCGGACGCACGAGCTCGGCCGGGTGCGGGTCGAAGGTCAGCACCACGCAGGGCACCCCCCGCTCGCGGGCCTGGTCCACCGCACGGCTGATCAGCTGCGCGTGACCGCGGTGCACCCCGTCGAACACGCCGACGGTGACCACGCACCGGCCCCAGCCCGCCGGCACCTCGTGAAGTCCTCGCCACCTCTGCACGGCCGGGAGCCTACGGCTGCCCGGTGTCGGGGACCTGAACCGGACCCGGCGGGAGGTCGGGAGCGGGGCCCAGCGTCGAGGGCCGCACGACCATGACGGTGCGCGCGCGGCCGCCCGACTCCTCCAGCAGCGCGACCACGCGCCCGTCCGGACCCACCGCGGCGTGCACCCCGACCACGCCCCGCGGCTCCAGCCAGCGGCCGTGGCTGACCACCACGGCCTCCTCGAGGTCGATCTCGCGGCGCCCGAACGCGGTGAGGGCGGCCTCGTCGGCGTCCAGGCTGACCCGCGGGTCGTCGGCCAGCTGCTCCAGGGTGCTGGCGTGGTCCAGGGTGAACGGGCCCACCCGGGTGCGCCGCAGCACGGTGAGGTGCCCACCGGTGCCCAGCGCGGCCCCGAGGTCACGGGCCAGGGCACGGACGTAGGTGCCGGAGGTGCAGTCCACCTCGACGTCGAGGTCGAGCACCGCGAGCCCGTCCACCTCGACCACCCGCTGCGCCACGACGTCGAAGCGGCTCACCGTCACCGGGCGGGCCGGCAGGTCCAGCTGCTCGCCGGCGCGGACCCGGACGTGGGCGCGCTGGCCGTCGACCTTGAGCGCGCTGACGCTGGCGGGCACCTGCTGGATGTCCCCGGTCAGGGCCGCCACGGCCGCGGCGAGGGCGGCGGGGTCCACGGCGGTGGCCCCCGGCGCCTCGAGCAGCTCGCCCTCCGCGTCGTCGGTGTCGAAGGACTGCCCCAGGCGCACCGTGGCGGTGTAAGCCTTGGTGGTGAGGCTGAGCAGGCCGAGCATCTTGGTGGCCCGCTCGACCCCGAGCACCAGCACGCCGGTGGCCATCGGGTCGAGAGTGCCGGCGTGGCCGATCTTGCGGGTGCCCAGCAGCTTGCGGCAGCGGGCCACCACGTCGTGGCTGGTCATGCCGGCGGGCTTGTCCACCACCAGCAGTCCGGCGCCGTCGAGACCGGTGGGGGGGCGGCGGTGGGGGGGCACGGGGCTCCATCCTGCCGCACCGGCCGCGCACCCCACCCGTCCGCGCCAGCACCGCCTCAGGTGCGCACGGGTCCCGCCACCACCCAGCGGTCCGAGCGCACCCGCGCCACCACGGTGGCCATCCGCAGCACCACGAACGCCGTCAGCCCCGCCCAGATCCCGCGCAGGCCCCAGCCCGCCAGCTCGGAGAGCCAGATCAGCGGCAGGAACCCCAGCACGGCGCAGCCCAGGGTGGCCGTGCGCAGGAACGCGGCGTCGCCGGCCCCGAGCAGCACCCCGTCCAGGGCGAACACGACCCCGGCCACCGGGACCACCGCCACCAGGAACCACCACGCGTCCGGCACCTGCGCCAGCACCGCCGGGTCCGGGGTGAACACCCGGGGGAGCACGGAGTGCGCGGCAGCGAAGCCCGCCGCGATGACCGCCGCGAACACCGCCGACCACCGCGTCACCCGCCACGCCAGCGCCCGGGCCCCCGCCGTCCGGCCGGCTCCGAGCGCGGCACCGACCAGCGCCTGGGCGGCCACCGCCAGCGAGTCCAGCACCAGCGAGGTGAAGGTCCACAGCTGCAGCACCACCTGGTGCGCCGCCACCACCGCCGTCCCCGAGCGCGCCGCCACCGCGGCGGCGGAGAGGAAGCAGGCCTGGAAGGCGAGGCTGCGCAGCACCAGGTCGCGGCCGAGCACCAGGTGGGCACCGATCGTGCGCGGGTCCGGCCGCAACGACACCGCACCCGCCCGGCGCTCGACGGCCAGCGCCCGCAGGAACAACCCCGCTGACAGCACCTGCGCCAGCACGTTCGCCACGGCCGAGCCGGGCAGGCCCCAGCCCACGCCGAGCACCAGCACCGGGCACACCACCGCGGAGACCCCGTTGCCGATGAGCACGTAGCGCAGCGGCCGCACGGTGTCCTGGACCCCGCGCATCCAGCCGTTGCCGGCCAGGGTCACCAGCACCAGCGGGATGCCGAGCGAGGCGATCCGCAGCCACCCCTCCGCCTGCGCGGCCAGCTCCCCCCCACCGGCGAGCAGCCGGGTGACCGGTCCGGCCACGAGCTGCACCAGGGCCAGCAGGACGATCCCGACACCGCCCGCGAGCCAGCTGGCCTGCACGCCCTCGGCGACGGCGTCGGTGCGCCGGCCCGCGCCGTGCAGCCGGGCGGCACGCGCCGTGGTGCCGTAGGAGAGGAACGTCAGCTGGGTGCTGACCTGGGCCAGCACGACGGCACCCACGGCGAGCGCACCCAGGGCCACCGCCCCCAGCCGGCCCACCACCGCGGTGTCGACGAGCAGGTACAGCGGCTCCGCCGCGAGCACGGGCAGCGCCGGCAGTGCCAGCCCGAGGATGCGGCGGCCCCCGACCTGGTCGAGGTCCTCGGGCGCGGCGACGTCCGCCACCCGCCCGGGCCTCCCCCTGTTCACCCCAGCGCGGTGCGCAGGGCCGCGAGGACGTCCTCCGAGCTGCCGCGCGCCGTGTAGCCGGCCGAGCGCCGGTGCCCGCCACCGCCGAGGAGGGCGGCCACGGCCGAGACGTCCACCACGCTCTTGGCCCGCAGCGAGACCGACCACTGCCGGGGCGGCCCCTCCTTGAGCACGGCCGCCACCTCGGCCTCCGAGGCGGTGCGGACGAGGTCGACCACGCTCTCGGTCTCCTCGGCGCGCATCCCCTCGCGGTCGCTGCAGCGCACCACCGCGTGGGCCAGTCCGAGCCCGCCGGCCGCCTCGCGGTGCAGCCCGGCGGAGCCGAGCACGCTGGCGAGCATGCCCAGCCAGCCGAACGGGTGGGTGTCCATCAGCGGGCGGGAGACGTCCACCGGATCGATGCCGGTGGCCAGCAGCCGGGCGGCGAGCTCGTGCGTGGCCGGGCGGGCCCACCGGAAGGACGCGGTGTCGGTGACCAGACCCGCGTAGAGGCAGTGGGCGAGGTCGCGGTCCAACGGCACGCCCCAGGCGTCGAGCACCTCGCACACCAGCACGGTGGTGGACTCCGCGGCGCCGTCGACGAGGTTGATGCTGCCGAACCGGGCGTTGGAGACGTGGTGGTCGACCACGAGCACCTCGCGGGCCCCGGACATCCGGTCCCGCAGCGCACCCATCCGGCCGGCCGAGCCGCAGTCCACGACCACGAGCACGTCCACCTCGTGGGACACCTCGCCGGGCGCGACGAGCAGGTCACCGCCGGGCAGGGTGCGCAGGCTCTCCGGGGTCTCCGCCGGATCGGCGAAGGCCACCTGCACGGGGGTGCCCCGGCGGCGCAGCGCCGTGCCGAGCGCCAGGGCGCTACCCAGGGCGTCGGCGTCCGGGTTCACGTGGCACACCACCGTCACCGACGTGGCCTGCTCCAGCAGCTCCGCCGCTCCGCGAGCGTCGGTCTCGGTGCCGCTCACGGTGGTCATCCCCGGGAGACTGCCCCACCGCCCTGGTCGCGGTCCAGCCCGGTGTCCTCGTCGTGGTCCCCGTCGTCCGCGGCGTCGTCCGCGGCGTCGTCCGTCTCGGGCTCCGGCTCGCGCACGCGGGGCTCCCGGTAGGGGTCGGCGTCGCCGGCCGGGGTGGCTCCGGCGGCCGCGAGGGCAACCTCGGCGTCGAGGCGGCGGGCACGCTCGAGCAGCTCCTCCATGTGCCGGGCGGCATCGGGCACGGTGTCGGCGACGAAGGTCAGCGTCGGGGTGTAGCGGACACCGGTGCCAGCCCCCACCCGGGTGCGCAGCGCACCCTTGGCCTTCTCCAGCGCCATCCCGGCCGTCTGCAGGTCGGGCTCCTCGTCGACCCGGGCCCCGCGCACCGTGTAGTACACGGTGGCGTCGTGCAGGTCGTTGGTGACCTTGGCGTCGGTGACGGTGATGAACTCCAGCCGGGAGTCCTTGATCTCGTGCTCGATGGCGGTGGCGACGATCTGCGCGATGCGCCGGGCGAGCTTGCGCGCGCGTGCCGGGTCAGCCATGACGACCAGTGTCCTCTCGTCGGGCGCTGCGCCCCCGGGCAGGGGCGCAGCGGTCAGTCCTGCGGGCCGAGCACGCTGCGGCGGGCGGAGGGCAGCTCGAGCCCTCCCCCGTGCACCGTGGCTCCCCCCGGCCGGTGGTGGTCGCAGACCCCGGTGGCCGTGGTGGGCGGTCCGTGCAGACCCACCCACCACGGCCCGCCGATCACGAGCGGGCGATCTCCCGCATCTCGTAGGTCTCCACCACGTCGTCGACCTTGAGGTCGGAGTACGAGAGCGTGAGACCGCACTCGTACCCCTCGCGCACCTCGGTGGCATCGTCCTTCTCGCGGCGCAGCGAGGTGACGGTGAGGTTCTCCGCCACCACCCTGCCGTCGCGCAGCAGGCGGGCCTTCGCGTTGCGCTTGACCGAGCCCGACATGACCATGCAGCCGGCGATGGTGCCCACCTTCGAGGAGCGGAACAGGGCGCGGACCTCGACCCGGCCCAGCTCTGCCTCCTCGTAGATCGGCTTGAGCATGCCCTTGAGCGCGCTCTCCACCTCGTCGATGGCCTGGTAGATCACCGAGTAGTACCGGATGTCGACGCCCTCGCGGTTGGCCAGCTCGGTGGCCTTGCCCTCCGCCCGGACGTTGAACCCGATGATGATCGCGTTCGACGCCGCCGCCAGGTTGACGTTGGTCTCCGTGATGCCACCGACGCCGCGGTCGATGACTCGCAGCTGCACCTCGTCGTCGATCTCGATGTTGTACAGCGCCTCCTCGAGGGCCTCCACCGTTCCGGAGTTGTCGCCCTTGAGGATGAGGTTGAGCTCGTTGGTCTCCTTGAGCGCGGCATCGAGGTCGTCGAGGCTGATGCGCTTGCGGGACCGGGTGAGCATGGCGTTGCGCCGCGCCGCGCTGCGCCGGTCGGCGATCTGCCGCGCGGTGCGGTCCTCGTCGACCACCAGCAGGTTGTCGCCGGCCCCGGGCACCGAGGTGAACCCGATGACCTGGACGGGACGCGAGGGCAGGGCCTCGGTGACGTCCGCGCCGTGCTCGTCGACCATCCGACGCACGCGGCCGTAGGCGTCGCCGGCCACGATCGAGTCGCCCACCCGCAGCGTGCCGCGGGTGATGAGCACGGTGGCCACCGGGCCACGACCACGGTCGAGGTGCGCCTCGATGGCGATCCCCTGCGCGTCCATGTCCGGGTTGGCCCGCAGGTCCAGCGAGGCGTCCGCCGTGAGGAGGACGGCCTCGAGCAGCGCGTCGATGTTCGTGCCGTTCTTCGCGGAGATGTCCACGAACATCGTCTCGCCGCCGTACTCCTCGGCCACGAGGTTGTACTCGGTGAGCTGCTGGCGGATCTTGTCGGGGTTGGCCCCCTCCTTGTCGATCTTGTTCACCGCCACCACGATCGGCACGTCGGCCGCCTGCGCGTGGTTGATGGCCTCCACCGTCTGCGGCATGACGCCGTCGTCCGCGGCCACCACGAGGATCGCGATGTCCGTGGCCTTCGCACCACGGGCACGCATTGCGGTGAACGCCTCGTGGCCCGGGGTGTCGATGAAGGTGACGGGGCGCTCGTTGCCCGCGAGCTCGGTGAGCACCTGGTACGCGCCGATGTGCTGGGTGATGCCGCCGGCCTCGCCCTCGCGGACGTTGGCCTTGCGGATCGAGTCCAGCAGGCGCGTCTTGCCGTGGTCGACGTGACCCATGACGGTGACCACCGGCGGACGGGCCTCGAGCTCGGCCTCGCCACCCTCGTCCTCGCCGTAGGTGAGGTCGAAGCTGTCCAGCAGCTCGCGGTCCTCGTCCTCCGGGCTCACGACCTGCACGACGTAGTTCATCTCGGAGCCGAGCAGCTCCAGGATCTCGTCGTTCACCGACTGGGTGGCCGTGACCATCTCACCGAGGTGGAACAGCGCCTGCACCAGCGCAGCCGGGTTCGCGTCGATCTTGTCCGCGAAGTCCGACAGCGAGGAGCCACGGGCCAGCCGCACGGTCTCGCCGCTGCCGCGGGGAAGCCGGACGCCGCCGACGGCGGGCGCCTGCATGCTCTCGTACTCGGCCCGCTTCGCCCGCTTCGACTTGCGGCCGCGACGGACGGGACCACCCGCGCGCCCGAAGGCACCGGCTGCCGCACCGGGACGACCACGACCGCCGCCACCGGGGCGACCGCGGAAGCCGCCGGCGGGGGACCCGCCGGAGCACCGCCACCACCGGGGCCGCCGCGGTATCCACCGGGACCACCCGTGCGGGCACCACCGGGTCCACCGGGACCACCGGGACCACCGGGGCGACCACCGGGACGACCGGCACCGCCCGGGGCGGGACGAGCCGCACGCTGGGGCATGGCCCCGGGGCTGGGCCGCGGCGGCATGCTGCCGGGGCTGGGGCGGGGACCGCCCGCGCCCGCGGCGGGACGCGGTCCGCCCGGTCCGGCCGCGGCCGGACGGGACGCCGGCGCTCCGGGCTGCGGACGCGCGGCGGGGGCGCCGGGGGCGGCCGGCGCGGCGCCGGGCTGCGCGGGGCGGGGGGCCGCCGGGCGCGGCACGGGAGCCGAGCTGAAGGGGTTGTTGCCGACCCGCGGGGCCTTGGGACCCGGCGCGGCGGGGGCCGGGGCGGCAGGCGTGGGTGCGGCCGGGCCGGGCTTCGGACCGCCGGCCTCGGGCTGCGCCGGCGACGTCTGCGCCGGGGCTGCGGGAGCCGGTGCGGCAGGCGCGGCAGGCGCGCTGGCGGCCGGGACCTGCGGGGCGGGCGCGGCAGGTGCGGGTGCTGCCGGCACCTCGGCCACGGGCTGCTCGGCCGGCTTGGGGCCGGGGCGCGGACCGGGACGGGCGCCACCGGCCGGGGCGGCCGGGGCGGTGGGGGCCGCTGCACCACCGGCGGAGGGGAACTCCGCCCGGAGCTTGCGGACCACGGGGTTCTCGACGGTGGAGCTCGCCGACTTCACGTACTCGCCCATGTCGCTGAGCTTGGCGAGAACGTCCTTGCTGCTGATGCCGAGCTCTTTCGCGAGCTCGTGCACTCGGGCCTTGCCTGCCACTGCTCTCCTCACTGGGAGGCCGGGCGGGGGACCCGCGCGGCCTCGTACTACGGGATGTAGACGGTCATCAGACGTGCTTCACGGTGTGCTCACGGGTTCTCGACCTGTCTTCTCTGAGTGTCACGTGCTGCTGCTGTGCTCCGGGGTGGAGATGTCCGGGTGGAGCCCGTCACGCGTCCGGGCCACGTAGGTCCGCACGGCACTGACGTCGAGCTGACCGGGTGCTCTCAGCGCCCGGCCGAACGCCCGGCGCTTCTCCGCGAGGCCCACGCACTCCTCGGTGGGGTGCACGGAGGCACCACGGCCGGGGAGCCTGCGACGGGGGTCAGGGATCACGGACGATCCCTGGACCACCACCCGGAGGAGTCCGGTGGCCGGAGCGCGGACCCGACACCCCACGCAGGTCCGCTCAGGAGCCCGGGCAGCACGCTCGGGACCTGTGGACACGTCGCAGGGGCAGGGCTCTCGCTCGGCCACGACGAGTCTAACCCTCCCGCGCCGCGACCGACGAAACGTCGTCCACCGGGGCCACCTCGTCGGCAGCGGGCTCGACGGCAGCGGGCTCGTCGGCAGCGGCCTCGACCGCGGCGGGCTCGACGGCGGCGTCGCTGCGGATGTCGATGCGCCACCCGGTCAGGCGGGCGGCGAGCCGGGCGTTCTGCCCCTCCTTGCCGATGGCGAGCGAGAGCTGGTAGTCCGGCACGACCACGCGGGCGGAACGGGCCGCGGCGTCGACCACGGTGACGGAGACGACCTTGGACGGGGAGAGCGCGTTGCCGACGAAGCGCGCCGGGTCCTCGTCGAAGTCGATGATGTCGATCTTCTCCCCCGCGAGCTCGCTCATGACGTTGCGCACCCGCTGGCCCATCGGCCCGATGCACGCACCCTTGGCGTTGAGCCCGCGCACGGTGGTGCGCACGGCGATCTTGGACCGGTGGCCGGACTCGCGGGCGACCGCCATGATCTCGACCGAGCCGTCCGCGATCTCGGGGACCTCGAGGGCGAAGAGCTTGCGGACCAGGTTGGGGTGCGTGCGCGAGAGCGTCACCTGCGGTCCGTGCTGGCCCCTGGTCACGCCGACCACGAAGCTCTTCACGTAGTCGCCGTGCTCGTAGGACTCCCCCGGCACCTGCTCCGCCGGCGGCATCACGCCCTCGATGCCCTTGGCCTCGGTGCCGATCCGCACCACGACGAGCCCGCGTGCGTTGGCCCGGGTGTCGCGCTGGACGATGCCGGTGACGACCTCGCCCTCGTGGGCGGAGAGCTCGCCGAAGGACTGCTCGTGCTCGGCGTCGCGGAGCCGCTGCAGGATCACCTGGCGCGCGGTGGCCGCGGCGATGCGGCCGAAGCCTTCCGGGGTGTCGTCCCACTCGGAGACGACCTCGCCGTCGGGGCCGATCTCCTTGGCCATCACCCGGACGAGCCCGGACTTCGCGTCGATGTCGATCCACGCGTCGGCCGAGTGCCCCTCGGTGTGCTTGTAGGCCGTCAGCAGCGCCGTCCGGATGGCCGAGAGCACCAGGGACGCGGAGATCCCCTTCTCCACCTCGATGGCCCGCAGGGCCGCAACGTCGATGTTCACCGGTTCTCCTCGTCGTCCGCGGTGTCGTTGCCGTCGTCCACGGTGTCGTTGCCGTCGGGCACGCTGGTGGGGGTGGCCCGTGGCGCTCCGCTCAGCGCCAGCTCGCGCGGGTCGGGGTTGCTGAACTCCACCTCGACCACCGCGTGCTCCACGTCCGCCAGCGCCACCGTGCGCACGGTGGGCTCGCGCCGGTCCGGCAGCACCAGGACCACCGTGGCGTCGACCACCTCGCCGATGCGCACCGTGAGCAGCTCGCCGCCGACCCGCACCGCCGCCCGGCGACCACGGTTGCGGCGCCAGTGGCGCTCGTGGGTGAGCGGCCTGTCGACGCCCGGGGTGGTGACCTCCAGGGTGTAGGCCGCCTCACCGATGCTGGGCTCCTCGTCGAGGACGGCCGAGACGGCCCGGGTCAGCTCGGCCACCGCGTCCAGGTCCAGCCCGTCCTCGGCGTCGACCACGAGCTTGACCACGCTGCGGCGGCCGGCGGCGGAGACGGTGACGGTCTCGAGCTCGGCGCCGGAGTCAGCGACGACCCCACCGACGAGCTCGGTGACCTTGTCCGGGGGCGGGACGGGCATGTTCGGGGCTCCCAGCGGGGTCGAGGTGCAGTTGTGGGCGCCGTCCGCAGGCACCTGGAGGCGGGCAGCGCAGGGCCTGATCGTAGCGGCCCGGGACTGGCAGGATGACCGCCGTGCCGACCACACCGTCCCGCCGCGTGCTCCTGCGCTCGGCGCTCGCCGTCGGGGCGGCGGGCCTGGTGGCGGCCTGCACCGCCGCCCCGCCGCCGAGCACCCCGGAGCCCCCTGCTCCGGCGGTCGACCCGCTGCGCGCCCTCGCCGCCGCCGCCCGGGCCGACGCCTCCGCCGCGGCCTCCGCCGCGGCCTCCGCCGCACCCGGGACGCCGGAGCGGGCGGCCGCGCTGGGCGCCGTCGCCGCCGAGCGGACCGCGCACGCCGACGCGCTGGACGCGGAGGTGGTCCGGGCCGCCGGAACCGTGGACGGGACCCCGGTGACCGCCGTGCCGACCACCACGACCGGCGCAGCCGCCCCCGCCACGCTCGCCGAGGTGACGGCGGCGCTCACCGCCGCCGCGGCGGCCGCAGGTGGTGCCGCCGTGGTGGCGGCGCCCTACCGGGCCGGGCTGCTCGGTTCGGTGGCCGCCTCGTGCGCCGCGGCCGTGGCGGTGCTGGCGTGAACGTCACCGAGCAGCAGGCGCTGGACGACGCCCTGGCCGCCGAGCACGCCGCGGTCTACGCCTACGGCGTGGTGGCCGCCTTCGCCCCGGCGCAGCGCGGCGAGGCCGTCGCCGCCGCGACCGCTGCCCACGCAGCCCGGCGGGACGCCGCCACCGACGCGCTGACCACCGACGGTGCCACCGCCGTGCCGTCCGCGACGGGGTACGCGTTGCCGGTCACGGTGACCGACGGCGTCACGGCCCTGCAGCTCGCCGCCACGGTCGAGGACGCCACCGCGCAGGCGTGGCGCGCGGTGCTCGAGCGCAGCGACCCGGCGGCGGAGCGCAGCGGACCGACGGTTCCGGTCCCCGCCGAGGTGCCCCTGGACCTGCGCACGACGGCCGTCGCGGCACTCACCGACTGTGCCGTCCGGGCGGCCGGGTGGCGGGTGGCGCTGGGATCCGTCCCGGCCACCAGGGCGTTCCCCGGGCAGCCGGTCACGACAGGAGGATGACGTGGAGTCGACGGTCCTGAGCATCGCGACCGGTAGCAGCGAGGTGGTCCGGTCGATCACCGACGAGTGCCGGGAGTTCCTCACCTCGATCGGCGCGGCGGACGGCCTGCTGCACGTGTGGGTGCCGCACGCCACGGCCGGGGTCGCGGTGCTGGAGACGGGCGCGGGCAGCGACACCGACCTGCTGGAGTCCCTGGAGCACCTGCTGCCGCGCGACCAGCGCTGGGTGCACCGGCACGGCTCGCCCGGGCACGGCCGCGACCACGTGCTGCCGGCCCTGATCGCCCCGCACGCGACCGTCCCCGTGCTCGCCGGGACCATGGCCCTGGGCACCTGGCAGTCGGTGTGCCTGGTCGACACCAACGGCGACAACCACCAGCGCAGCGTCCGGCTGAGCTTCCTGCGTGGCTGAGCGGGCTGCCGTCCTCGCCGGGTGGCCGGCCGCCCGACGCCGCGACAGCACCCGCCCACCTCGGGCTCAGCGAGCCGACAGCCGGACGACCTCGGCCACCACCTCCGCCGCGGGGACGTCACGGCTGCCGCCGTCGCCGAAGCGCTCGCGCAGCTCGACGACACCGTCCTTCCACCCTCGGCCCACCACCACCACCAGCGGCACGCCGATCAGCTCGGCGTCCGCGAACTTCACCCCGGGCGAGGCCTTGCGGTCGTCGAACAGCACCCGCAGCCCTGCGGCGTGCAGCTCACCAGCGAGCTGCTCGGCCCCGGCCGAGACCTCCTCGTCGCCACCCTTGGCCCGACCCGCGAGCACCAGGTGCACGTCGGCCGGGGACACCTCGGCCGGCCAGCGCAGGCCCCGCTCGTCGTGGGACTGCTCGGCGATGACGGCCACCAGGCGCGAGACACCCACCCCGTAGGAGCCCATCGTCGGGCGGACCTTGGTGCCGTCCTCACCGAGCACGTCCACCGCGAACGTGTCGGTGTACTTGCGACCGAGCTGGAAGATGTGACCGATCTCGATCCCACGCGCGGCCACCAGGAGCCCGGCCCCGTCCGGCGAGGGGTCGCCCGCCCGGACCTCGGCCGCCTCGACGGTGCCGTCGGGGGTGAAGTCCCGGCCGCAGACGAGGTCGACGACGTGCCGTCCGTCCGCGTCGGCCCCGGTGATCCACGCGGTGCCGCTGACCACGCGGGGGTCGACCAGGTACCGGACCCCGTTGGCGGCCAGGGCGCGGGGACCGATGTAGCCCTTGACGAGGAACGGGTTCTTGGCGAAGTCCCCCTCGGTGGCCAGCACGACCTCGGCGGGCTCCAGCGACGCCGCGAGCCGCTTGAGGTCCACCCCCCGGTCGCCCGGCAGCCCGATGCCGAGCAGCTGCCACTCGCCGCCCGGCAGCCTCGTCTTCACGAGGATGTTCTTCAGGGTGTCGGCGGCGGTCACGGTGCGGCCGAGCTCCGCCCCGTTGGCCCAGCCGACCAGGGCGTCGATGGTCGGGGTGTCCGCGGTCGCGTGCTCGACGGCGCCCGGCAGCCCGTCGAGGGGGATCGTCGGGGGGGCCGGGGTGGTGACGGCCTCCACGTTCGCCGCGTAGCCGGACTCGAGGCAGCGCACGTAGGTGTCCTCACCGACCTCGCTCTCGGCCAGGAACTCCTCGGAGGCAGAACCACCCATCGCGCCGGACACGGCGGAGACGACGACGTACCGGACGCCCAGCCGCTCGAAGATCCGCTGGTAGGCGCCCCGGTGGGCCGCGTAGGAGGCGGCGAGGCCCTGCTCGTCGAGGTCGAACGAGTAGGAGTCCTTCATGACGAACTCGCGGCCGCGGAGGATGCCGGCGCGGGGACGCTCCTCGTCGCGGTACTTGGTCTGCACCTGGTACAGCGTCACCGGGAAGTCCTTGTAGGAGCTGAGCTCGCCCTTCACCGTGAGCGCGAACAGCTCCTCGTGGGTCGGTCCGAGCAGGTAGTCCCCGCCCTTGCGGTCCTTGAGGCGGAACAGTCCGGGGCCGTACTCGCTCCAGCGGCCCGACCTCTCGTAGGGATCGCGCGGGAGCAGGGCGGGGAGACTGATCTCCTGGGCGCCGATGGCGTCCATCTCCTCGCGGACGACCCGCTCGACCTCGCGCAGCACCCGCAGCCCCAGGGGCAGCCACGAGTAGATCCCGGGGGCGATCCGCCGGACGTACCCTGCGCGCACCAACAGCTTGTGGCTGGGGACCTCGGCGTCGGCGGGGTCGTCGCGCAGGGTGCGCAGGAACAAGGTCGAGAGGCGGGTGATCACGGGTGCGCAGCGTAGCCGGGGCCCACGGCAGGCTCACCCGGGTTCGGTGACGTTGGGCGCCCCGGCGACGTCCTCTCCTACGATCACCGGAGGTCGACACGACACGCGGGCTCCGCCAGGGTGCCCGCGGCAGATGCAGGAGGTCCCACCGTGCTCATCCGCCGTATTGCTCGCCCCATGCTGGCCGCGGTCTTCGTGGCCGGCGGCGTGGACGCCCTGCGCAACCCCGCGCCCCGGGTGGAGGCGGCCGCCCCGCTGGTGGCGAAGGGCGAGCAGGCCCTGCCCGACGACATCACCGACAACATCCCGACCGACCCGGACACCCTGGTCAAGATCAACGCCGCGGTGCAGATCGGTGGTGGCCTCCTGCTCGCCAGCGGCAAGCTGCCGCGCCTGGCCTCGCTCGCCCTCGCCGGCAGCATCGTCCCGACCACCCTGGCCGGCCACGCCTTCTGGGAGGAGACCGACCCGGAGGCCAAGGCGGCCCACCGCACCCAGTTCCTCAAGAACGTCGGCCTGCTCGGCGGCCTGCTCATCGCCGCTGTCGACACCGAGGGCAAGCCCTCCGTCGCCTGGCGCACGCGGGCGAGCGCCGAGCACGCCCAGAAGGCTCTCTCCGCCGCCCTGCCCGGCTCGTCGAGCGGGCACTCCGGCGAGGCGCTGCGCGGGGCTGCGCACACGGCGGCCGAGCGGGGCCAGGAGCTGGCCCACACCGTCGCCGAGAGCGACACGACCAAGCGGCTCGCCGCAGGCGGAGCCGCCCTGGCCGCCACGGCCGCCGCCCGGGCCCAGGACATCGCCCACCAGGTGGCCGAGAGCGACACGACGAAGAAGCTCGCCGCCCAGGGGCAGGACCTCGCCCAATCCGCTGCCCAGCGCGGCGCCGCACTGGCCTCGGAGTGGGCCGACGAGGGCTCCCGGCGTGGCCGCGCCCTCGCGAAGCAGGCGCGCAAGGAGGCGGACAGCTGGGCCTCCGACGCCTCCGTCAGGGCCGGCGAGCTCGCCACCGTCGCACGGGCGCGGGCCGAGGAGCTGGCCGACGAGGGCACCCGGCGCGGCCGCTCGCTCGCCAAGCAGGCCCGCAAGGAGGCTGCGAGGACGGCCAAGCAGGCGCGCAAGCAGGCGGACCAGCGCGCCGCCACCGCCGCCGACCGCGTCGCCGAGCTCGCCGCCCAGGCCCAGACCCGGGGCGCGGACCTCGCCGCCCAGGCGCAGGCCAAGGGCGGGGAGCTGGCCGGCTCCTACCGCTGAACCGCCCGCACGACGGCCCCCGCCCCCGGCGGGGGCCGTCGTGCACCGACCCCGTCCTCCCGCAGCCCCGGGGCCGCCGGCCGCCGGCGCCCCCGCGCTCCCTCGCTACCCTCGCGCCGTGCTCGTGCTGCTGCCGCCCTCGGAGACCAAGGCCACCGGCGGGCGCGGGGCCCCGCTCGACCTCGCCGCACTGGGTCACCCGGGGCTCACCGCCGTGCGGCGCACCCTGCTCGACGCGCTCGTCGCCCTGGCCGCGGACGTGGGCGGCTCGCTGGTCGCGCTGGGCCTGGGGCCGAAGCAGACCCACGAGGTGGCCCGCAACGCGCAGCTGCTCAGCTCGCCCACCATGCCCGCTCTGCAGCGCTACACGGGAGTCCTCTACGACGCCCTCGACGCGCGCACCCTGACCCCCCGCGCCCGCGCCCGCCTCGCCGTCTCCTCCGCCCTGTTCGGACTCCTCCGCGCCACCGATCCCGTGCCCGCGTACCGACTCTCGGCCGGCTCCACCCTCCCCGGCCTCGGTGGGCTGCGCACCCTGTGGCGCCCGGTGCTGACCCCGACGCTTGCCGCGGTGGACGAGCTCGTGGTGGACCTGCGCTCGGGCGCGTACGCCGCGCTGGGGCCCGCGCCGGGGGCCGTGACCGCCACCGTGCTCACCGAGCGGCCCGACGGCTCCCGCACCGTGGTCAGCCACCTCAACAAGTCGCACAAGGGTCGCCTGGCCCGGGCGCTGGTGAGCTCGCGGGCCGAGCCGCACGACGCAGCCGGCGTGGCCCGGGTGGCGGCGCGGGCCGGACTGCGGGTCGAGCTCGTGGGTGAGCACGAGGTGGTCGTGCTCACCGACGACGCGGGTCACGCCAGGTAGTCGGCGGTCCCCGCAGGCAGCAAACCTGCACCCGTAAACCGGTGGACGGGGACTCGACGCGCGGGGCAGGCTCTGGCCACCACGAGGTCGAGCAGGAGGAGGTCGCGCCATGACGGTGCTGCACCAGCACGTCCGCCCCGCACTCCCCCACCCCGTGCCGCCGCCCTCCTGAGCGGGCCGCCCGGGGTCACCGAGAGGTTCCCGTGCCCCACGACATCCCCGGCCCCCGGCGCTCCCGGCCCGGCCGGTTCGACGACGACCCCACCCCCCGGTCCCGACGCCGCGCGCCGGCCGTCTGGGACGCGACGGACGCGCCCGTCCCCGGGGGGCCGACCCCCAGCACCTGGCCCGACGCCGTGCACGGCCCGGTACCGCGGCCGGGCTGGCTGGTGACCGACGCCGCCGCCACCGACACCGAGCTCGGCGTGCTCAAGACGGGCAAGGAGGCCGACGTCAACCTCATCGAGCGCGCCGTCCCGGGGGGTCCGTCGTGCCTGCTGGCCGCGAAGCGCTACCGCAGCCCCGAGCACCGGCTGTTCCACCGCGACGCCGGCTACACCGAGGGCCGCCGGGTTCGCCGCTCGCGGGAGACCCGGGCCATGGCGCACCGCACCGAGTTCGGCCGTCAGCTGCTGGCCGGTCAGTGGGCCGCGGCGGAGTTCGCCGCCCTGACCCGGCTGACCGAGCTCGGCGCCCCGGTGCCGTACCCGGTGCAGCTGCTCGGCACGGAGGTGCTGCTGGAGTACCTCGACGAGCCGGACGGCTCCGCCGCGCCCCGCCTGGCCCAGCTGAGGCTCGACCGGGCGCACCTCGCGCGGCTCTGGCACCAGCTGGTGGACGTGCTCGGCCTGCTGGCCGACGAGGGGCTCGCGCACGGGGACCTCTCGCCGTACAACCTCCTCGTGCACCGCGGGGACCTCGTGGTCATCGACCTGCCCCAGGTGGTCGACGTGGTGGCGAACCCCCGCGGGGCCGAGATCGCGCGCCGCGACGTCACCGTCATGTGCACCTGGTTCACCTCCCGGGGGCTCGTCCAGGACCCCGACGACGTGCTCGCCGTGCTCGGCCGGCCCTGACCGCCTCCGGACGGCGTGTGGCGTGCACCCCCGCCGGGGGTGCACGCCACACGGTGGACCTGGGTCGGACCTCAGCCCACGTGCACCGGGCTCTCCTGGTCGGGGGAGAGCTCGGTCTTGGAGATGTTCAGCCCCACGAGGACGACCACGGCGGCCACGGCGGTGATGACGGCGCCGGTGGTGAACGCCGAGGTGTAGCCGTCCACGGCCGCCTGCAGCGCGGCCAGCCGTGGCTGGGCGCCGGACGTCAGCGCCGAGCTGTTCCGGCTGGCGGAGGCCGCGACGGTGGCCAGCAGGGACAGCCCCAGCGCGCCGCCGACCTGCTGCATCGTGTTGAGCACGGCCGAGGCCACCCCGGAGTCCTCCTTCTCCACGCCGCTGACGGCGGTCAGGGTCAGCGGGACGAAGGTGAGACCGAGGCCAAGCGCGATGACGACCATCGGCCCGAACAGGTGCGGGAAGTAGCTGGAGCCCACCTCGAGCTGGGACATCCAGAGCAGACCCACCGCGGCCATGGCACCACCGGATGCACTGACGAACCGCGGGTCGACCAGGGTGATGAGCTTGCCGGCGACCTGGGCGGAGATGCCGATGCCGATGGCGAACGGCAGGAACGAGACGCCGGTGGTGATGGCGGAGTAGCCCAGCACCTGCTGGACGTAGAGGCTCAGGAAGTAGAACATCGCGAACAGCGCCGAGCCGGTGGCCAGCATGGCGAGGTAGCTCACCGCACGGTTGCGGTTGCGCAGCACGCGCATCGGCATGAGCGGGTGGGCCGAGCGGGTCTCGATGACGAGGAACGCGGCGATGAGCACGACGCCGGCGATGATCCAGCCCAGGGTCTGGACGCGCCCCCAGCCGTTCACGGCCTGGGTGAGCCCGTAGACCAGCGACGCGAGCCCGGCGGTCGCGGTGACCGCACCGGGGATGTCGAAGTGGCCGTCACCCTTGACCGACTCCGGGAGCACCCGGGGGGCCATGAACAGCACGAGCAGGCCGATGGGGACGTTGATGAAGAAGGTCCACCGCCAGGAGGCCTCGGTGAGCGCGCCGCCCAGGATCAGGCCGACGGCCGCGCCGGCTCCGGACATCGCGGCGTAGATGCCGAAGGCCCGGTTGCGGGCCGCACCCGCGGGGAACGTGGTGGTGATGAGGGCCAGCGCGGTGGGTGAGGCGATCGCGGCCCCGACGCCCTGCAGGACGCGGGCGGAGATCAGCGTGGTCTCCCCGGTGGCCAGGCCGCCCAGCAGCGAGGCCAGCGCGAAGACACCCACTCCGACCATGAACATGCGGCGGCGGCCCAGCAGGTCGCCGAGGCGTCCGCCGAGCAGCAGGAGTCCGCCGAAGGCGAGCGTGTAGGCGTTGACGATCCAGGACAGGTTCTCCGGGGAGAAGCCGAGGTCGGTCTGCACGTAGGGCAGCGCGATGTTCACGATGCTCGCGTCGAGCACGACCATCAGCTGGGCGGCGCTGATGACGACCAGGGCCACCCCGAGGCGGGACGGCGCTCCGCCTGCGGGGGTGACCCCGGACCGGCCGGGGTCACCGGCGGTGCGGTCGGTGACCGGCTTCGACAGGGATGTGTCGGACATGGTGTTCCTCACTCGGGGACTGGTGGGGCAGGTGCTCGACGGTGAGCGAGGGGCGTCGCGCGGGAAGCGCTGGTCTGGTGCGGGTCAGCGCGGGGCGTGCTGGTCGGTCATGGGGAGCACGACCTGGTCGACGACCCGGGTCATGAACCCCGGGTCCCGGACCTGCTCGGTCGCGAAGGTGGTGTGGTAGACGGCGAGGGCGGGCAGCACGGTGGCGAGCAGCGCCACGTCCGCCCCGTCGGGGAGCTCGCCCCGGTCGACGGCGCGCTGGAAGACCTGTTCCAGCTCGATCCGGCGGGGGGCCAGGAATCCCTCGACGAAGGCCTCCCGGAGCTCCGGGTCTGAGTGGATGGCCGTGGAGAGGCCGCTCATGATCGCCATCTGGCGCGGATCGTCCAGGCCCATCTCGACGCAGACACCCGAGAGCAGGTCCCCGCGCAGGGTGCCGGTGTCGCGCGGCGACGGCGTGGTGCGGGACTTCAGCTCGACCACCGCGGCGACGACGAGCTCGGCCTTGGAGGCCCACCGGCGGTACAGGGTTGCCTTCCCCGCTCGCGACGCCGCGGCGATGGCGTCCATGGTGAGCCGGTCGTAGCCGTGCTCGGCGACCAGGTCGAGCGTCGCGGTGAAGATCTCCTGCTCCCGGACGGTGGCCCCCGGCAGGGCGGGCACGCTGACCGACACGGACCACCACCTCCTCACGACGGAACGAAACCGTTCCGTTCATCGTGAGCGCCTGGAATCCCCTCGGCATTCCCAGGCCGGTCCCGAGTGGTCCAGGTCACACGATCGTGGTCGGCTCCACGATCCCCCGTGGCAGGCCCGCCACGTCGCCGACCACCACGATCGCGGGCGGACGCACCCCGTGGGCGCGCACCTGTTCCTCGACGTCGGCCAGCGTGCAGCGCACCACCTGCTGGGTGCGCAGCGTCCCGTCGGCCACCACCGCCACCGGGGTGTCGGCCGACCGCCCGTGCTGCACGAGCGCCGCCGCGAACGCGCCCACCCGCTCCACGGCCATCAGCAGCACCACCGTGCCGCGCAGCCGGCCGACCGAGGGCCAGTCGACCAGCGAGCGCGGGTCGTCGGGTGCGACGTGCCCGGAGATCACCACCACCTCGTGGGCCACCCCCCGGTGCGTCACCGGCACGTCGGCGGCCGAGGCTGCGGCGAACGCGCTGGTGATGCCCGGGACGACGGTGACGGCCACCCCGGCGGCCACGCACGCCTGCACCTCCTCGAACCCGCGGCCGAACAGGTACGGGTCCCCGCCCTTGAGCCGCACCACGAACTTTCCCGCACGGGCGTGCTCGACGAGCGCGGCGTTGATGTGCTCCTGGGCCATGGCGCGGCCGTAGGGGATCTTCGAGGCGTCGATCACCTGCACGTGGGCGGGCAGCTCGTGCAGCAGCTCCGCCGGACCCAGGCGGTCGGTGACGACCACGTCCGCCCGGGCCAGCAGCCGGCGCCCGCGGACGGTGATGAGGTCGGGGTCGCCCGGGCCCCCGCCCACCAGGGCCACCCCGGGCGTCACGGGCTCGGCGGTGTCGTCGACCAGCCCGGTCTGCAGGGCCTCGAGCAGCGCCGTGCGCACCGCGGCCGAGCGCCGCGGGCGCCCCCCCGCCAGCACGCCCAGGGTCAGCCCGTCGTGCTCAGCCGTGGCCGGGGTCACCGCGGTGCCCCGCGACGCGTCGTCGGCCCGGACGCAGAACACCCGGCGGCGCTCGGCGTCGGCGAGCACCGTCGCGTTCACCGCCGGGTCGGCGGTGGCGGCGAGGGCGTACCAGGCGCCGTCGAGGTCACCGTCGGCGTAGGCCCGCTGCTCCCACCTCAGCTGGCCGGCCTCGGCCATCCCCTCGACGGCCGGGGTGGCCTCCGGGGACACGACGAGCACGTCCGCCCCGGTGGCGAGCAGCCGGGACAGCCGGCGCTGCGCGACGGTGCCCGCCCCCACCACCACCACGCGGCGCCCGCGCAGCTCGAGGCCCACCAGGTAGGGGCTGCTGACCGAGCTAGGCACCGGCGTGCTCGTGCGGGTGCGGCTGAAGCTCGCGGTAGGCGCAGACGTCGCAGCTCATCCGCAGGTCGCCGTGCCGCGCCTCGTGGTGGCGCTCCACCACCAGCGCGGTGAGCTCGGGACTCGCGGCCAGGTGCCCGGCGACGTGCACGCCCTCCTCCCCCGCGGCCCGTTCGGCGACCCGCGCGGCGAAGCCGGGGTCCACCACGGCGTGCGGCAGCACCACCACCCGCCCGGCGCCCAGCGCCCGGCAGCGCGCGAGGCCTGCGGCCACGTCCGGCCCGGTGTCCGCCAGGTACGCCACCTCGACGAGCGCGAAGTCGCGCCCCTCCTGCAGCAGCCGGGCGACCTTGGCCACCTCCGCGTTCGCCTCAGGGTCGTGGGAGCCGGGACCGACGACCAGCACGCCGACCTCCGCGGGTGCGGCGCCGTCGAGCGCCGCCAGGACCCGCTGCGCGGCCAGCTCGACCAGCAGCGGGTGCGGGCCGAGGGCGCGGGCCAGGGTCACGGTCGCACCGGGGGCCTGCTGGCGCAGCGCCAGCTCGAGGATGCCGGGGTCGTACCCCGCGGCCCCCGGCACCAGGGGCAGGGCCACCACGTCCTGCTCGCCCCGCTCGACGAGCTCGGCGAGGGAGGCCGAGACGAGCACGTCGGGCAGCGCCTCCTGCACGTCGGCGAGCACCGCGGCGAGCTCGGGGCCCAGGGCGGCGCCGGTCGCGGTGGGGTCGGGCAGCAGGAGCAGGGCGCTCACGCGGGTCCCTCCGGGTCAGTGTCGGTGAGGTCGGTGTCGGTGAGGTCGGTGTAGAGCAGGGCGTTGAGGACCGCGACGGCCACCGGGGTGCCGCCGCGCTCGCCGGGCGTGCTCACCGCCGGCAGGCCGGACGCGCGGAGCGCGGCCTTCGCCTCCACCGCGCCGACGAAGCCGACGGGGACGCCGACCACCAGCGCGGGCGCGAGCTCCCCGGCCGCGGCCAGCCGCAGCAGCTCCTGGAGGGCAGTGGGGGCGTTGCCCACGGCCCACACGGCCCCGGCGGGCACCCGGCGGGCCGCCAGCCGGACCCCGGCAGCCGAGCGCGTCAGCCCCTCTGCAGCGGCGAGCTCGGCGACACCGGGCTCGTCCAGCACCACCGACGACGCCCGGCTGGTGACCCCGGCGGCGACCATGCGGGCGTCCACCACCAGCTCGGCGCCGGCGAGCAGCGCGGCCCGACCCGCCCGCAGCGCGGCCTCGTCGGTGAGCACCTCGCCCGCCCAGGAGGTGTCGGCGGTGGTGTGCACGACGCGCTCGGCGACGGCCCGGGTCAGGGGCGGCAGGTGCTCCAGGCGGAGCCGCGACCGCAGGATCTCGTAGGAGCGCACCTCGATGGGGTGCACGACGCGCGTCACCGTTGCTGCCACCTCCCCCGGGTTCCGCGCCCGAGCCTGCGGGTCCGGCTCCCGCGAACCGCGGGGACCGGGTCGGCGGCGAAGACCTGGCTCCCGGACCGCCACGGGGACGGTCCGGTCACAGTGGCGGGACCGCCCCGGAGTCGCACCGGGTTCCTGAACTGCCGACGCCGCTCATCCTGGCAGACCCCGCACCCCGCGACGACCGGGCGGCTCAGCCTGCGCGGGCCGCGAGCAGGCGGGCGATCGCGCGCGGTCCGGACCGGGGGGCCACGGCCTCGACGTCCGGGTTGTAGTTGGTGTTCGTGTTCACGTCGTAGGTGACCAGGCGTCCGTCCGCCGTCTCCACGAACTCGAGGCCGACCACGTCGATCCCGTTGCGGCGCAGGAACTGCTGGTAGGCACCGAGCTGGGGCGGGGTGTAGCCCTCGCGCAGCGCGAACAACGGTGCCGCGCCGGGAGCGGCGCACGCGTCGGCGGGGCAGAGCTCGAAGCCCTGCTCGGTGGAGACCCGCACCGAGTAGAGGTGCTCCCCGCCGACGATCTCCACGCGGGTCACGAACGGCTCCGCCGGCGCCACGTACTCCTGGACCAGCCACACCCCGTTCGCAGGCGGATCGAGCTCGGCGGCGGTGTCGGCGAGCTCCTCGACCGAGCCGTACAACCGCACGCCGAGACCCTTGCCGCCCTGGTCGTGCTTGGTCACGAAGGGCGCCCCGACCCGCTCCGCGGCCGCCACCAGCCGCTGCGGCCCCCCGAGCACGGCCACCGTCCGCGGCACGTCGATCCCGGCTGCCCGCAGGGCCGCGTGCTGGGCGACCTTGCTCATCTCCAGCTCGAGCACACCGCGCCCGTTGACCACCGTGCGCCCGTGCGACTCCAGCCAGGCGAGCACCCCGCGCGCCTGCTCCTTGCCCAGGGCGTGCCCGCGGCTCGGGGCCGAGGCGCTCATCCGCGACCAGAACACCGCCTCCGGCGGAACGGAGTCCAGGTCCAGCTCGCCCTCGCCGGTCAGCAACCACTGCTCGACGTCGACCCCCTCGGCGTCGAAGGCGACCTGGAACGGCGCCCACCACTCGGGGTTCTCGTGCAGGGCGATCACCGTGCGGTTCGATCTGTGCAGGTCAGAGGCCACGCCCGTCAGCGTCTCACAGCGCCGGTCCCCGACGGCTTTCCGTTCCCGGTGGTGGCCACGGGTTCGGGCGGGGACTCGGGAGGAGCTCGCCGCGGCGTCGACATCGCCGGACTCCTCATCAGCACGGTCGTCGGTTACCTCGCCGCGGTGGCGGCACGCCGTCACGGAACCCCGCTCGTCGACAAGCTGGTGAGCAGCTGGTGGTTCGCCGGTCAATTCCGCCCGGCGCCAACTCGTGCTGACGCGGTCAGGGCCGGGGTGCCAGGTGATCGACCACCCAAGGCTGACGCCAGGTGAACCACGAGTGCATGGGATCCGTGTGGACAGGTGGGGGCCACCGTCCCCACCACCTGCTACGGAAGTAGAACCATTAAGCTCCGTGATCTTGCTGTTCTGGGGTCCGCGGTCACCGTCGCTGCTGGCCTCGCCCTGGGCACCGGCAGTGCTCTCGCGTCAGGCCCGCCCGCGGCGGCCACCGCCTTCGCCTCCGCCATCATCACCCCGGACGGTGGTCAGGTGTCCGGGTTCGGGATCACCGCGACCTTCGCCCCCGGGGCCGTCACCTCCCCCCGGCTCATCATCCTCGGCAACTGGCCCAACGGGCTCGACGTCACCCCGCCCAGCGGCACCGCGGTGAAGACCTTCGGCCTGCAGGAGTGCAACACCGACGCCACCGGGTGCACCAGCGAGCTCGGCAACTTCCCCAACAGCCCCGCCGGAACCCAGAAGATCCACGGCCAGACCTTTGACTACACCGCCGGGCACCCCCTGCCCGACGCCGCCGGAAACACCAACTTCGGGACCGCCGGCAACAAGCTGGTCACCATCACCGCCCGGACCGGGGCGAACCAGGTGTACGTCTACAACGCCAACAACACCACCACCGCCGCCGCGTACCCGAAGCTGCTGCCCAGCACCAGCGACGGCTCCACCCTGTCCTTCCAGACCTTCCAGCCCTTCGTCTGGGTCGAGACCGCCCCCACCAGCTGAAACCCACCCGCCGCTTCGAGCCGTCGAACGGCGCCCCCGATGGGGGGCGCCGGGGAGTCGGGGAGTCGGGGAGCTACGTCCATCGCGGCCCATGGGCCAACGAGCGATCCGACGCGCGGGGCCTGCCCCCTGCTCGATGTCATGCGGTGGGTCTGCGCGCGCCCGGGCACGAGCATGGGCCACCACCGGTTCGTACCCGCGGCGGTCATGGCGGACGGTGTTGCGGGCCAGCTCCCGGCTGACAGTGGACGGTGCCCGACCAAGGATGGTCGCGATCCCCCGGATCCCGGCACCACCCTGGGTTCGAGGGCTTGTCGCAACACCGCTGCTGTTGGGGGTGAGATTCTGTGATGGCTCGTCGAGGTCGCAAGCGTCAGCTGGAGGTCGAGGCCAGGTACTGGGAGCTGTTGGCCAGTGGTGTCGGGACGGTGGTGGCATGCCGCGGTGCGGGCAACACCCGCAAGATGGGTACCGGTGGCGCGCTGAGGCTGGTGGTGTCGCGCAGGCCCGGTTGGCTGAGGCGGGTGCGAAGCAACGGGTACCTGTCGCTGCTCGAGCGCCAGCGAACGGCCTTGCTGCGGGGAGCAGCAGCAGGGGGTCAAGACTCGTTCGGCGTTGACAGCTCGTGGTGGACGCTGCCCACCGTCCGCGCGCGCATCCTCGAGCTACACCGGGCCGGACCGTCGTCGGGCCCGCCGTGGGCCTCTACACGGGCTGCCCCGCCACCAGGTACGGCCGTTCACCAGGTCCAGCTCCGCATCGCACTCACCTCCCACACCACGCCGCACCACCGACACCGACCGTGCTCACCAGGTCCAGCTCCGCATCGCACTCACCTCCCACACCACTCCGCATCGCACTCACCTCCCACACCACGCCGCACCACCGACACCGACCGTGCTCACCAGGTCCAGCTCCGCATCGCACTCACCTCCCACACCACTCCGCACCACCGACACCGACCGTGTTCACCAGGTCCAGCTCCGCATCGCACTCACCTCCCACACCACTCCGCACCACCGACACCGACCGTGTTCACCAGGTCCAGCTCCGCATCGCACTCACCTCCCACACCACGCCGCACCACCGACACCGACCGTGTTCACCAGGTCCAGCTCCGCATCGCACTCACCTCCCGGCAGGCAGCAGGTCGCCGTCGCCGGGGGCGTTCACCGGCGGCGTCGAGGAGGTGTCGGGCGGGACGTGGAGGGCGGGCGCTCAGCGCCATGCCCAGCTTCGATCGGCCACTGCACTCACCTCCATCACATCGGGCGACGCACGACCGATCCGCGTGATCATTGTGACTGATCGTGGCGAACAACCGCAATGGGCCCCGACCCGTGTGTCCATATGGGTGACCCTGTTCCGCCGCGTCACCCCAACCAGCCCCGGGTACCACCCGAACGGCTCTGAGAAGGTCACAGCGAGTCGTTTACCGTCACCTCAACGACGTACGAAGCCTCAGACGCGACGAGGCGACACCCCGGGAATGAGGTCCGACCATGACCGTCGACCGTCCCACCGGGGGTCTGCGCGGGGACGTCATCGTCCCCCAGCGACGGGGATGGCTGCCTAGGTGGGCGCTGTGGACCATCCCGCTGCCGGCTCGGGTGTTCCTGCTCGGGGTGGAGGCCACGGCACTGGCCGTGACCGTGTTCCTCCTCTGGGGGCAACCGGTCAGCGGTGTCGAGCTGGCGCGGGTCGGGGCCCTGGCCGTGCTGGGCATCGGCTACGTCGAGGGTGCGGCCCGCGTCGAGCGGATCAAGCACTACCTGGGTGCGGGCACCGTGTTCTCCGACCAGATGTCGGTGTGGCTGTTCGCGGCAACCCTGACCGTGCCCCCCGGGTGGGCGGCGCTGCTGGTGATCGTGCTCTACACCCACGCCACGTGGCAGCGCCGCCGTGATCACTCAGGGCTTCCCTACCGGGCGGCGTTCACCGCGGCCACCGTCGTGCTCGCCGTCGTCTCCGCCTCCGCACTCCTGTCGACAACGGGCCGAGAGCACGTGCTCACCGGGGGTTTGCGGGGACCGGTGCTGCTGGTGGTCGCTCTGGCGGCGTACACGGCGGTGAACTTCGGTGTCCTGCTGGGCGGCATGTGGCTGACCGCCCGCCCGCCGTCGGTCCGGGTCCTGCTCCCGAGCAGAGACGTCCTCGGCTACGAGATCGCCACCCTCGTCCTCGGTGTCGTCGCCGCCCAGTTCCTGCTCACCACCCCGGTCCTGACCCCGGTCGTTGTCGGGCTCGCCGCCCTGCTGCACCGCAGCTCCCTGGTCAAGGCCCTGCACCAGCGGGCGCGCACCGACACCAAGACCGGGTTGCTCAGCCACCCCGCGTGGGTCGAGCACGCCGAGACCGCCATCGCCTCAGCCCGGTCGGCTGGCACCCCGTTCAGCGTCATGTTCTGCGACCTCGACCGCTTCAAGGTCATCAACGACACCCACGGGCACCTCGTCGGGGACACCGTGCTCGGCGCCGTCGCCGACTGCCTACGCGCCGAGCTCCGAGACCACGACGGCATCGGACGCTTCGGTGGGGAGGAGTTCGTCGTGTTCCTCGAGGTGAGCCCGGAGCAGGCCGAGCGGGTTGCCGACCGGGTTCGCGCCGCGGTCGCCGCCCTTACTCCAGCACCCGGTGTGCACGTCACCATGTCCATCGGCGTCGCCCACCACCGCACCCCTGCCTCGGACGGCGCACGGCTCCCCGCGCACCGTGAGACCGACACAGCAACCAGCGCGGAGCTGAGCGGGATGTTGGCCCGGGCCGACACTGCGATGATGGCCGCCAAGGCCGCCGGGCGCGACAGGATCCGCACCGCTGCATGACCCCGCCCATCGGGGTGCCAGAGCCCGGTTTCCGGCACGTGCTCGCCGTGCGGGAGTTCCGGGTGCTGTGGCTGGTCAGCATCCAGTCGCTGCTCGGCGACCAGATCGCCCGGGTCGCCCTCGCGGTGCTGGTCTTCGACCGCACCCGTTCCGGGTTCGCCACCGCCACCGTCTACGCCCTCACGTTCTTGCCCGCCGTCGCCGGCAACATCCTCCTCGGGCCCCTCACCGACCGGCTTCCCCGGCGGTCCGTGCTGGTCGTCGGTGACCTCATCCGAGCAGGGCTGCTCGCCGCGATGGCCATCCCAGCACTACCCCTGTGGGCGCTCGCCGCGTTGCTCGTCGTCGCGGTGACCGTCGGCGCACCCTGGGGTGCCGCTGAGGCCGCCCTCATCGCCGACATCCTCCCCAGCCCCGACTACCCCGTCGGGCTCGGTCTCCGCTCGGCCACCAACCAGTCCGCCCAGCTCATCGGGTTCGCCGCCGGAGGCCTCGGTGTCGCCGTCCTCGGCGCCCACACTGCCCTCGCCGTCAACGCCGCCACCTTCGCGGTGTCCGCCCTGGTCATCCGCACCTACCTGCACCCACGACCCACCCCCATCCGAACCGCACCCGCTGGTCGCACCGACGTCGTGCAGACCGGTGCCACCGCACCCCGGACGGTCGCGGTGTCCCCACCGGCGGGGTGGCTGGGCGGGGCCCGCGCGGTGCTCGGGGACCACCAGCTGCGCCTGTTGCTGTGCTTCTCCTGGATCCTCGGTCTCATCGTGGTCCCCGAAGGCCTCGCCGCGCCGTATGCCGCCGAGCTGAACGCCGGACCCACCGCGGTGGGGGTCCTGCTGGCCGCCGGACCCACCGGGGTCCTGCTCGGCACCCTCGCCTACACCCGCCTGCTCACCACTCCCACCCGCGCCCGTCTCCTCGGACCCTTCGCCACCGCCACCGGAATCCCCCTCATTCTCTGCGCCACCCGCCCCGGACTCGTGCTGGTCTGTGGCCTGTTCGCCGCTGCCGGCGCGTTCACCGGCTACCAGATCCAGGTCGTCACCGAGTTCGTCGACCTCATCCCCGCACAGCTCCGCGGCCAAGGCATCGCCCTCGCCTCCGCCGGTCTCCTCGCCGCCCAAGGCCTCGGCCTGCTCACCGCCGGGCTCCTCACCGAGCACCTCACCCCCAGCCTGACCATCGCCACCGCAGGCGCTACCGCCACCGGCTTGGGCGCCACCCTCACCCTGCGCCGCATCCGCCAACACCACCTCGATCCCGTCGCCACCTCCAGCTGACACCACCCACCCGACACACGGCGCCACGGCAACGCCTACCGGACCTCGCCAGGCAGGGCGGCGGCGTCCGGTAGGTGTCCCCACCCCGGGGGTACCGGCGCCACCTTGCCGTTGGGGCGCTGGAGGAGGACATCGACACCGGTGGCGGGCGACCAGGATCCCGATGGTCGGTCCGTCCTGTACATCGTCCTCGAGCTCACGGTCGTCGCCGCCTCGCCTGCCGGCAGGGGCACACCCGTGGCCACCGCCCTGACCGCGTAGAGCTCACGTTCCGCGGGGACCAGCTCCGGGGCCGTGCTCCACCCCGCGGTGACCAGCCAGCGGCGGGCCGGGTAGGCCACCGACCCGCAACAGGTGCACTCCAACCGGTCCCAAGGTGTCCCCCGGGCGCAGCGACAACGCCCGGACCCCACGTCGACGTTCCACAACGGGCCCTGACCGGCCGGGCCTCGCAGGCAATTCTGTGCTCGGTCTTGACACAGTGGTGCCGAGGGGAATGCAGTGTGTGCAGCTCGTTCGGTACCGACACGAAACATGGAGGTCTCGATGACGGATTCGGTGGAACGTGGCGCGTCTGCGGTCGAGTCGCCGCCGGATCGAACCCGACTGTTGAGGGTGGGACTCGCCAGCTTGCCGTTCCTCGGCATCCTTGGTGGTGCGGGCTTCGCGAACCGGACGGAGCCGTACGTGCTCGGGTTGCCCTTCCTGATGGCGTGGATAGTGCTGTGGGTGGTCGCGACCAGCGGGCTGCTGGCCATCGTCTACGCCCTCGACCCCGCGAATCGTGGGCCGCAGCTCCCCGACGACGAGGTGGCCACCTCATGAACGTCGCACTCGTCGTCCTCGGCGCCGGCCTGGTCGTCGCCCTCGCGCTGGGCCTTCGCGCCCGCCGCGGGCGCGAGATGAACCTCGAGGAGTGGTCCGTGGGCGGGCGTTCCTTCGGGGTGGTCTTCGTCTTCCTGCTGCTGGCCGGGGAGATCTACACGACCTTCACCTTCCTCGGTGGCAGCGGCTTCTCCTACGCCAACGGCGGTCCCGCGCTCTACATCCTCGCCTACGGCTGCCTCGCGTACGTGATGTCCTACTGGCTGTTGCCGGCGATCTGGCGCTACGCCCAGCGCGAGAAGCTGGTCTCGCAGGCCGACTTCTTCACCCGCAAGTACAACAGCCGCAACCTCGGCATCCTGGTCTCCCTCATCGGGGTGGTCGCCATGGTTCCCTACCTCATCCTGCAGCTGAAGGGCATGGCGATCATCGTCGCCGAGACGTCCTACGGCGCGGTGTCGCAGACCACGGCCATCATCATCGGCACGGTTGTCCTCACGGCCTACGTCATGGTCTCCGGGATCCACGGTGCCGCGTGGACCGCCGTCCTGAAGGACATCCTCATCCTCGCCGTGGCGATCTTCCTGGGGATCTACCTTCCCTGGCACTACTACGGCGGCATCACCCCGATGTTCCGTTCCGTGCAGGAGATGGACCCGGGGTTCCTGACCCTGCACACCCCCAAGCTCGGCGTCTCCTGGTTCATCAGCACCGTGCTGCTGACCTCGCTCGGCTTCTACATGTGGCCGCACTTTTTCGGCGCGACCTTCTCGGCCAAGCATGAGCGGGTGCTCCGACGCAACGCGGTGATCTTCCCGCTCTACCAGCTGGTGCTGTTGTTCATCTTCTTCGTCGGATTCGCCGCCGTGCTCAAGGTTCCCGGGCTCAAGGGCACCGACTCCGACCTGGCGCTGCTGCGGTTGTCGAGGGACACGTTCGCGCCGTGGTTCGTCGGGCTGATCGGTGTGACCGGGATGCTCACCGCGCTGGTCCCAGGCTCGATGCTGCTGACCACATCGGCGACGATGCTGGCCAAGAACGTGTACGCCGAGCTACGACCGGGCACGTCACCGAAGACGGTGCTGCGGCTGGCACAGCTGCTCGTCCCGGTGCTCGCGGCGATCACGCTGCTGCTCACCTTCGGCGGGGGAAGCACCATCGTCGCCCTGCTCCTGCTGGGCTACGCCTTCGTCACCCAGCTGTTCCCCGCGCTGATCGCGAGCCTGCTGCCGCGCAACCCGGTCACCACCTGGGGTGCCGCAGCAGGGATGGTCGTCGGGGTTGCAGTCGTCAGCTACGTCATCATCGCCAAGCGGTCCGTCGGGAGCCTGCTGCCCTTCCTGCCTCAATGGGCGGCGACCCTCAACGTCGGCATCATCGCCCTCGTGGCGAACGTGGTTGCCCTCGCCGTCGTCTCGACGTTCACCAAGGGTGCGCGCAGGTCGGCCGCACCCAGCAACCCGAGCCTCGAACCTGTCCGTGGCGGCACCCGATGAACGACAGGCCCGCTGCTGGGGTCCGTGTCGACGAAGCGCGGCTGACCTCGCTCGTCGAGCAGCTCGGTCGGGTAGGCGCGCAGAGCAGCGGGGGAATCATCCGACCGCTGTACTCACCGCCCTGGCGTGAGGCCCAGGACATGGTGGCCACCATGATGAGCGACGCTGGCCTGAGCGTGCGCGAGGACGCTGTCGGCAACGTGTTCGGGCGACTCGCCGGCGACACCGCCGGACCTGTCCTGCTGACCGGGTCGCACATCGACACCGTGGTGCACGGCGGCGCCTACGACGGGGCGCTGGGCGTGCTGTCGGCGATCGTCGCCCTCGAGGCGTGCGCCGCAGCCGGCGGTACTCCACGGCGCACGGTCGAGGTGGTCTCGTTGTGCGAGGAGGAGAGCAGCCGCTTCCACGCGAACTACTTCGGCACCCGGTCCATCCTCGGGCTCGTCGCCGAGAACGAACCAGAGCTCCTGGTGGACCCCGACGGCGTCACGCTGGCCGAGGCCGCCCGGTCGGTCGGACTGGATCCAGCCCGCTTCAGCGACGCCCGCCGTGACGACATCGACACCTTCCTCGAGCTGCACATCGAGCAGGGCCGCACGCTCGTCGACGCTGCCATCGACGTCGGCGTGGTCGACGTCATCACCGGGTTCATGTGGCTCGAGGTGGTCGTCGACGGCCGAACCGACCATGCCGGCGCCACCGCGATGACCAACCGCCAGGACGCGCTGCAGGCCGCGGCGCGGATGATCACCGCGGTGGAAGGCGTGGCGCTCGCCGAGGGACACCCGGCAGTCGCAACGACAGGAGTGGTACGCGTTCACCCCGGTGGCGCGAACATCGTGCCGGGGCGGGTCGAGTTCACCATCGACGTGCGACACCCGGAGCTGGACGTCCTCGACCAGATGGTGGCGGCGATGCGTGAGCAGTGCGCGGCCGTCGCCACCGACCGCGGGGTTCAGGTCGACCTCCAGGTGGTGAAGAAGACGCCACCACACACCCTCGACGCCGGCCTGCGCGCAGTGCTCCAGCAGGCTGCGGACACGTGCGGGCTGACCTGGCGTGAGCTGCCCAGCGGCGCCGGACACGACAGCCAGACCATGGGCACCCACGTCAAGGCAGCGATGCTGTTCGTGCCCAGCGTGGACGGCAGATCGCACAGCCCCGCCGAGTACAGCACCCCCCACGACTGCGCCCAGGGCGCATCAGTGCTGGCCACCGCCGTGCGTCTCCTCGCGTGGGCCCCGCCCCAGAGCGACCAGCAGTAACGACGCCCGGACCAACCACACCGCCACCGGCGGGCCCCTGTCCAGCGGTTCAACACCGAAGGGTTGTGCACCGTCTTCGCAGGGGTCTCGAGTCGGGGTGGTGGCACCCCGCACGCCGGTGGCGGGCGCCGCATCCACGAGTGCGCCCGGGCCCCAGGAGCCGGTCGTGACCGGTTCAGGGCAGGTCAGGTACCCAGCTGCGGATGAAGGTCAGCTGGTTGTCCACCCGCGCAGTGGTCTCGGCCGAGGTGTGCGGGCAGCTGGGCCCGTCGGACTCGGTGGACACCAGCAGCGGGGTGGTCCCGGTGGTGAAGTACGGCGCACCGGAGTCGTACAGGCAGGCACTGGTGTTCTTGGACGGGGAGTATCCGACGACGTTCACCGTCGTCGAGGAGTAGCCGGTGATCTTCATCCGACCCCAGTACAGCTGGTTCGAGGGGGTGGGGTTCACGTCCTGGGTGGCACCCCACCCGGCCATCGTCACGATCGTGCCCCTGCTGGGCCGGGTGGTCGCCAGGTGCAGCGGTGCCACCGTGTTGGTGGTCGCACTCGCACCGCTGAGGTGGGCGAGGGCGATGTCGGCGGTGGGCGACTGCTGGACTGTGTCGATGCTGAAGGTGACCGCGGTGGCCGGGGTCGGGTTGGTGGTGACGGTGTTGAACGTCGCGGTCGTCGGGTACGGCACCGCACCGCTGACCGGGTTGCGGTTCACGTCGTGGAAGCAGTGCCCGGCGGTGATCACCCATGTCGGGGAGATCAGCGCACCGGAGCACCCACTGGTGTAGGAACCCCCGGTGCTGGCGGGAACGTTGGTCATCACCAGCTTGACCGCGAACGCGAACTGCCCCGCTGTCGCTGCTGTGCCATTCGCCAGCGCGAACGCCGGGCCTGCACTCACCACACTGCCGATGAGGATCCCCACCAAGGCCGTGGCCACCGCGCTGACAACCCGAAGACGCCTCATCGTCGCTCCTCCGTACCCACCGGGGAAAGTGATGCTAACCCCCGGTGCGAGCGGTGCACGTGGATGCGCGCAACGAGACGCTGCACCACGCTGGACAGGTCACACAGTCCCAACATCTCCGCGCCGGCCGCCAGCGGCTTGGCTGGGGGCCACCCACGTCGCTCAGAGGGTCACGGCCGGGCGATGGCATGGGCGTCGATCCCATGAGCGGCGGTAGCTGTGACCCCGGTGAGCCCACTGACCTGGACCGGGGTGATCGGGTTTCCTGTGGTGCCGTTGTCGAGCTGCTCGTAGGCGTTGTCGCTCCAGGCCCACACAGGACGGGGGACCTGTGGGGTAGGTGGTGATGAACCCGCCGCGTTCAGCGTGGCTTCAGCGGCGCGTCGGCACCATGAGGGCACGCCTAGAGGAGGACTCCCCCATGATCGCTGTGTTGCTGTTCCTGCTGACCGTCGCGTGGTTCGTCCTGGTGGCCCGCGTGCTCGTGGACTTCGCGATGTCCGTGGTCCCGGTCGGTTCGGGTGCACAGCAGCCGGTGGCCCGCACCCAGGCTTCGCTGCACCGGGTGACGGAGCCTGTCCTGGCCCCGTTGCGCCGCCGGCTGCCCCCCGTGCGGGTCGGTCCGGTCGCGATCGACCTGTCCATCCTGGTGATCTTCCTGGGCATCGTGGTTCTGCGTGCCCTTCTCGGCCGGTGAGGGTGTTGCTGGTCGAGGACGAGGTGAGCCTCGCCGAGACGATCCGCCGTGGACTCGACGCGGAGGGGTGGGTGGTCGAGGTCGCGACCGACGGGGAGCAGGGGCTGCGCCTGGGCAGCGACCACCCCTACGACGTGATCGTCCTGGACATCATGCTTCCCCGCCTCAACGGCTACGACGTCCTGAAGGGGCTGCGCCGACGGCAGGTGTGGACCCCGGTGCTCATGCTCACCGCCAAGGACGGTGAGTTCGACCAGACCGACGCCTTCGACCTGGGCGCCGACGACTACCTCATCAAGCCGTTCAGCTTCGCCGTCCTGGTGGCCCGGCTGCGCGCCCTGCAGCGCCGTGGCGCCCCGACCCGCCCTGTCGTGCTCACCTCCGGCGACATCACCCTCGACCCCGCCCGTCGGCGGGTCCACCAGGGTGGCGTCGAGGTGGAGATGACCCGGCGCGAGTACGGCCTTCTCGAGTTCATGCTCCGCCACCAGGGGATCGTGGTCAGCAAGGCGGAGATCCTCGCCGGGGTGTGGGACACCCACTACGACGGGGACGACAACATCGTCGAGGTCTACGTCGGGTACCTGCGCCGCAAGTTCGGGGCCACCACCATCGAGACCCTCCGGGGCCGCGGCTACCGCTGGCGCGACGGGGACTGACCCGGCCCAGCACTGGGCAGCTCCACCATCACACGGGCACCACCGAGCTCGGAGTCGGCGATGGTGATCGTGCCGTGGTGCGCGGCGACGATCTCCGCGACGATGGCCAGACCGAGACCGCTACCACCCGTCGCCCGGGCGCGACCCTCATCCAGGCGGACGAACCGTTGCAGGACCCGCTCACGCTCGGATGCGGGGATCCCAGGGCCGTCGTCGGCGACAACCAGCTGCACCCCACCCGGGGTGATCCGGCACCACAGCTCGATCTGGCTGCGAGCGTGGCGTGCGGCGTTGTCGGCGAGGTTGCGGACCACCCGCGCGAGCTGGCCCTCGTCACCGCGCACCCTGACCGCCTGCACCTGCGTCATGACCGCCAGGGTGGTGGTGGCCCGCAGCCGGGCCGCCTCGACCCCGACCAGGTCCTCGACGTCGACATCGGCGACACGCAGCGCCAGGCCCTGCTCGTCGGCCTTCGCCAGCAACAACAGGTCCTCCACCAGGCGCTGCATCCGCTGCGCCTCGGGCAGCAGGTGAGCGCCCACCAGCTCACGGTCGATGACCCCCGGCCGGTCCCGGGCCAGCTCGAGGGCCGCGGTGACCGTCGCCAACGGGCTGCGCAGCTCGTGGGAGGCGTCGGCGACGAAGCGGCGCTGCGCGTCGTTACCAGCCTGCAGCCGTGCCAGCATCGCGTTCAGCGTCGTGGCGAGCCGGGAGATCTCGTCACGCGGACGGGGGACCGCCAGCCGCAGCGACAGCTCGGCCGGGCTGACGTCGGCCACCCGCGCCCGCATCCGCTCCACCGACCGCAACGAGACCCCGACCAGCACGTAGGTCAGCGCAGCAGCGACCACCACCACGACGGGCAGACCCACCGCGAGCACCGCCCCCACCGTCATCACGGTGTCGGTGACCCCGGCGGAGTCCACCCCCACCACCGCCGTCAGGTCACCGCCCGGGCCGCCGACCCCACGCGCGGTCACCCGGAACACCCCGCCCTGGGCGCCCGGTACCCCCACCGACCCGTTCAGGGAGCTCGCCCCGTCCGGCAGGGGCCCCGCCAGCGGGACGCCAGGAGCATCGGGCGAGGCCAGCAGCACGCCACCGTCAGGAGTGAGGATCTGCACCACCGAGGTCTCCCCGCTGGTGGCCACGAGACCAGGATCCTGAGACCCCGGGGCACTAGTGCGCAGCTGGGCGACAAGCTGGTCGACCCGGACGCCGGCCGCGGCATCCGCCGAGGACTGCAACGACCCCCTCAACACCCAGAGCACCCCACCGGCCACCACCAGCAGCGTCGCGGCGAGCACCACGACCGCGGCCAGGCTCAACCGGACCCGAACTCCCCAGTCCCGGGGATCGAGCTTCACCGCCACCACCACGTGCCTCCGATCCGCATGCCCCGCTCCAGAATGCCCGCCCGCACCCCGAAGAGCTTTTGCCCACCCGCACGTGCCCACCCACGAGTGCCCTCTGGGTCCCCGACGATCCGTCGACGGCAGTCACCGGATCACTAGGTGGGTGTCAGGCGCCCGGGGCGTCCGCGGTCTCGACCGCACCCGGGGCGTCCGGGGTGTTCATGAACTTGCTCGGCGACCGGTCGTTCACGCCCCGGGCCCGGGTCCTGTCGACCCTGTCCTCCGCCCTATCGGCGACAGGAACAGCCGTGCTCCTGCACAGTCACACCACCATCTAGCTCCCGGGCGGGCATGGGAGGAGGCCCACAGGTGACGACCAAGGACACCCTGGCCGTGACCTGCGCCTGGCCGTTCTCCGGCTCACCCGGCGCCTGCGCCACCAGCGGGTCGACTGCGATGAAGGCAACCACCACAGCCCGCTGAGGTCGTCTCAGATAGTGATCGACTTGCGGATAAGGCGGGAGTAGCGTAGGCGCCGCGTCGCGAACCCCGGGTCTTCACGCCGAACTCACATCGGTGTTGTCCGCTGTCCTGAAGGGTTCGCCATGTCCACGTTCACCGCCGGGCGCCCGCATCATGCCCACCACGACCGTCCTCGCCTCGTTGTAGTGGCTGCGGTGCTGCTCGTGCTCGACGCCGTGCGCAACGTCAGCCTGCTCGCGGCGGTCGCGGCCGGGGTCGACATCCCCGCCGCGGTCGTGATCAGTCAGGTCGCGCTGGGCGTGGTCGAGCTGGCTGTGGCCGCCGGTGTGTGGGGACTGCACCACTGGGCCCGCACCGGTGCCCTCACCGTCGCGGCACTGTCGCTGGTGCTCGCAGCGGTGGGCGTCGTCAACGCCCCCAGCGCCGGCGGGAAGACCGTTGAGGCGGTCGGGGTGCTGCTGTGCCTCGGTGTCCTGGCCGTCTCGCTGCACCCCGACACCCCCCGCGCCTACCCCTGAGCGCAGCCCCCCAGTCGTCCCCGAGAGCCGGTCACCCCCGTGCTCGCGGGACCCGCACACGGCACCAACGCCGAGTGCGGTGAGAACCGATCAGCAACCGAACGGAGATGACGCAGATGTACGCCTACCAGATGGATGTCGCGCAACCCATGGCCATGTGGGACGCAGTCCACGCCGAGGTCCTGAAGGTCACCGGCCACGCGATGCCCGACGGGTGCCTCATGCACATGGCGACCGCCACCGCGACGGGGTTCCGGGTCACCGAGGTGTGGGACTCCCACGAGGCCGCCGACCGCTTCGTGAGCGAGGTGAGACGGCCGATCATCGAGCGGATCGGCGGTGCCGACGCCGTCGCCGCTGGACCTCCCCCGGTCGAGGAGCTGACCCTGCACGCCCTGCTGAGCGTCGCCCGGTCCGACGCCCCGGTCTGACCCGGACGACACCACGCCCCGACGGGCTCACGGCCTGACGGGCGTGACCCACGTACCCACCAGCAACACGAACGCCGGCGTCGGGAGTGACTCGGCTGTCGGCACGGGGGACACCGAAGTTGAGCAGGTCGTCCACGTACCACCCTTGGACTGGAGTTCTCGCATGAAAAGGACATTCATCAGACGCGTCGCTGTTGTCGTCGGCGCTAGCGCGGTTGCCACCTTCGCGGTGGTAACACCCAGCGCCGCCGGCTCGCCCGGGGTCAGCTTCACCCCCGTCATCACCGGCCTGAACGCTCCACGGGGCGTCGCCTTCGACGGCCAAGGCAGTCTCTACGTAGCCGAGTCGGGCCAATACCTCTCGGACGCCCTCGGCTTCCATCTCTCCTCGACCGGCAAGGTCACCAAGTACCGCGGGTCCACCTTCACCCCGGCGTGGTCCACCCCCTTCTCCAGCGTGTACGACACCGAGCATGGCCCCGAGGTGCTCGGCCCGGAAGGCATCAGCGCCATCGGCTCGGGCTGCATGAAGCACAGCGCCGGTCAGCGCAACGGCTGCCAGGTCAAGATGATCATGAGCGAGTCGACCACCGGGCTCGCCGCGGCCGGGCTCCCTGACGCGACGCAGGCCGGGCGGCTGTACCGCCTCGACGGAGCCACCGGCACCGCGACCAGCATCAGCGACGTCGGAGACCAGCAGTACCAGTGGACCGCCGACCACAAGTCACTGCAAACGGCGGACTTTCCCGACTCCAACCCCTACGGGGTCCTGGTCACCAAGGACCCGGCCACGGACGCGATCCGCACGTTCGTGGCGGACGCCGGCGCCAACACGATCAGCGAGATCGCCAAGGACGGCAGCAACCGCATCATCGCCTACATCCCCAACGACCCGGTAAGTGACTCCACACCCACCTGCATCTCCCAAGGGCCTGACGGCATGCTCTACGTCGGAACCCTCGACCTGGTCTACAACCTGTTCGTGCCCGGCGGTCCCAACCGGTCCGCGGTGTGGCGGGTCGACCCCAACGCGAACTTCTCCACAATCCCGACCGTGTGGGCCACGGGTCTGACCACGGTCACCTCCTGCACGTTCGATCGCGCCGGGAACTTCTGGGCCACCGAAATGTTCCAGCCGACCCAAGGAGCGCCGGGTGACATCGTCACGATCCCGTTCTCCAGCCCGGCAACCCTGACCCGGATCGGGGCCGAAGACCTCCCCCTCCCCGGCGGCATCGCCCAGGGCCCCGACGGGTCCATGTACGTGAGCGTGAACTCCGCGAACACAGAAGCGGGGGTCGGCGCCATCGTCAAGGTCACCAGCTGACCTAGCCCACCCTCGGCCTTGGCCTCTCCGTCGACCAGCCCCAGCACGGTCGACGGAGAGGTCAAGGCCCAGGCGCGGTCGAACCCCGGGATCAGTGCGTAGGACGGACGAGCTCGGGTGCAGTAGCCCAGCCGGCGGTCACCAGCCAGGTGTCGATCCAGAGTGGTGCGGCTGACCCCGAGCACGTCGGCGACCTCCGTCAGCGGGGTCCCCACCGTCACCATGCGGGCGGCCTGCTTCGTCCTCGCCACGGTCAGCACCGACGGCCGGCCCCCCACCCGGCCACGGCGGCGGGCCGAGGCCTGCCCGGCCATGGTGCGTTCCCTGATCAAGTCCCGCTGGAACTCTGCGAGGGACCCGAAGATGTGGAAGACCAACCGGCCCCCCGGGGTGGTGGTGTCGATCGCCTCCTGCAACGACCGGAACCCGATCCCCCGCTCCGCGAGCCCGCGGACGGTCTCGATCAGGTGTGGCAAGGACCGACCCAGGCGGTCCAGCCGCCACACCACCAAGGTGTCCCCCGGACGCAACGCGTCCATCACCGCCCCGAGCTCGGGCTGGTGGTCCACGACCCCGACGCGGTGTCGGTCCACGACCGGAAGCACCCCGTGGCGCTGAGAGCATCGTTTGGCGACACACTGGTTCGCTGGCCGACGAGTGAGCTTCCTCGCGGCGCCGGCGCCAACCATCCGTCCCTGTTTGACGACGAGGGCGCGAGCAGGCCGCAGAGCGAGTGGCGAGTGACCGTCGTGGACCGTGTCGTTCGGGCACTCGCCAGTGTGAAGGCGTCCTTGCGGACCAGGTCGTCGAGCTCCTGGGCGGGTACCACGACCACGATGAGCTGCCGGTGGCTTCGCATGCCGGTCACCGTCATGCCTGCACCCCCAGCAGGGGCCGGGCGGGGCCCGCTACAGGCTGGAGTGGCCGGCCACGGCCTGCTCGAGCTCGGCCTTGCGGCCGTTGAGCAGCTCGTCGACGGCGCCGGGGTCGGTGCGGTTGAGGGCGATCATCTGGGTGCGTGTCTCGCCGCCGCGGACCACGGTGAGGCTGCCGTCGGTGATGCCGGCGAGGGTGGCGGCTGCAACGTTCTCGGGGCTCTCGTAGTCGAAGCCGTGCTCCGTCCCGGCCTTCGAGGTCTCCATCATGGGGGTGCTGGTCGCGCCGGGGAAGACGGTGACCACGTGGATGCCTTCGCCGAACAGCTCACGGCGCAGCGCCTCCCCGAAGTGCGCGATGCCCGCCTTCGTCGCGGCGTAAGTGGTGTAGAACGGCATGCCGATCAGGGCGATGCCCGAGGAGATGTTGACGACGAGCCCCTCACCCGAGGCGCGCAGCGCGGGCAGGGCGGCCCGGGTCAACAGGATCGGGGCGCTCAGGTTCAGAGCGACCTGGGCGAGCACCTCCGACTCCTCCACGGCCTCCAGCCGACCGGCGCGGACGTTGCCGGCGTTGTTGACCAGGACGTCGATCCCACCGAAGCGCTCCTGTGCGGCCGCGACGACGACGGAGGGGGCACCGGGAGCGGTCAGGTCGGCCTGCACCACCAGGGCCTGACCACCACGCTCACGCACCACCGCGGCGACCTCCTCCAGCGGCTCGGTCCGTCGACCGACCAGGGTCAGCCGAGGTGCGTGCTCGGCGAGCTGCAGCGCGAGCGCGCGGCCGATGCCGCTGCCGGCGCCGGTGAGCAGGATCGAGCGGTCGTGCAGATCCATGGGTTCTCCTCCAAGGAGACGGTGAGAGGGTCAGACGGTTGCGGGCAAGGGTGGACGGTGGCCGGACCGGGTGGTCCTACCTGCGGTCAGGCGTGGTCCTCGAGGTAGGTGACGAGCCCGACGACGTCCTCCGGTGTGAGCCGTCCGATGGCGCCGGTGACCACGGTGCCGTCGGGAGCCAGCACGAAACCCGTGGACTGCAGGTAGTGCGGCTCGTCGTTGACGTAGCAGCCGTGCTCGGCCGCGACCTGGTCGGCGTCCGCGCTGTGCCCGACGGGGAAGGACAGGCGCAGCTTGTCCACCAGGGCCGCCGAGGTCTGCTCGTCGTCGACGGACAGGGCCACGACCTTCACCCCGGCCGCCTCCAGGCTCGCGCTCGCCCGCTGGAAGGCCGACAGCTGCGCGTTGCAGTACGGGCACCACGCCCCCCGGTAGACCAGGACGACACCGAACGACCCGGCCAGCCCTTCCGGCAGTGACAACGTCGTACCGCCGACCTGCGGCACCTGCAGGGACGGGAAGCTCTGGCCGTTCTCGAGGCGAGGCACGACTCTCCTGACGTGAGGGGGCGACAAACAGTGGACCGATGAGTCCAGAGTCGCCCGCCAGGTGTGGACTGTCAAGTCCACCGCCCCGTACGATAGGAGACATGCCCGCTGCTGCGACCGTGCTGACCGACCGGGGGCGTGCGACGCGGGATCGGATCGTGGCGGCGGCGGCGACCCTGATCCACGAGCGCGGGGTGGCCGGGACCAGCCTGGACGACGTGCGTGCGGTGACGGCCACGAGCAAGTCGCAGCTCTACCACTACTTCACCGACAAGTCGGCGTTGGTGCGGGCGGTGATCGAGCTGCAGGTGGATCAGGTGCTCACCGCGCAGCAGCCCGAGCTCGGGGGCGCGACCTCGATGGCGGGTCTGCGGCGCTGGCGCGACCGGCTCATCGCCCTGAACGAGCAGGACGCCCGTGGTTGCCCTCTCGGCCGGTTGGCCAGCGAGCTGACCGACAGCGACCCGGCCGCCCGGGCGGCCCTGACGGCCGGGTTCGCCCGGTGGCAGGGCCGCCTGGCCACGGGACTGGAGACCATGCGCGGGGACGGCGCGCTCGGCCCCGGTGCAGACCCGCAGGCCTTGGCCCTCGGGCTGCTCGCGGCGGTGCAGGGTGGCTTGCTCCTCGCCCAGGCCACCGGCTCGGTGGCCCCGCTGCGGACAGCCCTGGACCTGGCCCTGGACTCCGTCGAGGCCCGAACGGTGCCCCTCGCCGCCACCCGTACCCCCGCCGGCGTGGACGGCTGACACCCCACCGCCGCCCGGCCTGCGAACGTCCGTCCACCTCGGCGCTCCGTCGTGCCGGCGCCAGCCAGGCTGAACCAGCACACGAGGAGGAGAGGGATCACGTGAGCGACACGGTCACGGGGGCCACGGTCCACGCCCGCAGCCGACAGGGGGTAGCCCCGTGGTGGTGGCCGGCGCTGGTGATGTTCACGGTGGGGTACGGGGCCAACCAGTTCGTCCCGCTGCTCGCGGTGTACCGGCGGACCTTGGGACTGTCCGACGCGCAGGCGACGGCGATCTTCGGTGTCTACGCACTGGGGCTCATCCCGGGGTTGTTGCTCGCCGGCCCGGCCAGCGACCGCTACGGCCGACGACCCCTGATGCTCGCCTTCGCGGCCCTGTCCCTGCTGGCGACGGGGGTGCTCATCACCGGCCAGTGGGGACCGACGGGGCTCTACGCCGGCCGGCTGCTCACCGGTGTGGTCTCCGGCGGGGCGTTCTCCGTCGGCACCGCCTGGGTCAAGGAGCTCTCCATCGGTGCCGCACCCGGTGCCGGGGCCCGCCGGGGGGCCCTCGCGCTCACCGCAGGGTTCGCCGCGGGCCCCCTCGTCGGCGGGCTGCTCGCCCAGTGGGCACCCGGCCCGCAGCTGGTGCCGTACCTGATCCACCTGCTGCTCGCCGCGGCCGCGCTGGCGCTGCTGCCCCGGGCCCCCGAGACCGTCACGACCCGCGCCGGCAGCGACCGGGACCTGACCCCACAGCGCCGCCTGCTCGCGAGCTCGGCACGGACCCGCCGCTTCACCAGGGTCGTGGTCCCGCTGGGTCCCTGGGTCTTCGGCAGCGTCACCCTGGTGTTCACCACGCTGCCCGCCCACGCCACCGGTCCCGTCGCGGGCCTGACAGTGGCGTTCCCCGGCGTCCTCGCCGCCGTCGCACTGGCAGCCGGCATCGCCGCGCAACCCCTCGCGCACCGGCTGCAGAACGCCGCGGTGACACGTGGGACCGCCGACGCCTCCGCCGTTGCCCTGGCCGTGATCACTGCCGGCTGCCTCGCCGCCGCTGCCGCGACCGCCTCTCCCAGCGTGGGTGCAGCGACCGGCGCCGCCGTCCTGCTCGGTGCTGGCTACGGCATGGCCATCATCTGCGGCCTGCGGGAGGTCGAACACCTCGCACCCGCCCACGAGCTCGGCGGCCTCGTGGCCATCTTCTACTCCCTCGCCTACTCCGGACTGGCCCTGCCCTACCTGCTTGCCCTCACCGGACCGCACCTGGGCTACCCCGCCGGGCTGCTGCTGCTCGCCCTCGCCGCCGCGCTCACCACGCTCGTGGTCACCGTGCAGGGCCGGCGCCACCCAGCCACGCCATCCACCCCTCGCCCCAACACCCCACCCGGTACCTGACACCCCCGCACCACAGCGGGTCCAGCGGCCGGGAACCCCCTCGTCAGGGCCACCGACGGCGCCGGTGTGGGCTGCACCCGCGGGACGGGTGCCGCCTCACAACCGGCGCAGCAACCCCAGCACCGCCTCGCCGATCTCGGTCGGGGAGTCCTCCTGGACGAAGTGGCTACCGGGCACGGTCACCTCGACCAGGTCGGGCCAGGACCGGGCGACCTCGCGCTGGCGCCCGACCAGGATCGACCCGGGGTCGGCGTTGACGAACGTCTTGGGCAGCCCGGGGTGGGTCCCCAGCCACTGGGCGTAGGCCGCCACGATGTCGTGCACGTCGGCGGGGGTGCCCTCGATGGGGATCTCCCGCGGCCAGGACAGCGTTGGTCGACGGGACTCACCGGCCTCGGTGAAGCGGCGGCGGTACACGGCCATCTCGGCCTCCCCGAGCTCGCGCAACACGCTGGCGGGCAGGATGCGCTCCACGAACACGTTGTCCTCCAGCACCAGCCGCTCCCCCACCTCCGACCGCATCGCCCGGAAGATGCCCGTCGCCGCGGTCGGCCAGTCATCCCAGCTCACCGGGGTCACGATGGCCTCGGTGAACACGATCCCCACCACCCGGTCGGGGTGGCGGTGCGCCCAGTGGAAGCCCAGCGCGGAACCCCAGTCGTGGATGACCAGGACCACCGGCCCCTCCGGGAGCACGGCGTCGAACCACGCATCGAGGTGCTCGGCGTGGTCGACGAAGCGGTAGGACCCCGTCGAGGACCCGCCACTGTCACCCATGCCCACCAGGTCCGGGGCCAGGCAACGGGCGTGCGGTGCAACGACACCGATGACGTTGCGCCACAGGTAGCTCGACGTGGGGTTGCCGTGCAGGAACACGCACGGGGGCTCCCCCCCACCCTGTCCACCCGTGTCCACGTACGCCATCGTCGTGCCCAGCACGTCCACCCGGTGCCGCTCGTAGGGATCCACCGAGTCAATGTTCGCAGCCATCCAACGAACCTAGCCGTCCGCCGCGACCAGACCCCCAGCACCCGCCGGCCCACCGGCCGACGCAACTGGCAGGGCGCGAGCCAGCCCTCGTCCCCTGCCGATCGCCGCTCTCGGCACGGCCGGGATCCTGCTCGTGGCACGACTCCGAACCCACCTCGGATCCCGACCGCCGACGTGCCGGGACCGTTCAGTGCTGGCCGGGGCTGGTGACGACTGCAGGTGGTCGCGACCTGCTTCGTCGGGCGCCTCAGCCCTCCGCCCGCAACGATCGTTGCCGTGAACACTCCCCGCGTCTCGAACCCCCACGCCTCGAACCCTCGGAGCCTGCCGCACCCCCTGGGGGCCACCCCCCGACCCGACGGCACCCTCGACGTGGCCGTGTACTCCGAGACCGCCGATGCTGTCGACGTGGCCGTGTTCGAGGCCGACGGCTCCGAGCGCACGGTGCGCCTGGACGAGCACACCGGACACGTCTTCCACGGCCTGGTGCCCGACGCCGGTGTCGGCACCCGCTACGGCCTGCGCGTGCACGGCCCGTGGGACCCCTCGAACGGACTGCGCCACAACCCGGCCAACCTGCTGCTCGACCCCTACGCCACCGCCGTGGAGGGCGAGGTGGACTGGAGCGAGGACGTCTTCAGCCACCTGCACGACGAGCTCGGCACCCGCAACGACGCCGACTCCGCCGACCGCATGCCGCGCTGCGTGGTCACCGACCGCACCTTCGACTGGGGCGACGACACCCCGCCGCGCACCCGGGTCCGCGACACAGTCGTCTACGAGGTGCACGTCAAGGGCTTCACCCAGCTGCACCCCGACGTGCCCGAGGAGATCCGTGGCACCTACGCCGGCATGGCCCACCCCGCGGCGATCGCCCACCTCACCGATCTCGGGGTCACCGCCGTCGAGCTGCTGCCCGTGCACCAGTTCGCCCAGGACTCGCACCTGCTCGAGCAGGGCCTGCGCAACTACTGGGGGTACAACTCGCTGAGCTTCCTCGCCCCGCACGGCGACTACAGCTCGGTCGGCGACGGCGGCGGCCAGGTGGCGGAGTTCAAGGCCATGGTGAAGGCCCTGCACGCCGCGGGGCTCGAGGTCATCCTGGACGTGGTCTACAACCACACCGCCGAGGGCAACCACCGGGGCCCGACGCTGAGCTTCAAGGGGATCGACAACGCCGCCTACTACCGGCTGGTGGAGGGTGACGAGGCCTCCTACTTCGACACCACGGGCACCGGGAACAGCCTCAACGTGGGCCACCCCGCGGCCCTCCAGCTCATCATGGACTCGTTGCGCTACTGGGTCACCGAGATGCACGTCGACGGCTTCCGCTTCGACCTGGCCACCACCCTGACCCGGCAGGCCGGCGACGCCGAGATCCACAGCGCGTTCCTCACCCTCTGCCACCAGGACCCGGTGCTGCGCACGGTCAAGCTCATCGCCGAGCCCTGGGACACCGCCGGCTACCAGGTCGGTGGGTTCCCGGCCGACTGGTCGGAGTGGAACGGCAAGTTCCGCGACGACGTGCGGGACTTCTGGCGCGGCGAGCCCGGCACCCTGGGCGAGCTGGCCCAGCGCCTCACCGGCAGCCCGGACGTCTACGAGGGCAGCCGTCGCAGCCCGCTGTGCAGCGTCAACTTCATCACCGCCCACGACGGCTTCACCCTGCACGACCTCACCGCCTACGAGTCCAAGCACAACGAGGACAACGGCGAGGACGGCAACGACGGGGAGAGTGACAACCGCTCCTGGAACGGCGGGGTGGAGGGCGAGACCGACGACGAGGCGGTCAACGCCCGCCGCGACCGCCAGCGCCGCAACTTCCTGGCCACGCTGCTGCTCTCGGCCGGGGTGCCGATGATCCTGGGCGGCGACGAGATCGGTCGCACCCAGGGCGGCAACAACAACGCCTACTGCCAGGACGACGAGATCTCCTGGTTCGACTGGGCCGCGGTCGACCACGAGCTGCTCACCTTCACCCGTGACCTGCTCACCCTGCGCCGGGAGAACGCGGCACTGCGGGCCCCGGACTTCCGCGGCAGCGAGGGCCCGGACTCGGTCCAGATGCTGCGGGCCGACGGCGTGGGCATGAACGACGACGACTGGTCGGACACCAACGCCCGGTCGCTGGCCGTCCGCCTCGCCGCGCAGGACAGCGCGACGTTCCTGCTGCTGCTCAACGCCTCCGAGGGTCCGGTGGAGTTCACCGTGCCCGAGGGGGCCTGGACGCTAGCGCTGTCCTCGGACCCTGAGCAGGAGGTGGGCGCCGACGTGCAGACCCTGCTCGTCGCCGGGAAGTCGGTGACCCTGCTGAAGTGCTGATCGTCGAGTCGTGGCCCAGACGAGGGGATCAGGGGCAACGATGCCCCACCCACGACAACCAGCCGCCGCGGACTCCGCAGGGCCTCGCCGCACCCAGGGGCGCGAGCTTCACGGACGAGGCTGCACCAGGTCCGGCCCGGGCACCAGGTCAAGGGTGGTCGTGTCCGGCGAACCACGCCGCGTACGACGTCGTGCGCGCGAGGTGCCGAGTGAGGTCGGGCTCCCCGTCCTCCCACCACACCGGACCTCGCTCCCCCAGGGCGTGCTTCGCCGCATCCACGCGGTTCCTCGCCTCGTCGACCGGCTCTCCTGCGCGCTTCGCAGCACCCTTGTCACGGCGGGCGCTCATGAGCTCCGCCGTGAGCTCGTGCACCCGCTCGTCGCCCAGGCGTGGGTCGCGGGCCCGCCACAGGCGGCCGCGGACCACGATGTACCGCCCGTCCGGTGTTCGCAGTGGATCGGTGTCGTGCCCGCTCATCCCCGACCCCGGTGGTTCGTGCCGGTGCTGACCAGCTCAGACGAGGGTGCGCAGCCACGCCGTGCCAGGCGTGCGGCGGTGTTCCACGGGGTCACGACAGCTGGTGGTTGATCGGGGCTCGTGCTCACGTCCGTGGGTGACGTCGCCGAGGTGGGGGCGCTGGTGGGTCCTTCAGGTCGCTCGACCTCCCTGCATCTCGCCGAGATCGTCCCGTCGGCTTCGGACCCGGTTGACCACGACCTCCTCGCCCTGGGGGTCAAGACCTCCAGGGTGAGCCGACCCCCACCGCCGAGCGGACCGGGGCTGCCGAGTTGCTGCCCACGAGGGTCTCGGCGACGGTCCGGAGCTTGACGTTGGTGTCCTGGGACTGCCTGCGGAGCGTGTCGAAGGCGGTGTCGGGACCACAACCCAGGGTGCTCATGAGCATGCCCTTGGCCTGCTCGATGGTGGCGCGGGAGGCCATCGCCTCCCACATCTGCTCGACCTCCGCGACGAGCGCTGCGACCAGCTCACCGGTGGCCGCCGTGTCCGCGTCGACCTCCAGGAGCTCGGCGAGGTCCGCGTCGTCGGCGGCGCCGAGCTCGCGGCAGTAGGTGGCCAGCACGCGCAGCAGCACGGGATGGACGTCGGTGACGTTGCGGCCACGGTGAACGAGGTGGGTGACGGTGCCGTCGGCGTCGGGGACCGGGGCGATGGTCACGTTCCAGAAGCGGGTGTCGAACACCGCCGGGTCGTCGGTGACCAGGTCGTACCGGATGACACCCATGCGGTGGGGCTGCCCGGTGCGCAGGACCCGGGTGCACGCCGACTCCAGACGCGTCATCGCCGCCGCGTCCTCGGGGTTGACGGGGAACACCTCCGGGATCCGGCGGCCCTGTACCTGGGCACGGGTGGTGCCGGTCATGTCGAGGTAGGCCTGGTTGGCGGTCACCATCACGAGGTTCACGTCCAGGACGAGGCAGGCATCGGGAACGGCGTCGAACACGGCGGCCAGGTCAACGGCGGGGATCATGAGTGCTCCCGGGGACTGGGGGGAGTGGCACCGCACCCATCTCGACGGCGCCCACGAGGGTGGTTCGCGCACAATGTCGCACACCACCAGCGGTGGAGCACAGGCGGCGTGGTCACGATCGAGACCGTCGCGGGCGTTCCCGTCGTGCGCAGCTGTCCCGCCCACCCGTGACACGGGGAGGCGACGTGCCCTGCCGAAGTGGCAGGGCACGTCGCGCTGGGCATCGATGTCCGGAACGGGCCACCACCTCCTCCATCACCGACCGGTCACCTGCTCGTGTTGCCGGAGGTGAGCGGCCCACCCGGAGACCGTGTCCGCCTCCAGCACCGGGGCGGACGGGGTTGGTGTGGAGCTCATCGCCACCACCCCCCGGTTCAGGCGTTGATGGCGTGCTGGTCGTGGGTGTCGCTGCTGACGGCGATCTTGCGGGGCCTGGCCCGCTCGGCCACCGGGATCGTCAGCCGCAGCACCCCCGCCCGGTACTCAGCGGTGACGTGCTCGGTGTCCAAGGTGTCACCAAGGATGACCTGACGGCTGAACACCCCCCGGGGGCGCTCCGAGACCACCCGCTCGTGGGCGTCGCTGGCCCGCGGGCCGCGCTCGGCGCGGATCGTGAGCACGTTGCGCTCCACGTCCAGGTCCACCGAGCCGGGATCGACCCCGGGCAGGTCGAGCTCGATGACGAACGTGTCGTTCTCCCGCCACGCGTCCATCGGCATCCCGGCCGGGCGTGCCACCGTGCCCAGCACCTGCTGGGTCAGCCGGTCCAGCTCCCGGAACGGATCGGTGCGCACCAACATCTCCAACCACCTCCACAGAGCTCTCCGCGCGACACCCGTCGCGCTCCGACAGTGGGAACCCCGACGATCTGCTTCGCCGGATACAGATTTTGTACCACCGCTGCTACCGTCGAGCAAGACCCAGCACAGGACCGCGACGGAGGCGACCGTGGCTGTCCAGGAACCCGCCGGCCGCGGCGCCACCGTGTCGCGTGCGAGCACGGGGACCGGAGGCCACCGGCTCAGCGCACGTGCAGCACCGCGTCGTCGGCCACGACGAGCTCTCCGACGACGGGCGCACCGGGAACCTCCCCGATCACGAGCAGCCCGCCCGAGGTCTGCGCGTCGGCCAGCAGCAGCAGCTCGTCCTCACCGACGCTGGAGCACAGGTGTGGGCGCACCCAGTCGAGGTTGCGCCGGGTGCCCCCGCTGACGTGCCCGGCGGCGAGCGCGGCACGCGCCCCCTCGAGGTAGGGCACGGCCGCGGCGTCGACCACCGCGGAGACCCCGCTGGCCCGGGCGAGCTTGTAGAGGTGACCGAGCATGCCGAACCCGGTGACGTCGGTGGCCGCACGGATCCCTGCCGCCAGCGCGGCCGCGGAGGCCTCGGCGTTCAGCGTGGTCATGGCCTCGACGGCCGCTGCGGAGACCTCTCCGGTGGCCTTGGTGCGGCTGTTCAGCACGCCGGTGCCCAACGGCTTCGTCAGCGAGATCGGCAGCCCGGCGCGACCGGCGTCGTTGCGCAGCAGCCTCGCGGGGTCGCCGGTCCCGGTGACGGCCATGCCGTACTTGGGCTCGGGGTCGTCGACGCTGTGCCCGCCAGCCACGTGGCAGCCGGCGAGGTTGGCCACGTCGAGCCCTCCGCGGAGCACCTCGGCGGCCATCTCCATGGGCAGCACGTCCCGGGGCCAGCAGAGCAGGTTGACCGCCACCAGCGGGGTGCCACCCATGGCGTAGATGTCCGAGAGCGCGTTGGCAGCAGCGATGCGGCCGAAGTCGTAGGGGTCGTCGACCACCGGGGTGAAGAAGTCGGCGGTCAGGATGACGGCGAGCCCGTCCCGGATCGTCACCACCGCTGCGTCGTCGCCGTCCTCGAGGCCCACGACGAGCTCGCCGGCGGGGTTGCCCGGTCGCGACCCGCGCAGTCCGGCGACGACCGCCTCGAGCTCCCCTGGCGGGATCTTACAGGCGCAACCCCCGCCGTGCGCGTAGGAGGTCAGTGGTCGCAGCTCGGGGGCAGGGCTCACGGAGAGGGACGGTAGCCCCGACGCCCAGCCCCACGCAGCGCGACCTGCGGCCCGTGAGTAGCGTCCCGAACGGAGGCGTGAGGGTGCCTGGTGGCCCCCACGGTCTTCAAAACCGATGTGGCCGAGCACCTCGGTCAGGCGGGTTCGATTCCCGTCCGCCTCCGCCAGTCCACCAGAACGCCCAGTCCACCAGAACGCCCAGCCCACCAGGCAGCCCAGCCCACCAGGCAGCCCAGCCCACCAGGCAGCCCAGCCCCCAGATCGGGAGGAGCTCCCGTGCCGGACCCTCGACGCCGGGTCCCCCGCACCGATGACGTGCTGGCCGACCCGGCGCTGGCCGAGCCGCTGGCCCGGCTGGGTCGTGCCGAGGTGAAGCGGACCGTGTCGGCCGTCCAGCAGCGGGTCCGGGCCGGCGAGCTGGACCCGGACGGGACCGTCGACGCCGTGCTCCTAGAGCTGCCCCGGGTTCCCGTCGCGCTGGTGCGGGTCCTGAACGCCACCGGGGTGCTGCTGCACACCAACCTCGGGCGCGCCGCCCTCTCCCCCGCCGCCGTGTCCGCCCTCGCCCTCGCCGCCGGCGCCACCGACGTCGAGCTCGACCTGGTCACCGGTGCGAGGGGACGCCGGGGCCGGGGCGCGATGGCCGCCCTCGCCGCCGCGGTCCCCGGTGCCGGTGACGTGCACGTGGTGAACAACGGGGCTGCGGCGCTGGTCCTCGCGGCCACCGCGCTCGCAGGGGCCGGTCGGGAGGTGGTCATCGCCCGCGGGGAGATGGTGGAGATCGGCGACGGCTTCCGGCTGCCGGACCTCCTCGAGTCCACCGGGGCCCGCCTGCGGGAGGTGGGCACCACGAACCGGGTGACCCGGGAGGACTACGCCCGGGCCGTCGGACCCGCGACGGGGTTCGTCCTCAAGGTCCACCCGTCGAACTTCGTGGTGCAGGGTTTCACCTCGTCGGTGGGCCCCGGGGAGCTCACGGGGCTGGGGGTCCCCGTGGTCTGCGACATCGGCTCCGGCCTGCTGGCCCCGCACCCCCGCCTGCCCGACGAGCCCGACGCTGCGAGCACCCTCGCGGCCGGTGCAGACCTGGTGACCTGCAGCGGCGACAAGCTGCTCGGCGGACCGCAGGCCGGGCTGCTGCTCGGTGACGCCGAGATCGTCCACCGGCTGCGCCGCCACCCGCTCGCCCGCGCGCTGCGGGTGGACAAGCTCACCCTCGCCGCCCTCGAGGCCACCGTGCGGGGCCCGGCCACCCCCACCGCGCGCGGGCTCGCGACGTCGGCCACCGAGCTCCGGGCCCGGGCCACGGCGCTCGCGGACGCCCTGACCGCGGCCGGGGTCGACGCCAGGGCGGTGCCCAGTGCGGCAACCGTGGGCGGCGGGGGTGCGCCCGGGGTGGAGCTCGACAGTGCGGCGGTGAGCGTGGCTGCCGGCATGGCGACGGCGCTGCGCACGGGGCACCCCGCCGTGCTCGGCCGGGTGGAGCAGGGCCGGTGCCTGCTCGACCTGCTGGCCGTCGACCCCGCCGACGACGCGGAGCTGCTCGAGGCGGTACGCCGCGCCGCTAGCCGCTGATGCACGTCCTCGCCACCGCGGGCCACGTGGACCACGGCAAGTCCACCCTCGTCCGTGCCCTGACCGGGATGGAGCCGGACCGGTGGGCCGAGGAGCGCCGCCGTGGCATGACCCTGGACCTCGGCTTCGCCTGGACCGCGCTGGGATCCGGGCAGACCGTGGCCTTCGTCGACGTGCCCGGCCACGAGCGGTTCGTGCCCACCATGCTCGCCGGGGTGGGGCCCGTGCCTGCTGCCCTGATGGTGGTGGCGGCGGACGAGGGGTGGATGCCGCAGTCGGCCGAGCACCTCGACGCCCTGGACGCCCTGGGCGTCACGCACGGCCTGCTCGTGGTGACCCGCAGCGACCTGCTGGACCCGGAGCTCGCGCTGACCGACGCCCAGGAGCACCTGTCCGGCACCGGCCTCGCGAACGTCGCGGCCGTGGCCGTCTCCGCCACCACGGGCGAGGGGATGGCCGGGCTGCGCACCGCGCTGGGGGTGCTGGTGGACGGGTTGCCCGCGCCGGACACCACGGCGGACGTCCGGCTGTGGGTCGACCGCGCCTTCACCGTCCGGGGCGCGGGCACCGTGGTCACCGGCACCCTGGCGGCCGGCACGCTGCGGGTGGGTGACGAGCTGGAGCTGGCCGGGCGACGGGTCGGCGTGCGGGGGCTGCAGTCCCTCGGCGCCGCCACCGCCGAGGTGGCTTCCGTCGCCCGGGTGGCGGTGAACGTGCGCGGGGTGGGGGTCGACGACGTCCCCCGCGGCACCGCCCTCCTCTCCCCGGGACGCTGGCGCAGCACGGGCACCCTCGACGTGCGGGTGCGACCGGTGCGGGGTGCGGAGCTGGACCTGCCCACCCACGGGGTGCTGCACGTCGGTGCGGCCGCCGTGCCTGCCCGGATCCGTCCGCTGGGGATCGACACCGCACGGCTGACCCTGGACCACCCGCTGCCGCTGCGCATCGGTGACCGCGCGGTGCTCCGGGACTCCGGGGCGCGGCGGGTGGTGGGTGGGGTGGTGGTGCTGGACCCCGCCCCGCCGTCGCTGCGCCGCCGTGGTGCGGCCGTCGACCGCGCGACGGTGCTCTCCCGGATGGACGGGCGCCCCGACGGAGCTGCGGAGCTCGCCCGGCGCGGGACGGTGCGCGCCGAGGACCTCCGCGCGCTCGGCGCTCCCGTCCCGGCGGACGCCCCCAACGAGGCCGGCTGGCTCGTCGACCCCGCGCTGCTCGACCCGTGGCGCGCGAGGTTGGCCGCGGCCGTACGGGCTCACGCGCGGCTGCACCCCCTGGACCCCGGACTCCCGGTCGAGGCCGCCCGCCGCGCCCTGGACCTGCCCGACGCCCGGCTGCTGGCCCTGGTCTCCCGCGGGTTCACCGTCCGCGAGGGGCGGGTGCACGCCGCCGGCACCACGGTGGGCCTGCCGCCCGCCGTCGAGCAGGCGGTGACCACGCTGCTGGCCGAGCTGGGCCGCGAGCCGTTCGCCGCCCCGGACGCACCGCGGCTGGCGGCGCTGCACCTCGGGCCGCGCGAGCTCGCGGCCGCGGGCCGGGCCGGTCTGCTGCTCAAGGTCGTCGACGGGGTGTGGCTGGCCCCGGACGCGCTCACCCGCGCTGTCGCGGTGCTGGCTGGTCTGGACCAGCCGTTCACCCCGGCCGCGGCCCGGGAGGCGATGCACTCCAGCCGGCGGGTGGTGGTCCCGCTGCTGGAGCTCCTCGCCGCCCGCGGTCTCACCGTCCGCGACGAGGACGGCACGCACTCCGTCGCCTGAGGTCGTTCAGCGCGCGGGTCGCGCCGCAGGGTCGTCGGACCGAACCGGACGGCCCGCGTCGACCCGCTCCCGCTGGGGCACCACCGTGTACTTCGGATCGCGGGCCGAGGCCTGCCCGCCGTAGAAGATGCCGAACCGGGTCAGGGCCGAACCGGCCAGCAACGAGGCTCCAGCCAGCACCGACACGGCCCGGTTGCGGTGTCCGGCGACCGCCAGGACCGCTCCGGTGGCGGTGCACGCCTTGGCGGCCCGCATCATCGCGCCCGGCCGACCCGTGTGCAGGGGCTCGGCCGAGAGCCCCATCTGCTTCTCCATGTACTCGGACACGGCGAGCTCGACCACGGCACCCCCCACCGCCAGGCGTCGGGCCGGACCGGAGGCGGACAGCGGGGCCAGCGCGATCCCCGCCCCGCCCGCCGCTGCGCTCGCGCTGCCCACGAACACGAACGGCAGCTGGAGGTGGCTGTCGTGCCAGGTCGGGGTGGCGGTGTCGGAGAGCAGGACCGCCGTGTACGCCGCGACGGCGGGCGCGGTCGCGGCCGCGACGAACCCGGCGATCCGACCGGCCAGCGGGCCGCTGCGGCCGATCCAGCTGCGGCGCAGCGCCGTCGGGGCGACCGGCAGGGCCTGCACGGCCGCGGCGATGCCCGCGGCCGGGCCGTAGACCGTCAGGATCCAGGTGCCCACGCTCATCGGGGAGGTCACCTTGGCCACTCGGAGCATGTGGTGGAAGCGCGAGGGCTTGCCCAGGTCGTGCACCAGGGCCGCGAAGCTCACCGCGATGGCGCCGATCGCGGTCCACCGCATGGGGATGCGCAGGGCAGCGTTGCCCTGCAGGTCCGCCCCCGCCGCGAGCAGCGAGGAACCGCCCGCGAGCCCGCCGAGGAACAGGTACACCGGGATGTCCACCTCCCACGGGGAGGCCTTGACGATCGGTCGACCGTAGTAGGAGGTGAACTCGGCCTCGGGAACCATCAGCTGCTCGCCGCGACCGCCCTTGCGCCGACCACCGCCCCGGCGACGCGGCGCGTCCCGGGCGGGCACGTCGTGCATCGCGGGCTCGGACGGCTCACGGATCGCCCTGGCGTCCTCGCTCACCGCCGGCTCCCGAGGAACGCCATCGCCGCACCCGCGAGCATGGTGCCCGCGGCCATGGCCGCCCGGCCCCACATCGCCGGTAGCGCCCTGGTCGTCACCACCGGGTCCGGGGGGAGGCCGTAGACCTCGGGCTTGTCGAGCAGCAGGAAGAAGGCTCCCGCACCCCCGATCCCGTCGGCCGGGTCGTGGCCGTAGAGCTGGGCGTCGACCACGCCGGCCTCCACGAGCTCGGCCACCCGGACGTCGGCGCGCTGGCGCAGCTCGTCGAGGTCACCGAACTGGATGGACTGGGTGGGACAGGCCTTGGCGCAGGCCGGTTCCATGCCCTCGCCGAGCCGGTCGTAGCAGAGGGTGCACTTCTGGGCGACGCCGACGGCGTGGTCGTTCTTCGGCCCCTCGCGGCGCTCGATGACCCCGTACGGGCACGCGGGCACGCAGTAGCCGCAACCGTTGCAGATGTCGTCCTGCACCACCACGGTGCCGAACTCGGTGCGGAACAGCGCACCGGTGGGGCACACGTCCAGGCAGGCCGCGTGGGTGCAGTGCTTGCAGACGTCGGACTCCATCAGCCAGCGGAACGGCACGCTGGAGTCCTCGCCGCCGGCACCGGGCAGGGTCGGCAGCGGCATGCCCAGGTCCACCGAGGCGGGCGGCGGAGAAGGGTCACCCTGCCCCCCGGCGAGGGCGAGCACGTCCAGGTTCGCGTGGCTCTCGTCGTGGCGCACCCCGGACTCCTGGTTGCCGGAGGACGCGGGCTGCTCGATGAACGCCACGTGGCGCCACGTGGAGGCACCCAGGCCGACCGAGTTGTCGTAGCTCATCCCGGTCAGCGACATCCCGTCCTCGGGGACGGCGTTCCACTCCTTGCACGCCACCTCGCAGGCCTTGCAGCCGATGCAGATGGAGGTGTCGGTGAAGAAGCCCTTGCGCGCGGGCGGATCGACCCAGCCGGCGTCGCGCGCCGGGTCCACCGGCCCGTAGAAGCTGTTGCGGTCCATCAGATCCCCATCCCGGTCTCGGGCGTGATGCCGGCGCGGTCGCGGTAGGCCTGCACGTAGGTCAGCAGGGCCGGCCCCCGGGGGCGCCGGCCGGGCTGCACGTCGCAGGCCGCGGCCTTCGTGGCGTGGATGTGCACGTTCGGGTCGAGCACCGCCGACAGCAGCTCGTTCGCCCCGTCGCCGGTGGTGAGCCCGTTGGATCCCCAGTGGTACGGCAGACCCACCTGGTGCAGCGGCTTGCCACCCACGGTGAGCGGACTCATCCGCTCGGTGACCATCACCCGTGCCTCGATGGCCGTGCGCGCGGTGACGATCGTCGCCCAGCCCAGGTGCTCCAGACCCCGCTCCGCGGCCAGCTCGGGGCTGACCTCGCAGAAGAACTCCGGCTGCAGCTCGGACAGGAAGGGCAGCGTCCGGCTCATCCCGCCGGCCGTGTGGTGCTCGGTGAGCCGGTAGGTGGTGAACACGAACGGGAAGATCTCGCTGCCCGGCTCGTCCCCGCTGGGCTGGTACAGGTTGTACGGGGCGGGGTAGGTCTGACGCGACGGGTTGGCCTGCTGCGGGTACAGCGCGTTGCGCACCGGGGACTCCGCCGGCTCGTAGTGCGTGGGCAGCGGACCGTCGACCAGCCCGGTCGGCACGTAGAGCCAGGCCTTGCCGTCGGTCTGCATGATGAACGGCTCGTCGCCGGCGATCGCGGCCTGCGCGGTCGCCCCGGCGGGAGGGCGGTAGTCCGGCCGCTTGGTCACCTCGAAGTCCGGCACGTCATGACCCACCCAGCGGCCGGCCCCGTCCTCCCCGGCGTTCTCGTCCCACCACACGTAGGCCTTGCGCTCGCTCCACGGCTTGCCCTGGGGGTCGGCCGACGCACGGTTGTACAGGGTCCGCCGGTTCGCCGGCCACGCCCAGCCCCACTCGGCGGCCACCCAGTCCTGCTCGGAGCCTGGCTTGCGCCGAGCCGCCTGGTTGACCCCGTCGGCGTAGACCCCGGTGTAGATCCAGCAACCCGACGTGGTCGACCCGTCTGCCTTCAGCTCGGTGTACGAGCTCAGCGGAGCGCCGTCCGCACCGGTCCCGTTGATCTCGGCCAGCACCGCCTCCGCCGACGGCTCAGCGAGGCGCCCGTGGGTGGGGTAGTCCCAGGTCAGGTCCAGCAGCGGCCGGTCGCGCGGGTCGGTGGACCCTGCCAGCTTCTCCTTGAGGATGCGGCCCAGGTGGTAGTAGAACCACAGCTCGCTGCGCGCGTCACCCGGGGGCTCGACGGCCTCGTGGTGCCACTGCAGCATCCGCTGGGTGTTGGTGAAGCTCCCGGTCTTCTCGGTGTGCGACGCCGCGGGCATCAGGAACACCTCGGTGCCGACGTCCTCGGTGCGCATCTCCCCGGTCTCGATCTCCGGGCCGTCCCGCCAGAACGTCGCCGACTCGATCTCGACGAGGTCGCGGACGACGAGCCAGTCCAGGTTCGCCATGCCCAGGCGCTGCATCTTCGCGTTGGCACTGCCCACCGCCGGGTTCTGCCCCACCAGGAAGTACCCGCCCCCACCCTCCTCGATCTGGCGGGTCACCGTGGCGTAGGTGCCGTGGTCGGCGCTGATCCGCGGCAGGTAGTCGAAGCAGAAGTCGTTCTCCGCCGTGGCCGCCTCACCCCACCACGCCTTCAGCAGGCTCACGCTGTAGGACCGCATGTTGCCCCAGAACCCCTTCGTCCCCGCATCGGCGGCGACGTAGCTGTCCAGGGTGGAGTGCTCGTGCACGTGCGGCATCGGCAGGTAGCCGGGCAGCAGGTTGAACAGGGTCGGGATGTCGGTGGAGCCCTGGATGCTGGCGTGCCCGCGCAGGGCCAGGATCCCACCACCCGGTCGCCCGATGTTGCCCAGCAGCGTCTGCAGGATCGCGGCCGTCCGGACGTACTGCACGCCCACCGTGTGGTGCGTCCAACCCACGGCGTATGCGAACGCCGTCGTGCGCTCCCGGCCCGAGTTCCTGGTGACCGCGTCGCAGACCTGCGCGAAGGTCTCCGGCGGGGTGCCACAGACCTCCTGCACCATCTCCGGGGTGTAGCGCGCGAAGTGCCGCTTCAGCACCTGGAACACGCACCGCGGGTCGGTCAGCGTCGGGTCCTGAGGGGCTTCACCATCGATCGTGGGCGAACCACCGTCCCCGGACCGGGCGATCCGCTCGTCGTGCTCCTGGTCACGCTGCCCCGCCGCCGGGGCGGTCTGGGTGCCCTCGTACTGCCACGACGACACGTCGTAGTGGCGGTCCTCGGGGTCCCACCCGGAGAACACTCCGCCGAGCTCCTCGGAGTCGACGTAGTCCTTGCTGACCAGCGACGCGGCGTTGGTGTAGGCCAGCACGTACTCGCGGAAGTCGAGGTCGTTGCTCAGGACGTGGTGGATGATCCCGCCCAGGAACGCGATGTCCGAGCCCGCCCGCAGCGGCGCGTGGATGTCGGCCACCGCGGACGTGCGGGTGAACCGCGGGTCCACGTGGATGATCGTGGCGCCCTCGGCCTTCGCCTCCATGACCCACTGGAAGCCCACCGGGTGGGCCTCGGCCATGTTCGAACCCTGGATGACGATGCAGTCAGCGTTCGCGAGGTCCTGCAGGAAGGAGGTGGCGCCGCCACGACCGAACGAGGTTCCCAGACCGGGAACGGTGGAGCTGTGTCAAATTCGGGCCTGGTTCTCCACCTCCACCGCACCCAGCGCGGTGTAGAGCTTCTTCATGAGGTAGTTCTCCTCGTTGTCCAGGGTCGCCCCGCCGAGGCTCGCGAGCCCGTGGGTCCGCCGGGCCGGCTGCCCGTCGACCTCGTCGACCCAGCCCTTCTTCCGCGCCGCCAGGACGCGGTCGGCGATCATGTCCATCGCCACGTCGAGCTGGAGGTCGGCCCACTGCTTCGCGTGCGGGGCCCGGTAGCGCACGGTGGTCACCCGCCCGGGGTTGGTCACCAGCTGCATGCTCGCCGACCCCTTGGGGCACAGCCGCCCCCGGGAGACGGGGCTGTCCGGATCGCCCTCGATCTGGACGATCTTCTCGTCCTTGACGTAGACGTTCTGCCCGCACCCGACCGCGCAGTACGGGCAGAGGCTCTTCACCACCCGGTCCGCGGTCACCGCGCGATTGGCGGTGGCACCCGTCTTCGGCGACTTCGCGCCCGAACCTCGCCCGAGAGGGTCCGCTCCGCTGAGCTGCCGCAGGACCGGCCAGTCGAGCATCGTCCTTCGAACGTCCACGGCGGGCCTCCCGGATGGGTCGTTGGTCTGGTCACGGTAGCGCTGGTGGGAGCCTCGTGGCAGATCGGGCTCGTCGCTGGTGCGGCGCGGAGCGGCCCGGGCATGTTCCTGCCCCGGGCCGCCCTGCGGCGGTCACGGGGTCCGGGTGGTGACGACCTTGCGCAGCTCGGGGAAGTGGCACGCCGAGAGGTGACCCTCCCGCTCGACCAGCAGCGGCTCCTCCGTCGCGCACCGGTCCTGCGCCTTCCAGCACCGGGTCCGGAACCGGCAGCCCGAGGGCGGGTCGACCGGGCTGGGCACGTCCCCGTCGAGGCGGATGACGTCCTTGTGCTCCCGCGCCCGGGGGTCCGGCACCGGGACGGCCGAGAGCAGGGCCTGGGTGTACGGGTGGGTGGAGCGCTCGTAGATCTCGTCCTCGGTGCCGAGCTCGACGACCTTGCCCAGGTACATCACGGCCACCCGGTCGGCCAGGTGGCGCACGACCGAGAGGTCGTGGGCGATGAACACGTAGGACAGCCCGAACTCGTCCTTGAGGTCGCCGAGCAGGTTCATCACCTGGGCCTGGATGGAGACGTCCAGGGCGGAGACGGGCTCGTCGCAGATGATCAGGCTCGGCTTCAGCGCAAGGGCCCGGGCGATACCGATGCGCTGGCGCTGCCCACCGGAGAACTGGTGTGGGTAGCGGTTGATGTGCTCGGGGTTGAGGCCCACCACCTCGAGCAGGTCCTGCACGGCGCGGCGCCGGTCGCCCTTGGGGGTCACCTCGGTGTGGATCTCGAAGGGCTCGCCGATGAGGTCGCCCACCGTCATGCGCGGGTTCAGCGAGGTGTACGGGTCCTGGAACACCATCTGCACCTTGCGGCGCATCCGGCGCAGCGCGGCACCCTTGAGCGCCAGCACGTCCTCACCCTCGTAGAGCACCTCACCGGAGGTGGCCTCCTCCAGGCGCACGAGCGTCCGGGCCAGGGTGGACTTGCCGCAGCCCGACTCCCCCACCACACCGAGGGTCTCCCCGTGGGCGAGGTCGAAGCTCACCCCGTCCACCGCGCGCACCTGGCCGATGGTGCGCTGGAAGAGCACCCCCCGGGTGACCGGGAAGTACTTGACCAGGTCCCGCACCTGCAGCAGCGGCTCGCTCGAGCTCTCAGCCACGACCGACCACCTCCTTCTCGGTCTCGGCCACCCCGTTCTCGGCCGAGTGGTCACCCCGGGCGAAGAGGTCCTCGGCGAACAGGCAGGCGCTCGTGCGTCCGGGCGACAGCTCCACCAGCGGCGGCACTCGGACCAGGCAGACATCCTGGGCCATCCGGCAGCGGGGGTGGAACGAGCAGCCCTCCGGGATGTGCATCAGGTTCGGCGGCAGGCCCGCGATGGTGACGAGCTTCTGCCCGCGCTGGTCCACGCGCGGCACCGACTCCAGCAGCGCGGTCGTGTACGGGTGGCACGGGCGGGCGTAGAGCTCGTGCACCTCGGCCTGCTCCACGATCCGCCCCGCGTACATCACCGCGATGCGGTCGGCGACGTCGGCGACGACCCCGAGGTCGTGGGTGATGAGGATCATCCCCATGTGCCGCTCGGCCTGGATCTCCTTGAGCAGGTCCATGATCTGCGCCTGCACGGTGACGTCGAGGGCCGTGGTGGGCTCGTCGGCGATGAGCACGTCCGGATCGAGCGCGAGGGACATGGCGATCATCACGCGCTGCCGCATGCCACCGGAGAACTGGTGCGGGTACTCCTTGACCCGCTGCGGCGCGCCGGGGATCTTCACCTGGTCGAGCAGCTCGACCGCCCGTGCCGTGGCGTCCTTGCGGCTCATGCCGCGGCGGACCCGGAACTGCTCGGCGATCTGGAAGCCCACGGTGAACACCGGGTTCAGGGCCGAGAGCGCGTCCTGGAACACCATGGCGATTCCCTCGCCGCGGATAAGGCGCCGTTGCTCGTCGGTCATGGTGAGCATGTCCTGGCCCTTGTAGCGGATGGCCCCGGCGGTGATCACCCCCGGCGGCATGTCGAGGATGCCCATCACGGTCTGGGCGGTGACGCTCTTGCCCGAGCCGGACTCCCCCAGCACGGCGAGGGTCTCGCCGGCGTCGAGGTGGTAGCTGACGCCGTTCAGGACGGTGGCCACCCCGTCGCGGGTGCGGAACTCGACGTGCAGGTCCTCGACGTCGATCAGGCGCCCGTCGGGGACCACCGCGCCGGGCGACGTGGTCTCGACAGCGACCTGGGAGTTCCGGGTCGTTCGCAGCTTCACGAGTCTCCTATCGGAGCTTGGGGTCCAGCGCCTGGCGCACAGCATCCCCGAGCAGCACGAAGGCGAGGACGGTGAGGACCAGGAACCCGGCCGGGAAGAGCAGGGCGTGCGGCGCGTCACGCAGTCGGCTGGACGCGTCGGAGATCATCGAGCCCCAGGAGATGACCGGGGAGCGCAGGCCGATGCCGAGGAAGGAAAGAGTGGCTTCCGCACCGATGAACGCCCCCAGGGAGATGGTCGCGTAGACCAGCGAGGCCGCCAGCGCGTTGGGGAGCAGGTGCTTGAAGATGATGCGTCCCGTGCTCGCGCCCATCGAGCGGGCGGCGGCCACGTAGTCGTTCTGCTTGGTCTGGATGACCGCGGAGCGCATGACCCGCGCGGGAACCGGCCAACCGAGCGCCACCAGCGCAGCCACCACGACGCCGACGATCGCGACGGGGCTGCTGAACTGGTTGAAGGTGGTGAGGATGACGATGGCGCCGAGCAGGAACGGGATGCCGAGGAAGACGTCGCTGATCCGGGAGAGCAGGGTGTCGATCCACCGCCCGTAGTAGGCCGCCAGCATGCCCACGGTCATGCCGACCAGCGTGGTCCCGAGGGTGGAGAGCACGCCCACGATGATCGAGTACCGGGCGCCGTGGAGCGTGCGCGAGTAGACGTCGTAACCCTGCAGGTCGTAGCCGAAGATCGCCTGCGCGGACGGAGGTTGGTTGCTGCGGCTGAGGTCGCCGGCGGCGGGGTCCACCGACGTGAACAGCCCGGGGAACGCCGCGATGAGCAGCATCACCACGATGATGAACCCGGCCACCAGGAACAGCGGGTTGCGTCGGAGGTCCTTCCACGCGTCGGACCACAGCCCGCCGACGCGCTCCTGGGTCGCGCTGGCGACCGCGCTTCCCCCGGGCTCGCCCGCCGGGTCGGTGCCGATCACGCCCGGGGCCCCGGCTCCGGTGGCTGACGAGTCCGCCGAGCCCGGGCGGGTCGGCGGGGCGGAGGTCTCACTCATATCGGATCCTCGGGTCCAGGACCGCGTAGAGCAGGTCCACGAGAAGGTTGGCAACGAGGTACACGAGCACCAGCACCACGACGATGCCGGTGACCGTAGCCCCGTCCTTGGTGACGATGGCGCGGTAGGTCTCCCGGCCGATCCCGTTGATGTTGAAGATGCCCTCCGTGACGATCGCCCCGGCCATCAGGGCGCCGAGGTCGGTGCCGAAGAACGTCACGACGGGGATCAGCGAGTTGCGCAGCAGGTGCACCCCGACGATGCGCCGCTGGGGCAGGCCCTTGGCCTTCGCGGTGCGCACGTAGTCGGCACGGGAGTTCTCCACGATCGAGGTCCGGGTGATGCGCGTGGCGTAGGCGAGGGAGAGGCTCGCCAGCACGAATCCCGGCATGATCAGCTCCTGCAGCGGCGCCTTCGTCGACACCGTCGCGCTGAAGATCCCCCACTTGATGCCCAGGTAGAGCTGCAGCAGGTAGGCGGTGACGAAGACCGGCAGGGCGATGAGCACCAGCGTGCCCACGAGGACCAGGTTGTCGACGAAGCCCTTCCGCCCGAGCCCGGTCAGCACCCCGGCGGTGAGACCGAAGACGATCTCGAAGGTCAGGGCGACGAGCGCGAGCTTCACCGTCACCGGGTACGAGCCGAGGATGATGTCGCTCACCGAGCGCCCGGAGAAGTTCACGCCGAAGTTGCCCTGCAGCAGGTTGCCGATGTACTTGACGTACTGCACGAGCACGTTGTCGTTGAGGTTGTACTCCGCGGTGAACTTGGCGACGAAGGCCGGTGGACACGGGCGGTCGCCGCACTTGCCGGCCAGCGGGTCGCCCGGCACCGCGAAGACGAGGACGTAGATGAGCAGGGTGGTACCGAGGAACGCCGGGATCATCTGGAGCAGGCGGCGCACGACGTAGCGGCCCACGAGACCTCCTGGGAGAAGGGCGCACCCGGTCAGGGCGCACGTAGCCGGGTAGGTCGTCCGGGTTGCAGGTCGCGCACCCGGACGTGCCGCGGGCCGGCCACCCAGAGGGGAGTCCGGCCCGCGGTCGCGCTCAGCTGCTCGTGGTGACCTGGAGGAGGTCGAGCTCGCCCTGTGCCGTGACCTTGGCGTTGCCGACCTTCTCGGAGTAGCCGGAGATCAACGTCCGGCTCCACAGCGGGATGGCCGGCATGTCCTGGACCAGCAGCTTCTCGGCGTCGACGAAGCCGGCGTTGGCCGCGGCGGGGTCGGTCTTCGCCGCGGCGTCGAGGAGCGCCTTGTCGAAGGCCGGGTTGGAGTAGCCCGAGTCGTTCGACGAGGCGCCGGTGGAGTACAGCGGAGAGAGACCGTTCTCCAGGTTCGGGAAGTCGTACGCCCAGCCGGAGCGGAACATGCCGGTCTCGGCCTTCTGGTTGATGCCCTTGCGGAAGTCCGCGAAGGTCGGCACCGGGGTCGCCGTGCAGGGCACACCGAGGGCCTGCGAGATGTTGTTGCAAGCCGCCTCGGTCCAGGCCTTGTGGTCACCGTCAGCGTTGTAGCTCAGCGTCAGGGTGCCCTTGAAGCCACCCGCCTTGTCGAACAGCGCCTTGGCCTTCGCCGGGTCGTAGGTGCAGAACTCGCCACAGGTGCCGGCCTTGTAGCCCGCAACCACCGGGGAGGAGTACGCGGTCGAGGGGGCACGCGCGCCGCTGAAGATCACCTTGGTGATCGAGTCGCGGTCGACGGCCATCGAGATCGCGTGGCGCAGGTCGGCGCTCTGGTAGGCCGGGTCGTAGAGCGGCACGGTGATCGTGTCGACGATGGGCGCCGGCTTGGACAGGTCGCGGCCGGACAGGTCCGCCTTGTACTTGTCACCGGCGAGCGCCGAGGTGGGCAGCGTGTCCATGAAGTCCAGGTTGCCGGTCTGCAGGTCCGCGTAGGCGGCGTCCGAGTTCTGGTACAGCTTGACCGTGACGTCCTTGATGGTCGGCTTGGCGGCACCGGAGTAGTCGTCGTTGCGGGTCAGGACGATGGAGGCGTTGTCCTGCCAGGAGACGAACTTGAACGGTCCGTCGCCGACCGGGTTGCGGCCGAAAGCCTTCGGGTCGGCGTAGAAGGACGCCGGCATCGGGTCGAACACGTGGTAAGCGAGCTTCTGCATCCACGGGCTGTACGGCTGGGTGAGCTTGACGGTGAACTCGGTGTCGCTGACGACCTTGACCCCGCTCATCTCCTTGACCGTCGGGGTCGGCGGGGTGCCGCCCTTGGTCGCCGCGGGCGGGTTGAGGTCGCTGTAGCCCTCGACCTCGGCGAAGAAGGGGCCGTTCAACGCTCCGTTGGGGGCGTAGGCACCCCAGTTCCACGCGTCGACGTAGCTCTTGGCCGTGATGGCGGTGCCGTCGGTGAACTTCCAGCCGGGCTTCAGCTTGATGTCGTAGTTCTGGGCGTCGGTCGTCGTGATCGACTCGGCGTTGGCCATCTCCGACTCGGACGTGTCGCTGTTCAGCGTCACCAGCCCGGTGAAGATGTTGTCGATGATCTTCGCGCCGCCCTGCTCGTTCGTGTTGGCCGGGACGAGCCCGTTCTCGGGCTGGCTGCCGAAGATGGACACCGATCCGTCGGCCACGCTGGGCGCAGCGTTACCGCCGCCCCCACTGCTGCTGTTGCTGTTGCTGCAACCGGACAGCAGCAGGGCTGCCGCGACCGGGAGCGCCAACGATGCTGTGAGCCGTCTCCGCATGCCTGTTGTTCCTCTCGAGTGGTTCGCTACGGCCGAGCACCGGTCGTGTGCCGACGACGTCGAACGCGCCCGGCTGTGTCGGCCTGGCTGAGAGACACCTTAGAAGTGCCCAGGTGCTGCTCCTGTTTAGCGATGGTCACGATCGCGCATCGGTGCTGCCCCGTGTGCACCCTGCGTCACGATCATCGTCACCCAACGTGATGCAGGTCGGGCGAACCGCCCTCAGGGCGCTAGCCGGGCACCCACGGTGAGGGCGTCACGCGGACAGATCTCCACGCACTCCCCGCACCCGGTGCACGCGTCGGCGAGCACCAGCGGCCGCCCGGGTGCGGGGCGCAGGGCGTGCTCGGGGCAGGTCAGCAGGCACGCACCGCACGCGGTGCACTCGTCGGAGACGTCGGTGACGACCAGCTCGGAGAGCACGTCTCAGCCCGGCATCCAGGCGTAGCCGCGCGGGGTGACCATCCGGCCGCCCACCATCGTCGTGGTCGACGAGCCGACGACCACGGTGGTCAGCATGTCCACGGTGGCCGGGTCGAACTCCCCGATCGGCGCCGTCCAGGCCCGCTCGCCGTCCCGGCTGATCTGGCGCACCGCGCCTACCGGCGTGCCGGGCGGACGGTGCTCGCGCAGCACGTCCAGGGCCGCGCCCAGCTGCCAGTCCCGCTCGCGCGAGCGCGGGTTGTAGAAGCAGACGACGAAGTCGCCCTCGGCCGCGGCCCGCACCCGGCGCAGGATCGCCGGCCACGGCGTGTGCAGGTCGCTCAGGCTGATGAACACGTGGTCGTGGCCCAGGGGCGCGCCGAGCACGGCCGAGGCGGCCAGCGCCGCGGTGACCCCGGGCACGCCGACCACCTCGATGTCGTCGCCGGCCTGCTCCAGCGCGGGGCTGGCCATGGCGTACACCCCGGCGTCCCCGGACCCGATGAGCGCCACCGCCCGACCGGCCCGCGCCAGCTCCACGGCCGCGGCGGCCCGCTCGGACTCCTGGCCCAGCCCGGTCTCGGCGATCTCGGTGCCCGCACGCAGCAGGTGCCGCACCTGGTCCACGTACTGGTCCAGGCCCACCACCACCGACGCCCGGCGCAGCTCGGCCTCCGCCCGGGGGGTGCGCAGGTCCGCCGCCCCCGGCCCCAGCCCAACCACGGCGAGGCGGCCCCGTGGGCGGGAGCGGGCGACGGCGACCGTCGCGCCCGCACTCGTACCCGCCCCCTTGACCTTGGCCAGCACCAGCTCGGCCCGGCCGTGCTCGGCCGCGGCCAGCAGGGCGGATGCCTCGGACACGCTCGGCGTCCCCACCTCGGCCTCGACGACCGGGCTGGGGTTGGGCACCACCACCGCGCGAAGCTGTTCGGCGGTGTACGTCTGCAGCGCGGGCGCCACCGCGGGGTCGCTGCCGTGGAAGAAGCCGTGCTGGGCGACGGCGTCGAGGATGCCCTGCTCATCCCCCTTGAGGTCGATGCTGGCGTAGCCGCGCACCGCCCGCGGGTCCAGCCCCGCGCCGGCGAGCTCGTCCAGCACGGCGGCCACCGCGTCGGCGGACACGCCGCGCACGGAGCCGATCCCCACGCTGAGCGTCAGCGGCACCAGGCGCAGGGTCCGCTCGTCGTCGGGCACCGCGGGCAGCCGGTCGTCGATGACGATGCGCCACCCCGGCTCACCCACGTCGAGGCTGACGTTCGGCGGCAGCGCGGGCAGCGGGAACCCCAGCGGGTTGACCAGCAGCACGGGCTCGCCGTCGAGCAGGGCCACCCCGGCCGCAGCCAGGTCGCCGTCCACGGCGGCGTCCAGCAGCGCCACGAGCTCGTCGAGCGGGGTGGACCCGGCGGCGTCCGAGGCCGTGCTGACCACGGCCGTCGCGCCCAGCACCTGCGCCACCTGCTCGGCCAGGGCGTTGGCCCCACCTGCTCGTCCAGCGCGGTCGTGACCGCCCGCCAGCGCGATGGCGAAGCGGTGCGCCTCGTCCACGCACACCACGCCGGGGTCGACGTGCTTGTCCACCAGCAGCGGGGCGATGAGCCGCACGGTGGCGCCGGTGGCCAGGAAGAGCACGGCCGCGTCCAGCTCGGGCCAGAGCCGCTCCAGCCCGGGGCGCAGCGGGCCGTCGACCACCACGGCGTCCGGGCCCAGCGCCCGGGCGAGCTCGGCGGCCCCGGCCCGGCCCGCGGCCGTCACCGCGAACAGCCCGATCACCGGACACCAGCCAGCACGAGCACGGGGTTGGTGGCGGCCAGGCGCAGCCCGCCCCCGGGGAGCTCGACCGTCCGGGCGGCCGAGAGCTGCACGCCGTCCACGGCGAACCCGCTGCGCACCAGCACGTCCCGTGCCTCAGCAACCCGGTCGAGCGCAGCCAGGGCCACGACGACGCGCCGCGCGGTGGAGGCAGCGGCCAGCTCGACGGCGGCCGCACCCCCACCACCGACGAACACGCAGTCCGGGTCGGGCAGGTGCGGCACCACGTCGGCCACCGCACCCTCCTCGACCCGCACGTCGACGCCGTGCGCCCCGGCGTTGGCCACCACCCGCACGCACTGCGCGGGATCGCGCTCGACGGCCACCACGGCTGCTCCCATCCTGGCGCACTCCACGCCGACCGATCCTGATCCGGCTCCGAGGTCCCACACCAGCCGGCCGGGCCGCGGGGCGAGGTGCGCGAGCACCACCGCCCGCACCTCCGACTTGGTGATCATGCCGTCGCGGTGGTGGAACTCCGACTCGGCCAGGGCCCACCCGTCGGCCGGCGGCCACGGCTCCCCACCGGCGAGCCAGCCCCGCGGCGCCACGGACTCGGTGTCGCGCAGGCACAGCACGACGTTCGGCTCGCGCCAGGTGCGCAGGCTCGCCTCGTCCGGGGTGACGGTGCTGATGCTCTCGTCCCGGCCGCCGAGGTCCTCCGCGACCACCAGGGTCCGGCGCCAGCCCGCCAGCCCGGCCCCGATCTCGGCCGGACCGGCGCCCGGGGCGGTGAGCACGGCCACGGTGGAGCGGGCGCGGCACAGGTTCAGGGCCGGGCCGAGCTCGCGGCCGTGCGCGCTGACCACCACCGCGTCGTCCCACGAGCGGCCGATGGCGGCGAAGGCCCGCTGCACGCTGGACAGCGCGGGAACCACGGCGGGACGGATCCCGCTGGCCCGCAGCGCCCGGAGGATGCCGAAGAAGCCCGGGTCACCGGAGGCCAGCACCACCGCGTGACCGTCGTGCGCCCGGAGCTCGGCGAGCGCGGGTGCCAGCGGGCCCAGCTCGAGGCGCCGGCACCCCGTCGGCAGCACGACGGACTCGAGGTGGCGGGCGGCCCCCACGGCCAGGGTGGCCCGCGAGAGCGCCCGGGCGGACGCCGCGGACGGACGGGTGGTCCCGTCGACACCCAGCACCGTCACGCTCACGCGCTCACCCACCCCGCCTCGGTGGCGGAGACCACGTGCTCCGCCGTGAAGTCGACCATCGCCACCCGGGTGCGCAGCTCGCGCCCGGCCGGCAGCCCCGTCTCGACGCACGCCTCGGCGCTGAAGCGACGCAGCACGTCGGCCACCCGGGCGCACAGGTCGTCGCCGCACGCTCGCAGCAGCCCCGCACCCTCCCAGACCTCGTAGGCCCGGCGCGCGGTGGTCGCGGCCACGACCTCGGCGGCCTGGTCCGTGCCGATGCCGTGGTCGGTGCTGATCCGGCCGAGCAGCTCGGTGTCCACCTTGGACCGCGTGTAGTGGGTCATCAGGACGCCGCTGGCGAGCTTCGTGAGCTTGCCGACCATGCCGACGAACACCACGTCGGTCAGGCCGTGCTCGACGGCCCGGCGCAGGGCAGCCCCGGTGAAGTCGCCGACCTCGACGAACGCGACGGGTGGCAGCTCGGGCAGCAGCCGCACCGCCGCGCGCTCGGTGCGACCCCCGGTGGCCAGCACCAGGGTGGGCACCTGCTGGGCCGCCATCACGGCCACGGCCTGCTCCACGCTGGCGCGCCAGGACGCGGTGGAGAACGGCCGCACGATGCCCGTGGTGCCGAGGATGGAGATGCCGCCCTCGACCCCCAGGCGCCGGTTGGTCGTCTTGCGGGCCATCACCTCGCCGGTGGGCACGCTGATGGTCACCTCGAACCCGTTCTCCCCCAGCACCTCCCGCACGGCCTCGGTGATCATCCGGCGCGGGACCGGGTTGATGGCCGGGCCGCCGACCTCCAGGCCCAGGCCGGCCTTGGTCACCGTGCCGACCCCGACCCCCGCCCGGAACACGACGTCCTCGCACCGACGCACCGTCACCGTGAGGTGCGCGCCGTGGGTGACGTCCGGGTCGTCACCGGCGTCCTTGACCACCACGGCCGTCGCGGTGTCGTCGAGGCGCTCGGCCGAGAGCACGTCGAAGGTGTGTCGGTTGCCCGAGGGGAAGCCGATCTCGACCGAGGTGGGCGCCGTGCCGTCACGCAGGAGCAGGGCCGCCGCCTTCGCCGCGGCCGCGGAGCAGGCGCCCGTGGTGAACCCCGTGCGCAGGGCCTTCGGCCGCACCTTCATGGTGCGGGGCATGTCCGGCTCGCGCAGGGGCCCGGTCCCGGTCACCTCAGCTCGCGCCCTGGACGCCACCGGCGCCGAGCTCCTGGGCACCGGCGGTGCCGTGCTCCTGGACGCCACTGGCGCCGTGCTCCTTGAGGGCCTTGCGGGCCGCACGGTCGGGCTTGCGGAAGGTGTGGAAGTGACCCGGGTGGTACAGGTGGCTGCGGGTGCCGCCGGCGGTGAGGCCCGGGCCCACGAGGAACAGGGTGTGCCGCCACCACTTGCGCTCCTTGACGTCGGCCTCCAGCGCCTCGAGCGTGCTCCAGAGCAGGTCCTCGTCGGGCCAGGAGGTGCGGTAGCCGACGATGACGGGGGTCTCCGCCGGGTAGCCGCCCGCGACCAGCTCCTCGACGAGCTGACCGGTGCGCGCCGCGGAGAGGAACAGCGCCATGGTGGTGCCGTGCCGGGCGAACTCACGCACCTTCTCCCGCTCCGGCATGGGGGTCTTGCCGCCCTCGAGCCGGGTGAGAACCAGGCTCTGGGCCACCTCGGGCACGGTGATCTCCCGGCCCGCCGCCGCCGCCACGGCGGAGAACGCGGACACCCCGGGGATGATCTCCACCTCGATGCCGAGGTCCACGCAGCGGTCGTACTGCTCCTGCACCGCGCCCCACAGCGACGGGTCCCCGGAGTGCACCCGGGCCACCCGCAGCCCGTCGGCGGCGGCCCGCTCGTAGACCGCCGTGACGTCCTCGTGGGTCAGCTGCGAGGAGTCGAGCACCTCCGCGTCGGCCCGCTGGTGCTCCGTCACGCACTCCTCCATCACGAGGCTCGCGGCCCAGATGATGACGTCGGCCTCGGCGATCCGCCGAGCACCGCGGAGGGTGATGAGGTCGGCGGCGCCGGGTCCGGCTCCGACGAAGGACACGTGTGCGCTCACAGCTGGTCTCCTGCTCCGCCGCGCGGCGGCGTGATGACGATGGTGGACAGGTACGGGACGGTGTCCTCGGTGACCTCGGCCAGCGGGCGGACCCGCTCGTCGGGGGTACCGAGGTGCTCGGCGAGGACGGCGCGGGAGACGTGCTCCCCGAGCGCCTCGCGCACCTGGGCGAGGCGGCGGCCGCCCTTGTAGGCGACCACCGCGCCCGGCCGGGTCAGCGCGTCGGTGAGGACGTCGAGCTCGCGGCTCAGCGGCAGCAGGGTCAGCGGCTCGGTGCCCTCCACCAGCACCACTCCGGCCGCCGACGCCGCCGCCTGCATCGCCGTGATCCCGGGGACGGTGCGGACCACGACGTCGGGCAGGGCGTCCCGGACCCCCTGGGCCAGGTAGCCGAAGGTCGAGTAGACGGCCGGGTCGCCGATGGTGGCGAAGGCGGCCGAGTACGTGGAGCGGGCTCCGGGAGCACCACTGCCCCCGTGGGTCCGCAGGTGCTCGGCCACGGTGGCCGCGGCGGCGTCCCAGTGCTGGCGTCGCCGCTCCTGCGGCCCGGTGACCTCGTCGTTCAGGGCGAACACGAGCCGGTGCAGCACCACCTCGGGCAGGTGCGCCTCGATGATCGCCTCGGCCCGGCCGCGCTCCCCGGCGGTCATCACGGGCACGAAGACGACGTCGACCTCGCGCAGCACCCGCAGCGCCTTGAGAGTGACCAGCTCCGGGTCACCCGGGCCCACTCCGACACCCCACAGCTCGCTCATGCCGCACACGCTGCCACGAACCGGGCGACCGAACCCGGTGCGGCCGCCGGGTGGGTGTGCAGGTACGAGGCGTGCACCTGGTCCTGCACGAACCCCTCGGTGGTCCCGGTCCACGCCCAGGCTGGGGTGGCGCCGGCGCCGGGGGTGAGCACGGTGCGGTGGAACTCGTGGCCGGTGACGCGCGCGCCGGCGGGGTGCAGCACCGAGTCCCCCAGCGCGACGGCGTCGCGGTAGCCCAGCGCCAGGCGGGGGCCGAACGTGGCCGTGGCGTCCAGCACCCCGGCCAGCCGGTGGCCCTCGAGCTCGCGGGCCAGGTACAGCAGGCCGCCGCACTCCGCGTGCACCGGTGCGTGCAGGGCGAGAGCCCGGACCTGCTCGAGCAGCCTGGTGTTCGCGGCCAGGGTGGCGGCGTGCTCCTCGGGGAAGCCACCGGGCAGGACGAGCCCGTGGGTGCCCTCGGGCAGCACCTCGTCGCGGGACGGGTCCACCGTGACGACGTCCGCCCCGGCGGCGGCCAGCAGCTCGACGTGCTCGGCGTAGCCGAAGGTGAACGCCGCTCCCCCGGCCACCGCGACCACGGGCCGTCCGGGGGTCACGGCGACCTCCGGGGCCCAGGGCGCGGCGGTGACGGAGCTGGCGGCCAGGGCCAGCACGGCCTCGACGTCCACGTGCCCGCGCACCAGCGCGGTCATCGCGGCCACGGCGTCCACGGCGGCCGCCCCGTGCTCCACGGCGGTGACGAGGCCCAGGTGGCGGCTGGGCACGGCGAGCCCGTCGTGACGCGGCAGCACCCCCAGCACGGCCAGCCCCACCTCCTCGCAGGCCGCTCGGAGCACCTGCTCGTGGCGCGGCGAGCCCACCCGGTTCAGCACCACCCCGGCCAGCCGGGTGCCGGGGCGGTAGGTGGCGAACCCGTGCAGCAGCGCAGCGAGGCTGCCGGCCTGCCCTCGGGCGTCGACCACGAGGACCACCGGGGCACCGAGCAGCTCGGCGACGTGCGCGGTGGAGCCGAAGCCCTGGGTTCCGGTTCGCCCGTCGAACAGGCCCATCACGCCCTCGACGACCGCGACGTCGCAGCCGGCGCCACCGTGGGCGTAGAGCGGGCCGACGAGGTCCTCGCCGACCATGACCGGGTCGAGGTTGCGGCCCGGGCGCCCGGCGGCCAGCGCGTGGTAGCCGGGGTCCACGTAGTCGGGGCCGACCTTGAACGGGGCCGGGGTGCGACCCGCGGCCCGCAGGGCCCCCAGGAGCCCGGTGGCGACCGTGGTCTTGCCGCTGCCCGAGGCGGGAGCGGCGATGACCACGGCGGGAACGCTCACCACTCGATGCCGCGCTGGCCCTTGCGGCCGGCGTCCATCGGGTGCTTGACCTTGGTCATCTCGACCACCAGGTCCGCGGCCTCGACCAGGGCGGCGGGGGCGTTGCGGCCGGTGATGACGACGTGCTGGTGCCCGGGGCGCTCGCGCAGCGCGGAGACCACCTCGTCGACGTCCACCCAGCCCCAGTGCAGCGGGTAGGTGAACTCGTCCAGCACGTAGAAGCCGTGGGCCTCGCTGCGCAGCCGTCGGGCGATCTCGGCCCAGCCCTCGCGCGCGGCCCCGGCGTGGTCCTCCTCGGTGCCCTGCTTGCGGGTCCAGCTCCAGCCCTCGCCCATCTTGTGCCACTCGACCGGCGCGCCCTGGCCGGTGTCGGTGTGCACCTGGTCGAGCGCGCGGAACGCGGCCTCCTCGCCGACCTTCCACTTGGCGCTCTTGACGAACTGGAACACCCCGATGGGAAAGCCCTGGTTCCAGGCGCGCAGGGCGAGGCCGAAGGCGGCGGTGGACTTCCCCTTCATCTCCCCGGTGTGCACGACGAGCAGCGGGGCGTTGCGTCGCTGACGGGTGGTGAGACCGTCGTCGGGAACGCTGGTCGGAACTCCCTGGGGCACGGGTGGACTCCTTACGCTGCGGCGGCGCGGACGACGCCGCCGACCTGCTCGGCGGACAGCTCGTCCAGGCGCACGCACGCGGCGCCCAGGCTGGTGGCGAGCTCGGCGGCGAGTCCGAGGCGGACCACCCCGGACTCGCAGTCGATGACGACGGCAGCCGTGCCCCGGGCCCGCAGCAGCCCCGCGGCGGCCTGCGCACGGGGCACCGGGTCGGTTCCGCCGGTGGCGCGGCCGTCGGTGAGCACCACGAGCAGCGGGCGCCGCTGGGGGTCGCGGACGGCCTCGCTGGCCAGGACGCGCCGCGCCTCGAGCAGCCCGGCCGCCAGCGGGGTGCGCCCCCCGGTGGTCATGCGGCGCAGGCGGGTGGCGGCGGTGTCCACCGAACCGGTGGGCGGGAGCACGAGCTCTGCCGTCGAGCCGCGCAGGCTGATGACCCCGACCTTGTCCCGGCGCTGGTAGGCATCGCGCAGCAGGCTCATCGCCGCCCCGGTCACGGCGGTGAGCCGGTCGCGGGAGGCCATCGAGCCCGAGGCGTCGACCACGAAGAGCACGAGGTTGCCCTCACGGCCCTCGCGGACGGGCCGGCGGAGATCGGTCGCGTCCAGCCGCAGCGGCCCGTCGGTGCGGCCGCGAGAGCCCTGGTGCGGGGCGGCGGCGAGGACGGTGTGCACCAGGTGCAGCCCACGACCGGTCCCGGTCTGGGATCGCACGGTGCGGCCGGTGTCCGAGCGGGAGCGGGAACGCCGTCCGGGGGCACCCTCACCCAGACCAGGGACCTCGAGGCGCCGGGTGCGGAACTGCGCCCCGGGCTCGCCCGCGGGCCGCTCCTGCGGGGCGGGCTGCTCGGGGCTGGGCGGTGCCTCGGCCTCCCCGGCGGGCTCACCGTCGGCAGCGTCACCCTCGACGGCGTCTCCGTCGACGGCGGGCTGCTCCGGCGCGGGGCCGTCGGTCGGGTCGGGCTCGCCGCCACCCTCGGGCGGGGTCGGGTCCGGATCGGGTTCTCGCTCCTGCGCGTGCTCGGCGGCGTCGCGCATCGCCTCGTCGAGCTGCTCGGGCTCGATGCCCGGGGCGTCGAAGGGGTCGCGGCGGCGGCGGTGCGGCAGGGCGAGCTCGGCGGCCACCCGGACGTCGGTCTCGTCCACGCTGGCGGCACCCCGCCAGGCGGCGTGGGCCAGCGCGGTGCGGGCGAGGACCAGGTCCGCGCGCATGCCGTCGACGTCGAAGCTCGCGCACAGGGCAGCGATCCGGCGGAGCTCGCCCTCGGTGAGGACCACGTGCGGCAGCCGGGCGCGGGCGTCTAGGATCTGCTGGGCGAGCACGCCATCGGCCTCGGCGTAGCGGGCGGCGAAGGCGTCGGCGTCGTCCTCGTAGGCGAGGCGGCGGCGGACGACCTCGACCCGGACGGCCACCTCGCGGGAGGCCGCGACCTCCACGGCCAGGCCGAAGCGGTCGAGCAGCTGGGGGCGGAGCTCGCCCTCCTCGGGGTTCATGGTGCCGACGAGGACGAACCGGGCGTCGTGGCTGTGGCTGACGCCGTCGCGCTCGACGTGCACCCGGCCCATGGCGGCGGCGTCGAGCAGCACGTCCACCAGGTGGTCGTGCAGCAGGTTGACCTCGTCGACGTAGAGCACGCCCTCGTGCGCCGCGGCCAGCAGGCCGGGCTGGAAGGCGGCCTCACCGTCGCGCAGCACCCGCTGCAGGTCCAGCGAGCCGACGACGCGGTCCTCGGTGGCGCCGATGGGCAGCTCGACCAGGCGGCCGTGCGGCATCAGCGCGGCCAGCGCCCGGACCACGGTCGACTTCGCGGTGCCCTTCTCCCCGCGCACCAGCACCCCGCCGATCCCGGGGTGCACCGCGTTGAGCAGCAGCGCGAGCCGCAGCTGGTCCTGGCCGACGACGGCCGAGAAGGGGAAGCCCTGCATGGTCTGTGTCCTGTCCTCGGGTGTCCGCGCCCGTGGTGGGGTGATCGACGAGGGGCCGCAGTGCTCTGGCTCGGGTGCTGGGCACCCTCACAGTGGCGGGACCGCGCCGGAGTCGCACCGGCTTCCCTGCCCACCCCTCGAACTGGCGCCCTGATCCTGTCAGACCCCGGCCGCACCGCCCGCACCCGTCGCCCCGGCGGTTTGCGCGCACCGGCGTTCCGGAACCGGGGTCAGCCGCGGCGCAGCGGGACGTGCGCGATGCCGTCCTCCACGCGCTCCTCGCCATCGGGGACGAAGCCGTACTGGGCGTACATGTCCACCAGGTAGGCCTGGGCGTCGAGCACGCACGGCATGGACCCCACCTCGGCCAGGGCGGCCTGGAGCACCCGCTTGGTGTGGCCCTGGCCGCGGGACGCCGCCGCCGTGCACAGCCGGCCCAGGCGGAACCGCTCGCCGCCGTCGTGCTCCTCGAGCAGCCGGGCGGTGCACAGGACCTGCCCGTCCTGCTCGATCCAGACGTGCCGGGTGTCGCTGAGCAGGTCCTTGCCGTCGAGCTCGGGGTAGGCGCACTTCTGCTCGACGACGAACACCTCCACCCTCAGCTCGAGCAGCTTGTAGAGCATCGCCGTGTCGAGGTCGGCGGCCCAGGCGCGGTGCAGGGTGGGGTTCACCACGTGTGGGTACCACAGCAGCACCCACCCCGGGTGGACGAGCGGGCCACCGCACTACCATCGCCGCCCATGGGCAACTGGGTTCCGGACATCCTCGGCGACGGCTACGAGCAGTGCACCCTCGAGCTGGGGCCCGACCCCGACGGCGAGGGCGACGTGGTGGCCACCCTGGTCCGGCACACCTCCGCGACGCCGTCGACCCGCGGTGCCGTCCTCTACGTGCACGGCTACACCGACTACTTCTTCCAGACCGGGCTCGCCGAGCACCTCGCCGCCCAGGGCCTCGCGTTCTTCGCCCTCGACCTGCGCAAGTGCGGCCGCTCGATCCGTCCCGGCCACACCCCGCACTACACGACCGATCTCGTGCAGTACGACCAGGAGCTCGACCGGGCGCTGTCGATCATCCGCGCCGAGCACGCCAGCGTGGTGGTGGTCGCACACTCCACCGGCGGGATCATCACCCCGCTCTGGCTGGACCGCCGCCGCGACCGTGGCCAGACCGGGGTGCAGGGCCTGGTGCTCAACAGCCCGTGGTTCGACCTCCAGGGCCCGCCCTACTACCGCCACGTCGGCACGCTGGGGATCGACCTCGTCGGGCGCCTGGACGGCATGCGTCTGCTCAACAAGGACGAGGCCGACGCCTACGGGGTGAGCCTGCACGCCAGCCGTGAGGGCGAGTGGGACTACGACCTGGAGTGGAAGCCGCTCAACGGGTTCCCCGTGCGGCTGGGCTGGCTGAGGGCGGTGCGCCGCGGGCACGCGCAGCTGCACCGCGGGCTCGACGTCGGGTGCCCGTCGCTCGTGCTGCGGTCGGTGCGGACCCGGTTCGCCACCCACTACACACCGGAGGTGGACACCGCTGACGCCGTGCTCGACGTGCGGCAGATCGCGCGCTGGGCCGGCTGCCTCGGCGGGCGGACGTCCGTGGTGCCGCTCGACGGGGCCCGGCACGACGTCTTCCTGTCCCAGGAGCCGGCGCTGACGGCGGCGTACGCCGAGCTCACCGCGTGGCTGGACGCCACCGTCCCCGCCTCAGCGCCGGGTGGTCACGGAGCTCAGTCGCCCTCGAGCTCTCCCTCCAGCTGCAGGTAGGTGGCCTTGAGCTGCGCGATCGTGGCGGGGTCGGGCTCGGCCCACATGCCGCGCTCCGCCGCCTCGAGCAGCCGCTCGGAGATCCCCCGCAGCGCCCACGGGTTGGACTTCTCCATGAACGAGCGCACCTGCGGGTCGAACACGTAGGCCTCGGACAGCTTCTCGTACATCCAGTCCTGCACCACCCCGGCCGTGGCGTCGTAGCCGAACAGGTAGTCCACCGTGGCCGCGAGCTCGAAGGCGCCCTTGTACCCGTGACGCTGCATGGCCGTGACCCACTTGGGGTTCACCACCCGCGAGCGGAACACCCGCAGGGTCTCCTCCCCCAGCGCCCGGGTCTTCACCGCGTGCGGCACGGCCGAGTCCCCCACGTAGGCAGCGGGATCGGAGCCGGTGAGGTGGCGGACCATCGCCACCATGCCCCCGTGGTACTGGAAGTAGTCGTCGGAGTCGACGATGTCGTGCTCGCGGGTGTCCACGTTCTTCGCGGCCACCTGGATGCGGGCGAAGCTGCGCTCCATGTCCCCGCGTGCCGGGGCCCCGTCGAGGCCCTTGCCGTAGGCGTAGCCGCCCCAGGTGGCGTACACCTCGGCCAGGTCGGCGTCGTCGCGCCAGTTCCGTGCGTCGATCAGGGGCAGCAGGCCCGCCCCGTACGCGCCGGGCTTGGAGCCGTAGATGCGGGTGGAGGCGCGGCGGGCGTCCCCGTGCTCGGCCAGGTCGGCCCGGTAGCTGGCGGCGACGAAGTTCTCCCCGTCGTCCTCCGGCAGCTCGGCCACCGCCCGCACGGCGTCGTCCATCAGGGTGATGACGTGCGGGAACGCGTCGCGGAAGAAGCCGGAGATGCGGACGACGACGTCCACCCGGGGGCGACCCAGCTCGGCCAGCGGCACCACCTCGAACCCGGTGACCCGGCGGCTGGCGTCGTCCCAGGTGGGCCGGCAGCCGAGCAGGGCGAGCACCTCGGCGATGTCGTCGCCCTGGGTGCGCATGGCCGAGGTGCCCCACACCGTCAGGCCCACCGAGCGCGGGACCTCCCCGGTGTCGGCCACGTGCCGGGCGATCAGCGAGTCGGCCAGCGCGACCCCGACGTCCCACGCGTTGCGCGACGGGATGGCCTTGGGGTCCACGGAGTAGAAGTTGCGCCCGGTCGGCAGCACCGAGACCAGGCCCCGGGTCGGCGAGCCGGACGGGCCGGGCTCGACGAAGCGGCCGTCCAGGGCGCGGAGGGTGTTGGTGATCTCGTCGGTGGTCCGGGCCAGCCGCGGCACCAGCTCGTCGCGGGCGAACACCAGCACCCGGGCCACGTCGTCGCCCCACTCCTGGCTCACCGCGGGCAGGGCGACCACCAGCCCCATGGCTGTGTCCTCCACCCGGTCCAGCACCACCGAGGCGCGCTCGCGGCCCCCGCCGAGGGCTGCCGGCACCTGCAGCACCACGCCCGGGTCCGCGAGCAGGTCGTCCTCGCTGAGCCCGACGTGCGCGCACAGGGCGTTGCGCAACCCCGGCACCGCCCCGTGCACGCCGCCGAACACCTGCTTGGCCCGCAGGATCGCGAGCACGTCGGCGTGCAGCTCGGAGCCCTCCGGCGCCCGGCCGAGCACGTGCAGCCCGTCGCGGATCTGGACGTCCTTGACCTCGCAGAGGTAACCGTCCACGTGCAGCACGAAGTCGTCGAAGTCGTCCGGACCGGGGATCTCGTCCTGGTGCAGGTCGCGGTGCAGCTGGGCGGCGGTGACGAGCTCCCAGATCTGCTGGCGCAGGACGGGGACCTTGTCCGGGTCGAGCGCCGCGACGGTGGCGTACTCGTCGAGCAGCTGCTCCAGCTGGGCCATCTCGCCGTAGCTGTCCGCCCGCGCCATCGGCGGGATCATGTGGTCCACGACGGTGGCGTGCGCGCGGCGCTTGGCCTGGGTGCCCTCGCCGGGGTCGTTGACGATGAACGGGTAGACCAGCGGCACGTCGCCGAGCACCGCGTCCGGCGCGCAGTCCGCCGAGAGCCCGATCCCCTTGCCCGGCAGCCACTCCAGGGTGCCGTGCTTGCCCAGGTGGATCGCGGCGTCGATGCCGAAGCTGCGCCGCAGCCACAGGTAGGCCGCGAGGTACTGGTGGCTGGGGGCGAGCTCGGGGTCGTGGTAGATCGCCACCGGGTTCTCGCCGAAGCCCCGCGGCGGCTGGACGATGAGCACCACGTGACCGAAGCGCAGGGCCGCCACGTACAGCGAGTCCCCGTCGACGTAGAGGGTGCCCGGCGCCTGGCCCCAGGCCTGCTCCACCGAGGCGCGGAACCCGGACGGCATGCCCGCGAACCACTCCCGGTAGTCGGCGACCGGCACGCGCACCTCGGCGGCGGCCATCTGCTCGCTCGTCAGCCACTCCACGTCGTGCCCGCCGGAGGCGATCAGGCGGTGCACCAGGGCGTCGCCATCGATCATGTCCGGGTCGAAGCCACCCAGGTCGTAGCCGGCGTCGCGCAGGGCCTTGAGCAGCACCACCGCGCTGGCCGGGGTGTCCAGGCCGACGGCGTTGCCCACCCGGGCGTGCTTGGTGGGGTAGCTCGACAGCACGATGGCCAGCTTCTTGTCCGCGTTCGCCGTGTGCCGCAGCACCCCCAGGCGCACCGCGGTCCCGGCGAGGCGAGCGGCGCGCTCGGGGTCGGCGACGTACACCGGCACCCCGTCGGCGCCGAGCTCCTTGAACGAGAACGGCACCCCGATGAGGCGGCCGTCGAACTCGGGGATCGCGACCTGCATGGCGGCGTCCATCGGGGTCAGCGCCGCGCTGGAGTCCAGCCAGGCCTCACGGCTGGAGGTCAGGCACAGCCCCTGCAGCACGGGCACGTCGAGCTCGGCGAGCGCGCCGACGTCCCAGGCGTCCTCCGAGCCCCCGGCGCTGGCGGACTGGGCGACCGCCCCGCCCGCGGCCAGCACGGTGGTGACGAGCACGTCGCACTCCGCCAGCGCTGACCGGAGCCCGGCCGCGTCGTCGGCCGACAGCCCGCGCAGGGAACCGCACCACACCGGCAGCGGACGCCCCCCGGCGGCGGTGACGGCCTCGGCCAGGGTCTCGACGAAGCCGGTGTTGCCGCTGAGCTCGTGGGCCCGGTAGTAGACGAGGCCCACCACGGGCCCGGCGCCCCCGGGGACCACCCCGCGCACCCCGAACGACGGCATGGGTGCGGGTGCCTCGAAGCCCTCCCCGGTCAGCAGCACGGTGTCGGACAGGAACGCCGCGAGCTCGCGCAGGTTCCCCGCGCCCCCCTCGGCGAGGTAGGCCAGGGCCTGGCTGGCGACCCCCGACGGCACGGTCGACAGCGCCTGCAGCTCGGCGTCGGGCACGGACTCCCCGCCCAGGCACACCACCGGCCTGCCGCTGGCGAGCACGGCGTCGAGCCCCTGCTCCCAGGAGCGGCGTCCGCCGAGCAGCCGGACGACCACGAGGTCCACCCCGTCGAGCAGGGCAGGCAGGTCCTCGACGCCGGTTCGCGAGGGGTTGGCCACCGTCCACCCCGCGTCGGCCGCACGGGCGGCGAGCAGGTCGGTGTCGGCGGTGGAGAGCAGCAGGGCGGCAGGCACGGTGTGGGGTCCTCACCGGGGTGGCGCGCCCCGAGTCGAGTGGCACGGCGCGGGTGGGGTTCCTGGCTCGGTCACCCGGACGGGAGACCTCACAGTTGCGCGACAGCCCCGGGTTCGCACCGGGTTCCCTGCCACCACCGCCGTTCTGGTGCGTCCGAGCCTAGTGGTGCCAGGAGGACGTGGTCGGGGTCACAGACGGTCGGGTACGTTCGGCACCCGCGGGACGGGTGTGCACCCGACGCGTCGAACAAGGAGTGCCATGCGCCAGCTCAGCCCGCTCGACGCCCAGTTCCTCAACGCCGAGACGTCGACCACGCTGGTGCACGTCGGATCGTTGACCATCGTCGACACCGCGGACTCGCCGCGGGGGGACCTGACGGTCGAGGACCTGCGCGAGCTCATCGGTGGTCGGCTGCACCTCATCGGACCCCTGCGCTGGCGCCTGCACGAGGTACCGCTGGGCCTGGACCTGCCGTACTGGGTCGAGTCCGAAGAGTTCGACCTGGAGTACCACATCCGCGAGATCGCCCTGGTGGCGCCGGGCACCGACGAGCAGCTCGGTGAGCAGGTGGCCCGTCTGGCCGCGCGGCCGCTGGACCGCTCCCGCCCGCTGTGGGAGTGCTACCTGATCCACGGCCTGGAGAACGGCCGCAAGGCGCTGTACACCAAGGTCCACCACTCGGCGATCGACGGCGTCTCGGGCGCCGAGGTGCTCGCCGTGATCATGGACGCCACCCCCGAGCCCCGGGAGGTGGAGCCCCCGGACCCCGACGCCGAGCCCGACGAGGCCCCCGGCACGGCCCAGGCCGTGCTCCGCGGCGTCTGGAAGATCGCGGCCCGACCGGCGCGCTTCCTGCTCAACGCCCCGACCATGCTGCCGCACGTGCTGGACCTGCCCGGGGCGCAGACCATCCCCGGTGTCCCGCAGGTGGCCAAGGTGGTGGGCACCGTGACCCGGATGGCCGGGCTCAGCGTCATCGGCGACCGCCCCGACCCGGCGCCGGTCCCGCCGCGCACCCCGTTCAACGGCCCCATCACCCCGCACCGGCGCTTCGCGTTCACGTCGCTGCCGCTGGAGGAGGTGAAGGAGGTGAAGAACGCCTTCGGCCTCACCGTGAACGACGTGGTGATGGCGCTGTGCACCACGGTGCTGCGGACCTGGCTCCTCGAGCACGACGCCCTGCCCCGAACGCCTCTCGTGGCCGCCATGCCCGTCTCGGTGCGCACGCCGGAGCAGATGGGCACGGGCGGCAACCAGATCGCCTTCATGCTCACCGCGCTGCCGACCCAGGAGGACGATCCCGCCCAGCGGCTGGACGACCTGCACGCCTCGCTGCTGGAGGCCAAGGAGCGCTTCGACGCCGTGCCCGCCCAGCTCCTGCAGGAGTACAGCTCCGTGCTGCCGCAGGCCCTGCACGGACTGGCCTCCCGGACCTTGCTGCGCGCCCTGACGATGGGGTCACCGCCGTTCAACCTCTTCATCTCCAACGTGCCCGGCCCGCAGCTGCCGCTGTACACGGCCGGGTCGCGGGTGACGGGCAGCTTCCCCGTCTCGGCGGTGAGCGACGCCGGCGGCGGCATCAACATCACCGTCATGTCCTACGACGGCCACCTCGACTTCGGCATCATCGTCTGCCGCGAGATGGTGCCGGACGTGTGGGACATGGCCCGCGGGCTGCACGACGCGATGGACGAGCTGCTGGAGATGGCTCGCCAGCAAGCCACGGGCGGTCGACGCAAGGCCCGGTCCACGGCCCGGTAGCGTTGCCGCGGTGAGGCACTTCGACCTGGTGGTCATCGGCAGCGGCTCGGGCAACACGATCCTCGACGGCAGGTTCGACGACCTCGACGTCGCGATCCTGGAGCAGGGGACCTTCGGCGGCACCTGCATCAACGTGGGCTGCATCCCCACCAAGATGTACGTCTACGCGGCCGACCAGACCCTGGCCGTGCGGGACGCGCACCGCTTCGGGGTGGACGCGCACGTCGACGGGGTCCGGTGGCGCGACATCGTCGACCGCGTCTTCGGCCGCATCGACCCCATCTCGGTCGGGGGAGCGACGTACCGCGCCGAGGGCACGCCGAACACCACCGTGTTCACCGGCCACGCCCGGTTCGTCGGACCCCGCACGATCGAGACGGGGACCGGCGAGACCATCACCGCGGACCGCATCGTGATCGCGGCCGGCTCACGGCCGGTGATCCCCGCCGAGGTCCGCGACTCCGGGGTGCGGTTCCACACCAACGACGACGTGATGCGCCTGCCCGAGCTGCCCGAGCACCTCGTCATCATCGGCGCGGGGTACATCGCCTCGGAGTTCGCGCACGTGTTCGCCGCCCTCGGCAGCCGGGTCACCGTGATCGCGCGCAGCGCCACGATGCTGCGCGCCCAGGACGACGACGTCAGCACGCGCTTCACCCGCCTGGCCCAGGAGAAGTGGGACGTCCGCCTGGAGCGCACCGTCGCCGCCGTGCGCGGCACCGGGGGCGCGGTGGAGGTGGAGCTCGACGACGGGTCCGTGGTTCACGGGGACGCCCTCCTCGTCGCCGCCGGGCGCGCACCGAACGGGGACGAGCTGGAGGTCGCCACCGGCGGGATCGGCCTGCACCCCGACGGCCGCATCCGCGTCGACGCGCAGCAGCGGGTGCTCACCGACGACGGCAGCGTCCTCGACGGCGTGTTCGCCCTCGGCGACATCTCCTCGGAGCACCAGCTCAAGCACGTGGCCAACCACGAGGCCCGCGTGGTCCAGCACAACCTCCTGCACCCCGACGCGCTGCGGGCCAGCGACCACCGGTTCGTGCCTGCCGCCGTGTTCACCGACCCCCAGATCGCCACCGTGGGACTCACCGAGCGCGCCGCGCGGGAGCAGGGCCTCGACATCACGGTGAAGGTGCAGGAGTACGCCGACGTCGCCTACGGCTGGGCCATGGAGGACCGCGAGGGCTTCTGCAAGGTCATCGCCGAGAAGGGCACCGGGCGCCTGCTCGGCGTCCACGTCATGGGCGCGCAGGCTTCCAGCATCATCCAGCCGGCGATCCAGGCGCTGAGCTTCGGCCTCAGCGCCACCGACATGGCCACCGGGCAGTACTGGATCCACCCCGGTCTGCCCGAGGTGCTGGAGAACGCCCTGCTGGGCCTCGAGGTCTAGACCCGAGCTCCGCTCACCAGGACACTCCCCCGAGCTCCGCTCACCAGGGGCTCGAGCGCAGCACCACCTCGGTGGCCAGCGCCGCAGCGGCGTCCTCGGGGATCCAGTGGCCCACCCCGGCCAGCTCGACGAAGCGGTACTCAGCCAGCACGTGCCGCCCGGTCGACACCGCCTGGGTGCGGCCGAGGAACTCGTCCTCGGTGCCCCACAGGAAGGTCGTGGGGACCTCCACGTCCGGCGTCGCGCGGAACTCCGCCGAGCCCCGTGCCCGGTACCAGCCCAGCGCCGCGTCCAGGCCCGCCGGTCCGGTGACGGCCTCGGCCAGGTCGTGGCCCTCCCCGACCAGGGCGCGCAGCCGGTCGGTGCCCCCCGCCAGCACCTGCTCGGCCGCACCCGGCACCGCGAAGTCGCGCATGTAGGCCGACCGGCTGCGCTGGTCGGCGTCGGTGGCCAGCGCGTCGGACAGCGCGGTGGGGTGACCGACGCTGGCGGCCACCAGGCTGCTCACCCGGCCCGGGTGCCGCGCAGCCAGCTGCCAGGCCACCGCTGCACCCCAGTCGTGGCCCACCACGTGCGCGTACCCCACGCCGAGGGCGTCGAGCAGCCCGAGGGCGTCGGCCACCAGGTGCTCCACGGCGTAGGCATCGTCCCCGGTCGGGCGGGCACCCGGGGAGTAGCCCCGCTGGGCCGGCACGATCGTGCGCAGACCCGCGCCGTGCAGCCTCGGGAGCACGGCGTCGTAGCAGCCCGGGCCCTGCGGGAAGCCGTGCAGCAGAAGCACGGCCGGCCCATCGTCGGGGCCGTCGGTGTGGACGGTGAACGTGAGCTCGTCGACGCTGACGTGCTGGACCGGCATGGTGGGCGACGCTACCGGCCCTCGGATCAGCCGCTCGGCGCGCCCGGGCGTAGCGTCCCGGCTCGGGCCGTGCGAGGACGACGCGACGGGTGCGTCGGCCGGCCCCGGTGAGGGTGGGCGAGATGGCGGACACGGCGACATCCCGGGCGGACGGCTCCAGGTCCGGCTCAGGGCAGGCGGACCTCGCGCACGCGGTGTTCTTCTCCTCCGCCGCCGCACTGGGGGGGTTCCTCTTCGGCTACGACACCTCCGTCATCAACGGCGCGGTGGACGCGATCCAGCAGCGCTTCGAGGTGGGCACCGCCGTCACCGGCCTCACGGTCTCCCTGGCCCTGCTCGGGGCGGCGCTGGGCGCCTGGTACGCCGGCGCGCTGGCCAACCGCTTCGGCCGGATCCGCGTCATGCAGGTCTCGGCCGCGCTGTTCGTCATCAGCGCGATCGGCTCCGCCTTCCCCTTCGACATCATCGACCTCGCGTTCTGGCGGGTGATCGGCGGAATCGCGGTGGGCGTGGCGTCGGTGATCTCCCCGGCCTACATCGCCGAGATCTCCCCGGCGGCCTACCGCGGCAGGCTCGGGTCCATGCACCAGCTGGCCATCGTGCTCGGTATCGCGGTCTCCGCGCTCGTCAACTACGGCCTGGCCCAGGCCGCGGGGGGCTCCGCGTCGAACCAGCTCCTCGGCGTCCAGGCCTGGCAGTGGATGCTGCTGGTCGCGGCCGTGCCCGCCCTGCTCTACGGCGTCATGACGCTGACCATCCCGGAGTCCCCGCGCTACCTCGTCGGCCTGGGCCGCACCGAGCAGGCCCGCGGCATCCTCGCCGACCTCGAGGGCGGCGACGAGGAGCAGGTCCAGTCCCGGCTCGACGAGATCAAGTCGTCGTTGCGCAGCGACGAGAAGTCGCGGGTGCGCGACCTGTTCATGGGCCCCAACAAGATGGTCCCGCTGGTCCTGCTCGGGGTGGCCCTGGCCGCGCTCCAGCAGCTGGTCGGCATCAACGTGATCTTCTACTACTCATCCTCGCTGTGGCAGTCCGTCGGCATCGGCGAGGACCGCTCGCTGCTCATCAGCGTCGTCAGTGCCGGCGTGAACATCGCCGGCACCCTCGTGGCCATCTCCATCATCGACCGCGTGGGGCGGCGCCCGCTGCTCATCACCGGCTCCATCGGCATGACCCTGGCGCTGGGCACCGCCTCGTGGGCGTTCTCCTACTCCCAGACCGTGGACGGCACGGCCACGCTGCCCTCGCCGCAGGGAACCATCGCCCTCGTCGCGGCCAACCTGTTCGTGTTCTTCTTCGCCCTGTCCTGGGGCCCCACGGTCTGGGTCCTGCTCAGCGAGATGTTCCCGAACCAGTCCCGCGCGGCGGCGGTGGCGGTGGCCACCTCGGCGAACTGGATCGCGAACTTCGCGGTCACGGTCACGTTCCCGACCTTCTCCGACCTCAACCTCTCGGTCACCTACGCGGGCTACGCCGCGATGGCGCTGCTGTCGCTGTTCGTGGTGCTGAAGTTCGTCAAGGAGACCAAGGGCCGCTCCCTCGAGGACGTCCGGTGAGCGCGCCGAGGCTGGGTGCGGCAGTGCTGGTGCTCGGCATCCTGCTGTCGGCGTGCGGCGGACGCTCGGCGGCCCGAGTGCCCGACGTCCTGCCCCCCAACGCGGTCGGTCCTGGCCGCGTCACCGCCCAGGAGGTCATCGACGGCTTCACCGCGGCCGGGCTCGACACGACCGGCGCGCGCGACACGACCGCGGCCGACTGCCCCGGGTCCGGCTGCAGCCAGGCGATCAGCACGGACGACGTGGTGGTGCGGGTCTTCCCCACCTCCGGCCGCGCCGAGATCTACTCGAACTCGGTGGGGATCTTCCACATCGTCGCCACCTCGCTGACCTTCAGCGAGGGCGTCAGCGTGGACCTGCAGCGTCGCTACGAGACGGCCACGAAGAACGTCGCCGGCTGATCACGCCCGGGAGAGCACGAACTCCCGTGCGGCCGTGATGATCTCTGCGCCGGGGACGATCCCGGTGTAGAGGGTGAACTGCTCGACCGACTGCAGCACCGTCACCTGGAACCCGTCCACGGTGGGCGTGCCCTGCTGGCGGGCCAGACGCACCAGCCGGGTCTCCAGCGGGTACGCGACGCTCTCCAGGACGTACCCGGCGGTGTCCACCTGCGCCGGGGTGAACGGGAGTCCGTCCTGGTCCGGCTCCATGCCGACAGGGGTGGCGTTCACGAGCAGCTCGGCGGCCACCGGTACCGGCGACCAGGCGCAGCCGTGCCGCTCGGCGAGCGGGCGGCCGGTCGCCTCCGTGCGGGCCGCAACCGTCACGGAGGTGAACCCGGAGTCGTGCAGGCCGGAGACGATCGCCCGCGCCATGCCGCCACTACCGGTCACGCAGACGGTGGCCGCGCGCGGGACCCCGAGCCCGGCCACCAGGGCCTGGACCGCCGTCACGTCGGTGTTGTGCCCGGTGAGCACCCCGGCGTCGTTGACGATCGTGTTGACGGCTCCGATGCGGGCCGCCGAGGGGGCGACGTGGTCGAGCATTGGGATGACGTCGGACTTGTAGGGCATGGACACCGCAGCACCGCGGATGGGCAGGCCCCGGATACCGGCGACGGCCTGCGCCAGGTCGGTGGGGGCGAAGGCCTTGTAGACGAGATCGGCGCCGGTGGCCCGGTAGAGGAAGTTCTGCAGCCGCGTGCCGGTGTTGCCCGGGCGCGCGGCGAGCGAGACGCACAGCTGGGTGTCCTTGGTCAGGGTCAGCCGCACGTCGTCCAGGTCGGCGAGGGGCAGGTGGTCCACGGCGAGCGACGCTACCGGGCGCGGTGTCCCGCGAGGGCCCCACCGATCGGGACTGGATCCGGCCCGTCAGCCGGAGCCCCGGGTCGAGGTCCAGGAGGTCAGGGCTCGGGGGACCCGGGCGGGACGAAGGGCAGCCCCCGCGGCACGCCGTGCTCGATCAGCGCCACCAGCGCAGCCGTGTCCAGGTGCGCCTCGACGAGGTCACCCAGCAGGTCCAGCTGGGCCTCGCGCTCGGCGGCGACATCGGTGTCCGGGGCGACGACGAACCCGGTGCAGCCCGCCGTTGCCGCCACCTCGGTGAGCCACGCGCGACGGAAGGCGTCGTTGGCCAGCAGCCCGTGCCAGTGCGTGCCGTGGACGCTGCCGCGCCGGCTGCCCTCCCCCGGCTGCTCCAGGAGCACGGGATCACCGGAGCGGACCACCCGGCCGTGGTGGATCTCGTAGCCACGCACCGGCTCGCCCATCGCCACCCCGCTCGGCCGGGCCAGCACCTTCTCCGTCTCGAACACGACGTCGAGGTCCAGCAGCCCGAGTCCCGCGACCTCCCCGGCCCCGGACTCGACTCCGTCGACGATCCGCCGGCCCAGCATCTGGTAGCCACCGCACACCCCCAGCACCGGCTTGCCGGCCGCGGCGTGGGCGAGCACCGCACCGGCCATCCCCGTGCGCCGCAACCACCCGAGGTCGTCCACGGTGGACTTCGAGCCCGGCAGCACCACCACGTCGGCGTCGAGCAGGCGGGAGGGCTCGGTCACCCAGCGCACCGCCACCCCCGGCTCGCAGGCGAGTGCCTCCACGTCGGTGGCGTTGGACACCCGGGGCAGCCGCACCACGGCCACCCGCAGCCAGCTCGAACCGTGTGGCGGGGCGGGACGTCCGACGGTGCCGTCCGCGACCGTGGACAGCGAGTCCTCGGCGTCGATCCACAGGGCGTCGGTGAACGGCACCACGCCCAGGGTCGGCCGCCCGGTGAGCGCGCGCAGCTGCTCCAGCCCTGGAGCGAGCAGGTCCTGGTCGCCCCGGAACTTGTTGACGACGAACCCCGCCACCAGCGCCTGGTCCGCGGCGGAGAGGACGGCCACGGTGCCGAACAGGTGCGCCAGCACGCCGCCCCGGTCGATGTCGCCCACCACGATGGTCGGCAGGTCACCCGCGCGGGCCAGACCCATGTTCGCCAGGTCGGTGGCGCGGAGGTTGATCTCCGCCGGGGAACCCGCGCCCTCGCAGACCACCACGTCGAAGCGGGTGCGCAGGGCGGCCAGGCCGTCGGCCACCACGGCCGCGAGCTCGGTGCGGTGGCGGTGGTAGCTGGTGGCGCTGACCTGGCCCCGGGCGCGGCCGTTGACCACGAGCTGCGAGGTGCGGTCGCTGCCCGGCTTCAGCAGCACGGGGTTGAACGCCACCGACGGCTCCAGCCCGCACGCCGCGGCCTGCAGCGCCTGGGCTCGGCCGATCTCCCCGCCGTCCAGGGTCACGGCCGAGTTGTTGGACATGTTCTGCGCCTTGAACGGGGCGACGCTCACCCCCTGCCGGTGCAGCCAGCGGCAGATGCCGGCGACCAGGACGCTCTTGCCCGCGTCGGACGTGGTGCCCGCGACGAGCAGCGCACCCCTCACGCGACCGGTGCCCCGCCGTCGGGTCCGCACGACGCGGCAGGGACGGCCCCGGAACGACGATGGGCGCGCACGACGCGAGCAGGGGCGGCCCCCGGGACGTGCGCGGGGCGCGAGGCCGGGGGTGGCGCCGCGATCACGGCAGGGTCAGGATCTCGGCGCCCGCCGCGGTGACCAGCAGGGTGTGCTCGAACTGCGCGGTCCAGCTGCGGTCCTTGGTCGTCACCGTCCACCCGTCGTCCCACTGGTCGTGGTCGATCCCGCCCAGGGTGATCATCGGCTCGATCGTGAAGGTCATTCCCTCCTCGATCACGGTGTCGACGTCGGGGTTGTCGTAGTGCAGCACCACGAGCCCGCTGTGGAAGGTGCGCCCGATCCCGTGACCGGTGAAGTCGCGGACCACCCCGTAGCCGAACCGCGCGGCGTAGGCCTCGATGACCCGGCCGATGACGTTGAGCTGGCGGCCCGGCTTGACGGCCCGGATCGCCCGCATGGTGGCCTCGTGGGTGCGCTCCACGAGCAGCCGGGCCGGTTCGCTGACCTCGCCGGCCAGGAACGTGGCGTTGGTGTCCCCGTGCACACCACCGATGTAGCCGGTGACGTCGATGTTCACGATGTCGCCGTCGTCGATGACCGTGGAGTCCGGGATGCCGTGGCAGATGACCTCGTTGAGCGAGACGCAGCAGCTCTTGGGGAACCCCCGGTAGCCCAGCGTCGACGGGTAGGCGTGGTGGTCGAGCAGGTACTCGTGCACCACGCGGTCGACCTCGTCGGTGGTGACGCCGGGGGCCACGGCCGCCCCACCGGCGGCGAGGGCCTGCGCCGCGATCCGACCGGCCACCCGCATGGCCTCGATGACCTCGGGCGGCTGCACCCAGGGGTCGGTGCTGCGGGCGGGGCCCTTCTTCCCGACGTACTCGGGGCGGGGGATATCGCGGGGCACGGAGCGCTCGGGCGAGAGGTGGCCAGGGGCGAGCGGGGCGCGGACGGGCATGGACTCCAGGTTAGCCGCGGGCCGCGGAGCCCGCGGCCCGCGCGTCAGCCCGCCAGGAGCGCCGTCCGCACCCGCGCCGTCAGCCCGCGGGGAGCGCGGTCAGCAGCTGCTTGGTCACCGCCACGGCGTTGGTCGAGCTGCCACCGTCGACCACGAGCGTCGCGAACGCGAGGTCGCCCCGGTAGCCCACGAACCAGGCGTGGCTCTGCGTGCCGTCGCCGAACTGGGCCTCGCCGGTCTTGCCGTAGACCTCACCGAGCCCGCGGAGGGAGGTGGCGGTGCCCTCGGTGACCACGTCGCGCATCATCGTCCGCACCCCGTCGAGCACCGGCCGGGGCACGGCGGGCGGCGGGCGGGTCACCGTGGTGGCGGTGGACCCCCTGATGAGCGTGGGCACCGGCGTGGCTCCGTTCGCCACGGTGGCGGCGGCCAGTGCCATGCCGAACGGGCTCGCCACCACGTCGCCCTGGCCGAAGCCGTCCTCGGCGCGCTTCACCGTGTCCTGCGCCGGCGGCACGGTGCCGGTGACGGTGGTGATGCCGTCGACGGCGTAGTCCGCACCCAGTCCCAGCTGGAGCGCGGCGTCGGTGAGCCCGCTCGCCCCGAGCTGGGTCGCGAGCTGGGCGAACGTCGTGTTGCAGGACTTGGCGAAGGCGAGGCTCAGCGGCACCGTGCCGAGGGCGAACTCGTCGTAGTTGGGGATCCGGCGCGGCCCGATGACGGTGGTGCCGGGACAGTCGACCGGGGTGTCGATGGTGGTGACGCCGGCCTGCAGGGCCGCCGACGCGGTCACGATCTTGAAGGTCGACCCAGGTGGGTAGAGCCCGTTGAGCGCCGGGGTGCCCTGGCCGTCCGCCTCCGGGTTCTGCGCGACGGCGAGCACGTCCCCGGTGGAGGGCTGCAGCACCACGACCATGGCCTGCTTGCCGGCCACGGCGTTCACGGCGTCCTGCGCGGCGGTCTGGATGCCGGAGTCCAGGGTGAGGCTCACCGACGGAGCGGGCTGGGCGGCACCCTGCGCGAGGGTCGCGACGTCAGCACCCGTCGGTCCGACGGTGACGATCGTCCAGCCCGCCTTGCCGTCGAGCTCGTCCTGCACGGTCTGGCGTACCTGGCTCATCAGTGCGGGGGCGAAGGTGCGCGACGGGGTGAGCAGCGCCGCGCGGGTGGGGAACGTGACGCCCGGCAGGTCGTAGATCGCCGGCTTGACGCCCTGGTAGTCGACGTCGCGGAGCCTGGCCACCACGTAGGGCTTGGCGGGCGCCGCGGCCACGGCATCGACGATGGCCTGCTGGGTGATCGAGGCGTCCACCGGGCCGAGCGCGGCGGCCAGCGCACCCGCGACGGCCACCACGTCGCCGGCCTTGGCCGGGTCGAGGGTGACCTGGATGAGGGCGGCGGGGGTCAGCACGGGGGTGCCGTTGCGGTCCAGCACCGCGGCCGTGGGCGCGTCCTTCGTCCGCAGGGCCAGCGTCTGGTTGACGGCCAGCTGCGGGTGCAGGTCCGCCGGACTCCACCGCACCTGCCACCCGCCGCCGCTGCGAGCCATCGGCAGCGAGCCGGAGTAGGTCCACACCCGGTCCTGGGGCAGGGTCCACGTGGCGTCGAACAGCACGGTGGCCGTGTCGCCGGTGGTCTGCACCTGGCTCAGCGTGGTGGCCACCGTCGTCGGCTCCAGCGCGGTGCGCGCGGCGGTCAGCGCGGCCGAGGCGGCGTCCGGGGCGTCGGTGGTGGCGCCGAGCGCGGTGGCGTCCCCGCTGCTCAGCGCAGCCAGGAACGTGTTCGCCGTGCCGTCGGGCGTGGGCGGCGCCGCGCTGCACGAGGCGAGCGAGGTGCCCACCACTGCCGCGACCACCAGGACCAGGATCCGCTGCCGTCGGTTCATCGCCGCCGAGCATAGGCACGGACGTCCACGGTTCCGGCCGTCTCCGTGGAACGGGTCAGTGCAGCAGCACCGTCGCGAAGGTGCCCACCTGGGTGAACCCCACCCGCCGGTAGGCCGCGCGCGCGGGCGCGTTGAAGTCGTTGACGTACAGGCTCGGCACCCGTCCACCGGCCTGCACACCCGCCGCCACCGCGGCGGTGCCTGCCGCCCCCAGACCGCGACCCCGCCACTCCGGGTGCACCCACACGCCCTGGATCTGCCCGGCCAGGGCGGACACCGACCCGATCTCCGCCTTGAACACCACCTCGCCGTGCTCGAAGCGGGCCCACGCCCGGCCGCCCGCGATGAGATCGGCCACGCGGTGCCGGTAGGACCGGCCACCGTCGGAGCCGCGCGGATCCACCCCCACCTCCTCGGTGAACATGGCCACCGCAGCGGGGAGGTAGACGTCCAGCTCGTGCATCTGCACGGGTCGAACCAGCGGGTCCGGAGCGTGCCGGAGCGCCCCGGTCAGGGCCAGCAGGGGCTGCTCCGGCCGCACGTCCCTGGCCGCACCCCAGGTGCCCTCGAGCTCGGACCACATGGCCATCACCAGGTCGGCCGGGCCCACGAGCGAGGAGCAGCTGCGCGGACGGCGGCGGACCCGGTCGCTGAACGCGCGCACGGCCTGCGGAGAGCCGCTCAGCGGCACGAGGTTCACGCCCGAGAAGCACAACGAGTCCTCGACGCGGCCCTGGGTCAGCAGCTCGCCCTGCAACCGGTTCGGGTCCACACCGTGGGCCTGGACGCGCGCCGCCACCATGCACGAGACGACGGGATCGCGGTCGAGCGCGCGGAGGACGGCCGTGGTGTCCCGTGCGCCGAGCTGGCGGACGGAGTGCGTCTTCAGCACCGACCGTCCGCCCCCGCCTCGTCCTGGGTCACGGGCTCACACTGCCACGTCGGGCCCCGGGCCGCCGCCGACCCGCCACACCCGCGGCCTCGTCAGCCGACCCGCCACACCCGCGGCCTCGTCAGCCGACCCACCACACCCGCGGCCTCGTCAGCCGACCCACCACACCCGCGGCCTCGTCAGCCGACGACCACCGACGGGGTCGCTCCTTCGGTCGCGTTCGCCCCGTCGCGCTCCATCTGCTCGGCGATCTTCATGGCCTCCTCGATGAGGGTCTCCACGATCATCGCCTCGGGCACGGTCTTGATGACCTCGCCCTTGACGAAGATCTGGCCCTTGCCGTTGCCCGACGCCACTCCCAGGTCGGCCTCGCGGGCCTCACCGGGGCCGTTGACGACGCAGCCCATGACCGCCACGCGCAGCGGCACCTCCATGCCCTCCAGCCCGGCGGTGACCTGGTCCGCGAGGGTGTAGACGTCGACCTGGGCGCGCCCGCAGGAGGGGCAGGAGACGATCTCGAGCTTGCGGGGGCGCAGGCCGAGGGACTGCAGGATCTGGTTGCCCACCTTCACCTCCTCCACCGGCGGCGCCGAGAGCGACACCCGGATCGTGTCGCCGATGCCCTTGCTCAGCAGGGCCCCGAACGCGACGGCGGACTTGATGGTGCCCTGGAACGCCGGTCCGGCCTCGGTCACCCCGAGGTGCAGCGGGTAGTCGCACTGCTCGGCGAGCAGCTCGTAGGCCCGCACCATGGTCACCGGGTCGTTGTGCTTCACGCTGATCTTGATGTCGTGGAAGTCGTGCTCGGCGAACAGGCCCGCCTCCCACAGCGCCGACTCGACGAGGGCCTCCGGGGTGGCCTTGCCGTACTTGCTGAGGATCCGCGGGTCGAGCGACCCGGCGTTGACCCCGATGCGGATGGGGATGCCCGCGTCCTTGGCCGCCAGGGCGACCTCCTTGACCCGGCCGTCGAACTCCTTGATGTTGCCGGGGTTGACCCGCACGGCGGCGCACCCGGCCTCGATGGCGGAGAAGATGTAGCGCGGCTGGAAGTGGATGTCCGCGATCACGGGGAGCTGGCTCTTGGCCGCGATCTCCTTGAGCGCGTCGGCGTCCTCCTGGCGGGGGCACGCCACCCGGACGATGTCGCAGCCGGTCGCCGTCAGCTCGGCGATCTGCTGCAGCGTGGCGTTGACGTCGTGGGTCTTGGTCGTCGTCATGGACTGGACCGACACCGGCGACTCGCTGCCGACGCCGACCGAGCCGACCATCAGCTGACGGGTGGTGCGGCGCGGCGCGAGCACGGGCTGCGGGCCGTCGGGCATGCCGAGGGAGACGGGAACGGTCACGGAGAACCTCCTACTGGAACAGCTGGACCGGGTTGACGATGTCGGCGGTGATGGTGAGCAGAGTGACCCCGCCGCCGAGCAGGACCACCACGTAGGTCAGCGGCAGCAGCTTCGTGTAGTCGACCGGGGCGCCGATCGGCCGCCCCCGCCGCACCCGGAACAGGTTGCGCACCTTCTCGTACACGGTGACGGCCATGTGACCGCCGTCCAGCGGCAGCAGCGGCAACAGGTTGAACACGCCGATGAACAGGTTCAGTCCTGCCAGCAGCAGGATGAACACCTGCCACAGCCCGCGCTGGGCGACCTCGCCGCCGATGCGGCTGGCCCCCACCACGCTGATCGGCGTGTCGGCGCCGCGCTGGCCCCCGCCGATGGCCTTCACCACGGCGGGGATCTTCTGCGGGAAGTCCAGCAGGCCGGCGAACGTCTGGGCGAACATGCGCCCGGTGAAGGCCACCGAGCCGACCACGGCCGACGCCGGGTTGTAGCTGGTGGCGCCGTAGGTGGCGGCCTCGACACCGATCGCGCCGACGGTCGCCGAGCGGGGCTCTCCCCCCGGGACGCTGACGTAGCGCTGCACCTGGGCGATCGTCACCGGCACGGTGATCGACCGGCCGTCGCGGTCGATCGTGAACGCCGCGGTGCCGGTCAGGGCCCGGGTGCGGGTGACGACGTCGGCGAAGGTGGCGGTGGCCGCACCGTTCACGGCCGTGATGACGTCTCCGTTGCGCAGCCCGGCGGCCGCGGCCGGGCTGGGGTCCCCCGGGGCGCAGTCCGGCAGCGCGTAGCTGGTGCCCGGGTTGTCGGTCAGCCCGTTCTGGGTGGGCTGGGCGCAGGTGGCCGCGCCGACCACGGCCGTGGTCGGTGCGCCGATGTTGGGCAGGCCGTACCCGAGCGCCAGGGCGTAGACCAGCACGATGCCCAGGGCGAAGTGGGTGATGGGACCACCCATCATGACCGCGATCCGCTTCCACGCGCTCTGCCGGTACATGGCCCGGGGCAGCTCCTCGGCGGTGACCTCGTCCAGGGCGGTCATACCCGCGATGTCGCAGAAGCCACCGGCCGGGATGGCCTTGAAGCCGTACTCGGTCTCCCCGCGCCGGAAGCTGAACAGCTTGGGGCCGAAGCCGATGTAGTAGCGGCGCACCTTCATCCCGAAGGCCTTGGCGATGAGCAGGTGGCCGAACTCGTGCAGGGCGATCGACAGGGCGATGCCGAGGGCGAACAGCACCACCCCGAAGGCGAAGACCACGTTCTATACCTCTCGTCCGGCGGACACGGGGGCGCGTCCCAGCAGGTGGCGGGCCCGGGCGCGAGCCCACTCCTCCGCCGCCAGCACGTCCTCCACGGTAACCGGCTCCGCCGACCACTGGCCGGCCCCGGACAGGACGTCGGTCACGGTCCGCACGATCGCGGGGAAGCTCGTCGCCCCCTCGAGGAACGCCGCCGCGGCCTCCTCGTTGGCGGCGTTGTACACCGCGGGCAGGCACCCGCCGCCCTTGCCCGCCGTCCGGGCGAGGTCCACCGCGGGGAACACCACGTCGTCCAGCGGCTCGAACGTCCAGGTGGCAGCGGTGGAGAAGTCGCACGGCGCGGCGGCGCCGGCGATCCGGTCGGGCCAGCCCAGGGCGAGCGCGATGGGCAGCCGCATGTCCGGCGGGCTGGCCTGGGCCAGGGTCGAGCCGTCGGTGAAGGTGACCATGGAGTGCACCACCGACTGCGGGTGCACCGTGACGTCGATCCCGTCGTAGGGGACGTCGAACAGCAGGTGCGTCTCGATGAGCTCCAGGCCCTTGTTGACCAGGCTCGCGGAGTTCAGGGTGTTCATCGGCCCCATCGACCAGGTGGGGTGCGCACCGGCCTGCTCCGGGGTGACGCCCTCCAGCTGCGCCGCCGTCCACCCGCGGAACGGGCCGCCGGAGGCGGTGAGCACGATGCGGGCGACCTCGGAGGCCCGACCGCCACGCAGGCACTGCGCCATGGCGGAGTGCTCGGAGTCCACCGGGACGATCTGGCCGGGTGCGGCCGCGGCGGTGACGAGCGGCCCGCCGGCGACGAGGGACTCCTTGTTGGCCAGCGCCAGCCGCGCCCCAGTGGCCAGCGCGGCCAGCGTCGGCCGCAGCCCGAGCGAGCCGACCAGCGCGTTGAGCACGACGTCGGCCGGGGTGTCCTCGACCAGGCGGGTGGCGGCTCCGGGGCCGGCGAGCACCTCCGTGCCGGGCAGCAGCACCCGGAGGCGGTCGGCGGCGCCAGGATCGGCCACGGCCACCCGGGCGGCCCCGGTGGCGCGGACCTGGGCGGCGAGCGCCCCGACGTCGTGCCCGGCCGCCGCGAGCCCCACCACCGTGAACCGGCCCGGGTTCGCCACGACCACCTCGAGCGCCTGGACCCCGATGGACCCGGTGCTGCCGAGCAGCAGCAGGCGGGTCGGCGGGAGGGCGTCGTCGGTCACGGACCCATCATCCCCGACCGGGGCCGTCGCTGCCCGTGTGCCACGATGGAACCAACGCAGGACGAGGAACCGGAGGCCCCCGTGGCAGGCAAGCAGCTCGAGACGACCACCCGTACCGCGGTCGCCCGCGTCGACGTCTCCGACGAGCCGTCCGTCGAGTGGGGCTGGCACGGTCAGTTCCCCCGCGTCACCCGGCTCATGGGCGTGCTGGTGGCCCTGGGCCTGCTGGCGCTGATGCACGGGAACCACCGCGGGCACATCGAGGACATCTGGCTCGTGGCGCTGGCGGTCGGCCTGCTCGCCCTCATCTTCCGGGACTCGCTGCGCCGCCGGACCGCCTGGCGCAAGTAGCGCTCAGGAGCGGCCGGGCTCCTCGGCCGCCAGCTGTCCGCAGGCGGCCGCGATCTCCTGGCCCCGGGTGTCGCGCACCGTGCAGGACACCCCACCGGCGAGCACCCGGCGCACGAACTCCTGCTCCACCGGCTTCGGGCTCGCGTCCCACTCGCTGCCCGGCGTGGGGTTGAGCGGGATGAGGTTCACGTGCACCCGGGCGCCGAGCGCGCCCCTGAGCTTCTTGGCGAGCAGGTCGGCCCGCCACGGCTGGTCGTTGACGTCCCGGATCAGCGCGTACTCGATGGACACCCGTCGGCCGGTGGAGTCCGCGTAGTAGCGGGCGGCGTCGAGCACCTCGCGCACCGACCAGCGGTTGTTCACCGGCACGAGGGTGTCCCGGAGCTCGTCGTCAGGGGTGTGCAACGACACGGCCAGGGTGACCTGGAGACCCTCGTCGGCGAGCTTGCGGATCGCCGGGGCCAGCCCGACGGTGGACACCGTGACCGAGCGCGCCGAGATGCCCAGACCGTCGGGGTTGGGCTCGATGATCCGGCGCACTGCCGCCACCACCCGGTTGTAGTTGGCCAGGGGCTCCCCCATGCCCATGAACACCACGTTCGACAGCCGGCCGGGGCTGCCCCCGACCTCGCCGTCGCGCATGGCGGCCGCTGCGGCCCGCACCTGGTCCACGATCTCCGCGGTGGACAGGTTGCGGTCCAGCCCGCCCTGGCCGGTGGCGCAGAACGGGCACGCCATGCCGCAGCCGGCCTGGCTGGAGATGCACAGCGTCGCGCGGTCGGGGTAGCGCATGAGCACGCTCTCCACCAGCGTCCCGTCGTGGGCCCGCCACAGCGTCTTTCGGGTGGTGCCCTCGTCGCAGGAGAGGTGTCGCACGGTGGTGAACAGCGTGGGGAACAGCTCGCTGGCCACGGTGTCGCGGACCGCGGCCGGCAGGTCCGTCATCTGCGCCGGATCGGCGGTGAGCCGGCCGTAGTACTGGCGGGCCAGCTGGTCGGCCCGGAAGGCGGGCAGACCGAGGGCCGCGACGGCGGCCCGACGACCGGCCGCGTCGAGGTCGGCCAGGTGACGTGGGGGCAGACCGCGCTTGGGAGCGTCGAAGACGAGGGGGAGGGAGACAGCCATGATGGCCCAGTCTCTCACCTCCGACGGCCCGGACCACCGCCGACCGGTGCCGACCCCCTGCGCGACCCGCGGCCCGTCGTTCGTGACGGATCGCCTGCGGCCGACATCATTGCGCCATGACCACCGATCCCGGAAACCCCTCGTCCTCGCCCGAGCACGGCTCGACCGTCGGCTCCGCACGTCCGGACACCTCCCCGGGCGCGCCGCGAAGGGTGAAGAAGACCCGAGCGGCCAGCAGCTACGCGTTCCTCGTCGTCGGTGCTCTGGTCATGCTGGCGCTGGTCGTCTTCATCGTGCAGAACCTCGGTGCGAGCCCCGAGGTGAAGTTCTTCGGCTGGGGCTACCAGCTGCCGATCGGCATCAACATGCTGATCTCGGCGCTGGCCGGGGCGATCATCACCGGGTTCGCCGGGGCCATCCGCATCCTGCAGCTGCGCCGCGCCTACAAGAAGGCCTGAGCGCCGGCACCGGGGACGCCCGGCGTGCGGCGCCAGTGCACCCGGTAGGCGACGTCCAGGGTCAGCCCGGGGGTGCGCTCGAAGGCACGGTCGGCCACGCGCGCGGAGAACTCGATCCCGAGCACCGACCTGAGGGCGGCGCGGTCGGCGAAGCGCCAGGTCGTGTCCACCCGGCGCAGGCCGAAGCCCCGGTCGGCGAAGAACCGCTCGGCTGCCACCGGGTCGTAGCGGGGCAGGTCGGTGCGCATCCACTCGCCGTACGGCCCGCGGGTGGCGTCGAGATCCACCACCACGAGTACCCCGCCGGGCCGCAGCACCCGCTCGGCCTCGGCCACCGCGGGCTCGCACCCCGGCCCGAAGAAGCAGGCGGTGCGCGCGTGCACCACGTCCGCGCGGGCGTCCGGCAGGGGGAGCCGCTCGCCCGTCCCGGCGAGCACGTGCACCCGGCCGAGGCCGTCGGTGCGGGCGCGGGCGAGCTCGACCAGCGGCGGGTGCGGCTCCACCCCCACCACGGTGCGGGCGGTGCCGGCGAACCGCGGCAGGTGGAACCCTGCTCCGCACCCGACGTCCACGACGTCGAGCCCGGCCCACGGCGCCACCTCTCCGAGCACCGTCCACACGGCGTCGTGCGCGTCCTGGGCAGCGTTCTCCACCTCGTAGACCGCCGGCCAGTGCCAGATGTTGGGGCTGGGCAGAACGGCAGGCGCACGCGCGGCGGGTCTCGGGGGCACGGTCCTCAGACCAGGACGCTGAGCACGAGCCACGAGACGACGGCCGAGGGCAGGATCGAGTCGAGCCGGTCCATCAGCCCGCCGTGGCCCGGCAGGAGGTCGCCCATGTCCTTGAGTCCCAGGTCCCGCTTGACCTGGCTCTCCACGAGGTCGCCCCCGGTGGCCACCACCACGATGAGCGCACCGAACAGCGCTCCGACGAAGGGCGACGCGTCGAGCAGCAGGGAGACCGTCAGTGCTCCGCCGACCACGCCGAGCAGCATCGACCCGGCGAAGCCCTCCCAGGACTTCTTGGGGCTGATGGTCGGGACCATGGGGTGCTTGCCCAGTGCCGCCCCGAACGCGTAGCCGCCGACGTCGGAGCACACCACGCCGATCATGAAGCAGGCCACCCGAGCCGCGCCGTGGTCCTCGGTGAGCAGCAGCACGGCGAACGAGCCGAACAGCGGCACCCAGGCTGCGACGAAGGTCGACGCGGCGACGTCGCGCACGTACCCCTGCGCGCCGCCGGCCAGCCGCCACACCATGCAGACGACGACGGTCGCCGCGAACGCGTCCAGGGCCCCGTCCGGACCGAAGACCCACCCCAGCCACACCATGGCCTGTCCGCCCACCAGCAGCGGCACCAGGGCCACCCGCACCCCGGCGGTGGACGCGGCGGTGGAGACCTCCCACGTGGCCACGGCCATGGCGACGGCCACGATGACGACCCAGGCCTGGGGCACGAGCACGAGGCTCGCGATGATGACACCGCCCAGGGCACCACCGACGGCCAGCGCGGCGGGCAGGTTGCGCCCGGCTCGGGGGGTCGACGGGGTGGCGGGTGCGGCGCCGGTGCGTGCCGAGCCGTTCTTGGTCACCGCTGCCCTCCTCCCCGCTGCTCGCCTCGCCCGTGCTGGACCCGCTGGTGGGGTCGTGCTGGAGCCCCGTGGGGCGCCCGCACTAGACCTCCATCAGCTCACCCTCCTTGGTGCGGACCATCTCGTCGATCTGCGCCGTGTACCGGCTGGTGGTCTTGTCCAGCTCCTTCTCCGCCCGCGCCACGTCGTCCTCGCCGGCGTCGCCGTCCTTCTGGATGCGCGCCAGCTCGTCCATGGCCTTGCGCCGGACGGACCGCACGGAGACGCGGGCATCCTCGCCCTTGCCGCGGGCCTGCTTGGCGTACTCGCGGCGGCGCTCCTCGGTCAGCTGCGGGAGTGCGACGCGGATGATCGTGCCGTCGTTGCTCGGGTTCACCCCGAGGTCGGAGTTGCGGATCGCGGTCTCGATCGCCTGGAGCTGGCTCGCCTCGTAGGGCTTGATGATGATCATCCGAGCCTCGGGGACGTTGATCCCCGCCAGCTGGGTGATGGGGGTCATGGAGCCGTAGTACTCGATGACGATGCGGGAGAACATGCCGGGGTTCGCGCGTCCGGTGCGGATGGAGGAGAGATCGTCCCTGGCCACCGAGACGGCCTTCTCCATCTTCTCCTCGGCGTCGAAGAGGGTCTCGTCGATCACTCGGTACCTCCAGGGGTGGTGTCGTCGGCGGGGGTGCCGGGGGTGCGGACCAGGGTGCCGATCCTCTCACCCGCCACGGCACGGGCGATGTTGCCCTGCACCAGCAGGTTGAAGACCATGATCGGCATGTCGTTGTCCATGCAGAGGCTGAACGCGGTGGCATCGGCGACCTTGAGCCCGCGCTCGAGCACCTCGCGGTGGGTGATCTCGGAGAACATCGTCGCCGCGGGATCGGTCTTGGGATCCGCGGTGTAGACGCCGTCGACGCCCTTGGCCATGAGCACGACCTCCGCGTGGACCTCCAGCGCACGCTGGGCGGCGGTGGTGTCGGTGGAGAAGTACGGCATGCCCGCGCCGGCCCCGAAGATGACCACGCGACCCTTCTCGAGGTGGCGCACCGCACGGCGGGGGATGTACGGCTCCGCCACCTGGCCCATGGTGATCGCCGTCTGCACGCGGGTGTCCACGCCCTGCTTCTCCAGGAAGTCCTGCAGCGCGAGGCAGTTCATCACGGTGCCGAGCATGCCCATGTAGTCGGCGCGGGCGCGGTCCATGCCCATCTGCTGCAGCTCGGCGCCACGGAAGAAGTTGCCGCCCCCGATGACCACCGCCACCTGCACCCCCGAGGCCACCACGGCCGCGATCTGCTCGGCGACGTTCTGCACCACCAGGGGGTCCACGCCGACGGCCCCGCCGCCGAACATCTCCCCGCCGAGCTTGAGGAGCACCCGGTGGTAGCCGTGCCGCCCTCCGGTCTCCGGCGTCTCGGCCTCGTGGCTCGTCATCACGGTCCTCCGTCGGGTTGGCGGGTGCGCGGTGGGCGCACGGCTGCCGGGGGTCTGCGCAGGGCAGGGCCGCCCCAGGGGCTCGTGGCACCCGGGACGACCCCGTCATCCTGCCCCACGCGGGGACCGGTTCCTGCCTCGATCAGCTCTGCCCGACCTCGAAACGGGCGAACCGGCTGACGGTGGCGCCGGCGGACTCCAGCACCGCCTTGACCGACTTCTTGGAGTCCTGCACCGAGGACTGCTCGAGCAGCACGGCGTCCTTGAAGAACCCGTTCACCCGGCCCTCGATGATCTTCGGCATCGCCTGCTCCGGCTTGCCCTCCTCGCGGGCGGTCTCCTCGGCGATGCGGCGCTCGTTCGCGACGACGTCGACCGGGACCTCGTCACGGGTGACGAACTTCGGGCGCATGGCCGCGACCTGCATGGCCGCACCGCGGGCGGCCTCGCCCGCGGCCTCGCCCTCCCCCGCGTACTCGACCAGCACGCCCACGGCGGGCGGCAGGTCCGCGGACTTGCGGTGCAGGTAGGTGGCGACGGGACCGTCGAACACGACGACCCGGCGGACCTCGAGCTTCTCGCCCATGCGCGCGGAGAACTCCTCGACGACGGCTCCGACGGTCTTCCCGTCGAGCTCGAGGGCCTTCAAGGCCTCGGCGTCGGCCGGCTTGTGGGCCACGGCGAGGGCGACGATGCGGTCGCCCAGGGCCTGGAACTCCGCGTTCTTGGCCACGAAGTCGGTCTCGCAGTTGAGCTCGACCATGACGCCCTCGGAGGCGGCGACGAGGCCGTTGCCGGTGGACCGCTCGGCACGCTTGCCGACGTCCTTGGCGCCCTTGATCCGGAGCAGCTCGACAGCCTTGTCGTGGTCACCGTCACTGTCGGCGAGGGCGTTCTTGCAATCCATCATCCCGGAGCCGGTGAGCTCGCGGAGCTTCTTGACGTCGGCGGCGGTGTAGCTAGCCATGGTGGGACGGCCTCCTGGTTCGGGGTCTGGGGTGCTCGTGCCGGGGCGGGCACGACCGGGCAGTGCGGGGCGCCACGTTCGGGGCGCCGAACCGACGAGCCGGGCCCCCTGCCGTCAGGCGAGGGACCCGGCTCGGACGGATCAGGACTTGCTGGGCTCGACGTCCGCTGCGGGAGCGTCGGCCGGGGTCGGCTCGTCGGTTCCCGTGACGGGTGCGCCACCGACGGCGGCCTCGGCCACCTCCGTGGCGGGGACCTCGGCCGCAGCGCTCTCGGCAACGGCAGCGGTCTCGTCAGGCGCCGTGGCGGCCGCACCGGCGGCCGCGGGGGCCTCCGTGGCGGCGGGTGCGGTGGCGGCGGGTGCGGTGGCGGAGTCGGTGCCGGCAGCAGCCAGCATCTCCTGCTCCCACTCGGCGAGCGGCTCGTCGGCGCCGTCGGCCGGCTTGTCGTCACCGCTGCTGCGACCGGCGCGAGCCTGCAGACCCTCGGCCACGGCAGTCGCCACGACCTTGGTCAGCAGGGCGGCGGAGCGGATCGCGTCGTCGTTGCCCGGGATGGGGTAGTCGACGAGGTCCGGGTCGCAGTTGGTGTCGAGGATCGCGACGACGGGGATCTTGAGCTTGCGCGCCTCGGCGACGGCCAGGTGCTCCTTGTTGGTGTCGACGATCCACACCGCGGAGGGAACCTTGGACATGTCCCGGATGCCGCCCAGGGTGCGGGCCAGCTTCGTCATCTCACGGGTCAGCATGAGGATCTCCTTCTTGGTGCGACCCTCGAAGCCCCCCGTCTGCTCCATGGACTCGAGCTCCTTGAGGCGCTGCAGGCGCTTGTGCACCGTCGAGAAGTTGGTGAGCATGCCGCCCAGCCAGCGCTGGTTCACGAAGGGCATGCCGACGCGGGTGGCCTGCTCGGCGATCGACTCCTGCGCCTGCTTCTTGGTGCCGATGAACATCAGGGTGCCGCCGTGCGAGACGGTCTCCTTGACGAACTCGTAGGCCTGGTCGATGTAGACCAGGGTCTGCTGCAGGTCGATGATGTAGATGCCGTTGCGGTCGGTGAAGATGAACCGCTTCATCTTGGGGTTCCAGCGACGGGTCTGGTGCCCGAAGTGAGCGCCGCTGTCGAGCAGCTGCTTCATGGTGACGACTGCCATGTGTGGTGCGGGAGCCTGTGGCCCCCGTCCTCGCTTCCTCGTTCAGCACCGCGGCGCCGGACTGCTGCGCCGAGGTGTTCTCGGTTTGCCGCGGGGGCCCGGTGGGTCCCCGCCCTGGCGCCCGAGCAGGACACCGGGCCCGACGAGCGGGACCGCCGGTGACCGTCCACCTGGTGAGCGGGTGGGGCCCGAGCGCGCGAAGTCGGCCCGTGCACGCACGAGCCGCACCCGGGAGTGTACGACCTGCGACGACGCCACGCCGCCACCGAGGCCCCTGCTGTGGACAGGACCGGCGCCATCCACAGGTGGGGGCGTCGGCGGCCGGCTCGGGGACCGGGCTCCACGAAGGTGGGGGCGTGCGACGACGAGTGCTGACCGTGCTGCTGTGCACGCTGCTGACCGGGCTGCCCGCGGCCCCCGTGCGCGCTGCTGCCCCACCTCCCGGCGCCGTGGCCCCCACGGGGGACTACGGGTGGCCGGTACCCGGCTGGCCGCGGGTGGCCCGGCCGTTCGACCCGCCGGAGTCCACCTACGGCGCGGGTCACCGCGGGGTGGACCTGGTGGCCGCGCCTGGGACGGCCGTGCTCGCGGCGGGATCGGGAACCGTGGCCTTCGCCGGTCCGCTCGCCGGCCGGGGGGTGGTGTCGGTGCTGCACGCGGACGGGTTGCGGACCACCTACGAGCCGGTCACCGCCGCGGTGGCCGTCGGCGCCCACGTGCAGCGCGGGGACGTGCTCGGGGTGCTGGAGCCCGGACACCCGGGTTGCCCCGCGCCGTCCTGCCTGCACTGGGGGGTGCGGCGCGGAGCCGAGAACTACCTCGACCCGCTGCGCCTGCTGGGACGGTGGGAGGTGCGACTGCTCCCCTGGCGGGGGTGAGGATCAGGCCCGGCCGCGCCGCGCTGCAGGATCAGGCCCGGCCGCGCCGCGCACGGGGCCGGGAGGACGGATCGGGCACCCGGTCCCCGGTGACCTCGGCGATCCGCGTGCGCAGCCGGAGCACCGCGCGGGTGTGGAGCTGGCAGATGCGGCTCTCGGTCACCCCGAGCACGGTGCCGATCTCCGACAGCGTCAGGTTCTCGAAGTAGTACAGCGTGACGACGGTGCGGTCGCGCTCGGGCAGGCCGGCCACCGCCTCGGCGAGCAGCCGACGGGACTCCTCGGACTCCAGCACGGCCACCGGGTCCGGGGCGTGCTCGTCGGCCAGGACGTCCGCGGCCGAGAGCCCGCCCGACTCCCCGTCACCACCCACGAGGTCGTCCAGCGCGATGACCGACGTCATCGACATCTCCCTGTACAGAGCGTGCAGCTCCGGCAGCGTCAGCTCCGCCTCGGCCGCCACCTCGGCGTCCGTGGGGCTGCGGCGCAGGCTCGACTCCAGGCGCCCCAGAGCGGCCTGTACCGCGCGCGCCCGGGACCGCACCGAGCGCGGCACCCAGTCCTGCGCGCGGAGGTCGTCCAGGATCGCGCCCCGCACCCGGTTGATGGCATAGGTCTCGAACTTCCAGCCTCGCTCGGGCTCGAAGCGGTCGATCGCGTCGATGAGCCCGAAGATGCCCGCCTGCACCAGGTCTCCGGCATCCACGTGCTGGGGCAGACCCGTGCCGACCCGACCCGCCACGTACTTGACCATGGGTGCGTAGTGCAGCACCAGGCGGCCGCGGAGGGCCTGGCTGCGCTCCCGCGTGAACGCGTTCCACAGCTCGTCCAGGGCCTGCTCGACCGCGAGACCGTCGGAACCCGCGGGAGGTCGGCCGGGAACCCGGGAGAGCGCCGGCCGCTCAGGCACGCGGGTGCGCTCTGTCATGGACGGCCCTCAGTCGCTCGACGGTGACATGGGTGTACAGCTGTGTCGTTGACAGCGTAGCGTGACCAAGCAGCTCCTGAACGACACGAAGATCCGCCCCTCCCTCCAGCAGGTGCGTTGCAGCGGAGTGACGCAGGCCGTGCGGTCCGAGGTCGGGGGCGCCCGGCGCGGACGCCACCGTCTCGTGCACCGTCCGCCGCGCGGCGCGGGGGTCGAGCCGGCCGCCGCGTGCCCCCAGCAGCAGCGCTGCGCCGCTGTTCTCCCCCTCGAGCACAGGACGGCCGTGGGCCAACCACTGGCGCAGCGCCCGCTCGGCGGGCACTCCGTAGGGGACGGTCCGCTCGCGGCCACCCTTGCCCAGGAGGCGGACCACGCGCCGCCCGTGGTCCACGTCGTCGACGTCCAGCGCGCACAGCTCGCCGACACGGATGCCCGTGGCGTAGAGCAGCTCGACCACGAGGTGGTCACGCAGCGCGACGGGATCCAGCTGCGCTGCACCCGCCGCTGCCGCCCCCAGCGCGATCGCGGCCTGCTCGGGGCGCAGCACCGCGGGCAGGGTGCGGTGCGCTCGTGGGGCGACGAGCCGAGCACCGGTGTCGGTCTCGGTGCGTCCGGTGCGCCGGGCCCAGGCGGTGAAGGTGCGCACCGCGGCCGTCCGCCGGGCCAGCGTGGTCCTGGCCACCCCGGAGCGTGCCTGCTCCGCCAACCACGCGCGCAGCACGGGCAGGGTCAGGGCGCCGAGGTCGGCGGGCTCGCCCGCGTGCGCCAGCAGCGACCGGAGGTCGCCGAGGTAGGCCCGCACCGTGTGCTCGGAGCGGCCGCGCTCCAGCAGGAGGTGCCGGGCGAAGGCAGCGAGGTGGTCGGCCACCGCACCTCCACCGAGCCCGGGTTCCCCGGCCCCCACGTCGACCGGTGCTGCCACGCCTGCACGGTGCCCCGTCGGCCAGGACCGGTCAAGCACCCGCGCCGCGCCGCAGGGACCACCCGTCCTCCGTGCGGACCACGTGCCGGTCGAGCTCCAGCTCGGGCAGGGCCGCCCGCACCGCGTCGAGCGGCACGCCCGAGCTCTCGGAGATCTGCTGCGGGCTCGCACTGCCCCGGCGCGGGAGTGCTTCCAGCACCGGGCGCAGGGCAGCGTCCACCCCGTCCAGCGGTCGCGGGGGGCTGGTGCTGACCTCCGCGAGCTCGCCCACCCGTCCGACGTGCTCGACGACCTCCGCGGCGGTCGTGACGAGCTCGGCCTCCCCCGTGCGGATCATCTGGTGGCAGCCGGTGGACCCCAGGGAGGTGACCGGCCCCGGGACCGCCATGGCCGGCCGAGCGAGCTCGCGGGCCCACCGCGCGGTGCTGCGCGCCCCGCTGCGCCAGCCGGCCTCCACGACGAGCACGCCGTCCCCGAGCCCGGCCACCAAACGGTTGCGGGCCAGGAACCGGTAGCCGGCGGCGGTCGTGCCGGGCGGGTGCTCGCTGACCACCAGCCCCACCTCCGCGATGCGGGCGAGCAGGGCGGCGTGGCCGGCCGGGTAGGCGCGGTCGATCCCGCACCCCAGCACGGCGACGGTCGGTCCCCCGGCGGTCAGGGCCGCGCGGTGTGCCGCACCGTCCACCCCGTACGCGGCGCCCGACACCACCGTCCAGCCGTCGGCGGCCAGGTCGTGGCACAGCTCGGCGGTGACGTGCTCGCCGTAGCCGCTGACGTCCCGGGTGCCCACCACCGACACCGCCCGGTCGGTGACCTCGTCGAGCCGGGCCGGGCCCCGCACCCACAGCGCGACGGGCAGCACCGGCACCTGGCGCGGGGCTGGCACGGTCGTCGCGAAGGGGTGCAGCTTCCACCCCGGCCACTCCGCGTCCTCCGGGGTGACCAGCCGTCCGCCGAGCGCCCCGGCCCGGGCCAGGTCGGCCTCGGCGGTGTCGAGGTGGTGTCGCGCCTCGGTGCTCCTTCGCAGCCCCGGGGGTACCTGCCGGGTGCGGACGAGGGCGGCGGCACGCTCGGCCCCGTGCTCGGCCAGCAGGGCGTGCAGTGCAGCGGTGGGTGCCTCGACCACCCTGGACAGGTAGGCCCACGCCTGTCTGCCCGCGGCCGTGGGGGCGCTCACACCGACCGCCGGTCGCGGAACTCGAGCGCGGCGCCCACCTGTTCGCGGCCGGGTGCAGTGGCGCCGACGAGGTCGCTCAGCGTCCACGCCACCCGCAGGGCCCGGTCCGCTCCGCGTGCGGTGACGTCTCCGGTCCGCAGGGCCCTCTCGAGCGGGACGAGCGCGGCGCGGCCGAGGCGGAAGCGCTGGCGAAGGGCCGGACCCGGAACCTCGGCATTGGTGCGCCAGCCGTGCTCGGCCCACCGCAGTGCGGCGGCCTCCCGGGCGGTGGCCACCCGGGCCCGCACGGCGGCGGAGTCCTCGGCCGTGGCGTCGGTGAGCGCGGCGGAGGCGAGCGGACGCATCCGCACCCGCAGGTCCACCCGGTCGAGCAGCGGACCGGACAGCCGACCGAGGTACCGGCGACGCGCGGTGGGCGGGCACACGCACTCCGTCTCCCGGGGCGGGGCGCACGGACACGGGTTGGCGGCGAGCACCAGCTGGAACCGTGCCGGGTAGCGCGCCACGCCGTCCCGCCGGGCGATGCGCACCTCGCCGTCCTCGATCGGGGTGCGCAGCGCCTCCAGGGCCCGGGAGCCGAACTCGGGGCACTCGTCGAGGAACAGCACCCCCCGGTGGGCGCGGCTGACCGCTCCCGGACGCGCCCAGCCACTGCCGCCCCCCACCAGCGCCGTCACCGAGCTCGTGTGGTGCGGGGCCACGAAGGCCGGCCGGGAGATGAGCGGTCGCTCCGCGGTGAGCAACCCCGCCACGGAGTGGATGGCCGTGACCTCCAGCGCGTCCTGCTCACCCAGCGGGGGCAGCAGGCCCGGCAGACGCTGGGCCAGCATCGTCTTGCCCGTGCCCGGCGGGCCGGTGAGCAGCAGGTGGTGCGCACCGGCCGCGGCCACCTCCACCGCCCAGCGGGCCTCACCCTGGCCCACCACGTCGCCCAGGTCGACGAGGTCCTCCTCGGGCGGCAGGACGCACGGCCCCGGCACCAGCAGGTCTCCGAACCCCCGTGCCCAGACGAGCACGTCGAGCAGCCGTCGAGCGCCCAGCACCTCGATTCCGTGCACCAGCGAGGCCTCGGCGAGGGAGTCGGCCGGCACCACCGCGCGCGCCCACCCCGCGTTGCGAGCGGCGAGCAGGGCGGGCAGCACCCCACGCACCGGGCGAAGGCGCCCGTCGAGCGCGAGCTCTCCGAGCAGCACCGCCCCGGCCAGCGGCGCCTGCGGCACGGAACCGGCCGCGCACAGCACGGCGCACGCGAGGGCCAGGTCGTAGACCGAGCCGACCTTGGGCAGGGTCGCCGGCGAGAGCGCGAGGGTCGTGCGCCGCGACGGCCAGGTCTCGCCCGAGTTCGTCACCGCCGCCCGCACCCGGTCGCGGGACTCCTGCAGCGCCGTGTCGGGCAGGCCCACGATGTGCACGCCGGGCAGCCCCTGACCGAGGTCGGCCTCGATCTCCACGAGCACGCCGTCGACCCCTGCGACGGCCACCGAGTGCGCTCGTCCGAGCGCCATCAGAACACCCCGCGCAGGTGGGTGACCTGGGCGGTACCGGTGCGGCGGTCCACCAGCACGGCCACCACGTCGAAGCGCACCTCGACCCAGCCCACCCGGTGCTCGGAGAGCCAGCGCTGCGTGACCCGACGGATGCGGGCGAGCTTGCGGGGGGTCACGGACTCCTCGGGGGTGCCGTAGCCGGTCCCGGTCCGCGTCTTCACCTCCACCACGACGACGGTGGCCCCGTCGGTGGCGACCACGTCGAGCTCGCCCTCACGGCAGCGCCAGTTGCGGTCCAGGACCACCAGGCCTTGTCCCGTGAGGTGCTCGACGGCGATCTGCTCGCCGCGGGCGCCGAGCACGGCGCGCGGGTTCGGCGGGGCGGGGGCGCTGGGTGCGCCCGGAGGTGGTGCGGTTGCCACGGCTGGCCTCGGACCTCGTGCGGGGCAGCCGCAGGTCCGGCCACCGAGGGACCCGACTGTGCCGGTGCGCGCCCACCGGGCCGCCGCTGCCGGTCCTCGCTGTGGACAGCTCGCGGCTCTGTGGACAACCGTCACCACGACAGGCCCCGACGGCCGAACCGTCGGGGCGTGGTGCTACCCGCGGAAGGGACCGTCCTCAGGCAGTCGCAGGTCGGGCTTGTCGAGCTCCTCGACGTTGACGTCCTTGAAGGTGATGACCTTGACCTGCTTGACGAACCGGGCGGGTCGGTACATGTCCCAGACCCAGGCGTCGGTCATCTTCAGCTCGAAGTAGACCTCGCCGTCAGCGTTGCGCGGCTGCACGTCGACGGAGTTCGCCAGGTAGAACCGACGCTCCGTCTCCACCACGTAGGTGAACTGGCTGACGATGTCGCGGTACTCGCGGTAGAGGCTGAGCTCCATCTCGGTCTCGTACTTCTCGAGCTCCTCAGCGCTCATCGGTGTCGCACCCCTGTCCCGTCGTCGCTGCGTGGCCGCGGCCCATCATCACGTGCCTCAGCCCGTGACGGCGCCGTGGGCCGCCGAGCCGACCAGCGCGGCGTACTTGGCCAGCACACCGCGGGTGTAGCGGGGAGGCAGGGGTGCCCAGCCCTCGCGACGCCTGTCCAGCTCCGCGTCGTCGACGAGCAGGTCGATCGTCCTGTCCGCCACGACCACCCGGACGCGGTCGCCGTCCTGGACGAGGGCGATGGGCCCGCCGTCGGCGGCCTCGGGGGCGACGTGGCCGATGCACAGCCCCGTGGTGCCCCCGGAGAAGCGACCGTCGGTGAGCAGGAGCACGTCCTTGCCCAGGCCCGCGCCCTTGATGGCCGCGGTGATGGCCAGCATCTCCCGCATGCCCGGTCCGCCCTTGGGCCCCTCGTAGCGGATCACCACGACGTCGCCGGCCTGGATCTCGCCGGCGGTCAGGGCGTCCATGGCTGCGCGCTCGCGCTCGAAGACCCGGGCGGGTCCCTCGAACACGTCGAGGTCGAAGCCGGCCGTCTTGACCACGGCACCCTCGGGGGCGAGCGAGCCCGTGAGGATGCTGATCCCGCCGGTGGCGTGGATCGGGTCCGACAGCTTCCGGAGCACGCTGCCGTCGGGGTCCGGCGGGTTGATCAAGGCCAGGTTCTCGGCGACGGTGCGACCGGTCACGGTGAGGGCGTCCCCGTGCAGCAGGCCGGCGTCCAGCAGGGCCCGCATCACCACGGGGATGCCCCCGTTGCGGTCCACGTCGTTCATCACGAAGCGGCCGAACGGCTTCAGGTTGCCGATGTGCGGAACCTTGTCGCCGATCCGGTTGAAGTCCTCCAGGGTCAGGTCGACCTCGGCCTCGCGGGCGATGGCGAGCAGGTGCAGGACCACGTTGGTGGAGCCGCCGAGGGCCATGGCCACGGCGATGGCGTTCTCGAAGGCCGGCTTGGTCAGGATGTCCCGGGCGGTGATCCCCCGGCGCAGCATCTCCACGACGGCCTCGCCGGAGAGGTGCGCGAAGTTGTCCCGGCGACGGTCGGCCGAGGGCGGGGAGGCCGATCCGGGCAGGCTCATCCCCAGCGCCTCGGCCACCGAGGCCATGGTGTTGGCGGTGTACATGCCGCCGCAAGCCCCCTCGCCCGGGCAGATCGCCCGCTCGATGCGGCCCAGGTCGTCCAGGCTCATCGTCCCGGCCTTGCACGCCCCGACCGCCTCGAACGAGTCGATGATGGTGACGTCCTTCTCGGTGCCGTCGCTGAGCTTCACCCAGCCGGGGGCGATGGTGCCGGCGTAGAGGAACACCGAGGCCAGGTCGAGGCGGGCGGCGGCCATGAGCATGCCGGGCAGCGACTTGTCGCAGCCCGCGAGCAGGACGGAGCCGTCCAGGCGCTCCGCCATCATGACGGTCTCGACCGAGTCGGCGATGACCTCGCGGGAGACCAGGGAGAAGTGCATGCCCTCGTGGCCCATCGAGATGCCGTCGGAGACCGAGATGGTGCCGAACTGCAGCGGGTAGCCCCCGCCGGAGTGGACGCCCTCCTTGGCTGCCTTCGCCAGACGGTCCAGCGAGAGGTTGCAGGGGGTGATCTCGTTCCAGGAGCTGGCGATGCCGATCTGGGGCTTGACCCAGTCGTCGTCGCCCATCCCGACGGCGCGGAGCATGCCCCGGCTGGTGGTCGCCTCGATGCCGTCGGTGACGACCCGGCTGCGGGGCTTGATGTCAGGTGCTGCGCTGCTGTCGCTCACGTGCGCGAGTGTAGGTCCGCAGCCCGTGAGCTCAGGACGCGCGGGCCCGGTCGGCGTGGAGCGGGGCCCCGCGCGCTGCATCCGCACGGGCTGCCGCCGTGCGCACGTTCACGTAGGAGAACCGGTGCTGGCGGCTCGGACCCAGCCGGGCCAGCGCCGCCAGGTGCGCCGGGGTGGAGTACCCCTTGTGCACCGCCAGCTCGTAGCCGGGCACCTCGGTGTCCATCACCACCATGATCCGGTCGCGGGTCACCTTGGCCAGCACGCTCGCGGCGGCGATGCAGGCGGCGGCGGCGTCGCCGCCGATGACGGGCAGCGAGGGCGCGGGCAGGCCGGGCACCCGGAACCCGTCGAGCAGCACGTAGCCGGGCGCCACGGACAGCCCGGCGACCGCGCGGCGCATGCCCTCGATGTTCACCACGTGGATGCCCAGGGCGTCGACCTCCTGCGCCGGCACCACCACGACGCAGCTGGCCACGGCGTGCCGCAGCACCAGGGGGAACAGCCTCTCGCGCTCGGACTCGCGAAGCAGCTTGGAGTCGGTGAGGCCCTCCAGCGCGGGCACGGGCCGGGGCGGCAGCACGCACGCAGCCACCACGAGCGGCCCCGCGCACGCCCCGCGGCCCGCCTCGTCGGCACCGGCGACGGGTCCGAGCCCGCTGCGCTGCAGGGTGGACTCGAGGGTGCGCAGACCCGCCGCCGAGCGGACCACGACACGGGGCGGCCAGGTGCGGCTCACGACCGGCGGCGGCGCCCCGGGGCGGGGTCACGCGGTGCCGCCCCGGTCGCGGGGCCACCCGGTGTCGGATCGATGGCGCAGCCGCGCAGGCGCCGGAGTCCGGGCACCAGGACGAGAGCCCCGAGCAGTGCGGGCGTGGTGTCCGGCAGTGTGGGGGCGCCCAGCGCCGAGGCGGTGGGGTTGATCTGCGGGGAGTCCACGAGCTGCCACCGGGAGACCGGCACGATGATGATCCTGGCCTTGCCGACGACGTTGCCCACCGGGACGGTCCCACGGGCGGCGTCCCCCACGTGGTACCGCGAGTCGGCGGAGTTGTTGCGGTTGTCGCCCATCATCCAGAGGTGGCCCTCGGGCACCGTCACCGGCGCGAAGCAACGGCCGGACACGGCGGGAGTGGTGCAGTCCAGCGTCCCGGGCACGAAGGGGAAGTCGTTCACCACGTACGGCTCGGTGAGCGGGGCCCCGTCCACCTGCACGTCGCCCTGGGCGTCGCAGCAGGTGACCGTCTGACCGCCGGTGGCGATGACCCGCTTGACGAAGTCGCGCTCGTTCGGCGGGGCCAGCCCCACCACGGCGCCGACCTGCTGCAGTCCGCGGACGAGGACGTTGCCCGACTGGTTGGAGGAGAACTCGCTGGACCAGGAGTCGGGGCCCTTGAACACCACGACATCGCCCGCGCGCGGATCGCTGAAGCGGTAGCCGACCTTGTCGACCACGATGCGGTCGTTGGTGATCCCGCAGCCGGAGCAGCCCAGCAGGGTGGGTTCCATGGACTCCGAGGGAATGACGTACACCCGGGCCAGGAAGGTCTGGATCACGAAGCTGAGCACCAGGGCGACGAAGAGCAGGATCGGCAGCTCCTTCAGGAAGGATCGCTGCGGAGCCTTCTTCCGTCTGGACCGGGGCGGTGCCGCGGGGGCCTCGACGGGCGACTCGGGTTCGACGCTGCCGTCTCGGGTGGGGTTGTCACTCACGTCGTCCGGCACCCGATCAGGTTAGCGGCGAGGCGCCCGCAGGATCTGCAGGCGCCCCACAGGGACGGACCGGGGGGCCGAGCGCTCAGCGCTTCTCCTTGATCTTGGCGGCCTTGCCGCGCAGGTCGCGCAGGTAGTAGAGCTTGGCGCGGCGGACGTCGCCCCGGGTCGCGACCTCGATGACCGAGATGTTCGGGGTGTGCAGGGGGAAGGTGCGCTCGACGCCGACGCCGAAGGAGACCTTGCGGACGGTGAAGGTCTCGCGCACGCCGCCACCCTGGCGACGGATCACGACGCCCTTGAAGACCTGCACGCGCTCACGGGTGCCCTCGATGACGCGCACGTGCACGTTGAGGGTGTCACCGGGGCGGAAGTCGGGGATGTCGCTGCGCAGCGACTGGTTGTCCAGGGCGTCCAGGGTGTTCATGTGTCTACCGTCCTTGCGTGATCACGTGAGCAGAGGAACGCTCGGCGACGTGGCGCGCAGCGTTCGTGCTCCTGCTGGGGGTCGAACGAGTGGGACCGAGACGATGCTCACCGGGGCGCGGGCGCCCCAGGCAACTGGTCCAGTGTGCCAGACGCGGGGTCGTCGGCAGAACCTGCCTCGGCCAGCACTGCGCGATCGCGGTCGTCCAGCTCCACCCCGGCGAGCAGGTCGGGGCGGCGCGCCGCCGTCCGCAGCAGCGACTCGGCCCGGCGCCAGGCCGCGATCCGGGCGTGGTCCCCGCTGCGCAGCACCTCGGGCACGGCGAGGCCACGCCAGGTCTCCGGGCGCGTGTAGGCCGGGCCCTCCAGCAGCCCGTCGGAGAACGAGTCCTGCTCGTGGGAGGCGGCGTTGCCCAGCACCCCGGGCAGCAGCCGGACCACGGCCTCGACCATGACGAGCACCGCGGCCTCGCCGCCGATGAGCACGTAGTCGCCCAGGGACACCTCGCGCACCCGGTGGCGGCGGGCGGCGTCGTCGAGCACCCGCTGGTCGATGCCCTCGTAGCGCCCGCACGCGAAGACGATGCGGGTCTCGGCCGCCCACTCGTGGGCCAGAGCCTGGGTGAACGGCTCCCCCGCCGGGCTCGGTACCACCACCAGCGGAGCCGGGTCACCCGCGCACACCTCGTCGAGCGCGTCGCCCCACACGGTGGCCTTCATGACCATCCCGGGGCCACCGCCGTACGGCGAGTCGTCGACGGCCTGGTGCACGTCGTGGGTCCAGCGACGCAGGTCGTGCACGCCCACCCGCACCAGTCCGCGCTCGGCGGCCCGGCCGAGAAGCGCTGCGCGCAGCGGCTCGAGGTACTCCGGGAAGATCGTGACGACGTCGAGCTGCACGTTCAGGGTTCCAGCAGGCCGTCGGGCGGGTCGATGACGACCGTGCCCGTCGTGCGGTCGACCGACGTGACGATGGCCGCGACGAAGGGGACGAGGTGCTCGCCCTCGGACCGGCCGGTCGGTCGCACGGAGAGCAGCTCCCCGGCGGCACCGTGCAGCACGTCGAGGACCGTGCCGACCTCCGTGCCGTCGGTGAGCTCGACCCGCAGGCCCACGAGCTCGTGGTCGTAGAACTCGTCCGGGTCCGCCGAGGGCGGGAGCTCGGAGTGGTCGACGACGAACAGCAGCCCGCGCAGCCCGTCCGCCGTGGCCCGGTCGTCGACACCGGCCAGCCGCACGAGGAGCCGCCCGGAGTGGCTCCGGACGGCCGTGACCTCGTGGTCGGTGGTCTCGCGCTCCCGCGGTCGGCGGGCGTGCAGGACGGTGCCCACGGCGAAGCGGTCCTCGGGGTCGTCCGTGCGGACGTCGACGACGAGCTCGCCGTGGACGCCGTGCGAGCGCGCGACGCGCCCGGTGACGAGCTCCACGTGCCTCCTCGGGGTTGGTGTCTAGCCGTCCGTGTCGACCACGTCGACCCGCACCCCACGGCCACCGACACCGGCGACCAGGGTGCGCAGAGCCGTGGCGGTGCGACCACCACGGCCGATCACCTTGCCGAGGTCCTCGGGGTGCACGTGGACCTCGATGGTGCGACCCCGACGACCGGTGACCATCTCCACCCGGACCTCGTCCGGGTTGGCGACGATGCCGCGGACCAGGTGCTCCACGGCGTCGACGACCTCGCTCACTTCGCGTCGGCCCCGGCGGGCGCAGCAGTGTCGGTGGCGGCAGGCGCGTCATCGGCCTTGGCGGCGGGCGCGTCGTCGGCCTTGGCGGCAGGCGCGTCGTCGGCCTTGGCAGCGGGCGCGTCGTCGGCCTTGGCGGCAGGCGCGTCATCGGCCTTGGCGGCAGGCGCGTCGTCGGCCTTGGCGGCGGGCTTCTCGGCCGCTGCCGGGGCGTCGTCGGCCTTCTTGGCCGTCTTCTTCTTGGGCGTGGTGGCGGCACCGGAGGGCTCGTCACCAGCCTGCGCGAGTGCGGCCTGGAACAGCTCCAGCTTGGAGGCACCGACCTCCTTGACGCGGAGGGTGCCCTCGGAGCCCGGCAGGCCCTTGAACTTCTGCCAGTCGCCCGTGATCTTCAGCAGGCTCTCGACAGGCTCGGTGGCCTGGGCACCCACACCCAGCCAGTACTGCGCCCGCTCGGAGTCGACCTCGATGAGGCTCGGCTCCTCCTTCGGGTGGTACTTGCCGATGGTCTCGATGGCGCGGCCGTTGCGGCGGGTGCGCGCGTCGGCGACGACGATCCGGTAGTGGGGGGCACGGATCTTGCCGAGACGCATGAGCTTGATCTTGACAGCCACGAGGTTCAGATCTCCTTGAGGTGTTCGGTCACGACGCGGTTCAGCGGCGCGCGAGGCTCGCGCACCCGGTTCCGCCCTTGGTGGGTGACCGTCCCATGGTGCCAGATGAGGCGGGTGGGAAGAAACCCGGCCGCGACGAACCCCGCCCGCGGACGTGCACGCCAGGGTCGGTGCGGGTGAGCAGGTGCGGCGCGAGCACGAGGTCCTCCCCCCACCGCGGTGGCCATCCTCCGGTCACGACGTCCCTTCCCCTGACGCACGACCCTGCCGTGCGTGGTGTCCCGACGCCGCAGGCGAGACCTCCTCCGACGGTGCCCGCCGAGCGGCTACCGGCCGACCCGACGCCCCCGCAGCAGCACGTGCCGGGGCGTCCGCAGCACGGCCGCGGAGGTCCGCGGGTCCTGCTCGTGCACCAGCAGGTCGGCCGACGCCCCGTGCGCCAGGCCCGGGTGCCCGAGCCAGGTGCGTGCGTCCCAGCAGGCCGCCCCGAGAGCATCGTGCCTGCTCATGCCGACCGCGACCAGGGACTCCACCTCGTCGACGATCCGTCCGTGCCGGATGCCGCCGCCGGCGTCGGTGCCCGCGTAGACGGTGATCCCGGCCTCCAGCGCCGCCGCGACGGTGGACCCGACCCGGGCGTGCAGGTCACGCATGTGCGCGGCGTACACCGGGTAGCGGCTCGCGCCGTCGGCGATGGAGGGGAAGTTCTCGATGTTGATCAGGGTGGGCACGAGCGTGGTCCCGTGCTCGGCCACCAGCGCGACGGTGTCCTCGGTGAGCCCGGTCCCGTGCTCCAGGCAGTCGATCCCCGCACGCACCAGCCCGGGCAGCGCGTCCTCGCCGAACACGTGCGCCGTGACCCGCGCACCGACCGAGTGCGCGGCCGCGACGGCCTCGACGAGCACCGCGTCGCTCCACAGCGGCGCGAGGTCGCCGGTGGCGCGGTCGATCCAGTCGCCCACCAGCTTCACCCAGCCGTCACCCCGGGCGGCCTGCTCCAGGACCGCGCCGGGCAGCTCGGACTCGTCCTCGAGCTCCAGGGCCAGGGTGGAGATGTAGCGCTTGGGCCGGGCCAGGTGACGGCCGGCCCGGATGATCCGCGGCAGGTCGAGGTGGTCGTCGAAGGACCGGGTGTCCACCGGCGATCCGGCGTCGCGCAGCAGCAGCGCCCCGGCGTCGCGCTCGGCCTCCGCCTGGACGAGCGCCTCGGCCAGGTCGGTCGGCCCGTGCGGTCCGAGGCCGACGTGGCAGTGGGCGTCGACGAGGCCGGGGGTGATCCAGCCGCCGTCGCAGATCGTCTCCGCGTCGGCGACCGGCTCCGTGCTGAGCACCCCGTCGTGCACCCACAGCTCGACCGGCTCGCCGTCGGGCAGGCCGGTACCGCGCAGGTGGTAGCGGGCAGCCGCCGCCGTCACCGCGCTACTTCTTCGGCAGCTTGAGCTGGGAGGGGTCGAAGCCCTCCAGGCCCGGGGGCAGCTGGTCGAGCCCCGGCGGCATGCCGGCCAGGCCCGGGAAGCCGCCGGGCATCCCCCCACGGTTCTTGGGCGGAGTGGGACCGCGGCCGGAGCCCTTGCCCTTCTTGCCCTTCTTGCCCTTGACCGCCTTCCGGGTGGCGCTGCCCGCCCCGGGGAGGCCGAAGCGTCCCGCCATCTGCGCCATCATCTTGCGCGCGTCGAAGAAGCGGTCGACGAGCTGGTTGACCTCGCTGACCTTGACGCCGGATCCGGTGGCGATCCGCAGCCGCCGCGACGCGTTGATGATCTTGGGGTCGGCGCGCTCGGCCGGTGTCATGCCACGGATGATGGCCTGCACCCGGTCGAGCTGCTTCTCGTCGACCTGGCCGAGCTGCTCCTTCATGGCGCCCGCACCCGGCAGCATGCCCAGCAGGTTGGCCAGCGGGCCCATCCGGCGCACGGCCATCATCTGCTCGAGGAAGTCCTCCAGGGTCAGCTGGCCGGAGCCGATCTTGGCCGCGGTGGCCTCGGCCTGGTCGGCGTCGAAGACCTGCTCGGCCTGCTCGATGAGGCTCAGCACGTCACCCATGCCCAGGATGCGGCTGGCCATCCGGTCCGGGTGGAAGACGTCGAAGTCCTCGAGCTTCTCTCCCGTGGACGCGAACAGGATCGGCCGTCCGGTGACCTCGCGGACGCTGAGCGCCGCACCACCACGGGCGTCGCCGTCGAGCTTGGTCAGCACCACCCCGGTGAAGCCGACGCCCTCCTGGAACGCCGTGGCGGTGTTCACGGCATCCTGGCCGATCATCGCGTCGACGACGAACAGGATCTCGTCGGGGCTGACCGCGTCCCGGATGTCGGCGGCCTGCTGCATCAGCTCGGTGTCGATGCCCAGGCGACCGGCGGTGTCGACGATGACGACGTCGTGCTGGCGGGCGCGTGCCTCCACGATGCCGCGGCGCGCCACGTCGACCGGGTCACCCACTCCCGAGCCGGGCTCCGGGGCGAAGACGGGCACGCCCGCGCGCTCCCCGACCACCTGCAGCTGCTGCACGGCGTTGGGACGCTGCAGGTCGCAGGCCACGAGGACCGGGGTGTGGCCCTGCTTGCGCAACCAGGCGGCGAGCTTGCCGGCCAGGGTCGTCTTGCCGGCGCCCTGCAGGCCTGCGAGCATGATCACCGTGGGCGCGGTCTTGGCGTAGGTCAGGCGCCGAGTCTCCCCGCCGAGGATGCCGACGAGCTCCTCGTTGACGATCTTGACGACCTGCTGCGCCGGGTTCAGCGCCCCGGAGACCTCCGCGCCCTTGGCCCGGTCCTTGATGCGGGTGATGAACGCACGGACCACGGGCAGGGCGACGTCGGCCTCGAGCAGCGCCAGCCGGATCTCGCGGCAGGTGGCGTCGACGTCCGCGTCGGAGAGCCGTCCCTTGCCACGGAGGTCCTTGAGGGTGCTTGCGAGCCGGTCGGAGAGGGATTCGAACACCGGCTCACCCTAGTCGCGCGGTGCGCCTGGCCGGGTGCTGCTGGGTGCCCGGGGCGGTCCGACCCCTCCGACGGACCGCCCCGTGGCACGGATCGAGCCTGTCGCGCCGGGCGGGGTGGGCACCTGAGCACGACCCCCTGGTCGGGGTGGGGGTTCCTACTCACGAGCCGCCACGTCGCGCGGTCGCGGTCAGTCCCCGCCGACCGTGGCCAGCACCGCGGCCTCGAGCTGGCGCCGCCGGGCCCGGGTCGCCGGACCGCCGAGGTCCAGCGCGAACACGTCCACCACCGACGCACCCAGGGTGACCACCCGGGCCCAGCGGACCGTGGCACCCTGCGCCTCGAGCGCCCCGGCCACCCTGTGCAGCAGCCCGGTGCGGTCGGCCGCCCGCAGCTCGAGCACCACCGACGCGGTGGTCGAGTCCTCCACCCACAGCACGCGCGGCGGGGCGAGGCCCTCCCGCTGCTCGCGCACCGCGTTCTCGCCGTACGCCTTCTCCTTCTCGGCCAACCGCCTGCCGAGGTCGAGCTCCCCGGCCAGCGAGCGACCCAGGTCCTGGCGGAGCAGCGCGGCGGACGGGGGCTCGCCGAACCGCGGCGAGACCACGAACGAGTCGACCGCCGAGCCCGCGTGGCTGCGCACCGACGCGGAGTGCACCTGCAGGGAGTGCAGCGCCAGCACCCCCGCGGCCCGGGAGAGCAGCCCGGGAACGTCCGGGGCGATCACCGTCACGGTCATCGGCGCGCGCGCGGTGCCCGGGGCGAGCTCCACGTGCAGCCCACCGTCGGCCGCCAGGGCACGGTGCGCGGGGTCCACCTCCTCCGGGCCGGGCAGGGCCTCCCCCGCGGTGAGCAGGCGGCACCGGATCACGAGCTGGCTGATGAGCGAGGACTTCCAGTCCCCCCACACACCGGGCCCGGTGGCCAGCGAGTCGGCCTCGGCCAGGGCGTGCAGCAGCTCGAGCAGCACCGTGTCCCCGCCGACGGCCTCGACCACGCGCGCGACGGTCTCCGGATCGTCGAGGTCGCGACGCGTCGCCGTCTCGGGCAGCAGCAGGTGGTGGCGCACCATCGCGCTGAGCAGGGCCACGTCGCTGGGCCACAGGCCCAGGCGGTTGCCGATCTGGGTGGCGAGCTCGGCGCCGACGACGCTGTGGTCCCCGCCCCGACCCTTCCCGATGTCGTGCACGAGCGCACCGAGCACCAGCAGGTCCGGTCGCGACACCCGGGTGGTGAGGGCGCCCGCGTGGGCGCAGGCCTCGACGAGGTGGCGGTCCACGGTCCAGGTGTGGGCGGCGTCGCGCGGGGGGAGGTCGCGCACCGCACCCCACTCCGGCAGCAGGCGCCCCCACAACCCGGTGCGGTCCAGCGCCTCCACGGCATCGATGAGCCGGCGACCGGATCCCAGCAGGGCCAGCAGCTCGTCGAGCGCCTCGCGCGGCCACGGCTCGCGCAGCTCGGGGGCGGCCTCGGCCAGCCGGGCCAGCGTGGCGGCGGACATGGGGAGGCCGGTGCGCGCCGACGCGGCAGCCACCCGCAGCACCAGGGCCGGGTCCCTCGCCGGCTGCGCGTCCCGGGCCAGCACCACCTCGCCGGCGTGCTCGACGACGCCCTCGTCCAGCGGGCGGCGCACCGGACCGCGCCGCAGCGCGGAGAGGGTGCGCTTGGGCAGGGCGGCGCGCGCGGTGCGCAGGCCGACGTCGACGGAGTAGCTGACGGTCCGCGCGGAGTCGCTCAGCACCCGGGCGAGGTCGAACCGGTCGCCCAGTCGCAGCGCGTCGCCGATCTCGTCGGCGTCCTGCGCCCGCAGCACGTCCCGCGCGCGACCGGCGGCGCGGTGCAGCTCGGTGCGCACGTCCAGCAGGTGCTTGTGGGCGCCCGGGAGCCCGCCCCCGGGCGAGTCCGGGCTGAACCCGGGCATCCGGTCGGTGAGCTGGGCGGCGGCCAGCGCGTCCAGCAGCTGCAGGTCGCGCAGGCCACCCCGGCCGTGCTTGAGATCGGGCTCGATGCGGTGGGCGATCTCCCCGCTGCGCCTCCACCGGTCGGCCGCCTGGTCCGCGAGCTCGTCGAAGCGGCCGCGGATCTGCGCGCGCCACTGCGCCCGGACGGCCGTGACGAGGGTGCTGGACAGCGCCGCGTCTCCCGCGATGTGCCGAGCCTCGAGCAGCCCGAGCGCAGCGGTCAGGTCCGCGGCGGCGACCTTCACGGCCTGGTCGGGCGTGCGCACGCTGTGGTCGAGCTTGATGTGGGCGTCCCACAGCGGGTACCAGAGGGCGTCGGCGGTCTCGGACAGGCCGGAGCCCTGCTTGCCGTCGTGCAGCAGGACCAGGTCGAGGTCGGAGTGCGGCAGGAGCTCGCGACGCCCGAGCCCCCCCACGGCCACGATGGCCATGCCGCTGCCGGCGGTGATGCCGAGCTCCAGCGCACGGGTGCCCAGCCAGAACTCGTGGAGGTCGACGAGGGCGTCGCGCAGGGACTCGGCGTCCAGCCGCTTCTCGCCGCCCCGGCCCCGGCCCCGGCCACCGGACTCCAGCAGCAGCGTGCGAGCTCGCACGAGGTCGGCCGCCGCCGTGCCCGGACCGACGACGGCCGGCACGCCGTCCCCGGCTGATCGCTCAGCCGACGACGGCGCACCCGAGTGGTCGGGCGCGTCGGACCCGGGGGGGTCAGAGCGCATCCGTTCCCCTCTCGCCCGTGCGGACGCGCACGATGGTCTCCACCGGGGACACCCAGACCTTGCCGTCGCCGATCTTGCCCGTCCGTGCGGCCTCGACGATGGCGTCGACCACCTTGTCCGCCACTGACTCGTCGACGACGACCTCGACACGCACCTTGGGCACGAAGTCCACCGAGTACTCGGCGCCGCGGTAGACCTCGGTGTGGCCCTTCTGGCGTCCGTATCCCTGGACCTCGCTGACGGTCATGCCGAGCACGCCCATCTGCTCGAGGGCGGTCTTGACGTCCTCCAGGGTGAACGGCTTGACGATGGCGGTGATGAGCTTCACGTCGGTCATCCTTCCCGGCCGGCGGGCGCTGCCGCCGGCGCGTGGCTGCTGGTGTGCGAGCTGGCTCCGCGGCCGAGCGAACCGAGGGTGGCGAAGTCGTACGCCGTCTCGGCGTGTTCCGCCTCGTCGATGCCCATGGCCTCCGACTCGTCGTCGAGCCGCAGCCCGATCGTGTGCTTCAGGGCGAGGGCGATGACGGTAGTACCCACGAGGGAGTAGGTCAGCACCGCACCGGCCCCCACCGCCTGGCGCCACAGCTGGTCGACACCTCCGCCGTAGAACAGACCGTCGACGGCGGCCGGGGCGTCCTTCGTCGCGACGAGACCGACCATCAAGGTGCCGATGATGCCGCCGACGAGGTGCACCCCCACGACGTCGAGCGAGTCGTCGAAGCCGAAGCGGTACTTCAGGCCCACGGCCAGGGCGCACAGGACGCCGGCGACCACCCCGATGACGAGGGCGCCCCAGACGTTCACCGACGAGCAGGACGGGGTGATGGCGACCAGGCCGGCCACGATCCCGGACGCGGCGCCGAGGCTGGTGGCGTGACCGTCGCGCAGCCGCTCGGTGAGCAGCCAGGCGAGCATGGCCGCGCAGGTCGCCACCGTGGTGGTGATGAACGTGGCCCCGGCGATGCCGTTGGACCCGATGGCCGAGCCCGCGTTGAAGCCGTACCAGCCGAACCACAGCAGACCGGCTCCGAGCATGACGAAGGGCAGGTTGTGCGGGCGCATCGGCTCCTTGGGCCAGCCGCGGCGCTTGCCGAGGACGATCGCCAGGACGAGCCCGGCGGCGCCCGCGTTGATGTGCACCGCGGTGCCGCCGGCGAAGTCGATGGCCTTCAGCTTCGTCGCGATCCAGCCGCCGTCCGTGGCGGTGACGCCGTCGAAGGCGAAGACCCAGTGCGCCACCGGGAAGTACACGATGGTCGCCCACAGCCCGGCGAAGACGAGCCACGGGCCGAAGCGCATGCGGTCGGCGATGGCGCCGGAGATCAGGGCCACCGTGATGATGGCGAACATCGCCTGGAAGGCCACGAACACGGTAGCGGGGATGGTGCCCGCGAGCGGGATGGCGGAGGCGACGGCGTCGACGGCGGGGGCGCCGTCAGCGGCCGGCACCGCGGCCGTGGCGAGGTACGTGCCGCCGATCAGGCCCTTGAGGCCGAGGTACTGGGTCGGGTCGCCGAAGAAGTTGCCCTTGTCCTCGCCGAAGGCCACCGAGAACCCGAACAGCACCCAGAGCAGGCCCACCACGCCCATGGCGGACAGGCTCATCATCATCATGTTCAGCACGCCCTTGGCGCGCACCATGCCGCCGTAGAAGAACGCGAGTCCCGGCGTCATGAGCAGCACCAGTGCGGCGCTGGCCAACATCCAGGCGGTGTCGCCCGTGTCCGCTGCACCGATGAGTGGGAAATCCACGTGGAGCCTCCTCCTCTGTCCAGCCGCGGCCGGGGGGACCGTGGCCGTCGTCTCGGGGAGAAGGGTCCGCACTGCGTGTTTCGCCCAGGGCGCACGGTCGTTTCGCCGAGGTGAACGAACCCTCGGACCGTGTTACGACCGCGTGACCCGTGCGTGCGCACCACGTCACCCGGCGGCGGCGCGCACGAGCGGCTCAGCCCAGCAGCGCGTCGATGAAGGCTCCCGGCTCGAAGGGGGCGAGGTCGTCCGGACCCTCGCCGAGACCGACGAGCTTCACGGGCACGCCCAGCTCGCGCTGGACCTGGAAGACGATGCCGCCCTTGGCCGTCCCGTCCAGCTTGGTCAGCACCACACCCGTGATCTGGACGACCTCGGAGAACACCCGGGCCTGGGTGAGCCCGTTCTGCCCGGTGGTCGCGTCCAGCACCAGCAGCACCTCGTCGACGGCGGCCTTCTTCTCCACCACGCGCTTGACCTTGCCCAGCTCGTCCATCAGCCCGGTCTTGGTGTGCAGCCGGCCCGCGGTGTCGATGAGCACGACGTCGACGCCGTCGGCGGTCCCGCGGCTGACGGCGTCGAACGCCACGGCGGCGGGGTCGCCGCCCTCCTTGCCGCGCACCACCTCCGCACCCGCCCGCTCACCCCAGGTCTGCAGCTGCTCGGCCGCGGCGGCGCGGAAGGTGTCGGCCGCACCCAGCAGGACGCGTCGGCCGTCGGCCACCAGCACCCGCGCGAGCTTGCCGGTGGTGGTGGTCTTGCCGGTGCCGTTGACCCCGACCACGAGCAGCACCGACGGGTGGTCGTCGTGCGGCAGCGCGGCGATGGAGCGGTCCATCTCCGGGTGCAGCTCGGCCACGAGGACCTCGCGCAGCAGCGCCCGGGCCTGCTCGGAGGTCCGCACGTTGCGCAGGGCGATCTCCTCGCGCAGCCGGGTGACGACGGCGGTGGTGGTGGCGGAGCCGAGGTCGGCCACGAGCAGGGTGTCCTCGACCTCTTCCCAGGAGTCCTCGTCGAGGTCGCCGGCGCCGAGCAGCCCGAGCAGGCTCTGACCCACGGCGGACTGGGAGCGGGAGAGGCGTCCGCGGAGCCGGTCGAGCCGACCTGCGGTGGGCTCGATCTCGTCCCGCGGAGCGGCGAGCGGCTCCGGGGCCGGCTGCTCCGGAGCCACCTCGTCGGCGGCGGGCACCTCGGGGGGCAGGGCGACCACCGGCGGGGCGGGGGGCTGCGGGGTGCGCACGGCCGCGGGGGTGGGCGGCTCGTCGTCGACCTCGGGCAGGCCTACATCGACCATTCCACGCTGGGGCGAGTCGCGGGGGACGGCGGCGTCGTCCCCCACCCCGGGCTGTCCGTCGGTCTCGGTGCGCTCCACCGGGGGCATCGGGGTGACCGTGCGCTCCACCGGGGGCGTCGGGGTGACCGTGCGCTCCACCGGGGGCGTCGGGGTGAGGGGCACGGGCGGAGCCGGGGTCGTGACGCCCCCCTGGCTGAAGCTGAACCCGCCCCCGGCCTGGTAGCCCTGCGGGACGGCCGGCGTGGTGGGTGCGTGGAGGCTGACCCGGCGACGACGGCGCAGCAGGAGACCGACAGCGAGGGCCACGGCCAGGACGAGCACGACGGCGAGGACGATCCAGAGGGCAGTGGTCACCGCTCCATCCTCGCAGCCGGCCGGGGTGGACGTTCCTGGCCCGGGGTGCGCAGGTGCTGGGGTGACCTCCACCGAGACCCCGCTCCCGGCACTGTCCGGGGACCCCGGGGTCCGGGCCGCGGACCAGGCGCACGGGCCGGAGCTCCTCGGTCCTGCGCACCGCCGCCGACGGTTTCGAGGTCGTCGACGACGCCGGCACCGTGGTGCTCCCGTCCACGTCCTGGGTGCGGCGGGGGCCGGCCGGGAAGCCCCGGACGGCCCCGTGCGTTGGCACGGGCATGAGCATGAAGGTCGAGATCTGGTCCGACGTCGTCTGCCCGTGGTGCTACATCGGCAAGCGGCGCTTCGAGGCGGCGCTGGCCCGCTTCGCCCACGCCGAGGACGTGGAGCTGGTGTGGCGCAGCTTCGAGCTGGACCCGACGGCCGGGCCCAGCGACGCCCAGCAGGGGTCCTACGTCGCGAGGTTGGCGAAGAAGTACGGCAGCTCGTCGGAGCAGGCCCAGGGGATGATCGACACGATGACGGCGGCGGCCGCCGAGGAGGGCCTGGACTTCCGCTTCGACCTGGCGAGGCCGGGCAACACCTTCGACGCGCACCGGCTGCTGCACCTGGCCAAGGAGCACGGGCTGCAGGACACCCTCAAGGAGCGTCTCGACCGGGCCACGTTCACCGAGGGTTCGCCCGCCTCGGACCACGAGGCCCTCCGCAGCCTGGCGCTCGAGGTCGGGCTCCCGCAGGAGCGGGTGGAGGCCGTCCTCGGCTCCGACGAGTTCGCGGCCGACGTCCGGGCCGACGAGGACCAGGCCCACGCGTACGGCATCAGCGGGGTGCCGTTCTTCGTCATCGAGGGCAAGTACGGGATCTCCGGGGCGCAGCCGGCCGACACCGTCCTGCAGGCGCTGGAGCAGGCGTGGTCCGAGCGCAGCCCGCTGACCCTGGTGACACCGGCCGGCGGCGCGGCGCCCGGGTGCGAGGGCGACTCCTGCGCGGTGTGACCGGCCAGGACGGCTAGGGCCGGTCCGGTCCCACGTCCACGACCACGGGCGGGGTTCCGAGGTCCTGGCCACGCAGGCGCTGGGAGATGACCGTGGTGATGCCGTCGCCCCGCATGCTCACCCCGTAGAGGGCGTCGGCCACCTCCATCGTCGCCTTTTGGTGGGTGATGACGATGAGCTGGCTCTTCTCCCGCAGCTGGGTGAACAGGGTGATCAGACGCTGCAGGTTGGTGTCGTCCAGCGCAGCCTCCACCTCGTCCATCACGTAGAACGGCGACGGACGCGCCCGGAAGATCGCCACGAGCATGGCCACTGCGGTGAGGGACTTCTCGCCCCCGGAGAGCAGCGAGAGGCGCTTGACCTTCTTGCCCGGCGGACGTGCCTCGACCTCGATCCCGGTGGTGAGCATGTCGTCGGGGTCGGTGAGCACCAGGCGGCCCTCACCCCCGGGGAACAAGGTCTCGAACACGGCCCCGAACTCGCGGGCCACGTCGGTGTAGGCGGCGGTGAAGACCTCCAGGATGCGGGCGTCCACGTCGGCGACCACGCCGAGCAGGTCGCGCCGGGTGTCCTTGACGTCCTGCAGCTGGGTGGCCAGGAACGTGTGGCGCTCCTCCAGCGCGGCGAACTCCTCCAGGGCCAGCGGGTTCACCCGCCCGAGCAGGGCGAGGTCCTTCTCCGCGGCCGCTGCGCGGCGCTGCTGCGCGGCCCGCTCGAAGGGCAGCGGAGCCGGTGCGGTGACCTGCTCGCCGCGCTCGCGGGCGGTCTCGTACTCGTCCACCTCGACAGCGCTGGGCGGCAGCGGCACGTCCGGGCCGAACTCGGACACCAGCTCGTCCAGGGAGATCCCGAGCCGCTCGCCGATGCTCTGCTCGAGCTGCTCGGTGCGCACGGCGGCCTGGGTGCGGGCCACCTCGTCGCGGTGCACCGTGTCGGTGAGGGTGGCCACCTGCTGGCGCAGCCCCTGGACCTGCGCGCGGGCCCCGGCGAGCCCGGCGTCGGCGGCCGCGCGCCGGGCGGCCACCGCGTCACGCTCCGCCGTGGCCAGGACCAGCACCTCCTGCAGGCGGGCCTGGGTGCGCTCGCCCCCGGTGACGACGGCAGCCGCCACCGCCGCGGCGTGCGCACGGGCGCGCTGCGCGACCTCGGCGCGGGCCCGGGCCTCCCGCTCGGTGGCCGCGGCCCGCCGCAGGCCCTCCGCGCGCCCCCGCTGGGCCCCGGCGCGCTCCTCGGCGGTGCGCTGCTCCAGGCGGGCCTCCACCTCCACGGCGCGGGCCGCGGTGAGCTCGGTGGCCGCGGCGTCGCGGGCGTCCGTGCTGGGCTCGTGCTCACCGGGTTCCGCCTGCACCCGCCCGAGGCGGTCGACGAGGTCCTCCAGCGCGGCCACGTCGGTGTCCCGGCGCTCCTCCAGCTCGGCACGCTGGGCGCTGAGCCGCGCCACCTCCGCGGAGGCCGAGCGCACGGCCTGGCCCAGGCCACCGAGCTGCTCGGCCACGGCCGCCAGCGCGGCGTCGGAGGCGTTGAGCGCCGCCAGCGCCCGCCCGGCCGCACCGGCCCGCGCCGTCTCCTCCTCGCGCGCGGACCGCAGCGCGGCGTCGAGGCCGTGGGCCCGCTGCTCGGCCGAGGCGAGGGCGGCCACGGCCTCGTTGACCGAGGCCTGCACCTCCAGGGTCGACGGGGCCCGGTCGGAGCCACCGGCCGCCCAGCCCTCGCCCAGCAGGTCACCGTCCGGGGTGACCGCGCGCAGCCCCGGCCGCGCCGCCACCAGCGCGGACGCCGCGGCCAGGTCGTCCACCACCGCCACGTCGGCCAGCACCCCGTCCACGGCTCCGCGGAGGGCGGGCGCGCACGTGACGAGCTCGGCCGCCCACCGAGCCCCGCCCGGGAGCTCGGGCCGCGCCACGGTCGCCGCGGCGCCCTGCAGCAGCAGGCCGGCCCGCCCACCGTCACCGCTCTTGAGCGCCCGCAGCGACCCGAGCGCCGCGGCCGGCCCGTCCACCACCACGGCGTCCGCGGCCGGACCTAGCGCCGCGGCCACGGCCACCTCGAACCCAGGCTCCACCTGGAGCAGCTGCGCGGCGGCCCCCACGAGCCCGGTGCTGCCGTGCTCCAGCAGCCAGGCGGCCCCGTCGCGGCGGGTGAGACCGACCGAGAGCGCCTCGACCCTGGCGCGGCCCGATGCCACCTCCTGCTCGGCCGAGCGCTCGGCGGCCACGAGCTCGACCACCCGCGCCCGGGCCGCCCCGTGTGCAGCCACGGCCTGCTCGTGGGTGTCGTCGAGGTCCACCTCGCCCTCGTCCAGCGCCCCCACCTGCGCCTGCACGCTGTCGAACTTCTCCTGGGCGGCCGCGCCCCGCTCGCGCGCCTCGGCCACCGCCGCCGACAACCTCTCGACCTCCGCGGCGCGGGACTCGGTGCGCGAGCGCAGCGTGTCGACCTGGCCGGAGAGGCGGGCCAAGCCCTCACGCCGGTCGGCGACGGCCCGCACGGCAGCCAGGTGCTCGCGCTCGGCCGCAGTCAGGATCCGCTCCAGCTCGGCGCGGTGGGCCTGGGCGCCGCCGAGGGCGGCCCGGGTGACCTCGACTGCGGTGGCGAGCTCGGCCTCCAGGGCGGCGGAGCGCTCGGCCTCGGCGTCGAGCTCGGCCGGGTCGCGGCCGTGGCGCTCCGGCCCGGCCGGAGCACCGAGGTGCCGGGCCCGCTCCGCGGCCACCCGGGTGGTGGCCCCGACGCGCTCGGACAGCGCCGAGAGCCGGAACCAGGTGTCCTGGCCGGCGTGGGCGGCCGGCGCCAGCTCGGCCACGGCCGCCTCCCCCTGCGCCAGCGCGGCCTCGGCGGCGGCGAGGGCAGCCTGAGCCCGTTCCTGCTCGGCCCGGGAAGTGGTCTCGTCGGCCTGCTGGGTGGCGAGCTCGGCGCGACGCGTGACCAGGTCGTCGGCGGCCAGGCGCAGACGGGCGTCCCGGAGGTCGGCCTGGACGGTCTGCGCACGGCGGGCCACCTCGGCCTGGCGCCCCAGCGGCTTGAGCTGGCGGCGGAGCTCGGTGGTGAGGTCGGCCAGCCGCGCCAGGTTGGCCTGCATCGAGTCGAGCTTGCGGAGCGCCTTCTCCTTGCGCTTGCGGTGCTTGAGCACCCCGGCGGCCTCCTCGATGAAGGCGCGGCGGTCCTCCGGGCGCGACTCCAGGATCCCGGCCAGGCGGCCCTGCCCGACGATGACGTGCATCTCGCGACCGATCCCGGAGTCGCTGAGCAGCTCCTGGACGTCCATGAGCCGGCAGCCCGCGCCGTTGATCTCGTACTCGCTGGCCCCGTCGCGGAACATCCGCCGGGTGATGGACACCTCGGCGTGCTCGATGGCCAGCGCGCCGTCGGCGTTGTCGATGGTGAGGGTGACCTCGGCCCGCCCCAGCGGTGCGCGGCCGGCGGTGCCGGCGAAGATGACGTCCTCCATCTTGCCGCCGCGCAGCGCCTTGGCCCCCTGCTCCCCCATCACCCAGGTGAGCGCGTCGACCACGTTGGACTTGCCGGAGCCGTTCGGCCCCACCACGCACGTGATGCCCGGCTCGAAGCGCAGCGTGGTCGCCGAGGCGAAGGACTTGAAGCCCTTCAGCGTCAGGCTCTTCAGGTGCACAGCCGCTGAACCTACCGGCCGCACCCCGGCTCGCTACCGCTCGGTGAACCCGGTGAGCGCACCCCGCGGCAGGTCCCAGCCGTCCACCACCAGGTCGACGCGGCCAGGGGCGCCCCCGCCGCGCAGTGCGGCCAGCAGCGCCTCGCACCGTGCACGCTCCCCTTCGGCGACCACGAGGACCCGGCCGTCCGCGGTGTTGGTCGCGGTGCCCACGAGCCCGAGCTCCAGGGCGCGTGAGCGCGTCCACCACCGGAAGCCGACCCCCTGGACGTCACCGTGGACCCAGGCGGTGAGACGGCAGCTGTCTCCCACGTGCGGCATCATGCCTGCCCGTGGCCTCCGTCGACCTCGTGGTGAACCCGTGCCGCTCGCTGTGCTCCTGGCGGCGCAGCCGCGCCGGGGGCGAGCTGTTCGCCTGCGCGGGGTGCGGCTCGCAGTGGGAGCCCGGTCAGGGCTGGACACCGGTGGACGCCGACGGCGTGGTGCCCGACGCGGTACGGGCCGCGCGCAGGGCCTGAGCTGCAGCCGCGTCGAGCGTCAGTGCTCGGGCCCTCGCAGCCGCAGGCGGACGGGCTGGAACCCCGTGCGCTCCTGGAAGTAGCGGATCCCGGGCGGTGCCAGCAGGCTGAACCCGCTCACGACCAGGTGGCCGATGCCGGCCGAGATCAGCCGGCGCACCGCGTGCACGTGGAGCTGGTAGCGCGCGTCGTGGGTGGCACCGCCCGTCCTGGCCGTCAGGAACGCGCCCACCCCGGCCCAGGAGACGTCGACCACCGCTTCGTGGAAGGCCACGGGATCACCCGTCGCGTCGTAGGCGACCGAGACCCACCGGTGCAGCCCTGGCCGGGTCTCGCGCCCCAGCACCCCCTGGGGGTCACCGTCGCCGCGCGTGCTGACGACGTGCTCGACGCACCGGTGCCGTTCAGCCGCGTCGAACACGTCCGCGCAGACCACCCCGGCCTGCTCCGAGCGACGGACGTTCGTGCGCAGCGCCTGGCGCTGGCGCCCGGCCAGGTACGCGGTGTGCTCCGGGGGCAGCGGCAGCACCGCAACGGCCAGCCGGTCGACCGGGAGCGCACGCCGGCCGTTGGCGAACCACGAGCGCAGCTCCAGGCCGGCCGGCTGCTCGCTGAGGTGTGCCTCGACCACGGGCAGCTGCCGCAGACCCGTCACGACGCTGCGCAACCCGGCCGGGGACGCCCCGGCCACCAACCGCGCGGCCGGGCCCTTCGCCACCGCCACCGCCCGGAGGTGGGCCCGAGCCCGCTCGAGGACCTCGCGGTCGACCACCGGCAACGGCGGCGTCCGGGCCGCCGGAGAACCGCCACCCCGCCGACCCGTGGCCGCCTCCTGCTGACCGCCGCTCACGTCGAGCCCCCTTCCGGCGGACCCCCGGTGGCGTCCGCGCAGGGGAGACCGTAGCGCCGCCACCGATCGGGCCCACGGTGTCTCGTCGCCGTGTTCCTCCCGGTCAGGAGGTTTCCACCCGGTCCGCCCGGTTCGTCCGACGATGCCCCTCTCTGCCCCTCAGGAGAGCTGCTGCACCCTCGAGAGCAGGTGGCGACGACCCTCGAGCACGTCCGTCACCGGGGCCGCCTCGAGCCGCAGCTGGAGCGGGGCGGGCACGCCCGCCGCCCGGACCGTCACCGCGAGGTCGCTGCCACCGTCGAGCTCCGCGCCCGGCACGAGCAGCGTCGCGCTCCAGCCGTGCCGGGCCCGACCGAGCACGCCCGGCAGCCGGAGCTCCCCCACGAGCACGTCCAGGTCGCCACCCTCCTGGCCGGCCGAGCCGGGACGGACGAGCTCCACCTCGATCCGCGGACTGAGCTCGGGCAGCATCGGGAGCTCGGCGTCGCCGGGCTCCCCCGGATACCACACGAGCAGCGCCGACGACGCGTCCGCCCGCGCCAGCCACCCGAACGAGCGGGGCCACGGACGGGGCTCGGGCACCAGGACGCGGGTCCACCAGCGGTCCGGCTCCAGGACCGCTCCCGGCTCGTCGGCGGCGGCGGGGTCCTCGACGGGGTCCATGTCCGCACGGTAGCCGGACCCGGATCAGACCTGGAAGCGGTAGCCCATCCCGGCCTCGGTCAGCAGGTGGCGCGGACGGGCGGGCTCGGGCTCGAGCTTGCGACGCAGCTGGGCCAGGTACACCCGCAGGTAGTGCGTCTCGGTGGCGTAGGCCGGTCCCCACACCTCCTGGAGCAGGGCCTTCTGCCCGACGAGCTTGCCGCGGTGGCGCACGAGCACCTCCAGCATCCCCCACTCCGTGGGCGTCAGGTGCACCTCGGCCCCGCCGCGGACCACCTTCTTGGCGGCCAGGTCCACCGTGAACGAGGCGGTCTCCACCACCGGGAGGTCCTCCTCGGTGGCGGCGGCCCCGCGCCGCACGGCCGCACGCAGCCTCGCGAGCAGCTCGTCCATCCCGAACGGCTTGGTCACGTAGTCGTCGGCCCCGGCGTCCAGGGCGTCGACCTTGTCGGCGGAGTCGGTGCGGGCGCTGAGCACGATCACCGGGACCGTGCTCCAGCCGCGGATCCCGGCGAGCACCTCGGTGCCGTCCATGTCCGGCAGCCCGAGGTCGAGGACCACGACCTCCGGGTTGCGCTCGGCCGCGGCCCGCAGCGCCGAGGCCCCGTCCACGGCCGTCGTCACCTCGTAGCCGCGGGCGGAGAGGTTGATGCGCAGGGCCCGCAGGATCTGCGGCTCGTCGTCGACCACGAGCACCCGGGTCACGCCGGCACCTCCTCGCGGACCACGGGAACGGCCGTGGCCCTCGGCGCGCTCGGCAGCTCGACGACCATGGTCAGACCGCCTCCGGGGGTGTCCTCCGCGGTCACGGTGCCGCCCATCGCCTCGGTGAACCCCTTGACCACCGCGAGCCCCAGGCCCACGCCGGTGGAGTTGTCGCGGTCACCCAGTCGCTGGAACGGCTCGAACACCCGGTCCACGCCGCCGCGCGGGAGCCCGGGCCCCGTGTCCGCCACCCGGATCGACACCCGTCCGGCCTGCTCGGCCACCGACACCCGGACATCGGCGAGGGGAGCGTGCTGCAGGGCGTTGGCCAGCAGGTTCGCCAGCACCCGCTCCAGCAGCCCGGGGTCCGCGAGCACCGTCGGGAGCGGCTCGGCGACCGACGTGAGGTCCACGTGCACCCGCTCGTGCTGGGGCACCCCGACGAGGGCGCGGTGCACCACCTCCTCGCAGGACACCTCGCGCACCTGCGGCCGTACCACGCCGGCGGCCAGCCTCGACGAGTCGAGCAGGTTCGCCACCAGCGCGCTGAGCTGGTCGGTGGACTCCTCCACCCCGGCGAGGAGCTCGGCGGTGTCCTCGGGGGAGAACTCGACGTCCGGGCTGCGCAGGCTGGACACCCCGGCCTTGACCGCGGCCAGCGGGGTGCGCAGGTCGTGGCTCACGGCCGAGAGCAGCGCGCGGCGCAGGTCGTCGGCCTCGGCGAGCGCCACGGCCCCGGCGGCCTCGGCGGCGAGCTCCTCCTGACGCAGCAGGCCCACCGACTGGTAGGCCACGGCGCGGAGCACCCGGCGGTCGCGGGCGGTGAGCTCCGGACCCGACAGCACCAGGGCGAACTCCCCCTCGGCCACCTCGCACACCGTGTCGCCGTCCTCCTCCGACTCGGGCGGGTTCGCACCCACCCCGACGGCGACGCGCAGCGGTCCCGTGGAGCCGTTGCGCCGCAGCAGGCTCGCCGCGTCCTGGCCGTAGGTGGCGCACAGCTTGTCCAGCAGCGCGGGCAGGTCGGCCCCGCGCAGCACGTAGGAGGCGAACAGGGCGAGCAGCTCGGCCTCGCGGGAGGCGCTGCGGGCGTCGCGGGCCCGGCGGGCGGAGGTGTCCACCAGCAGCGCCACCGCGACGGCCACCACCATGAGGACGACCAGGGTGACCACGTTGTCGCGCTCGGCGATGGTGAAGCTGTAGCGCGGCTCCGTGAAGAAGTAGTTCAGCAGCCCGGCCGAGACCAGGGCCGCCACCACCGACGGTCCCACCCCGCCGAGCAGCGCCACCCCGAGCACCACGAGGAAGAACAGCACGCCCTGGCTGCTGAAGTCGAGGAACCGCCCGAGCAGGGCGAGCACCACGGTGGCCAGCGCCGGAACCACCACCGCGGCCACCCAGCTGAGCAGCCGGTGCCGCGACGAGGTGAAGTGCTGCAGCCGGATCCGCCGCGTGTTCGACTCGGAGTGGGTCACCATGTGCACGTCGACCGGTCCGGAGTCGCGGACCACGGTCGCGCCGATGCCCTCGTCCACCATCCGCGCCCAGCGGGAGCGTCGTGAGGTGCCGAGCACGAGCTGGGTGGCGTTCACGCTGCGGGCGAACTCCAGCAGGGTGCTCGGCACGTCGTCGCCGACCACGCTGTGCACGCTCGCGCCCATGCCCTCGGCCAGCGTGCGGACCCGGAGCATGGCGGCCGGGGATGTCCCGGCGATCCCGTCGCCCCGGACGACGTGCACCACCACCAGCTCGCCACCGGCGCGGGAGGCGATCCGCTTGGCCCGGCGCACCAGGGTCTCCGACTCCGGACCCCCGGTCACCGACACCACCACCCGCTCGCGGGCCTCCCAGGTGTCGGTGATCGCGTTGTCCGCGCGGTAGGTGGCCAGCGCCGCATCGACCTGGTCGGCCACCCAGAGCAGCGCCAGCTCGCGAAGCGCGGTCAGGTTGCCGGCGCGGAAGTAGTTGCTCAGCGCCGCGTCGACCCGCTCGGGCTTGTAGACGTTGCCATGGGAGAGCCTGCGGCGCAGCGCCTCCGGGGTGATGTCGACCAGCTCCACCTGCTCCGCGCGACGCACCACCTCGTCCGGCACCGTCTCCTGCTGCACCACCCCGGTGATCTGGAGGACCACGTCGTTGAGGCTCTCCAGGTGCTGCACGTTGACGGTGGAGAGCACGTCGATGCCAGCGGCGAGCAGCTCCTCGACGTCCTGCCAGCGCTTCTCGTGGCGCGCGCCGGGGGCGTTGGTGTGGGCGAGCTCGTCGACCAGGGCCACGTCCGGCCGCCGGGACAGCACGGCGTCGAGGTCCATCTCCTCCAGCGCCGCGCCCCGGTGGTCGACCACCCTGCGGGGCAGCACCTCCAGGTCGCCCATGGCCTGCGCGGTGCGCTCGCGGCCGTGGGTCTCCACGAGGGCGACGACGACGTCGCAGCCGCGCTCGGCGCGCCGCTGGGCCTCCCCGAGCATGGCGAAGGTCTTGCCGACCCCGGGGGCGGCGCCCAGGTAGATGCGCAGCTCCCCGCGAGCCCGGCCACCCGACCTCTCCTTCATGCCGTCATCATCCTCCGTGCGGGGCTCCCGGCTCAGGACCCGGCGCAGCGGGGGGCGGTGAGCCCCAGCGCGACGTTGAGGGCCGGCACGTCCACCCGCTCCTGGCCGAGGAACCCGAGCTGGCGGCCGTCGGTGTGCTCGGCGACCAGGGCGGTCACCGCGGCGGTGGTCGTGTCGTTCTCGCGAGCGACCCGGGCGACCTGGATCCGCGCGTAGGCCGGGCTGATCTGGGGGTCGAGGCCCGAGCCGGAGCCCGTCACGGCGTCCACCGGAACCCGGGCGGGGTCGACGCCCTCGCGGTCGGCGACCACCTGGCGCCGGATCACGATGTCCGCCGCCAGCGTCTCGTCGTTCGGGCCCTGGTTGCTGCCCCCGCTGGAGGCCGGGTCGCCGGGGGCGGTGGCCGCCGCGGTGGGGTCGGTGGCGGTGGGGTCGCCCTTGACGCGGAGGTGGAAGTACGGGTCGGGAGCACCGGCCACCACCTGCGGGTCGACGCCGAGCAGCGCGCTGCCGACGACGCAGCCGGAGGCGTCGGTGAGCGGGGAGCCCTCGGCGGAGCTGGAGCCGATCCGGCTGACCCCCCACACGAGGGCCGGGTAGACCAGCCCGGTGATGACGGTGAGCAGGAGCAGGACGCGGAGGCCGGCTCCGGTCTGGCGCAGGAGCGAGGAGGCGAAGCGCATGGTGTTCAGCCGATCCCGGGGATGAGGCGGACGAGGAGGTCGATGACGTAGATGCCGGCGAAGGGCACCACCACACCGCCGAGGCCGTAGACGGTGATGTTGCGCTGCAGCATCTTCGCGGCCGTGGTGGGTCGGTAGCGCACCCCCTTCAGCGCGAGCGGGATGAGCCCGACGATGACGAGGGCGTTGAAGATGACGGCCGAGAGGATCGCCGACTCGGGGCTGGAGAGCCGCATGATGTTCAGCGAGCCCAGCGCCGGGTACACACCGCTGAACAGCGCCGGCAGGATCGCGAAGTACTTCGCGAGGTCGTTGGCCAGGGAGAACGTGGTGAGCGCGCCGCGGGTGATGAGCAGCTGCTTGCCGATCTGGACGACCTCGATGAGCTTGGTGGGGTCGGAGTCCAGGTCGACCATGTTGGCGGCCTCCTTGGCCGCGGAGGTACCGGTGTTCATGGCCACGCCCACGTCGGCCTGGGCCAGCGCCGGGGCGTCGTTGGTGCCGTCCCCGGTCATGGCGACCAGCCGGCCACCCTCCTGCTCCGTGCGGATCAGGGCGAGCTTGTCCTCGGGCGTGGCCTCGGAGAGGACGTCGTCCACCCCGGCCTCGGCGGCGATCGCCGCGGCGGTCAGCGGGTTGTCCCCGGTGACCATGACGGTGCGGATGCCCATCTCGCGCAGCTCGGCGAACCGCTCGGCGATGCCGGGCTTGACCACGTCGGAGAGCTGGATGACGCCCAGCACGCGCGCCGCTCCGGAGCCGTGCTTCTCCGCCACCACCAGCGGGGTGCCGCCACGGTTGCTGATCGTGGTGACCGCGCCGGTGACGTCGGCAGCCGTGGAGCCCCCGTGCTCCACGACCCAGGCGATCACCGAACCACTGGCACCCTTGCGGACCTCGATACCTGGCAGGTCGAGGCCGCTCATCCGGGTCTGCGCGGTGAAGGGGACGAACTCCGCCCGCAGCTCGTGGGCGGTGGCCTCGGAGGGAAGACCGTGCTCGGCGGCGCAGAGGTCGATGACGCTGCGTCCCTCCGGGGTCTCGTCAGCCAGGCTCGACAGGCGGGCGGCGCGGGCCAGCTCGGCCGGCTCCACGCCGCCCACCGGAACCAGCGCGGTGGCACGCCGGTTGCCGAAGGTGATGGTGCCGGTCTTGTCCATCAGCAGGACGTCGATGTCGCCGGCCGCCTCCACCGCACGTCCGGACATGGCGAGCACGTTGCGCTGGACCAGCCGATCCATCCCGGCGATGCCGATGGCCGAGAGCAGCGCACCGATCGTGGTGGGGATGAGGCAGACCAGCAGCGCGATCAGCTTGATCGGGTCCTGGGCCCGTCCGCCGTAGAGGGCCATGGGGCCGATCGACACGACGGCGAGCAGGAAGACGATCGTCAGCGAGGCGAGCAGGATGTTCAGGGCGATCTCGTTCGGCGTCTTCTGCCGGGCCGCACCCTCGACCAGGGCGATCATCCGGTCGACGAACGACTCCCCCGGCTTCGACGAGATCTGCATGACGATCCGGTCGCTCAGCACGGTGGTGCCGCCCGTGACGGCGCAGCGGTCACCGCCGGACTCGCGGATGACGGGCGCCGACTCCCCGGTGATCGCGGACTCGTCCACGGTCGCGATGCCCTCGACGACGTCGCCGTCCCCGGGGATGGTCCCGCCGGCCTCGACGACGACGCGGTCACCCAGGGTGAGCTCGGTGCCGGGGACCTCGGTCTCGGTGCCGTCCTCGCCCAGGCGGCGGGCGATCGTGTCCTTCTTGGCGGCGCGCAGCGTAGCCGCCTGGGCCTTGCCTCGTCCCTCGGCGACCGACTCGGCCAGGTTCGCGAACAGCACCGTGAACCACAGCCACGCGGCGATGAGCCACGCGAACACCGACGGGTCCTTGACCGCGAGCACGGTGCTGAGCGCGGACCCGACGAGCACCACGAACATGACCGGGTTGCGGGCCTGGTGGCGCGGGTCAAGCTTGCGGAACGCCCCGGGCAGCGAGGTGAGCAGCTGGCGGGGGTCGAAGAGCCCGGAGCCGACCTTGCCCTCGGTGGGCGTGGACGAGGGGGAAGGTGCGTCCTGCAGCGCGGTGCTGCTCATGCGAGTGCCTCGGCGATCGGGCCCAGCGCCAGCGCCGGGAAGAAGGTGAGGGCAGCGACCAGGACGACGACCCCGACCAGGAACCCGCTGAACAGCAGGCCGTGGGTGGGTAGCGTCCCGGCCGTGGCCGGGATCTTGCGCTGGGCCGCCAGCGAGCCGGCCAGCGCGAGGGTGAACAGGATCGGCAGGAACCGGCCGAGCAGCATGCAGATCGCGAGCGAGGTCTGGAACCAGTCGCTGGTGACCGTGATGCCGGCGAACGCGCTGCCGTTGTTGTTCGACGCCGAGGCGTAGGCGTAGAGCACCTCGGAGAAGCCGTGGATCGAGCCGTTGGAACCCGGGTCACCGCTGTTGCCCTGGGCGCTCAGGGTGCTGGGCAGCGCCACGGCGACCGCGGTGCCGATGAGCACGAGCGCGGGCATGACCAGCACCGAGAGCGCAGCCATCGTGATCTCGCGCCGGGCGATCTTGCAGCCCAGGTACTCCGGGGTGCGCCCGACGAGCAGGCCACCGATGAACACGGCGATGACGGCGAGCACGAGGATCCCGTAGAGACCGGTGCCCACCCCGCCCGGCGCGATCTCGCCGAACAGGATGTTGAGGGTCAGCGCGCCGCCCCCGAGGGCGGAGTAGCTGTCGTGCATCGAGTTGACCGCACCCGTGGACGTCCCGGTGGTGCTGACCGCGAACAGCGTGGAGCCGGGGATGCCGAAGCGCACCTCCTTGCCCTCCATCATCGCGCCGGCGAGCCTGCCCGCGGTGCCGCTGGCGGAGGACTCGGCGAGGGTGGTGGCGGTGAGGATCGCCGCCCACAGGAAGGTCATCACGCCGAGGATCGTGCAGCCCTGCCGCCTGTCGCCGACCATGGTGCCGAAGGTCCGCGTGAGGGCGACCGGGATCAGCAGGAGGGCGATGATCTCAACGATGTTGCTCAGCGGGGTCGGGTTCTCGAAGGGGTGGGCGGAGTTGGCGTTGAAGATGCCACCGCCGTTGGTGCCGAGCTCCTTGATCGCCTCCTGCGAGGCGACCGGCGCCAACGGGTTCACCGCGGCGCTGCCGTCCAGGCCGGTGGAGGCGAAGCTCGTGTGGAAGGACTGGATGACGCCCTGGGTCAGCAGGACCAGCGCGACCACGAACGCCAGCGGCAGCAGGATCCGGGTCACCCCGCGGACGAGGTCGGACCAGAAGTTGCCGATGCGTCCGCCGCCCGTGCCGAGGAAGCCGCGCACCAGCGCCACCGCCACGGCCAGACCGACCCCGGCGGAGACGAAGTTCTGCACCGTCAGCCCGATCATCTGGGTGAGGTTGGCCATCGTCGACTCGCCCGCGTAGGACTGCCAGTTGGTGTTCGTGACGAACGAGATCGCGGTGTTGAACGCGACCGCCGGGCTCACCGCGGGGAGACCGTTGTTCATCGGCAGCAGGTCCTGCACCCGTTGGAGGAGGTACAGCAGCCCGATGCTGGCGAAGGAGAAGCCCAGCACGCTCGCGGCGTAGGCGCCCCAGGTCTGGTCGGTGTCCGGGTTGATCCGGGTCGCCCTGTAGAAGCCGGACTCGATGCGCAGGTGCCGGGCAGAGGTGAACACGCGCGCCATGTGGTCACCGAGCGGGACGTACAGCAGGGCGAGCACGCCGACGACGGCCGCCAGCTGGAGGGTGGCGGCCAGGGCGGCGTTCATCAGAACCTCTCGGGGTCGAGCAGCGCCACCAGCAGGTAGACCACGAGGGCGGCGGCGATGACCAGCAGGACGATGTTCTCCGCCACGCCCGTCACCGGCCCTGCAGGGCGCGCAGCACCAGCGCGCACACCCCGAAGCCACCGAGCACCACCAGGACGAAGGCCAGGTCGGCCATGTGCGGAACCCCATCCATGTCAGCACAGCGCCGGTCGTGGCGCTGCGTTCGTGGCGACTGTGCCCGCGGCGCGGGACCCTGGCGTCGGCCCTGACGCGTCGTTGACCCCGGGCGCGTGCCCTTGACGCGTTCTTGACGCGGAGGGCGGACCCCGGGGCCGTGGCCGGTCGTGGCGCCGCCCGGCCCCGGGCCCCGGCCCGTCGTTCTCGGCCCCGGCCCGTCGTTCTCGGCCCCGGCCCGTCGTTCTCGCACACCGATCGGCTTCCGGCTTCCCCACGACCGCTCACCCCCGTTCGGTGTGCGCGAGCGACGGTGCCACGGCGGGCCCCACCCCGTGGTCGTCCCGTGACGGGGCATCGGGCTACCCCGGGGGGGCTGCGGATCGCGCCCAGCACCAGCACGGCGGCGAGCACGGCACGCAGCACCCACCACGCGGGGCGCCGCGCCCGCAGCAGCTCGAGCACGGCGGGTGGCAGCGCTGCCACCACCCGTTCCCACCCCCTGCTCGCCGCCCTCGTCGCTGGGCACCACGTAGGACGTCAGCACGCGTTGAACAGCCGCCGCAGCGTGCCGTAGAGCGACGCGTCTCCCACCTCCTCCAGACCGGCGTCGCGCAGCCGACGGACCACCTGGTGGCCGTACCCGTCCTCGCGCTCGAGCACCGCCAGCACGGCCAGGTGGAGCACCCCCTTGAGCAGCTGCGTGGTGTCCATCCGTACCCCTGCGGTCCGCTCCGGTGTGACGCGGTGAACGCGTACCACGCGATGCGCGGTACTGGCCAGAGCGCACCATCGGCGCGGTCCCCGGTCAGGCCCGCGCGCGGAGGATCGCCCGCGCGGCCGCCGTCCCCGCGCCGAGGGCACCCTCGAGGTGGCCGGCGTGGGTGGTCGCGCTCTCGGTGGAGGCCCAGTGGATCCGCCCGCCCACCGGGACCTGGAGCTCGGGCGCGCCGAAGCCGGCGGAGGTGGCGTGCCGGGCCGGCGCCCGGGGCGTGGTGAAGCGCTCGCGGCTCCAGTCGGTGACGTGGACGTGCAGCGGGTCCTCGGCCGCCGGACCGAACAGCCGGACGAGCTGCGCACCGAACGCCGCAGCCACCTCGGGGGTGCCGACGCCGGCGAACCGGTCCGCGGGGGCGAAGCCGAACAGGGCCGCCGGGGCCCCGCCGGGACCACAAAGGTCGTGGAGCTCCTGGAAGGGACCCTGGTGGCTGATCGCCGATCCCGACATCCCCACAGCCCGCCAGAAGGGGCGCTCGAACACCGCCACTGCCTTGACCGTGCTCCCCATCCACACCGCGATCGACTCCGCGCCGGAGCGCACCCCCTCGGGCAGCGCCGGGACGAAGCGGATCTGCTCCACCGCCAGGGGCGGGGGCACCGCCAGGACGACGTCCGCGGCGGTGAGCACCCCGCTGCGGTGCTCGACCCGGACGCCCTGCCCGGTCAGGGTCACGGCGCTGGCCGGCTCCTCGAGGCGGAGCGCGCCCGCCGGGAGCCGGCCGGCCAGTCGGCGGCACATCTCCTGGGCCCCGGGCACGATGCGGCCCGACGGAACGTCGATCGGGTTGCCCGCGAGGCGCTGCGGCCCGCTGCCGACGGGCTCGAACAGCGCGTCCCCGGCCAGGTGCTGGGCGAAGGTGCCGATGCCGAGCTCCTCCAGCAGGGACCGGACCCGAGCCTCGCCCGGCCAGAACCAGCTGGCGCCCAGGTCCACCGGCCCGTGCGGGGTCCCGACGCTGTGGGCCCGTCCGCCGACACGGTCACGGGCCTCGAGCACGGTGACGCTGCGCCCCGCGCCGCTGAGCAGGTCGGCAGCGGCGAGCCCGGCGGTCCCGGCGCCGATGACGACGACGTCGCGGTGGTCCGGGCGGTCGGCGCTGCCGTCGTGGGTCACCCGGGCAGCCTGCCGTGTGCGGTACGGCGTCGCGACCTCAGCGCCGGCGCCGCGGAGGTGGCTGGCAGTGCGGGCAGCTGAACGAGCTGCGGTTCATGAACTGCTCCCGCACGATCGCCGCGCCGCAGCGGGCGCACGCGCGGTCCTGCTGGCCGTAGGCGTCCAGGGACCGGTCGAAGTAGCCCGACGCGCCGTTCACGTTGACGTACAGCGCGTCGAAGCTGGTGCCGCCCTGGGCCAGGGCCGCGGTCATCACCTCGGTGGCGGCCCCGATCACGGTGCGCACCTGGGGCCGGCTGATCACGTCGGTGGGGCGGCGGCCGTGCAGCTGCGCCCGCCACAGGGCCTCGTCGGCGTAGATGTTGCCGATCCCGGAGACCAGCGTCTGGTCCAGCAGCGCGCGCTTGAGCTCGGTGCGTCGCTTCCGCAGTGCCGTCACCACGGCCTCCAGGTCGAAGGCGGGGTCCAGGGGGTCGCGGGCGATGTGGGCCACCGGGCGCGGCAGCCACGCGCCGTCCACCTCCACCAGCGGCTCCACCGCCCAGCCCCCGAAGGTCCGCTGGTCCACGAACCGCAGCTCGGGGGCGTCGGGCTCCCCGTCGTGCGGGCGCAGCCGCACCCGGATGCGCAGGTGCTTCTCGTCGGGGGCCCCGGCCGGCTGCACCAGCATCTGCCCGCTCATGCCCAGGTGCACCACCAGGGCGGTGCGGTCGCGCTGCGCGGGGCCCTCCACCTCCAGCCACAGGTACTTCCCGCGGCGATCGGCCGTGAGCACCCTGGCGCCGGTCAGCTGGGCGGCGAGGTCGTCCGCCCCGGCCACGTGGCGGCGCACGGCGCGGGGGTGACGGACCTCGACGGAGGTCACGATCCGCCCGAGGAGGTGCTCGGCCAGGCCGCGCCGCACCACCTCCACCTCGGGGAGCTCAGGCACCGGCCGGTGCGCCCCCGTCGGTCCCGGGCCCCAGCTCGGACCCCGACTCGGTCCCGGGCTCCAGCTCCGGCTCGGTCCCGGGGTTCCCCACCGAGAGCGCACGCCACGCCGAGGAGGCCGCCTGCTGCTCAGCCTCCTTCTTGCTGCGGCCGGTGCCGGTGCCCAACGAGTCGCCCACCACGAGCACCTGCGCGGTGAACTCCTTGAGGTGGTCGGGTCCGTCCGAGGTCACCTCGTAGACCGGGACACCGAGACCGCGCTCGGAGGTCAGCTCCTGCAGGCTCGTCTTCCAGTCCAGACCGGCGCCGAGCAGCGGACCCTCGGCCAGCAGGGCGGCGAACAGGCGGTCCACCACGCCACGGGCCGCGTCGATGCCGTGCTCCACGAACACCGCACCCAGCAGGGACTCCGTCGCGTCGGCGAGGATCGACGTCTTGTCCCGTCCCCCGGTGAGCTCCTCGCCGCGCCCGAGGAGCAGGTACCCGCCGAGGCCCCCGTCGCCGATGGCTCGAGCGACCCCCGCCAGCGCGTGCATGTTCACCACGCTGGCGCGGATCTTGGCCAGCACCCCCTCGGAGAAGTCCGGGTGCGAGCGGTAGAGCCGCTCCGTCACCGCGAGCCCCAGCACCGCGTCACCCAGGAACTCGAGCCGCTCGTTGGTGGGCAGTCCGCCGTTCTCGTAGGCGAACGAGCGGTGGGTGAGGGCGAGCGTCAGCAGCTCGGCGTCGAGCTGCACACCGAGCGAGTCCAGCAGGGGCCCACGATCGGTCGCTGCTCCGGCTTCGCGCTTCACCCGGACCGCTGCTCCGTCACCACCCCGACGCTCGGCCGGTCAGACCGCGGTGACCTGGCGGTTGTTGTACGTGCCGCACGCGGCGCAGGCGGTGTGCGGGAGCTTCTGCTCACCGCACGCGCGGTTGGGGCAGGTGATGAGGGTGGGCACAGTGGTCTTCCACTGGCTGCGACGGGCCCGGGTGTTGGCTCGGGACATCTTGCGCTTCGGGACAGCCACGACTACTTCTCCTCGACATCGGGTGCGGCACCGTGTTCGGTGCCGCCGTGCTGGGTGGTGGAACGGGCGGGGGACGCCACGCTGACGGCGTCCTGCGGGCCGGGCGCGTCGGGATCCGCGAACTTCGCCGCGAGCGCCGCCCACCGGGGGTCCATCGTCTCATGCCGGTGGTCCGGACCCACAACCGCGAGCCGCTCGCCGCACTCCGAGCACAGCCCGGCGCAGTCGTCGTCGCACAGCGGCTGCAGCGGGAGGGCCAGCGCGACGGCGTCGGTGATCGCCTCCTCGAGGTCCACGAGGTCGTCGAGGACGCTCCGGGTCTCGTCGTCGGGGTGGGCAGCCTCGGTGGTCGCGCTCGGGTAGGCGTACAGCTCGGTGAGGTGCACCGACACCGGGTCGCTCAACGGCTCGAGGCAGCGCGAGCACTCACCCTCCGCCACACCGGTGACGGTGCCCGTCACGAGAACGCCCTCCACGACGGACTCCATGCGCAGGTCCAGCACGAGCTCGCCCCCCTCGGGCACGGCCACCAGGTCGAGGCCGATCCGGCGCGGGGACGGGACCTCGCGGTGCACCGGCCGCATCGAGCCGGGGCGGCGGCCCAGCTCGCGGGTGTCCAGGACGAGCGGCGCCGCGGCGTCCAGGCGTCCCTCGTGTCGGTGTGCAGCCATGACGGTGGGTCGTTCTCCTCGCGAGGTGGGGGTGCTGCCGAACCGGCAACCACACCACGGTACGTGAGGCCGGGTCTCCCACGAAATCGTCGGCCGCGGACCTCGGCCCGTCAGCTGCGGTAGTCGGGTGCGCCGTTGCCGGAGCGCAGCTGCTGACGACCGCGGGTGACGGTGCGCAGCGTGCCGGTCAACGTCTCCTCGAAGCTCGCCAGCGTGGCGTCGACGTACACGTCGCACTCCCCGCGAAGGCGGTCGGACTCGGCGTGGGCCTCGTCGATGACCCGGGCCGACTCGGCGTGCGCAGCCTGGACGACCTCGGTCTGCGACACCAGGCGGGCCTGCTCCGTCTCACCATCGGCGACCGAGCGCTCGTAGGAGGCCCGCCCCGCGGCGACGGCACGCTCGGCCTCGGAGCGCGCGCGGGTGGTGACCTGCTCGTACTCGCGCTGCCCGGCGGTGACGGTGCGCTCGGCCTCGGTGCGGGCCTCGGCGACGAAGGCGTCGGCCCGGGCGCGGGCCTCGGCGACGATGCGGTCGGCCTCGGCGCGCGCACCGGCGACGGTGCCCTCCGCCTCCGAGCTCGCCCCGGCGACGGTGGCCTCGGCGGAGGCGCGGGCCTCGTTGATCATGCCGTCGCGGTGGTCCAGCACGTCCTGGGCGTCGTCGAGCTCGCCGGGGATGGCGTCGCGCACGTCGTCGAGCAGCTCGAGCACGTCACCGCGCGGCACGACGCAGCCGGCGGTCAGGGGGACGCCGCGCGCCTCCTCCACGATGGCGACGAGCTCGTCGAGCGCCTCGAAAACCCGGTACACGACACTCCCCGATCATCCGCTGGTTGCTGGGGGCCCAGTCTGCCCGGGCACCGACCGCGCCCGGCGCAGGTGCGCGGGCGTGTCGGTCTCAGTCCTGCGCGACCGACGCGTTGAGCGCCAGGCGGTCCAGCAGCTGTCCGTGCACCTTCTCCGGGAGGAGGTGGGAGACGTCGCCCCCGTAGGTCGCCACCTCCTTGACCAGCGAGCTGGAGAGGAAGCTGTACAGCGGGTTCGTCGCGATGAACATGGTGTCCACCCCGGAGAGCCGCTGATTCATCTGCGCCATCTGCAGCTCGTAGTCGAAGTCGCTCACCGCACGCAGGCCCTTGACGATCGCCTTGAGCCCGTTGGCCGTCGCGTAGTGCACGAGCAGGCCGTGCCAGGAGTCGATCCGCACGTTGGGCAGGTGAGCGGTGGACTCGGTGAGCATGTCGATGCGCTCGTCCACCGTGAACAGGCTCTTCTTGCTCTTGTTGATCATCACCGCGATGACGACCTCGTCGAACAGAGCCGAGGCCCTGTCGATCACGTCGAGGTGGCCGTTGGTGACCGGGTCGAAGGAACCCGGGCAGACCGCGCTGCTCATGGGCCGGGACGGTAACAGGTGGCCATCTCGATCCTGGTGTCGCCGTAGCGCTTGCCCCAGGTGGCCTCGAGCCCGGTGGGCCACACCGTGTCCGGCGAGCGGCCGGCCCGCTCCAGCACGACGAGCGCGTCCTGGGCGAGCCACCCGTGCTGGAGCAGCGCGGCGAGGACCCCGGCCACGGCAGCGTCGGTCACGGAGTACGGCGGGTCGAGCAGGACCAGGTCGTAGGGGGTGTCCGCAGGCTGCGCCAGGACGCTGGCCACCGGGGCGCGACGCACCGCGGCCCCGGCCAGGCCGACGGCGTCGACGTTGGCCGCGGCCACCGCGGCTGCGCGGGCGTCGGACTCCACGAGCAGCAGCCGCGACGCCCCCCGCGAGAGCGCCTCCAGCCCGAGCGCGCCCGAACCCGCGTAGAGGTCGAGCACCCGGGCGCCGTCGAGGTCGGTGCGGGACTCCAGCGCGCTGAACACCGCCTCCCGCACCCGCTCCGAGGTGGGTCGGGTGCCCTGGGCCGGCACCTTGAGGCGTCGGCCACGGGCGGAGCCCGCCACGATCCGTGTCACCGGTCGATCCTCCCACCCGCCGGAGACGGCCCCTCCCGGCGACCGAGGTGGTCTGATGGCTCGGTGAGCACCACCGAGGAGACCCCCACGGACCGTCGCCCGCTGCGGGTGGCCGGCTTCTCCGGCTACCTGGGAGACCGGGCCAGCGCCCTGGCCGAGGTGCTGGCGGGCGACCCCGTCGACGTCCTCGTCGGGGACTACCTGGCCGAGGTCACCCTGGCCGCGCTGGTCGGCCGCACCCGGGCCAGCGGCGGCGCCGGGTACGTGCCGGGCTTCCTCGACCAGCTGCGACCACACCTCGGCGTCCTCGCCGACCGGGGGACCAAGGTGGTGGTCAACGCGGGCGGGCTCGACCCGGCGGGCATGGCCGCGGCGGTCCGCGAGCTGGCCCGCGCGGCCGGGGCGGAGCTGCGGGTGGCCCACGTCGAGGGCGACGACCTGCTCGCCCGGCTGCCGGAGCTGCACGCGCAGGGCCACGGGATGGAGCACCTGGACAGTGGCGCCCCGCTCAAGGACTGGGCCCTGACCCCGGTCGCGGCGAACGCCTACCTGGGCGGGTTCGGCATCGCGGCCGCGCTCACCGCCGGGGCGGACGTGGTGATCTGCGGGCGGGTCACCGACGCCTCGCTGGTCGTCGGTCCGGCGGTGTGGTGGCACGGATGGGCCCCCGACGACTGGGACGCGCTCGCGGGCGCGGTCGTTGCCGGTCACCTCGTGGAGTGCGGACCGCACTCCACCGGCGGGAACTTCTCCGGGTTCCGGGCCGTGCCCGGGATGACCGCACCCGGCTTCCCCGTCGCCGAGGTGGCCGCGGACGGCACCGCCGTCATCACCAAGCACGCGCGCGACGGCGGCACGGTCACCGTGGACACCGTCACCGCGCAGCTGCTCTACGAGATCCAGGGCCCGCGCTACCTGAACCCCGACGTCACCACCCACCTCGACGACGTCACCCTGACCCAGGTGGGGCCGGACCGGGTGGCCGTCGGCGGCGTCGTCGGCTCGCCCCCCTCGCCCACCACCAAGGTCGCCGTGTTCGCGCCGACGGGCTTCGTCCGCGCGACCACGGTCTACCTCACCGGCCTCGACGTGCCGGCCAAGGTGGAGCTGCTGCGCGCCCAGCTCACGGCGCTGCTGGACCCGGGTGTGCAGGTCGAGCTCACCCCGCTGGGGCGGCCGGTGCTGGACCCGGCGACCCAGGACGAGGCCACCGTGGCGGTCCGCGTGGTGGCCACCGGGCCGGACGCGGAACCGCTGGGCGAGGACTTCCTGGCCGCGGTGGGCAGCCTGTTCCTGGGCAGCGTGCCGGGCTACTACATCGACACGGTGGCCGACCGTGCCCGGCGCGCCCGGGTCCGGGTGGACTACTGGCCCGCCCTGCTCGCCGGCGACGTGCCCCGGCACGAGGTGGTGCTCGCCGACGGCCGCCGCCTGCCGGTGCCGCCACCGCCCGCCACCCGCGAGAGCCGCCAGCCGGTGCACCCCGAGCCGGTGGGCCCGGCGACCACCGGGTCCACCACCCGCGCGCCGCTCGGGGTGCTGGTGCACGCACGCAGCGGGGACAAGGGCGGCAACAGCAACATCGGCCTGTGGGTCACCGATGACCGGGCCTGGGAGTGGCTGCGCCGCACCGTGACCACGGCGCGGGTCCGGGAGCTGTTCGGCGAGGCCGCGCACCTGGAGCTGGTGCGCCACGAGCTGCCCCGGCTGCGCGCGGTGCACCTGGTCGTCCGTGGGCTGCTGGGCACCGGGGGTTCGTCCAACACCCGGGTGGACCAGGTGGGCAAGGCCGTGGGCGAGCTGCTGCGCGCCCGGTGGGTGGACGTGCCCGACGAGCTGCTCGCCACGCTCCCGCTGATCACGGAGGTGCCCCGGTGACCATCGACCCCCTGGCGGACCGGCTGACCGAGGCGCTGGCCCACCCGGCCACCGACGACGCCTTCGACCCGCACGCAGCACTGGCGGAGGTGCTCGCGGGGATCGGGCTGCGTGCCGCGGACGCCGGGGGCCGGATCGACGTCGTGGGCGCGGACCCGGTGGTGCCCAGCACCCTGCGCCTGGGCGGGGCCGCGGGCGTGGCGCTGCTGGCGAAGTCGGTGTCCGTCGCCGCCCTGCACCGGGCCCGCGGCGGAGCCGGCCAGGACCTGTCGGTGGACCTGCGCGTGACGCCGCACCGGTTGTGCCCGTTCTACGACCGGCGCTGGGAGCTGCTCAACGGCTACCCACCCGGTGCCCCGGCCACCGCCGGCACGGGCTTCGGCTTCCGCTTCACCCGGACCCGGGACGGTCGCTGGGTGATGCCGCTGAACCCCTACCCCGCGATGTCGGTGGCCGCGCAGCGCCTGCTGGGCGTGCCCGACGACAAGGACGCCGTGGCGCGGGCGGTCGCGGGCTGGGACGCCCACGCGCTCGAGGAGGCCGCCGTCGCCGCGGGCGTGGTCTGCCCCGTGCTGCGCACCACCGGTGAGCTGCTGGCCGAGCGCCACTACGCCGAGGGGCTGCGCGACCTGCCGCTCGTCGAGATCACCCGGGTGGGCGACGCCCCGCCGGAGCCCCTGGGCCACCACGACGACCCGCTCGGTGGGGTGCGGGCGCTGGGCATGGGTCACGTCATCGCCGGGGCCGGGGTGGGCCGTGCGCTCGCCCTGCACGGCGCGGACGTGCTGAACGTCTGGCGGCCCGACGAGATCGAGCACGACTCCACGTACACCACGGCCAACGTCGGGGTGCGCTCGTCCACCGTGGACCCGCACTCCACCGACGGGCGCGCACTGCTGCGCGGGCTGCTGGTGGAGTCCGACGTGTTCTACGCCAACCGACGCCCCGGTGCGCTGGAGCGGATCGGCCTGGGCTGGCAGGAGGCCGTGGCGGCACGACCGGGTCTGGTGCACGCCACCGCCTCGCTGAACGGGCCCCGGGGACCGTGGGCCGACCGCGTCGGGTTCGACCAGAGCGCGGGCAGCCTCGTGGGGATGATGGGCCTGGAGGGCGGCGACGGTCCGCCGCGGCTGCCCCCGATCCTGGTGGTGAACGACTACATGGTCAGCTGGCTGCTCACCGCGGGCGTGGTCGAGGCGCTGCGCCGCCGGGCCACCGAGGGCGGCAGCTGGCGGGTGCACGTCTCCCTCACCCGGGCCGCGCTGTGGGTGCTCTCCCTCGGTGTCTTCGACCGCGGCTACGCCCACGAGATCGCCGGGACCGGGGGCGAGCACGCCTACCTGGACCCCGAGACCTTCACCGCCGACACCCCGCTCGGTCGCTACCAGGGGGTCACCGAGCAGGTCCGGATGTCCGGCACCCCGGGTCGCTACTCCCCCGTGCTCGTGCCGCGCGGGTCGTCGCGGCCGGAGTGGCTGCCCCGCGCCCGACCGCACCCGCGCCACACCCCTGCGGGCTAGCCTCGGGCCGACCAGCGGTCGAGCGGGAGGGGTGGCGCACGTGTCGGACCCCGCGACGCCGACCCCGGAGCCGGCCGCCCGGCGCGACCTCGGCACGGGCGCGATCGTCCTCGCTGCGGTGCTCGCCCTGCTGGCCCTGGCGAGTCCCGTCGCCACCACCCGCTCCGCCGACGGCACCGGCAGCGCCACGGCGACCTCCGGCTGGTTCGGCGACCTGGTCAGCACCGACGGCACCGGTGCGCGGACGGTGAGCGCCGGCGCCGTTCCCGCCTTCGGGTGGGTGGTGCTGGCGGGAGTGGTGCTGCTCGGGGTGGCCGTCGCGCTGCGGCTGCGCGTCGGCCGGTCCCCGGCGACCGCCGTGCTGGCAGCGGGGTGGCTGGTGGCCACCGGCGTGCTCGTGGTGCTGCACACCGCCGCCCGGGCGGCACGGCTGCGCGACGTGCTCGTCGAGGTCGTGCCCGGCCAGGTGGTGCTGACCGGGTCGGCGGGACCCTGGCTGCTCGTCGCGTCCGGCGTGCTGGCGGCGGTGGCTGCGCTCGCCCCCCGTCGCACCCCCCGCCCGGCCCGGGTGCCGCCTCCCCCGCTGGCCGTGTGGCAGCCCGTGACACCGAGCTCGCCGTGAGCTCTCGGCTGCTGGCCACCGCCCTGCTCGTCTCGGCGGTGGCCGGGTCCGGCTGGGTGGCCGCCACCGCGGTGGGTCCCCCGGGGGACTCCGTGACCACCACGGCCCCGAACGCCTCGCCCGGGTGGACGCTGGTCGTGCTGGACGCGGCGACGGGGCGGACCTCCGGGGTGTTCGCCGGCCCCGGCGACGGCCCGGCCGTGGTGCCGGGCTTCGGATTCACCGAGAGCTACCTCTCCCAGCTCCGCGCCGCCCAGTCCCTGCGCAACGGCACCCTGCTCTCCAGCGTGACCGGCCCGGACGTGCGGACCGACTCCAGCCTGAGCCCGGCCGGCGGGGCGGGCGACGGGCTGCGGCCGGTGCTCGCGGCGCTGGCGGGGCTGGGCCTGGTGGCGGCGGTGCTCGGCGGGGCGGGACGGCACGGGCGACGGTGGACCCCGCGCGCAGCCGCGGGCACGGCGGTTCTCGCCGCCGGTGGGCTGGCCGCGGTGACCGCCGTGGTGGGGGTGCTCGGCTGGTGGTCGCCCGTCCTGGCCGCCAGCGGGCTGGCGGCGGGCCTGGGCGCGGTGCTGCTGCGCCGGGAGCGGGTGCGCGGTGCGCCGGCCTGACCGTCTCGCCCTGCTCGGGGTCGCGCTGCTGCTCGCCGGGGCCGTGCTGGCCGGCGTCACGGCCCTCGCCACCAACGACCACACCGGGGTGCCGCAGCCGCAGGCCACCGGCCCCGTCCTCGTCCCGTCCGCGGAGCTCGGCGCCCCCTCGTCGCGCCGCTACGCCGAGGGTCCGGCCGGAGCGGTGGCCCCCCTGGCCCTCCTGCAGGCCAACCAGCGCGACTCCGCGTACGGCTCGTCCCTGTTCCTGGCCCAGGACGTGCCCGCCGCGCCGCCGGGAGCCCCCCAGTCGCTCGGGGTTGCGGCGCTCGTCCTCGCGCTCGGCACCGTCCTGCGACGGTTCGCCGGGGGACTCGTCGCCGCCGGTGCCGGCGTGCTGGGGGCCACCACGCTGGTGGTCGGCCTCTCGGGGGGCGGGGTGGCCCCGCTCGTGGCCGCCTGCGTGCTGGTGGTGGCCGGAGGGCTCCTCGTGCGCCGGCACGACGCGGGAGCAGGATGGCGCGCATGAACGCGCGCAGAGCGGTGCGGTGGACCTTGCAGCACGGCCTGGCCCGGCGGGTGCTCACCCGGGCAGCCCGGCAGGGCGACCCGCAGGCGCTGCTCATCATGGACGCGGACACCCGGGCCCACCCGTACGCGCTGCACGACACCGTCCGCGCCGCCGGGCCCCTGCTGCGCGGACGACTGTCCTGGGTCAGCACGAACCACGCCGCCTGCAAGGAGGTGCTGCGCAGCGACGACTTCCGCACCGGGCCCCCCGAGACCCCGCTGTCCGGGCTGGTCGCGCGCCTCGCCGAGTGGTCGGCCGGCCAGCACGTGCTGCACCCGGTGGAGCCGCCCTCGCTGCTGGCCGTGGACGGGGAGCAGCACGCCCGCTACCGCCGCCTGGTCTCCCGCGTGTTCTCCGCCCGAGCCGTCGAGGCCCTGCGCGGGGACGTCACCCACACCGCGGGCCGGCTGCTCGACGAGCTCGCGGCCAGCACCACCTCCGAGGTCGACCTGGTGGAGCGCTACGCCACCCTGCTGCCCCTCACCGTGATCTCGGACATCCTCGGTGTCCCCGAGGCCGACCGCCCCCAGGTGCTCACCTTCGGCGCGGGCGCGGCACCCAGCCTGGACGTGGGGCTGAGCTGGTCGGAGTTCAGCCACGTGGACACGAGCCTGCGTGCCTTCGACGCCTGGCTGGGCACCCACCTGCAGCGGCTGCGCGAGAACCCCGGCACCGACCTGCTCAGCCAGCTCGTGGTGGCCACCGACGACGGACGACGGCTGTCCGAGGACGAGCTGCGCGCCACGGCCGGCCTGCTGCTCGCCGCCGGGTTCGAGACCACGGTCAACCTGATCGGCAGCGGCACCGAGCTGCTGCTGCGCCACCCCGACCAGCTGGCCCGCCTGCGCGCCGAGCCCGAGCGCTGGGGCAACGCCGTGGAGGAGGTCCTGCGTCACGAGTCGCCCGTGCAGGTGACGGCCCGGGTGGCGGTGCGCGACACCTCGGTCCAGGGGGTGGCCGTGCGCAAGGGCCACCTCGTGGCCACCATGCTGGCCGGGGCCAACCGCGACCCGGCGGTGTTCACCGACCCGCACGTGTTCGACGTGGACCGCGCCAACGCCCGGGAGCACCTGTCCTTCTCCGCGGGCCGGCACTTCTGCCTGGGGGCCGCGCTGGCCCGCATCGAGGGCGAGGTGGGGCTGCGCGCCCTGTTCGAGCGGTTCCCGGACCTGGCCCTGGCACCGGGCGCCCAGCGCCGGCCGACGCGGGTGCTGCGCGGGTGGGAGCGACTGCCCGTGCGCCTGGGCACGCTCGTCGGGTGACCCGATCCGACCTCCTCGTCGTGGTGGTGCTGCTGCTCAGCGGGGTGGGCACGGGGTCGCTGGCGATCCTGGCGGCGGTGTCCGCCCCGGGGGCCGAGGTGGTGGCCGCCGCTCCGGACGAGATCGTCCCCGCCCCGTCGGACCGCGACATCCTCGCGGCCGCCGCCGCCGGCTCGACGGTGTCGGTGGAGCGCGACGCCGCGGGCGCGCTGGTCATGGTGCTGCCCGGCCGCTACGACGCCCGCACGGTGGAGCAGGTGGTGCCCGCCCCGGCCGCGCCGCCCCCGGGCACCGCCCTGCTGCTCGGGCTGGGCTCCGGCCTGCTGCTCCTCGCCGCCGCGGCGCGGGTCCGCACCAGGACCGCCCGGGTGGGGCTGCTCGCGGCGGCGGCGGCGGGGTGCTGCGGGGCCGTCGGGCTGGTGGTCCTGCTGTCCTGAGCCGGGCTCAGGCCTTCTCGAGGTAGTCCACCCGGTCGCCGTCCAGGGCCGAGGTGACCATGCCGGCGAGCCCCGGGTGCAGCGCGAGCGTGGGGTCGGCGTCCACCACCAGCGCGGCCTGCACCCGGGCGCTGGCGATGACGTCACCGTCGCGCAGCAGGCTCAGCATCCGCAGGGTGGAGCGGGTGCCGGACTGCGCCACCCCGAGCACGTCACCCTCCCGGCGCTGCGCCAGGTCGAGCTGGGCGAGGGAGAAGCCGTCCGAGGTCGCGGCCACCGCGGCCAGCCGCTCCCGGCTCGCTGCGCCGGCCGGGGACGTGGTGTGCAGCAGGCAGAGCCCCGCGTGCCCACCACGACCCACCCGCCCGCGCAGCTGGTGCAGCTGGCTGACCCCGAAGCGCTCGGCGTCCATCACCACCATGGTCGTGGCGTTCGGGACGTCCACCCCGACCTCGATGACGGTGGTGGCCACGAGCACGTCGATCTCCCCGGCGGCGAAGGCCTGCATCACCGCGTCCTTCTCCTCGCCCGGCATCCGCCCGTGCAGCACCTCCAGCCGCAGGTGCGCCAGGGGGCCGGCGGCCAGCTCCTCGGCCAGCTCGAGCACCGGCCGGGTGGGGCTCTCGTTCTCCGCCTCCTCCTGCGGGTCGTCGGCCCCGATCCGGCTGCACACCACGTACGCCTGTCGCCCCGCGGCCACCTCCTCGGTGATGCGGGCCCAGGCGCGGTCCAGCCAGGCCGGCTTCTCGGCCACCGGCACGACCGAGCTGGCGATGGGTGCCCGTCCGCGCGGCAGCTCGCGCAGGGTCGACACCTCGAGGTCGCCGAAGACGGTCATGGCCACGGTCCGCGGGATGGGCGTGGCCGTCATGACCAGCAGGTGCGGGGTGGCGCCGTCCCGGCCCCGGTCGCGCAACCGGTCGCGCTGCTCCACGCCGAAGCGGTGCTGCTCGTCGACCACGACCAGGCCCAGGTCGAGGAAGGACACCCTGTCCTGGATCAGGGCGTGGGTGCCGATGACGATGCCGGCGTCCCCGGTCACGATGTCCAGCAGCGCCTGCCGCTTGGCCGCGGTGGGCATGGACCCGGTGAGCAGGGTGACCCGGGTGGCCCGCTCCGCCCCGTCGAGCTCGCCCGCCCGGCCCAGCGGGCCCAGCATCGCGCGCAGCGACCGGGCGTGCTGGGCGGCGAGCACCTCGGTGGGGGCCAGCATCGCGGCCTGTCGGCCGGCGTCGACCACCGCCAGCATCGCGCGCAGCGCCACCACCGTCTTGCCCGAGCCCACCTCGCCCTGCAGGAGCCGGCTCATCGGCCGGGTGCGGGACAGGTCGGCGCTCAGCTCGGCGCCGACGGTGAGCTGGCCGTCGGTCAGCGGGAAGGGCAGTGCGTGCTCGAACGCGGCGGCGACCCCGTCGGCGACCGGCGGGCAGGCCGGGGCCACGCGTACCGAGTCGGCGTGGCGGCGCTGGGCGAGGACGAGCTGCAGGGCCATCGCCTCGTCGAAGCGCAGCCGCTCGCTGGCCGCCTCCACGTCCTCCAGCCGGTCCGGCCGGTGCACCCCCCGCAGGGCCGCCTCCAGACCGACGAGCCCGAGCTCCGCGCGCAGGGCGGCCGGCAGCGGGTCGTCCTGCGGGTCCAGGACGGCGAGCACCTGGCGCACGCAGGCCGAGACGTCCCAGGACGGCAGCTTCGCCGTGGCCGGGTAGATCGAGATGAGCGGGCGGGCGAAGTCGGCGATCTCCGCGGCGGTGGCGGCGTCCGGGGCGTCGTCGTGCCCGGGAAGCACGCGGAAGTCCGGGTGGGTGAGCTGAAGGGTGCGTCGGTACTGGCTGACCTGGCCGGCGAAGAGCGCCTCGGTGCCCGCAGGCAGCTGCTGCAGCAGGTAGGGACGGGAGAAGAACGTGCACCGCAGCTCCCCGCGGCCGTCCGTGATGACCAGCTCCTGGATGGTGCCCGGCCTGTTCTGCATCCGGCGGCTGGTGATCGTCGCGACGCGAGCCAGCACCGTGACGTGCTCGTCGACCTCGAGACCGCCCAGCACGGTCATCTTCCCGCGCTCGACGTAGCGGCGGGGGTAGTGCCGCAGCAGGTCGCCCACCGTCTGCAGGTCCAGCGCGGTGGACAGCGCCTTCGCGGCCTTCGCCCCGACCACCCCCTCCAGCCCGTCGGCGAGGGCGGCCACTACTCCACCCCCAGCACGAGCACCACGTCCGCGAGGTCGCACGGGTAGACCACCACGTCGACCCCGCGGTGCTCCGAGCGCACGTGCTCCTCGAGCCGCTCGGCGAGCCCGGGCTCGGCCTGCACCCCGGTCAGCACCGTGACCAGCTCGCCGCCCCCACCCAGCATCCGGTCCAGCAGGCGCTCGCACGCCGCACCCTGGTCGCTCTCGATGAGCGCCACGTCGTCGTCGACCAGGGCGAGCACGTCACCCGGCTCGCACTGCCCCACCCACGTGAGACCGCGTCCGGTCGCCACGTGCACCGAACCCCGACGGGTGGCCGCCGCGGCCTCGGCCATGGCGACCACGTCGTCGGAGTCATCCCGGGTGGGGTCGTGCACCGCCAGGGCAGCCAGGCCCTGCACGGCCGAGGCGGTCGGCACCACCGTGACGCGCTGACCCGCGTCCCGCGCGGCGGCCACCGCCTCGGTCACGACGTCGCGATCCACCGCCCCGTTCGGCAGCAGGGTGACGCGCTCGGCCCCCGTGGCGGCGATCGCGGCCCGGACGGCCCCGAGCGCACCCACGGCGGAGTCCACGCGCAGCACGGCCGAGCCCTCGCCCGCCACGAGCGCGGCGGTGGCGGCCCCGACCACGAGGGACAGGACCGCCCGGCGGGCCCCGCCGACGGTGACGGCCGGCACCGCGGCGAGCACCTCGACCGTGATGCGGTGCGGGCGACCGGCGGCCAGACCCGCCTCGAGCGCCGCCCCCGCGTCCCGGGCGTGCACGTGGACGGTGACCGTGGTCGACGGGTCGCCGGCCAGCACCACCGAGTCGCCGAGCGAGTCGAGGGCCGCGCGCAGCACCGCAACCCGGGGCGGGTCGGTGTCGGAGAGGAGGTAGACCACCTCGTACCCGACCGCTGCGACCGGGGTGGGGCGGAGGGCGGTCGCGGGATCGGCCGGCACCGGGAGGGGTGCGTCGGCGACCACCGAGAGCAGGGCCGCCAGGACGAGCTCCAGTCCCCTCGCTCCAGCGTCCACCACCCCGGCCGCCGCGAGCTCGGGCAGCTGACCGGTGGTGTCGGCCACCGCGGTGCCCGCGGCTGCGCAGGCCCCCCTGGTCACGTACGCGAGGTCGGCGCCGGCCGCGGACCCGGCCACCGAGGCCACGAGGTGCAGCACGGTGAGCACGGTGCCCGGGGCGGGCTCGCTGACCGCGGCGGTGGCCAGGACGTCGGCGCGGGCGAGCGCGGCCGCGAGCACCGGGCCGGTGCACGGACCGGCGTCGGCCAGCGTCTCCGCGATGCCGACGAGGACCTGGGCCAGGATGAGTCCGGAGTTCCCCCTCGCCCCGAGCACCGCCCCGTGGGCCCAGCCCGCCGCGGCCGTCGCAGCGGTGCGCGGCTCGGGGACCTGGAGCAAGCCGGCCAGGGCCGCCGTGCTGGTGGCGAGGAGGTTGCTCCCGGTGTCCGCGTCCGGCACCGGGAAGACGTTCAGCCGGTCCACCTCGGACCGGTGCGCGGCGAGGACCACCACGCTCTGCTCGGCCCACCGGAGCACGGCGTCGGCGTCGAGCACGTGCAGCACGGCGGCGTCCTCCCCTTCTCGGTGCGTCCGACGCAGGGTATCGGCGGGGACCGACGGGCCCGGGGCGTGGACGCCGGTTTGGGCCACGCGTCCGCGACGGTTACTCTTCCAGGGTTGCGCACGGCTGCTCGTCGCCGCGCCACCCCTGATCCGCTCACCACACGCTAGGAGTTCGACACATGGCTGCCGTCTGCGACGTCTGCGCCAAGGGACCCGGCTTCGGCATGTCGGTCTCCCACTCGCACCGGCGGACCAAGCGCCGCTGGGACCCGAACATCCAGACGGTGCGCGCCGAGGTCTCCCCCGGCCACCGCAAGCGCCTGAACGTGTGCACCTCCTGCCTCAAGGCCGGCAAGGTCACGCGCGCCTGAGCTCGTCTCCCGAGAGCCCCGCACCCCTGGTGGATGCGGGGCTCTCGTGCGTCCGGAGCCGTTTTCGGCGCCCCGGACGAGCCGGTGGGGCGGGTGGTCCAGCGCCTCAGGGCAGGCGCCAGTCCACCGGCTCGTCGCCCAGGTCCTCCAGCTCGGCGTTCACGCGGCTGAACGGCTTCGACCCGAAGAACCCGCGGTCGGCCGACATCGGCGACGGGTGCGCGGAGGCGATGATCGGCACGTCCTCCAGCAGCGGACCCAGGGTGCCGGCGTCCTTGCCCCAGAGCACCGCCACCAGCGGATCAGGCCGGTCGACCAGAGCACGGATGGCCTGCTCGGTGACCGCCTCCCAGCCCTGGCCGCGGTGGCTCGCGGGCTCGCCCGGCCGCACGGTCAGCACCCGGTTCAGCAGCAGCACGCCCTGCTCGGTCCACGGGGTGAGGTCACCCGAGGACGGCGTCGGGTGGCCGAGGTCGTCGCTGTACTCGCGGAAGATGTTCGCCAGGCTGCGGGGCACCGGGCGCGTGTCCGGCGCGACCGAGAAGCTCAGTCCGACGGCGTGCCCGGGGGTCGGGTAGGGGTCCTGGCCCACGACCAGCACGCGCACCGCGTCGAAGGGCTGCTGGAAGGCCCGCAGCACCGCGGCACCGGGCGGCAGGTAGGTGCGCCCCGCTGCGACCTCGGCGCGGAGGAACTCCCCCATCGCCGTCACCTGCTCGGCCACGGGCTCCAGCGCACGGGCCCAGCCGGCCTCCACCACCTCGGTCAACGGTCGTCCAGCCACGAGCCGCCACGCTATCGGTCGCGCGGGCGGACCACCGCCAAGTGCGGGCTTATGGCGGTCATCCCGATCCGAATGACGACCACAAGCCCGCACTTGGCGAAACAGAGTGGGTCAGTCCAACCGGCGGAGCTCGCTGCGGTAGCGGGTGATGTTCTCCAGGTACTTCTCCACGATGGCCAGGGTGGACCCCGCCGGCACCTCGTGGCCCTCGCGGATCCGGGCCGGGACCCCGAGGGCCATCGACCGGGCCGGCACCACGCCGTTGAAGCTCACCACCGCGCCCGCACCGACCACCGCACCATCGCCGACCACGGAGCCGTTGAGCACCACCGACCCGGAGGCGATCAGGCAGCCGTCGCCGATGGTGGCGCCCTCCACGTGCACGTTGTGCCCGAGCACGCAGTCGGCCCCGACCACGGTGGGGTGCCACTCCGTGCAGTGCAGCACGGTGCCGTCCTGGACCGAGGTGCGCTCCCCCACGGTGATGCGCCCGTAGTCCCCGCGCAGCACCGCGTGCGGCCACACGCTCACCCCCGCGGCCAGGGTGACGTCGCCGATCACGGTCGCGTCCGGGTGCACGAAGGCGTCGGGGTGGACGGTGGGGACCACGTCGCCGAGCGCGTAGAGGGCCATGCGGGCGAACCTAGCCGGGCAGCGGCTCGCCCAGGTTCTTGGCGAGGCAGCGCGAGGACGCCTCGAACCGGTAGAGGCCGAACTTCTCGGTGGGCGCGTACCCGGAGGACAGGTAGAGCGCGATCGCCTCCGGCTGCTCCGTGCCGGTCTCCAGCACCACCCGACGACGTCCCGCGGCCGCCGCCGAGGCCTCCAGCTCCGCGAGCAGGAGCCGCGCGAGCCCTCGACGCTGCGCCGCCGCGACCACGTGCATCCGCTTGAGCTCGGCGTCACCGTCGGCCAGCCCGGGTTCGCCCCGCTCGGCGTCCCGGGACCGCCAGCCGCCCATCGCGACGGGAACGCCGTCCAGGCACCCCAGCAGGAACACCCCGCGGCCGGCGGCGAAGTCCGCCGGGGTCAGCACCGTGTCGTCGCCCGTCCCGTAGCGCCGCACGTACTCCGCCTGGACGGCGTCGACGAGCAGCGCGACCTCCGGGTGGTCGTAGCGCACCGGCTCCAGCGTCCAGCCGCTCACCGTCCGAAGGCCGTCCACCCGGTGGGGCCGTTCTCCGGGTCCCAGTCCACGCCGTCCACGGTGACCCCCGACCCCTCACCGACCGTCCCGATGACGGTCCAGCCCGCCGGCAGCGTGCGCCGGGGCCCGAAGGTGGCCAGGAAGGCGTGGTCCTCCCCACCGGTGAGCACCCAGGTCCACGGGTCGACGCCCAGCGCGGAGCCCACCTCGACCAGCTTGGCGGCCGGGGTGAGCGCCACCCGGTCCAGGTCGGCCGACACGCCGGAGGCCTCGGCGAGCTGGCCCAGGTCGGCCAGCAGGCCGTCGGAGACGTCGGTCATCGCCGACGCCCCGGCCCTGGCGCCGGCCAGGCCCAGCGCGTACGGCGGCTCGGGCACCCGGTGGGCCGAGACCACGGCGGCAGGCGCCCGGAACCCCCGGCTCAGCACCGCGAGCCCCGCCGCCGACCAGCCCAGCCGCCCCGCCACGGCCACCACGTCACCGGGACGGGCACCGGAGCGCAGCACCGGCTCACGGCCCTGCAGGTCGCCCAGCGCGGTCACCGACACCACCACCTGCTCGGCGCGCACCACGTCACCTCCGACGATGCCGGCACCCACCTTCGCCGCCTCGTCCCACAGGCCGGTGGTCAGTCCGTCGACGACCTCCACCGGGGTGGACCCGGGACAGGCGAGGCCGACCAGGAGCGCGGTGGGGACCGCCCCCATCGCGACCACGTCGGCCAAGTTCTGGGCCACCGCCTTGCGCCCCACCTGCTCGGCGGTGGACCAGTCCAGGCGGAAGTGGACCCCCTCGACGAGCACGTCGGTGGTCACGACGGTGCGGCCGTCCGGGGCGGAGACCACGGCCGCGTCGTCACCGGGGCCGAGCAGGGTGGTGGCGGGCTGGGTCCGGTGGGCGGTGGCCCGGGCGATCACCCCGTGCTCGCCGATCTCGGCGACTGTTCCCGGGGCTGGGGGCGGCGGTGACGAGGGGATCGGGGGCCTCCGTGGGTGCGGGCGGTGCGGGCGGGTGGTGGGCCGGAGCGGGACGAGTAGGTTGACGGGTCGGTCGGGGTTTCCACCCCGGTCGCCGCAGTCGAGACAGCGCCGCCGGACGTGTCGTTCCTACCCCGGTGGTGACCGTCGCAGAGAAGAGGCACGCCGTGGTGCAGGCATACATCCTGGTCCAGACCGAGGTCGGCAAGGCCGCCGCCGTCGCGTCGGAGATCGGCCGGATCCCCGGGGTGTCCTCCTCCGAGGACGTGACCGGGCCCTACGACGTGATCGTCCGCGCCGACGCCGCGACGGTCGACGAGCTCGGTCAGCTCGTGGTGGCGCGCGTGCAGGGCGTGGCGGGCATCACCCGCACGCTCACCTGTCCGGTCGTCAACTTGTCGTGACCGTGACGGCTCCCCCGGACCCCGGGCCCGTCGAGGCCCGCGGGCGGACCGGCCCCTCTCCGGCGGTGATCGCCACCGCGGTCGCCCTGCCGATCGCGCTCCTGGTCGGCGTGGTGGTGGCCTCGGTGCTGGCCCAGCGCGCCCCGGTCACGGCCCCCGTCGTCCTGGCGTCGGCCCCGGCCCCGGACTCGGCGAACCCGGCCTGCGCGACGCTGCTGGCCGCCCTGCCCGACGCCTTGGGCGGAGCGCCCCGGGCCGCCCTGGCCGATCCCGCACCGGCAGGAGCCGCCGCGTGGAGCTCCACCGAGGTGAGCGGCGAGCCCCTCGTGCTGCGCTGCGGCATCCCGCGCCCGGAGACGTTCACGGTGGACGCGAACCTGCTCGGCGTGAACGGGGTGCAGTTCCTGGAGATCCCCGGAGCTCCGCAGGGCATCGCAGCCACCACCTACGTGGCGGTGGACCGCGCCGCCTACATCGCCCTGACGCTGCCCGACGGCCAGGGCAGCGGGGCGGTGCAGGAGCTGGCCGACATCATCTCCGCGGACCTGCCGGCCAACGACCTCGACCCCGCCCCGCTCGCCGGGAGCTGACCGCGGCTCAGCGCAGGCCGGTGCCGCGGGCCAGGGCGGTGTCCACCAGCGTCGAGAGCAGCGCGGGGTAGTCCACGCCCGTGGCGGCCCACATCCGCGGGTACATCGAGCTCGGGGTGAACCCCGGCATGGTGTTGACCTCGTTGACCACGGGTCCGTCGGCGGTGAGGAAGAAGTCCACGCGCGCGAGTCCCTGGCCGTCCAGGGCTGCGAACGCGGCCACCGCCATGTCCTGGACCTGCCGGGTGGTCTCCGCGTCCAGCCGGGCGGGCACGTCGTACGCAGCCGCACCGGCCCCCAGGTACTTGGTCTCGAAGTCGTAGAACGCGCCCTCGTGCCCCGGGTCCACGGCCAGCCGGATCTCGGCCAGGACGCTGGCCCGCACCTCACCGGTGGGCAGCTCCAGCACCCCGCACTCCACCTCCCGGCCGACCACCGCCGCCTCGACGAGCACCTTGGGGTCGTGCTCGCGGGCCGTGGCGATCGCGGCGTCCAGGTCCTCCCAGCGCGCCACCCGGGTGATGCCGAAGGAGGAGCCGGCCCGGGCGGGCTTGACGAAGACGGGCAGGCCCAGCCGCGCGCGGTCCTGCTCGGAGACCGTCGGGGTGCGCGGGCGCAGCACCACCCGGGTGCCCACCGGCAGCCCGTCGGCGGCGAGCAGCTTCGCGGTGAACTCCTTGTCCATCCCGGCCGCGCTGGCGAGCACCCCCGCACCCACGTAGGGCACACCCGCGAGCTCCAGCAGTCCCTGCAGCGTGCCGTCCTCGCCGCGTGCACCGTGCAGCACGGGGAACACCACGTCCACCTGGGCGAGCACCTCCCCGACCCGGCCGGGCTCGAGGGCCACCACCGCACCGGGTCGGGACGGGTCCGGCGCGAGCACCAGCGCGGTGCCCGTGGCGTCCACCGACGGCAGGGCCGCACCACCGAAGGCCAGGGCCGCGGTGTCGGAGGTGCCGAGCACCCAGGCTCCGTCCCGGGTGATCCCCACCGGGACCACCTCGAACCGCTCGGGGTCCAGGTGGGCGAGCACGCTGCCGGCGGAGACGCAGCTCACGGCGTGCTCGCTGCTCTGCCCGCCGAACACCACGGCCACCCTCGTCCGACGCTCGCCCATGACCGGTCAACCTACCGGCGCGGGGCGGCGGCCCCGGTCAGCCGAGGGCGGCCAGCACGTCCCGCACCACGTCGGCGGTGTCCTCGATGCCGCAGGACAGCCGCACGAAGCCCGGCGGGACCGCGTCGCCCCAGCGCGCCCGCCGGTCGGCGGTGGTGTGCAGCCCGCCGAAGCTCGTGGCCGCACTGACCAGGCTCGACGCCGCGACGAAGGCGTGCACCGCCTCGGCGGAGGCCAGCTCGAACCGCAGCACCCCGCCGAAACGGCGCATCTGGGCGGCGGCCACCGCGTGGGAGGGGTCGCTGGACAGGCCGGGCCAGCGCAGCCCGTGCACCCCGGGGTGGCCGTCGAGCGCCTCCACCAGGGCGGCGGCGGTCGCGCACTGCCGGTCGATCCGCAGCGCGGCCGAGCCGAGGCTGCGGTGCGCGAGCCAGGTCTCGAACGGGCCCAGCACGGAGCCCGAGAGCAACCGCTCGCGGCCGACGGCGGCGTGCAGCTCGGGGTCCGCGGTGGCCACGTAGCCCATGAGCAGGTCGCTGTGCCCGCTGAGCGCCTTCGTCCCGCTGGCGACCACCACGTCCGCACCCAGCCCCAGCGGCAGCTGGCCCAGCGGGGTGGCCGTGGTGTTGTCCACCGCCAGCAGCGCCCCGGTGGCGTGCGCGGCGGCGGCCACGGCCCTCAGGTCCACCACGTCCAGGCCCGGGTTGGACGGGGTCTCGGCCAGCACGAGCCGGGCGCCGTCGAGCTCGTCGGCCATCCTGGGCGTCGGCACCTCGCGGACCACCACCCCCCAGGACGCCAGGCGCTCGGCCGCGTAGGCCCGCACCTGGTAGTACCCGTCGCTGGGGAGCACCAGCACGTCGCCCGAGCGGAGCACCGCGCGCAGCAGGACCGTGATGGCCGCCATCCCCGCGCCGGTCACCGTGGCCTGCGTGCCGGGGGTCCCGTCGCCCTCCAGCTCGGCCAGCGCCGCCTCCAGGCCCTCCCAGCCCGGGTTCGAGGCCCGCGCGTAGAAGTGCGGCTCGGACCCCTCGTCGGGGCTGAGGTGGTACGGGGCGGCCATCACCGGCCCGGGCAGGAAGGGCTCCCCGGGCACGGCCGGACCCACGCCGGCGCGGACGCACCGGGTGGAGTCCCCGTAACCGGTCTGAGGTGTCGTCACAGGCTGCTCCTCTACTCGGGCTTGGTGCTGCGGCCCAGGAGCTCCCGGGCCATGGCGGAGACGGGTGCACCCTCGTGGCACACCCGGTGGACGCCGTCGGTGATGGGCACCTCGACGCGGTGCCGCGCGGCGAGCTCGCGCAGCGCGGTGCAGGTCTTCACACCCTCGGCCACCTGGCCGTGCGCGGCCTCCTGCGCCTGCGCCAGGGTCGATCCCCGGCCCAGGAGCTCGCCGAAGGTACGGTTGCGCGAGAGCGGGGACGAGCAGGTAGCCACCAGGTCGCCGAGGCCCGCCAGACCCGCGAACGTCTCCTGCCGAGCGCCGAGGGCCACGCCGAGCCGGGCCACCTCGGCCAGTCCGCGGGTGATGATGGTGGCCGTCGTGTTGCCCCCCAGGCCCATGCCCACGGCCATCCCGCAGGCCAGGGCGATGACGTTCTTGCCGGCCCCGCCCAGCTCGCAGCCCACCACGTCGGTGTTGGTGTACGGCCGGAAGTAGCCGGTGGTGCAGGCCTGCTGCAGGGCGACGGCGCGGTCGTGGTCGGTGCAGGCGATGACGGTGGCGGTGGGTTGCCCGACGGCGATCTCCCGGGCCAGGTTCGGTCCGCTGAGCACCGCCACCTGGTCCGCCGGCACCCCGGCGACCTCGCGGACCACCTCGCTCATCCGTTCCAGCGTCCGCAGCTCCACGCCCTTGGCCAGGCTGAGCAGGGTCGCTCCCGGCGGCAGGTCGGCCACCCACCCTGCGAGGTTGGACCGCAGGCTCTGCGAGGGGACGGCCAGCACCACCGTGTCCGCGCCGTCCAGCGCCTCGCGGTGGTCGCTGGTCGCGCGCAGGCCTGCGGGGAGCTGCACGTCGGGCAGGTACTCGGGGTTGCGGCCGGTGCTGCGCACGGCGTGGGCCACCTCCGGACGCCGCGCCCACAGGGTGACCTCGCTGCCGGCGTCGCTGAGGACCTTGGCGAAGGTGGTGCCCCACGACCCCGCGCCGAGCACCGCCACCACCGCCACGTCACGTCCCCGTCCTGCCGCGCACCCGACCCGGCGGGTGTCATCCTGCCCTGCCCGGTGCTGGCAGGATCGGCAGCGTGGACCAGGCCGGGGTGGACGGGGCCCGGGTGGACGGGGCCGGGGTGGAGCAGGCCGGTGTCCGGGTGGTCGTGGCCGTGAAGCGCCTGCGCGCGGCCAAGAGCCGGCTGGGCCCGGCGCTCGGCGAGCAGGAGCGGTCGGCCCTGGTGCTCGCGATGCTCACCGACACCGTCTCCGCCGCGCTCCGCTGCCCCGTCGTCGCGTCCGTGCACGTGGTGACGGCCGATCCCGCGGTGGTCGCGGCGGCGCGGGCGGCGGGGGCCGTCCCGCTGACCGACCCCACCGACTCGCTCAACGACGCCTTGGCCCACGCGGCGGACCAGCTCGGCGCCGAGCGGTCGGTGCTCGCGCTGCAGGGCGACCTCCCGGCGCTGCGGCCCACCGAGCTCACGGCCGCGGTGTCGGCCGCGGCCGGCGGGCGGGCCGCGGTGGCCGACACCGGCGGCACGGGCACCACGATGCTGCTCGCCCCGGCCGGCACGGCGCTGGACCCGCACTTCGGGCCCGGCTCGGCCGCAGCCCACGCCGCCTCCGGGGCCCACCTGCTCGGTGGGGGCTGGCCGGGGCTGCGCGGTGACGTGGACACCGTCACCGACCTCGGCGCCGCGGTCCGCGCCGGCGTGGGTCCGGCGACGGCAGCCCTGCTGGACGCCGCCGGCACCCCCGCCACCGTGTCCGCCCACGAGCACGGGGTGGTCGAGCTGCGCACCGACGCCGGGTCGCTGCTGCGGTGCTATGAGTCCGCGGCCGTGCTGGGCGGGTGGCTCCGGATCCACGTCGGGCAGCGGGTGCGGGTGCACGCCGGGACCGACGGGGCCGTGTTCCTGCTCACGGCCGCGATCACGGCGCCCGGCTGAGGACTTCACCTGCGCGACGCCTGCCGGGGGTCGCGGATGGGGCAGGATCGGGGGGTGAGCACCGCAGAGCCGTCCCCCGCCGACACCCCGCACGAGGAGGGCCCCGGGGGCCGGGAGGGTGCCACGGTCGTCGTCGTCGACGCACACACCCCGCGCACCCTGCCGACGGCCCCGCCCGCAGCCACCCCGGCCGCGGTCGTGCTGGACGACCTGCCCGAGGACCGGTACCTCAACCGCGAGCTCAGCTGGCTGGACTTCAACGCCCGGGTGCTGGCCCTGGCCGAGGACGCCTCGCTGCCGCTGCTGGAGCGCGCCAAGTTCCTGGCCATCTTCGCCTCCAACCTCGACGAGTTCCACATGGTGCGGGTGGCCGGGCTGAAGCGCCGCGACGAGACCGGTCTCTCGGTCCGGTCGGCCGACGGGCTCTCCCCCCGCGAGCAGCTGCGCCGGGTCTCCGAGCGCACGCAGGAGATCTCCCAGCGGCACGCCCAGCTCTTCCTGGTGGACGTGCAGCCCGCCCTGGAGGCCGAGGGTGTGGCCATCGCGGAGTGGAGCGACCTCGACGCCGACAGCCGCGCCCGGCTCTCGGAGTACTTCCGCGACCAGGTGTTCCCCGTGCTCACCCCCCTGGCCGTGGACCCGGCGCACCCCTTCCCCTACATCAGCGGGCTCGCCCTCAACCTGGCCGTCACCGTGCGGGACGCCGAGACCGCGGGTGAGCGCTTCGCCCGCGTCAAGGTGCCCGACAACGTGGACCGCTTCGTCCGCGTGCAGGCCGGGGTCGAGGTGTTCCTGCCGCTCGAGGAGCTCATCGCCGCGCACCTCGGGATGCTGTTCCCGGGCATGGAGGTCGTCGAGCAGCACACCTTCCGCATCACCCGCAACGCCGACGTCGAGGTCGAGGAGGACCGTGACGAGGACCTGCTGCAGGCCCTGGAGCGCGAGCTCGCCCGCCGCCGCTTCGGCTCGCCGGTGCGCCTGGAGGTCGCCGACGACATGACCGAGCACATGCTCGAGCTGCTGCTGCGGGAGCTCGACGTCAACCCGCGCGACGTCATCCAGGTGCCCGGTCTGCTCGACCTGGCGAGCCTGATGGAGCTCTACTCCGTCGACAAGCCGCACCTGAAGGACCCCCCGTTCGTGCCGGCCACGCACCCGGCCTTCGGTGAGAGGGAGATCCCCAAGAGCGTCTTCGCGACGCTGCGCGAGGGCGACGTGCTGGTGCACCACCCCTACGACTCGTTCTCCACCAGCGTGCAGCGCTTCGTGGAGCAGGCCGCCGCCGACAAGAACGTGCTGGCCATCAAGCAGACGCTCTACCGCACCTCCGGCGACTCCCCCATCGTGGACGCCCTGGTCGACGCGGCGGAGGCGGGCAAGCAGGTGGTGGCCCTGGTGGAGGTCAAGGCCCGCTTCGACGAGCAGGCCAACATCAGCTGGGCCCGGAAGCTGGAGCAGGCCGGTGTGCACGTGGTCTACGGCCTGGTCGGGCTCAAGACCCACTGCAAGACCTGCCTGGTGGTGCGGCGCGAGGGCTCGACCATCCGGCGCTACGCGCACATCGGCACCGGCAACTACAACCCCAAGACGGCACGCATCTACGAGGACGTCGGCCTGCTGACGGCCTCGCCGGAGATCGGTCGCGACCTCACCGAGCTGTTCAACTCGCTCACCGGGTACTCCCGGCAGAAGGAGTACCGCAACCTGCTGGTGGCCCCGTACGGGGTTCGCCGCGGCATCGTGAGCCGCATCCAGGACGAGGTGGCGCACGCCCGCGCCGGCCGTCCCGCCGGCATCCGGCTCAAGGCCAACGCCCTGGTCGACGAGCAGGTCATCGACGCCCTCTACCGGGCCTCGCAGGCCGGGGTCCCCGTCGACGTCGTCGTCCGCGGGATCTGTGCGCTGCGGCCGGGGGTCGCGGGACTGAGCGAGAACATCCACGTGCGCAGCGTGCTGGGTCGTTTCCTCGAGCACTCCCGGGTGTTCCACTTCCTGGGCAGCGACGAGTGCTGGATCGGCAGCGCGGACATGATGCACCGCAACCTCGACCGACGCGTGGAGGTCATGGTGCAGGTGCGCGACCCGCGGTTGACCAGCGAGCTGGACGACATGTTCGACTCGCTGCTCGACCCGTCCACCCGCTGCTGGGTGATGGAGTCCGACGGCAGCTGGACGGCGTCGCCCGCCTCCGGCGAGCGCGTGCGCGACCACCAGGTGCAGATGATGCGCCAGCACCACGCGGCGGAGTGACGGGCCCGGGGTGAGCAGCCACGACGAACCGGTGCTGGCCGCGGGCGGGGTGCTCTGGCGCTGGGCCACCGACGCGGGCGCGGCCGGCGCCCAGGTCGAGGTCGCCCTGGTGCACCGACCGCGCCACGACGACTGGTCGCTGCCCAAGGGCCACGTGGAGGACGGGGAGCACCGCGTGGTGGCCGCACTGCGCGAGATCGCCGAGGAGACCGGTCACCGGGCCGTGCTCGGCCGTCACCTCGGACGCAGCCGCTACCGCGTCGCCGGGCGCCCGAAACGGGTGGACCACTGGGCGGCGCGTGCCACCGGAGGCAGCTTCACCCCGAACGAGGAGGTGGACGAGCTGCGCTGGCTCCCGGTGGCGCCCGCCCGCGAGCAGGTGACCCAGCGCTCGGACGCCACCGTCCTGCGCCGCTTCGCCGCCCTGCCCGCGGACACCGAGACCCTGCTGCTGGTGCGCCACGCCAAGGCGGGCAGCCGCAAGCGCTTCCGCGGCGAGGACCGGCTGCGTCCCCTGGTGCGCGAGGGACACCTGCAGGCGCGCGCCCTCGTCCCCCTGTGCCAGGCGTTCGGTGCGACCGTGGTGCACGCCGCGGACCGCGTGCGCTGCGAGCAGACCGTCCAGCCGCTGGCCGACGTCCTGGACGTCGGCGTGCGGTCGGAGCCGCTGCTGTCGGAGGAGGGGTGGGCGGCCGGTCCGGCGCACGGGGCGCGGCGGGCCCAGCAGGTGCTCACCGCCGGTGGCGTGCCGGTGTTGTGCAGCCAGGGCGGGGTCATCCCCGAGCTCGTGGCGCGCTGGGCCGGGGCGTCCGGGATCGCCGTCCCGCCCGGCCGGACCCGGAAGGCGAGCACCTGGGTGGTGTCCTCGGTGGACGGTCGGGTGGTCGCGCTGGACCACCTGGCCGATCCGTTCCACTGAGCCGCGGTCCGGAACCCGCCGCGCGGCGGGCGCGGCTACTTCTTGGGCTTGGACTTCTTCTTCTTGTCGTCGACCTTCTTGCCCTTGGCGGGCTTCTCCACCTTGGGTGCCTTGGGCGGGGCTGACGCGGCCGCCGCCTTGGCCGCGGCCTTCGCCGCGGCCGTCTTCGGGACCGAGCTGGTGGCCGCCTTCGCCGTCGCCTTCCTGGCGGGGGCCTTCGCCGCTGGCGCGCTCGTCGCGGGGCCCCGCCTCGCCGGCGCCTTCGAGACGGCCGTCGTCCGCGCCCTCGACGCGGCGCTGGCGGTGCGCTTGACGGCCGGCGCGTCGGCGGGGAGCTCGGCCTGCCCGCTCACCACGGCCTTGAAGGTGGTGCCGGGTCTGAAGGAGGGCACCGAGGTGGGCGCCACGTGGACGGTCTCGCCCGTGCGCGGGTTCCGCGCCACCCGAGCGGCCCGGCTGCGCTTCTCGAACACGCCGAACCCGGTGATGGTCACGTTCTCGCCGGCCTGCACGGTGCGCACCACGATGTCGACGACGCCCTCGACGGCCACGGAGGCTGCCCGCTTGTCGCCGTCCATCCGCTGTGCGAGCAGGTCGATCAGCTGAGCCTTGTTCATCCGTGCCGTCCTCCGCGCCGGGTGGTCCACCGCCGCTCGGGTGTGCGACCTGGGACCAGCTGCGCTGACGGTAGACCGGCTGGACGCCGAAGTCCATGTGCCGCGCCACATCTGGCGTCGTCGAACGACGGGTGGGGTCGGTCAGCCCCCGGCGACCGGTGTGGTGACGGGCAGCCAGGACGGCCGGGCGCCCTCGAAGGAGTCGATCTGCTCGACCTGGCGCAGCGTCAGGCCGATGTCGTCGAGACCCTCGAGCAGCCGCCAGCGGGTGTAGTCGTCGATGTCGAAGCGCAGCACGAGGTCTCCGGCGACCACCGTCCTCGTCGTGAGGTCCACGGTCACCTGGGTGCCCGGCTGCTCGTCGAGCAGCTTCCACAGCAGCTCCACGTCCGGCTGCGCCACCTCCGCGGCCAGCAGCCCGGCCTTGCCCGCGTTGCCCCGGAAGATGTCCGCGAACCGGGAGGCGATCACGACGCGGAACCCGTAGTCGCTCAACGCCCACACCGCGTGCTCGCGGGAGGATCCGGTGCCGAAGTCCGGGCCGGCCACGAGAACCGTGCCCGTGTCGAAGGGCGGGATGTTCAGCACGAAGCCCGGGTCGGTGCGCCAGCCCGCGAACAGGCCGTCCTCGAACCCGGTGCGGGTGACCCGCTTCAGGTAGACGGCGGGGATGATCTGGTCGGTGTCCACGTTGGACCGGCGCAGCGGGACCCCGGTGCCGGTGTGGGTGGTGTACGCGTCCACGGTGGTCTCGCTCTCAGCTCAGGTCGGCGGGGCTGGACAGGGTGCCCCGCACGGCGGTCGCAGCGGCGACCAGCGGCGAGACGAGGTGCGTGCGGCCGCCCTTGCCCTGGCGGCCCTCGAAGTTGCGGTTGGAGGTCGACGCGGACCGCTCACCGGGAGCGAGCTGGTCGGGGTTCATCCCCAGGCACATCGAGCACCCGGCCTGGCGCCACTCGGCCCCGGCGTCGAGGAAGACCTGGTCCAGACCCTCCTGCTCGGCCTGCGCCTTGACCCGCATGGAGCCGGGGACCACGAGCATGCGCACCCCCTCGGCCACGCGGCGCCCGCTCAGCACCCCGGCGGCCGCGCGCAGGTCCTCGATGCGGCCGTTGGTGCACGAGCCCAGGAACACCGTGTCCACCGCGATCTCCCGCAGCGGCGTGCCCGCGGTGAGCCCCATGTACTCCAGCGCCTTCTCGGCCGCGGCCCGGGGACCGTCCTCGGCGATCACCGCCGGGTCGGGCACCGAGCCGCCCAGCGGCAGGCCCTGCCCGGGGTTGGTGCCCCAGGTGACGAAGGGGGTCAGTGCCGAGGCGTCGATGTGCACCTCACGGTCGAACACCGCGTCGTCATCGGTGCGCAGCTGCTGCCACTGCGCCACCGCGGCGTCCCAGTCCGCCCCCTGCGGCGCGTGCGGGCGGCCCTGCAGGTACTCGAAGGTGGTCCGGTCCGGCGCGATCATCCCCGCGCGCGCCCCGGCCTCGATGGACATGTTGCAGACCGTCATCCGGGCCTCCATGCTCATCGCCCGGATGGCCTCGCCGCGGTACTCCAGGACGTGGCCCTGCCCGCCGCCGGTCCCGATCTGGGCGATGACGGCGAGGATGAGGTCCTTGCTGGTGACCCCGGGGGCGAGCTCGCCGTCCACGGTGACCGCCATCGTCCGGAACGGCGACAGCGACAGCGTCTGGGTGGCCATGACGTGCTCCACCTCGCTGGTGCCGATGCCGAAGGCGAGCGCGCCGAACGCCCCGTGGGTGGAGGTGTGGCTGTCCCCGCAGACGATGGTGACACCGGGCTGGGTGAGCCCGAGCTGCGGGCCGATGATGTGCACGATGCCCTGCTCGACGTCCCCCATCGAGTGCAGCCGGATGCCGAACTCCGCACAGTTGCGGCGCAGGGTGTCCACCTGCGTGCGGCTGACGAGGTCGGCGATGGGGGCGAAGATGTCCTGGGTGGGGACGTTGTGGTCCTCGGTGGCGATCGTGAGGTCCGGGCGGCGCACGGACCGACCAGCCAGGCGGAGTCCCTCGAAGGCCTGCGGGCTGGTCACCTCGTGCAGGAGGTGCAGGTCGATGTAGATCAGGTCCGGCTCGCGGGCCGCGCCCTCGCCGGGGCCCTGGCGCACCACGTGCGCATCCCAGACCTTCTCCGCCAGCGTCCTGCCCATCGTCCTGCCTCTCGCTCGGCTCCCGGCCGGCCCCGTGGGATGAATTCTCACCATTCGGGACGCTAGTATCGGCTCGTGGGACAGCATAGCGGGATCGGCGTGCTCGACAAGGCCGTGGCGGTGCTCGGGGCCGCCGCCACGGAACCGTGCACCCTGGCGGAGCTCTGCGCCCGGACGGGGCTGCCCAGGGCCACCGCGCACCGCCTGGCCGTCGGCCTGGAGGCGCACCGGCTGCTCGCGAGGGCCCCGGACGGACGGTGGCGGCCCGGACCGGCGCTGGCCGAGCTCGCCACCGCCGCGAGCGACCCCCTGCTCGACGCGGCCGCCTCCGTGCTGCCGCGGCTGCGGGACATCACCGGGGAGAGCGTGCAGCTCTACCGGCGAGAGGCCACCAGCCGGATCTGCATCGCCGCCGTCGAGCCGCCGACCGGCCTGCGCGACACGGTGCTGGTCGGCGCGCGGTTGCCCATGACGGCCGGCTCGGGCGCCAGGGTGCTGCTGGCGTGGGCGGACCCGCAGACCCAGCGCCAGGTGCTCAGCGATGCCGCGTTCACCGACCGCACCCTCGTCGACGTCCGCCGCCGGGGATGGGCGCAGAGCGTGGCCGAGCGCGAGCCGGGCGTGGCCAGCGTCTCCGCCCCCGTCCGCGACGCGACCGGTGTCGTGGTGGCGGCCGTGTCCGTGTCCGGGCCGGTGGACCGCATGGGTCGGCGCCCCGGGGTGCGGTGGGCCACCGACCTCCTCGCCGCGGCGGAGGCGCTGCACCACCGCCTCTGACGGCTCCGTCGCGCGGCGGGGGCGCACAGCACGAGACCCCCTCGCCCGCAGGGGGTGAGGGGGTCTCGGTGGTGTAGCCCCGAAGGGATTCGAACCCTCGCTACCGCCGTGAGAGGGCGGCGTCCTAGGCCGCTAGACGACGGGGCCAAGACTCGAGCTGGTGGAGATGGTGGTGCCGATGAAGCATAGAACACCCCGGAGCGGGTTCTCACGCCCGGTGGAGGTGCTCAGCTGGGGTACCAGGACTCGAACCTAGAATGAGGGAATCAGAATCCCTAGTGTTGCCAATTACACCATACCCCAATGGCTTTCGACGCTCACCCAGGACTTGCGCGAACTCGGGCGAGCACGACGGCCGGGTAGCAGAGTAACGCACCACCCCGGCCGATCACCAATCGCGCGCTCGACCGTCCAGGGTCCGCACCAGCCCCGCCACCTCGCCCAGCCCGCGCACGCGGTGGACACGGTCCGGCAGCTCTCCCCCCACCCCGGCCCGGTCCAGCCACACCCCGTGCAGGCCGGCGTCCCGGGCACCGCGGGCGTCGGTGTCGAGCTTGTCGCCCACGTGGACGGTCTCGGCGGGCGTCACCCCGAGCTCGGTGCAGGCGTGCCGGAAGATCTCCGGCGCCGGCTTGGCCACGCCCACCTCGCCCGAGACCACCACCGCGTCGAAGGCATCCTCCAACCCCGCCGCGGCCAGCTTCGCCCGCTGGTGCGGTCCGTCGGAGTTGCTCACCACCGCCACGTGCAGCCCGTCGGCCCGCAGCTGCGCCAGGCAGGCCGCGACGTCGTCGAACAGCCGCAGCCGGGCCCGCAGCTCGACCAGACGCCGGCCGTCGACCTCGACCAGGTCGGCCGGCACCGCCCGACCCGTCGCCGCGTAGACCCCGGCCAGGCGGTCGCGCTGCATGGTCGGGAAGTCGACCGCCCCCGCGAGGTAGCGGCCGTAGTGGTGCTCGGTGAGCTGGTGCCACAGAGCGCCGTCCGCGGGCGCGCCGAGCACGTGCTCCAGCGCCGCCAGGGCCGCCCCGCCGAAGTCGACCAGCGTGTCGTCCACGTCGAGGCAGACCGCCCGCACCCTCACGGCTCGGGGGCAGCGTCCGCGGCGTCGAGCTGCTCGATCGCCGCTCGCAGCCGCGCGAGGGTCCGCGCACGCCCCAGGAGCTCCATCGACTCGTAGAGCGGCGGGCTCACCGTCGAGCCCGTCACGGCCACCCGGACGGGGGCGAAGGCCTTGCGGGGCTTGAGCCCGAGACCGTCGACCAGGGCGGCCCGGAGCGCCTCCTCGATCGCGAACGGGGTCCACTCCCCGATCGCCTCCAGCGCAGCGGCGGCCGCCTGCAGCGGCGCCCGCGCGTCCTCGGTGAGCACCTTGACCCGGGCTGCCTCCTCGACCACGAGATCGTCGACGAACAGGAAGTGCAGCAGCGGTCCGGCGTCCGAGAGCACCACGATGCGCTCCTGGACCAGCGCGGCCGCGGCGGCGAAGAGCTCGGGGTCCACGTCGGCCGGTGCCTGGCCGTGCTCGACGAGGTGCGCCTGCAGCCGCGCCGCGAAGTCCGCGGGCTCCAGCAGCCGGACGTGCTCGGCGTTGATGGCATCGGCCTTCTTCTGGTCGAAGCGCGCCGGGTTGCTCACCACGTCGGCGACGTCGAAGGCCGCCACCATCTCCTGGAGGCTGAACACGTCGCGGTCGGCCGCCAGGGACCAGCCGAGCAGGGCGAGGTAGTTCAGCAGACCCTCGGGGACGAAGCCACGGTCGCGGTGCCGGAACAGGTCCGCCTCGGGGTCGCGCTTGGAGAGCTTCTTGTTGCCCTCCCCCGTGACGAAGGGCAGGTGCCCGAACTCCGGGATCCGCTGCGCCACGCCGATCCGCACCAGCGCCTCGTACAGGGCGAGCTGGCGCGGGGTGGAGGAGAGCAGGTCCTCCCCGCGCAGCACGTGCGTGATCCCCATCAGCGCGTCGTCGACCGGGTTGACCAGGGTGTACAGCGGCTCGCCGGTGCCGCGGGTGAGCGCGAAGTCCGGCACGGTGCCGGCGCGGAAGGTGGTCTCCCCGCGGACGAGATCGGTCCAGGTGAGGTCGTGCTCCGGCATGCGCAACCGCAGCACCGGCCTGCGCCCGGCGTCGCGGAAGGCCTGCTTCTCGTCCTCGGTCAGGGTGCGGTCGTGGTTGTCGTACCCGAGCTTGGGGTCGCGGCCGGCGGCGCGGTGCCGCGCCTCGACCTCCTCGGGGGTGGAGAAGCTCTCGTAGGCCTCCCCCGCCTCCACGAGCCGGCGCACGACGTCCAGGTGCTGCGGACGACGCAGCGACTGCCGGTAGGGCTCGTGCGGCCCGCCGACCTCGGGGCCCTCGTCCCAGTCGAGCCCCAGCCAGCGCAGCGCGTCGAGCAGCGCGGCGTAGGACTCCTCGGTGTCGCGAGCGGCGTCGGTGTCCTCGATGCGGAAGACGAACGTGCCGCCGTGGTGGCGGGCGAAGGCCCAGTTGAACAGCGCGGTCCGGACGAGGCCCACGTGCGGGGTGCCCGTGGGCGACGGGCAGAACCGGACGCGGACGCACGAGGCGGGGGCGCTCACGTCGGAGCCACCTGCGTCTGCGGCGCTCACTTCTTCGCCACCACGGGGTTGGTGAGCGTCCCGATGCCGTCGATGGTGATGCTGACGCTCTGGCCGTCGGTGATGGGCCCCACCCCGGCCGGGGTGCCCGTGAGGATGACGTCGCCGGGGAGCAGGGTCATCACCGCGGAGATCCACTCGATGATCTGCGGGACGTCGTGCAGCAGGAACGCCGTGGAGCTGTCCTGCCGGGTCACCCCGTCCACCTCGGTGCGCAGGTCGAGGTCGGAGGGGTCCAGCCTCGTCTCGATCCACGGTCCCAGCGGGCAGAACGTGTCGTGGCTCTTGGCCCGGGTCCACTGCCCGTCCGCGGCCTGCTGGTCGCGAGCGGTGACGTCGTTGGCCACCGTGTAGCCGAGCACCACCTCCAGTGCCTTGTCCGCCTTCACGTCCTTGCACGGCCGACCGATCACCACGGCGAGCTCACCCTCGAAGTGCACGTTCGTCGACGAGGGAGGCAGCACGATGGGCACCCCGGGGCCGATCACCGTGGTGGTGGGCTTGAGGAAGATGACCGGGTCGGCCGGGGCGGCGGCGTCCGCACCGCCCATCTCCGCGACGTGGTCGGCGTAGTTCTTGCCCACGCAGACGATCTTGTTGCCCACGATGGGGGCGAGCAGGCGGACGTCGTCCAGCGGCCACGAGCGTCCGGTGAACGTCGGGTTGCCGAACGGGTGCTCGGCGATCTCGCGCGCCGTCCGCCCGGACCCCGAGCCGCTGCTGACCTCTCCCTCGATGCTCACGAAGGCGATCCCGTCCGGGCTGGCGATCCGTCCCAAGCGCATGGCTCACGACCCTACTGGCGCCCGGGCGGCACCTCGACCGGTCAGGCCTTGACGCTGGACACCAGGGCGGCGAGACGGTCACCGATCGACGACGTGCCCCCCGGGTGCGCCGCGTCCCGGGTGGCGAGGTCGAAGGCGACGGCCGCCTCCACCCGACGGGCCGCGTCCCCGCGGCCGAGGTGGTCGAGCAGCAGGGCGACGGACAGGACCGCGGCGGTGGGGTCGGCGATCCCCTGGCCGGCGATGTCGGGGGCGCTGCCGTGCACCGGCTCGAACATGCTCGGGTTGGCCCCGGTCATGTCGATGTTGCCGCTGGCCGCCAGACCGATGCCGCCCGTGACGGCGGCCGCGAGGTCGGTGATGATGTCCCCGAACAGGTTGTCGGTGACGATGACGTCGTAGCGGCCCGGATCCGTCACCAGGTGGATGGTCGCGGAGTCCACGTGCTGGTAGGCCACCGACACCGCGGGGTGCTCGAGCGAGACCTCCTCCACCACGCGTGACCAGAGCGATCCGGCGTGGGTGAGGACGTTGGTCTTGTGCAGCAGGGTCACGTGCTTGCGTCGGCCCTCGGCCCGGGTGAACGCGTCGCGGACCACACGGTCCACCCCGAACCAGGTGTTCAGGCTGACCTCGGTGGCGACCTCGTGGCGGGTGTCGCGCCGCAGCACACCGCCGTTGCCGACGTAGGGGCCCTCGGTGCCCTCGCGGACGACCACGATGTCGATCTCGCCAGGGTTGGCCAGGGGGGAGGGAACCCCGGGGAACAGCCGCGCGGGCCGCAGGTTCACGTGGTGGTCGAGCTCGAAGCGCAGCCGCAGCAGCAGCCCGCGCTCCAGGATGCCGCTGGGCACCGACGGGTCCCCGACGGCGCCGAGCAGGATGGCGTCGTGCTGGCGGAGCTCGGTGAGCACGGAGTCCGGCAGCAGCTCGCCGGTGGAGTGCCAGCGGGCCGCACCCAGGTCGTAGGAGTGCGTCTCCGCCTCGGGGGCCACCTCGGCGAGCACCTTCAGCGCCTCGGCCACCACCTCGGGCCCGATGCCGTCACCGGGGACCACCGCGAGCTTCATCCGTACCTCCGTGAGCACTGTCGGTTCGAGCGGCGGGCGCGCGGTCCGGGCACCCGCCGGGTGACGGCCGGCGCCGGGCGAGACGACGGTACCGGCCACGGGGTGCTGCTGCGCCCACGGCGGCGAAGAAGAGGCGATCCTGGGTCAGCCCAGGTCGACCGAGCGCACCGTGCTCGCGCCGACGGCTGCACCGATGGGCTCGAGCACCTCGACGGCCACCGTGCGGTCGACGCGCAGGACCATGGTGGCGCCGTCCCCCTCGGCCGCCTGGCTGAGCTGGGCCGCCTCGACGTTGACCCCCGCGGCGCCGAGCATGGTGCCGACGGTGCCCATGACTCCCGGCCGGTCGGAGTAGACGAGCAGCAGGTTGACGCCCTCCGCGCGGAGGTCGAAGTTGCGCCCGTTGATGCCGACGACCTTCTGCACCTGCTGCGGACCGGAGAGCGTGCCGGCGACCGTGAAGGCGGAGCCGTCGGGCAGGGCGGCGCGCAGCTGGACCACGCTGCGGTGGTTGGGGCTCTCCGGCGCCGTGGTGAGGTCCACGGTCACCCCCCGCTCCTCGGCCAGTGCGGGCGCGTTGACGAAGGTCACCTGGTCCTCCACCACGGCCGAGAACACCCCGCGCAGCGCCGCGAGCTGCAGCACGGTCACCTCCTCGGACGCGAGCTCGCCCCGGACGTCGACGGTGATCGAGGTGGGGAGTGCACCCGCGACGGCCCCGAGCAGCACGCCCAGCTTGCGGACGAGCTCGAGCCACGGCCCCACCTCCTCGCCGACGACCCCGCCCGCCTGCACGTTCACGGCGTCGGGCACGAAGTCCCCGGCCAGCGCCAGCAGGACGCTGCGCGCGACGTCGGTGCCCGCGCGGTCCTGCGCCTCGGTGGTGGAGGCGCCCAGGTGCGGGGTGACCACGGCGTTGGGCTGGGCGAACAGCGGCGAGTCCGTGCTGGGCTCGCTGGCGTAGACGTCGATGCCCGCCGCCCCCACCTGACCGCTGGCCAAGGCGTCGGCCAGGGCCTGCTCGTCGATCAGCCCCCCACGGGCGGCGTTGACGACGATGACGCCCTTCTTGGTCATGGCCAGCTGCTCGGCCCCGATGAGGCCCTTGGTCTCGGGCGTCTTGGGCAGGTGCACGGTGAAGGCGTCGGCCCGGCGCAGCAGCTCGTCCAGCGTCACGAGCTCGATGCCCAGCTGGGCCGCCCGGGCAGCCGAGACGTAGGGGTCGTAGGCGATGAGGGTGGTGCCGAACGCAGCGATCCGCTGCGCGAACAGCTGCCCGATCTTGCCCAGGCCGACCACCCCGATCGTCTTGCCGGAGATCTCCACGCCGTTGAAGCTGCTGCGCTTCCAGGTGTGCGCGCGCAGCGTCGCGTCGGCCGCGGGGATCTGCCGGGCTGCGGCCAGCAGCAGCGCCACGGCGTGCTCGGCGGCCGAGACGATGTTGGACGTGGGGGCGTTGACGACCATGACGCCACGGGCGGTGGCCGCAGGCACCTCGACGTTGTCCAGCCCGACACCGGCGCGCGCCACGACCTTGAGCCGGGTGGTGGCGGCGAGGACCTCGGCGTCGACCTGGGTGGCGGAGCGGACCAGCAGCGCGTCGGCCTCGGCGACGGCGGCGAGCAGGGCCGGCCGGTCGGTCCCGTCCACGTGGCGGATCTCGACGCCGCTGCCCAGCGCGTCGACCACCGACGGCGCGAGCTTCTCGGCGATCAGGACGACGGGGCGGGCGGCGCTGGTCACGGGGTGCTCTCCAAGCTGGTGGGGTGCGGGGCCTAGGTCGAGCAGGGCGGAGCCTACTGCGGGCAGATCGCGGGCTGTTCGTCCGTCGTGCGGTGCGCGAGCAGCGAACAGCCCGCGATCTGCGGGAGCGAGTGGGTCAGGCCGTCTCGGTGATCGGCCGGTCCACCCAGCTCATCAGGTCGCGCAGCTTCTTGCCGGTGACCTCGACGGGGTGCTCGGCGTTGGCCTTGCGCAGTCCTTCGAGCTCGGTGTTGCCGTTCTCCACGTTGGCCACCAGGCGGCGGGTGAACTCACCGGACTGGATGTCGGCCAGCACGTCCTTCATCCGCTGCTTGGTGCCCGCGTCGATGATGCGCGGCCCGGACAGGTAGCCACCGAACTCAGCCGTGTCCGAGACGGAGTAGTTCATCCGTGCGATGCCGCCCTCGTACATGAGGTCGACGATCAGCTTCAGCTCGTGCAGCACCTCGAAGTACGCCATCTCCGGCGCGTAGCCCGCCTCGACCATCACGTCGAAGCCGGTCTTCACCAGCTCCTCGGTGCCCCCGCACAGCACGGCCTGCTCACCGAACAGGTCCGTCTCGGTCTCCTCCTTGAACGTGGTCCCGATGACGCCGGCGCGCGTGCCGCCGATGGCCCGGGCGTAGCTCAGCGCGAGCGCCTGGCCGGTCCCGAGGGGGTCCTGGTCCACCGCGATGAGGCAGGGGACGCCCTTGCCGTCGACGAACTGGCGGCGCACCAGGTGGCCCGGACCCTTGGGGGCGACCATGGCCACGGTGATGTTCTCGGCCGGGTTCACCAGGTCGAAGTGGATGTTCAGCCCGTGGCCGAAGAAGATCGCGTCACCGTCGACGAGGTTGGGCTCGATGTCCTCGGTGAAGATCTTCGCCTGTGCGGTGTCCGGGGCCAGCACCATGACCACGTCGGCCCAGGCAGCCGCCTCGGCCGGGGTCGACACCGTCAGACCCTGCTCCTCCGCCTTCGCGCGGGACTTGGAGCCCTCCTGGAGCCCGACGCGCACGTCGACGCCGGAGTCGCGCAGGCTCAGCGAGTGCGCGTGGCCCTGGCTGCCGTACCCGATCACCGCGACCTTGCGGCCCTGGATGATGGACAGGTCGGCATCGTCGTCGTAGAAGATCTCGACACTCACGTCGTGGTGCTCCTCGTTCTCTGGGTTGGTCGGGCTCTGGGTTCGGTCGGGCTGGGGTCGTGCGGACTAGCGGGTGGCGGTGATGGACTTGGCGCCGCGGCCCAGGGCGACGACGCCGGACTGGGCGATCTCCCGGATGCCGTAGGGCTCGAGCACCCGCAGCAGCGCCTCCAGCTTGGCGGGGGTGCCCGTGGCCTCGACCGTCACGGCCTCGGCGGAGACGTCGATGACCTTGGCTCGGAACAGCTGCACCGTCTCCAGCACCTGGCTGCGGACGCTGGCGTCGGCGCGGACCTTCACCAGCAGCAGCTCGCGGGCGACGGAGTGGTCGGGGTCCTGCTCGACGATCTTGAGCACGTTGACCAGCTTGTTCAGCTGCTTGGTCACCTGCTCGAGCGGGAAGTCCTCGACGCTGACCACGATGGTCATCCGCGAGACGTCGGGCAGCTCGGTCGCGCCGACCGCCAGCGAGCGGATGTTGAACCCGCGGCGGGCGAACAGGCTGGACACGCGGGCCAGGACACCAGGGGTGTCCTCGACCAGCACGGAGAGGGTGTGGGTGCTCACTGCTCGTCCTCCGGGCTGGCGGCCGCGATGATCTCGGGCGAGGCGTCGTCGACGTCGAACAGGGGCCGGATGCCCCGGGCGGCCATGATCTCGTCGTTGCCGGTGCCGGCGGCGACCATCGGCCAGACCTGGGCGTCCGCGCCGACCACGAAGTCGATCACGACGGGCCGGTCGGTGATCGCCCGGGCGGCCGCGATGACGTCGTCCACGTCCTCCTCGCGCTCGCAGCGGAACCCGACGCAGCCCAGCGCCTCGGCGAGCAGCAGGAAGTCGGGGATGCGGCGGTTGGTCGCCGTCTGGTGGGTGGAGAGGTCGGTGTTGGAGTACCGCTCCCCGTAGAACAGGGTCTGCCACTGCCGCACCATGCCCAGGTTGCCGTTGTTGATGACGGCCACCTTGATGGGCACGCCCTCGATCGCGCAGGTCGCCAGCTCCTGGTTGGTCATCTGGAAGCAGCCGTCACCGTCGATGGCCCACACCTCGGTGTCGGGCATGCCCATCTTGGCGCCCATGGCGGCGGGCACGGCGTAGCCCATGGTCCCCAGGCCACCGGAGTTGAGCCAGGTGCGGGGCTTCTCGTAGGAGATGAACTGGGCCGCCCACATCTGGTGCTGCCCGACGCCCGCGCAGTAGATCGCGTCCGGACCCGCAGCTCGTCCGATCCGCTCGATGACCAGCTCCGGGGAGAGGGCGCCGTCGCTCGGCCGGTCGTAGCCCAGCGGGTAGGTGCTGCGGATGCCGTCGAGCTGGCGCCACCACTCCGCGAGGTCGGGCCGCGGGTCGGTGCTCGCGCGCAGGGTCTCCACCAGCTCGCCGAGCACCTCGCGGGCGTCGCCGACGATGGGGACGTCCGCGATGCGGTTCTTGCCGATCTCCGCGGGGTCGATGTCGGCGTGGATGACCTTGGCCCCGGGGGCGAAGGTCGCGAGCTGTCCGGTGACCCGGTCGTCGAAGCGGGCACCGAGGGTGACCAGCAGGTCGCTGCGCTGCAGCGCCGCCACCGCGGCGACCGTGCCGTGCATGCCGGGCATGCCGAGGTTCTGCGGGTGGCTGTCGGGGAAGGCACCGCGGGCCATCAGCGTGGTGACCACGGGCGCGCCCGTCAGCTCGGCCAGCTCGGCCAGCTCGGCGCAGGCCTGCGCCTTGATGACGCCGCCGCCGACGTAGAGCACGGGCCGCCGGGCGGCGGCGATCAGCCGGGCCGCCTCGCGGACCTGCTTGCCGTGCGGCTTGGTGATGGGGCGGTAGCCGGGCAGCCGCAGCTCGGGCGGCCAGCTGAACGTGGTCTGGGCCTGGAGGACGTCCTTGGGGATGTCGACCAGGACGGGGCCGGGGCGGCCGGTGCTCGCGATGTGGAAGGCCTCGGCGACGGCTCGCGGGATGTCGGCCGGATCGGTGACGAGGAAGTTGTGCTTGGTGATCGGCATCGTGATGCCGGAGATGTCGGCCTCCTGGAACGCGTCGGTGCCGATGAACGCGGAGTTGACCTGCCCGGTGATGGCGACGATGGGCACCGAGTCCATGTGCGCGTCCGCCAGCGGGGTCACCAGGTTCGTCGCGCCGGGCCCCGAGGTGGCCATGCAGACCCCGACCTTGCCGGTGGCCTGCGCGTAGCCCGTGGCGGCGTGGCCCGCGCCCTGCTCGTGCCGGACGAGCACGTGGCGGACCCGGGTGGAGTCGAGCAGCGGGTCGTACACCGGCAGGATGCAGCCCCCCGGGATGCCGAAGATGATCTCGCAGCCCACCTCCTCCAGGGAGCGCACGAGCGACTGCGCGCCGGTGACGCGCTCGGGGGCCGAGGCCGGGCGGCGTGGAGCGGCGGGTGGGGTGGCCGGGCGCGCGGGCCGCGCGGTGGCCTGCGGGCGGGCGGTGGGAGCACTCACTGCGGTTCCTCTTCTGTGACCGTCGGTGGTCGGGTTCCGGGCAAAAAAAGACCCCCGCCGCGGGTGACCGCGTGACGAGGGTGGCGCATCGGGCTGAGGAGAGCGTGGGCGACCTTCTCAGCGGGCGACGCGCCGGCTGAGTACGAGGAGGTCGTGGATGTGCACGGGCGTGACGTTAGGGCCCACCCCGGCAGCCGTCAACTCTGCGGGACGGAGCTCCCACATCCTGGGAGGTGGGACGATGTCGGGGTGAGCACCGAGCCGACCGCCGATCCCGCCCGCGCCGTCCTGCAGGTCTCCCGGGCCGCCCTTCTCGGGGTGGTGGTGTTCCTGGTGGGCACCGGCCCCTTCGTCGCCGCGGACACGGCCCGCTGGGGGTGGCTGGTGCTGCTGCCGCTGCTCGCCGCCGCGTGGGTCCTGCGGGTGCAGACCACCGCGGACGCCGACGGGCTCGCCGCCCGCTCCACCCTCCGGACCCGGACGATCCCCTGGTCCGAGGTCGATGGCGTGCGCTTCCCCCGGCGGGGCTGGGGCAGGGCCGTGCTGCGGGACGGCTCCGAGGTCTGGCTGCCGGGCGTGGGGTTCAACGACCTCCGGGTGCTCGCGGTGGTCAGCGGAGGTCGGGTGCCCGACCCGTTCGCCGCCGCCGAGCAGGCGCGGGCCGAGCGCGAGGCCGCGGCCGGGGAGGGGGAGCAGCCGGCGGAGGAGGCTTCACCACCGAGCGCTCCCGGCCTCACCTGGTGATGGTGGTCGGCACCGCCGTCCGGCCTCGCGACCGCGTGCGTTCGCCAGGCGGGTCGGCGCTGGACGGTGGGTGCGGTGGTCAGGCGAACGGGGTGGCGCCGTTGAGCAGGAACCAGACGAGCAGGCCGGCCGCGACCCCGAGCACCAGGCCGAGCCACGAGCTCAGCAGCGGCCGCGTGGCCCAGCCGCGCCGGCGGTCGAGGGAGAACCGACCCGGGCCGAGCAGCACCACCACGGCGGCGAGCAGCACCAGCAGCATCTCGAGCTCCTGGCCCTGCGCGGAGACGAAGAACCGGAACCCCGGTGCGGCCTGGTCGGCCACGAACCACGCGTTGATGGTGGTGCCCAGCGCGGCCGCACCGGCCAGCGGGGTCAGCAGGCCGAGCACCAGGAACGCCCCGGCCCCGACCTCGGCGATGGAGCCCAGGTAGGCCAACAGGTGCGCGTGGGCGTACCCGGCCCGGGTGAGCAGGTCCTCGAAACCGTTGATGCCGGGTCCGTGGAACAGCGCGAACAGGTTCTGGCTGCCGTGCGCCAGCAGGATCACGCCGAGGCCGACCCGCAGCAGCAGCAGCCCCAGGTCGGTGGTGCCCCGCGGCGCCCGCGCCACGTGACCCTCGTCGTCGGAGGGTTCGGAGACCAGGGGCGGGGAGACGGTGCGCGGGGCCGCGACGTCCTGCCGCTGACCGGGGTGGGTGGGGGCCTGGTAGTAGGGCACCCCGTCCCCGTCCCCGTCACCGCGCACCCCGTCACCGCGCACCCCGTCACCGCGCACCCCACCGCTCGAGTGGGGGCTCGGCTGGCCCTGGGCGGCGAACGCCGTCGTGGCGTCCTGACCGGACCCCTCGGCGGGTCGGTCCGGCTGGGGCGTCGGGTTCTCGGTCACGACGATCACCCTAGACAGGACGGTGGTCCGAACCCGGCACGGACGCTCACCCGCCGCTCACGGCGCGGCCCGTACTCTGCGGCGGTGCACAGGGGTGGGATCCGGACGGCGGTGCTCGGCACCGTGGGTCTCCTGCTGGCCGCGTGCGCCCAGTTCCCGCAGCCCTCGGCCGCCGGCTTCCAGGACAACCCCCCGCTCGGCGCCGGCCCGGAGCCGACGCCCCAGCTGCCGGGGGAGCCGGCGCCCCCGGGCCCGTCCGGGGGCGCGGCGGCGCCCGCGGCCACCTCCGCCGCTCCCTCGGGACCGTGCGTGGACCCCGATCCGGCCGTCGTCGCCACCTGCCTCGGCACCACCGGCGGGGTGGCCGTGCTCCCCGACGGCGCCTCCGCCCTGGTCGCGGAGCGGCGCACCGGTCGGCTGCTCCAGGTCGCCCCGGGCACCGCGCCCGTGGTGGTGGACACGGTGGCGGTGGAGGGGAGCACCGACGGCGGGCTGCTCGACGTGGCGCTGTCCCCCACGTGGCTCGAGGACCGGCTGCTCTACCTCTACGTCACCACCCCCACCGACAACCGCGTGGTCCGCCTCTCCCCCGGCGACTCGCCCAAGCCCGTGCTCACCGGTATCCCGCGCGGGCCCAGCGGCAACGCCGGCAGCCTGGCCTTCGACGCCACCGGTGACCTGCTGGTGGCCACCGGTGCCGCGGGCAGCACCACCGCGTCCAAGGACCCCGCCTCGCTGGCCGGGAAGCTGCTGCGTGTCGACCTCACCGGTGCCGCGCCGGCCGACAACCCCACGCCGGGGTCCCCGGTGCTGGCCGCCGGCATCGACGCCCCCGGTGGGGTCTGCACGGACGCGACGACGGGGACCAGCTGGGTCACCGACCGGACCGCCACCACGGACCGCCTGCGCACGGTGGTGCCCGGTCGTGGCCTGGGCCCCGAGGTGTGGACCTGGCCCGACCGGCCCGGCGTGGGGGGCTGCGCGGCCCTCGGCGGGCGGGTGGCGGTGGCCCTGGGCACCGGTTCCGCGCTCTACGTCCTCACCACCTCCCCCGAGAACGCGGTGATCGGTGATCCCGAGGTGCTCGCCAAGGACAGCTACGGCCGGCTCGCCGGTGCCGACGTGGGTCCGGACGGCCTGGTGTGGGTGGGCACCACCAACGCCGACGGCGGCACCCCCGTCGCCACCGACGACCGGGCGGTCCGCATCCAGCCCTCGGGCGGGGCGGGCGGTGGGAGCCCGGCCTAGCTAGACCCCGCCGGCGAACCCGTGCTGCCGCCAGGCCTCGTGCACCACCACGGCCGCTGCGTTGGCGAGGTTCATCGACCGGCGCCCCGCCAGCATGGGGATGCGCAGCGCCCCGGTCACGTGCGGGTCGGCGAGCACCTCCGGGGCCAGGCCGGTGGGCTCGGGCCCGAACATCAGCACGTCCCCCGGGGCGTAGGCGACGTCGGCGTAGCTGCGGTCGGCCCCGGTGGTCAGCGCCCACACCCGCTCCGGTTCCAGCGCCACCCACGCTGCGGCCAGGTCGGCGTGCACGGTCACCGAGGCGAGGTCGTGGTAGTCGAGCCCGGCTCGGCGCAGCTTGGCCTCGGACAGGTCGAACAGCGGGTCCACCAGGTGCAGCTCGCACCCGGTGCCCGCCGCGAGCCGGATGGCGCTGCCCGTGTTGCCGGGGATCCGCGGCTCGTGGAACAGGACCCGGAACACCGCTAGCTGCAGGCCTTGAGCACGAGCTCGGTGACCTTGGCCGCGTCGGCCTGACCCCGGGTGGCCTTCATGACCGCACCGACGATCGCCCCGGCGGCCTTGGTGGCGCCGCCGCGGATCTTCTCGGCGACCGCGGGGTTCGCGGCCAGGGCCTCGTCCACGGCGTGCTGCAGCGCACCGTCGTCGCTGACCACCGCGAGGCCACGCCCGGCCACCACGTCGTCGGGCTCACCCTCGCCGGCCAGCACCCCGTCGACCACCTGGCGGGCGAGCTTGTTGTTCAGCGAGCCGTCGGCCACGAGCGCGATGATCCGGGCGACCTGGGCGGGGCTGATGGCCAGCTGGGCCAGGGTGAGCTCGCGGCTGTTGGCCTGCTGGGTCAGGTAGGCCACCCACCAGGACCGCGCCTGGTCCGCGGGCGCGCCGGCGTCGACGGTCGCGGCCACCAGGTCCAGGGCCCCGGCGTTGCGCAGGTCGCGCATCTCCTCGTCGCTGACCCCCCAGCTCGCCTGGATGCGGGCGCGGCGCTCCCACGGCAGCTCGGGCAGCTCCGCCCGCAGCCGCTCCACCCACGCCGGGTCCGGCGCCACCGGGGAGAGGTCCGGCTCCGGGAAGTAGCGGTAGTCCTCCGCGGTCTCCTTCTTCCGACCCGCCGCGGTGGTGCCGTCGACCTCCTGGAAGTGCCGGGTCTCCTGGACGACCTCGCCGCCGGCGAGCAGCACGGCGGCCTGGCGGCGCATCTCGTGCCGCACGGCCACCTCGACGCTGCGCAGGCTGTTCACGTTCTTGGTCTCGGTGCGCGTGCCCAGCACGGGTGAGCCGGACGGGGTGAGGGAGACGTTGGCGTCGCAGCGCAGCGAGCCCTGGTCCATCCGCACGTCGGAGACGCCGAGGGACTCCAGCAGGTCGCGCAGGGCGGTGACGTAGGCGCGGGCCACCTCGGGAGCCCGGGCACCGGCCCCGTGGATGGTGCGGGTGACGATCTCCACCAGCGGCACGCCGGCCCGGTTGTAGTCCAGCAGCGAGTGGCTGGCCCCGTGGATGCGGCCGGTGGCCCCGCCGACGTGCAGCGACTTGCCGGTGTCCTCCTCCATGTGCGCCCGCTCGACGTCCACCCGCCAGGTGGTGCCGTCGTCCAGGAGCACGTCGAGGTAGCCGTCGGTGGCGATCGGCTCGTCGTACTGGCTGGTCTGGAAGTTCTTCGGCTGGTCGGGGTAGAAGTAGTTCTTCCGCGCGAACCGACCGTGCGGGGTGATGGTGCAGTGCAGCGCCAGACCGATGCGGATGGCGGACTCCACCGCCTTCTCGTTGACCACGGGCAGCGCGCCGGGCAGGCCCAGGCACACCGGGCACGTCTGGGTGTTGGGCTCGGCTCCGAAGCCGGTGGGGCAGCCGCAGAACATCTTGGTGGCAGTACCCAGCTCGACGTGCACCTCCATGCCGAGCACGGGGTCGAACTGCGCGACGACGTCGTCGTAGTCGACGAGCCGGGCGGAGCCGTCGGGGCCGATGAGGTCGGCCGGGCGGTGATCGAGGCTGGGGGCACTCATGCGATCCATCCTGCCAGGCGTGGGAGCATCGACGGGCAGCCTCATCCCGACGTCGACAGGAGACCCACCATGCGCACCTTCACCTCCCCCGCCGAGCTCCTCGCGGCCCAGGGCGAGACCCTCGGCACCAGCGACTGGGTCGAGGTCACCCAGGAGCGGATCAACACCTTCGCCGAGGCCACCGGCGACCACCAGTGGATCCACGTCGACGTCGAGCGGGCGAAGGCGGAGAGCCCGTTCGGCGGCCCCATCGCGCACGGCTTCCTCACCCTCTCGCTCCTGCCGATGCTCAGCTGGCAGATCTGGACGGTCGAGGGCACGAAGATGGGAGTGAACTACGGGCTGAACAAGGTCCGCTTCCCCTCGCCGGTCCCGGTGGGCTCCATGGTCCGCTCCACCGCGGTGCTCACCGAGGTCACCGAGGTCGGCGGCGGCGGGCTGCAGCTGGTGGTCTCCTCCACCGTCGAGGTCGAGGGCGGCTCCAAGCCGGTGTGCGTGGCCGAGATGGTCTCCCGCCTCTACTTCTGAGCCGGCGCCGGTGCCCGGCTAGGTTGGCCCCATGAGCGGCCTGGTCGAACGACTGTTGAACGTCGCCCCGCTGTACGTCTTCCTCGTGGTGGGCCTGCTCGTGTTCGTCGAGGACGCTCTGTTCGTGGGCTTCGTGGTGCCGGGCGAGACGGCCGCGGTGGTCGGCGGGGTGTACGCCAGCCGGGGTGAGGCCAGCGTGGTGTGGATGTGCGTGGTCGTCGTGGTGGCCGCGATCGTCGGCGACAGCGTGGGCTACGAGGTGGGCAAGACCTTCGGCCCACGGCTGCTGGCGCTGAAGATCCTGGACAAGCGTCGGGACAAGCTCGACGGGGCGCAGGACTTCCTGGCCCGGCGGGGCGGCTCGGCGGTGTTCCTGGGGCGCTTCGTGTCCTTCTTCCGGGCCGTGATGCCCGCCCTGGCCGGCACCGCGAAGATGCCCTACCGCCGCTTCCTGCCGTGGAACGCCGCGGGCGGGCTCGTCTGGGGCACGGCCTTCGTGCTGCTGGGCTTCTTCGCCGGCAACTCCTACCAGGCGGTCGCCTCCAAGGTCGGGACCGGGCTCGCGGTGGCCGTCGCGGTGGTCGTCGTCGTGGCGGTCGTCGTCTGGCGGGTGCGCAGGGAGCGGGCGTGAGCCTGCCGCCCGAGCCGCACGAGGGCGAGCAGGCTCGGCTGACCCGCAACCTCGCCGAGCTGCTGCAGGAGCTGCGGGTGGCCCAGGCGGGGGTGCAGATCCTCTTCGCGTTCCTGCTCTCGCTGCCGTTCACCGCGGCGTTCGCCGGCACCACGGGCTTCCAGCGCGCGACCTACCTCGTGACGTTCGTGTCCTCCGGGGCGGCCGTGGTGTGCCTGGTCGCGCCGGTCGCCTACCACCGGCTGCTGTTCCGGCGGATGCACCGGCCCGAGCTGGTCCGGGCCGCACACCGCTTCGCCCTGGCCGGCCTCGCCCTGCTGGCGGCGTCCATCACCGGCGCGGCGGTGCTCGTCGGCGACGTCGTCCTGGGCGGGGTGGGGGCGGCCGTGCTCGGCCTGGGCTCGGCGGCCTCGTTCGTGGTGCTCTGGGTGGCGCTGCCGCTGCGGGCCCGCGCCAGCACGATCCCGGTGCCGGACTAGCTGACGGCGGTGAGCGCGCGGGCGAGCCGGTCGAGGTCCTCGGCCGTGGCGTCCAGGTGCGGGCTCACCCGCAGGACGGTGCGGGTGGCCTCCAGCGGGGCCCGCCACACCCCCGCCGAGGTCACCAGCACCCCGTGCTCGACGCGCAGCTGCTGCTGGGCGGTCTCGACCCCCGCATCCGTCCAGCCCACCGGCGGCGCGAGGGTGGTCGTGGCCGACGGCTCGTCCACGGGCTCCACCGTCCTCCAGCCCGCGGTGCCGTCCAGGGCCTCGCGAGTGGCCCGACCGCGTGCGGCCAACCCGGCGTGCACGCGGGACGGGTCGAGCGCGAGGTGCTCGGCGAGCGCGACCCCGAGCCCGATCCGCCCGGCCACGAACGCCTCCGCCGACTCGAGGCCGGCCGTGGGCACGTCGAGCAGGCCCGGCCGCACCGCCAGCACCCCGACCCCGCGCGGGCCGGCGAGCCACTTGCGGCTGGTCGCGTAGACGGCGTCGGCGCCCAGGGCGGTGTCGACGTGGCCCAGTGCCTGTGCGGAGTCGACCACCACCGGCACCCCGGCCGCGCGGGCGAGGACCACCACCTCGGCGGCGGGCTGCACCACCCCGCGGTGCGAGCCGAGGTGGCACAGGTGCACCAGCGCGGGCGGCCGGGCGGCGAGCCGGGCGCGCAGCGCGTCGAGGTCCACGTGACCCACGGCATCGGCGGTGGCCATCGCCTCGACGACGAGCCCCCAGCGCGCGAACCGCGCCAGGTTGGGGCCGTACTCCCCCGGGCTCACCAGCACGGTGGATCCCGGTGGCAGCCGCCAGGCCTCCAGCAGCACCGAGAGCGCGGACACGGCGCTCTCGGTGAGCACGGTGTCCTGCGGCGCGTGGCCGAGCAGCCCGGCGAGGTCCGCGCGCACCCGGTCCAGCTCCGGGGCCGCCTGCGCCGCGGCGACGTACCCGCCGGTGCGGGCCTCGCGCTCCAGGTGCGCGGTCACGGCGGAGAGCACCGCGCGCGAGCTGCGCCCGGCGGCGGCCGAGTCGAGGTGCAGCAGGTCGGGTTCCGGGCGGGCGGTGCGCCAGGCGTCGGCGAGCTCGGGGGGCGGCGGCATGGCGACGACGCTACCCACCGCGGTCCCCGGCTCAGCCGAAGAAGGAGACCACCTCGGCCAGGCGCTCGGGCGTCACGGTCTTGAGGTGCTTCGTCGCGTCGGCGAGCGGGATCAGCGTGATGTCCGTGCCGCGCAGTGCGACCATCTGCCCGGTGCGTCCCTCGTGCGCGGCGATGGCGGCGTGCAGGCCGAAGCGGGTGGCCAGCACCCGGTCGAACGCCGTGGGGGTGCCGCCGCGCTGGACGTGACCGAGGACGGTGGTGCGAACCTCCTTGCCGATGCGCCGCTCGATCTCCTCGCCGAGCTGCTGGGCCACACCGGTGAAGCGGCGGTGGCCGAACTCGTCGATGCCCCCCACCCGGAACTCCATGGAGCCCTCCTTCGGCGTGGCCCCCTCGGCGACCACGGCGATGAAGTGCTGGTCGCCGCGCGCGAACCGGGCCGAGACCATCGCGCAGACCTCGTCGACGTCGAAGGGCTGCTCCGGCACCAGGGTCAGGTGCGCGCCCGAGGCGAGGCCCGCGTGCAGCGCGATCCACCCGGCGTGGCGGCCCATCACCTCGCACAGCAGGACGCGCTGGTGCGACTCGGCGGTGGTGTGCAGCCGGTCGATCGCGTCGGTGGCGATGGACACGGCGGTGTCGAAGCCGAAGGTGAGGTCGGTCCCGTCGATGTCGTTGTCGATGGTCTTGGGCACCCCCACGACGGGCACGCCGTTGTCGGCGAGCCAGCTCGCCGCGGTCAGCGTGCCCTCGCCGCCGATGGGGATGAGCACGTCCACGCCGCGGGCGCGCAGGGTCTCCCGGACGGTCTCGAGGCCGTCGCGGAACACCTCCGGGTTCACCCGGGCCGAGCCGAGGATGGTGCCGCCGCGGGTCAGGATCCCGTCCGCCTTGGTGACGTCGAGCTCCATCGCCCTGTCCTCGAGCAGCCCGCGCCAGCCGTCGCGGAAGCCGACGACCGAGCTGCCGAACAGGTTGTCCGAGCTGCGGACCACCGATCGGATGACGGCGTTCAACCCGGGACAGTCACCGCCACCGGTCAGCACTCCGATGCGCACGAGTCGGTCCTCCTGAGGTGGGCGAGGTCTCCATCCTGCCGGGACCGGCAGAGGCAGCGGTACACCGCCCCCGGATCGATACAGACCAGCCGCCCAGCCGGCACCCGCTACCGTCCGCCGCATGACGGCACCGACGCTCGGGATCGACGGCCCCCGCGCCTGGGCCGTCACCGCAGCGGCCTTCCTCGCCATGTTCACCGTCTTCGGCGTGGCCTACGGCTTCGCCGCGTTCCTGGCCCCGATCAGCACCGAGCTGGGCAGCAGCCGGGCCGCCACCGCCGCGGTGTTCTCCCTGACCACGTTCTTGTTCTTCGCCCTCGGCGCCGTGTCGGGGGCGGCGGTGGACCGGGTGGGACCGCAGAAGGTCCTGCTCGTCGGCGCGCTGGCGCTCGGGCTCGGGCTCGTGGTCACCTCGCGGGCGACCAGCCTGTGGCAGGCCGCGCTCGGTCACGGGCTGGGGGTGGGGGTGGGGGTCGCGTGCGGCTACGTGCCCCTGGTGGCCGTGGTGGGCGCCTGGTTCGACCGCCGCCGCACCGTGGCCGTCGGGGTGGCGGTGTCCGGCATCGGGGCCGGGACCCTGGTGGGGGCTCCGGTGGGGGCGGCCCTCATCGACGCGGTCGGCTGGCGGGATGCCTACCTGGTCCTGGCCGCGGTGGCGGTGGCGGTGCTGCTGGGCTGCGCCGCCGTGCTCAGGCCCGCGCCCGTGGCGTTCGGATCCGGCCCGGTGCCGCCGCTGCGCCCACGGCTGCGCACCCCGGCCTTCCGCCGCCTCTACGGGTCGCAGGTGCTGCTGACGGCCGTGCTGTTCGTTCCGTTCGTGCACCTGCCCGCCTACGCAGCCACCACGGGGGCCGGCACGGTGGCCGCCGCCGCACTGGTGGGGGTGATCGGCGCGGCCAGCATCGTCGGGCGCCTGGCGCTGGGCGGGCTGGCCGACCGTCTCGGCGTGGTGCGCACCTACCAGGGGTGCTTCGTGGCCATGGCCGCGAGCTACGCGCTCTGGCTCGGGGTGCCCGGGTACGCCCGGCTGGTCGTGTTCGCCGTGGTGCTCGGGGTGGGCTACGGCGGGTTCGTCGCGCTCGGGCCCGCCGTGGCCGCGCAGACCTTCGGCGTGCAGGGCCTGGGCGGGCTGCTCGGGGTGCTCTACACCTCGGCCGCGGTGGGGTCCGCACTCGGCCCCCCGGTGGCCGGGGCGCTGATCGAGGCGCGCGGCTTCACCGTCGTCGCGGTGCTCGGGCTCGTCATCGGCGCGGCGGCCGTCGGGGTGGTGCTGATGATCCGACCACCGGCCACCTCCGCCCCCGACGACCGGACCGGTCAGAGCTCGGGGGCCCCGGCGAGCGGACCGCGCGCCACCTCGTAGGCCGCCCCCACCCGGTAGAGCCGCTCGTCGGCCAGGGCCGGGGCCATGATCTGCAGCCCCACCGGGAGTCCGTCGTCGGCCGACAGCCCGGACGGCAGCGACATCGCCGCGCCCCCGGCCAGGTTGGTGGGGATGGTGCACAGGTCCTGCAGGTACATGGCCAGGGGGTCGCCCACCTTCTCGCCGAGCGGCCACGCGGTGCTCGGCGAGGTGGGCGACAGGAGCACGTCGGCCTGCTCGTACGCCGCGGCGAAGTCCCGGGAGATCAGCGTGCGCACCTTCTGGGCCTGGCCGTAGTAGGCGTCGTAGTAGCCGGCCGACAGCGCGTAGGTGCCGATCATGATGCGGCGCTTCACCTCCGGACCGAACCCGGCGTCGCGGGTGGCGGCCATGACCTCCTCCGCGCTGTGCGTGCCGTCGTCGCCCACCCGCAGGCCGTAGCGCATGGCGTCGAAGCGGGCGAGGTTGGAGCTGACCTCGCTGGGCAGGATCAGGTAGTAGGCGGCGATGGCGTGGACGAAGCTGGGGCAGCTCACCTCCACCACCTCCGCACCGAGGGCCTCCAGCTGCGCCACGGCGGCCTGGAACGAGCTCAGGACGCCGGGGGCGTAGGCGTCGCCGCCCAGCTCGCGCACCACGCCCACCCGCACGCCACGGAGGTCGCCGTTCGCGCCCTCGCGGGCCGCCTCGACGACGGCAGCGACGGGGACGTCGACGGAGGTGGAGTCGCGCGGGTCGTGCCCGGCGACCACGGCGTGCAGCAGCGCGGTGTCCAGCACGGAGCGCCCGCACGGCCCACCCTGGTCCAGCGAGGACGCGCACGCGACGAGGCCGTAGCGGGAGACGGTGCCGTAGGTGGGCTTGACCCCGACGGTGCCGGTGAGCGCCGCGGGCTGGCGGATGGAGCCACCGGTGTCGGTCCCGATGGCCAGCGGGGCCTCGAAGGACGCCAGGGCGGCCGCCGATCCACCACCGGAGCCGCCGGGCACCCGGTCCAGCGACCAGGGGTTGCGGGTGGGCCCGTAGGCGGAGTTCTCGGTGGAGGAACCCATCGCGAACTCGTCCATGTTGGTCTTGCCCAGCACGGGGACGCCGGCCGCCCGCAACCTCGAGGTCACGGTGGAGTCGTAGGGCGAGACCCAGCCCTCGAGGATCCGCGAGCCGCACGTGGTGGGCATGTCCGTGGTGGTGAACACGTCCTTGAGCGCGAGGGGGACGCCGGCCAGCGCGGAGGCGGGCGGACCGCCGGCAGCCAGGGACTCGTCGACCGCGCGGGCGGCACCCAGGGCCGCCGCGGCGTCGACGTGCAGGAACGCGTGCACGCGCCTGTCCACGGCACCGATGCGGTCCAGGTGCGCCTGGGTGACCTCCACCGACGACACCTCCCGGCTGTGCACGAGGCCCGCGAGCTCGGCGGCGGAGAGGCGGGTGAGGTCGGTCGTCACTGCCCGTCCCCCAGGATCTGCGGCACGCGGAAGCGGCCGTCCTCGGCGGCCGGTGCCCCGGAGAGCGCCTGCGCCTGGCTCAGCCCCGGGACCACCACGTCCGGGCGGACCACGTTGGTCAGGTCCACCGGGTGGCTGGTCGGCGGCACGTCGTCGGCCGCCACCTCCGACACCGCGGCGACGTGGGTGAGGATCGCGTCGAGCTGCCCGGCGAAGGCGTCGAGCTCGGTCTCGGTGACCGCGAGGCGGGCGAGCCGGGCGAGGTGCGCGACCTCGTCACGGGTGATGGCAGGCACAGTCGTGCTCCAGAGGTCTACGACGGGGAACACCACCAACTCTAGTGCGGGCACCGCAGCCCCCTCCCCAGCCGGGCGGCGACCTCCCGCACCAGGGGGGCGCCACCACCGGGCTGACCACGACCGGCGTCGAGCCCGTGGGTGTTGGTCACGTCACGGCTGCGTGACGTCCGTGGTCACCGGGCCCGGGCGACCGTGGGTGGGTGCGAAGATCGTGGTCATGTCGTTCCTGCTGCGCGCGCGCGTGCCCGACAGGCCCGGGAGCCTGGGTGCCCTGGCCACGGCGCTCGGGTCGGTGGGCGCCGACATCCTCTCCGTGGACGTGGTCGAGCGCGGGGAGGGCTTCGCGGTCGACGACCTCGTGGTGGACATCCCCCGGGGGTCCCTGCCGGACGCGCTCATCACCGCCGCCGAGCTGCTCGACGGCGTCCGGGTGGACTCCGTGCGCCCCTACACCGGGGTGCTGGACACCCACGGCGAGCTCGAGCTCATCGACCACGTCGCCGCGACCATCGGGGACCGCCTGCAGGTCCTGGTCGACGGCATCCCCCGCGTGCTGCGGGTCGGCTGGGCGACGGTGATGCACAGCGGCACGGACGGTCCCTACCGGGTGGTGGGCAGTCCCGCCTCGCCCGAGACCCGCGTCGTCCCGGTCCCGTGGTTCCCGCTGCTGGCGCCCACCGCGCTCGACGCCACGGCCGGCTGGGTGCCGGAGGTCTGGCGCGAGATGGACACCACCCTGGCCGTGGCACCGCTGGGCAGCGGGGAGCAGGTGCTCCTGATCGGTCGGCCGGGCGGCCCGGAGTTCCGCCCCTCCGAGGTGGCCCGGCTCGGTCACATGGCCGGGATCGTGGCGACCGTCCTGCGCTGACGGACCGCACCCGGCCGCGCCGGACCGCTCAGCCGACCGGGCGGCGGAGCACGCGCAGGGGGGTGCCGGGCACCGGCTCCCAGTCCCGCTCGGGCACCGGGGTGAACCCGAGCCGGGCGTAGAGCCGGTGCGCGGCCGCCATGGTGTCCATGGTCGAGATGACCACTGCGGTGCACCCCGCGTCGGCCGCCCGCGCCAGCACGGCGCGGACCAGCCTCTCCCCCACCCCGTGCCCGCGGCCGGAGGTGGAGACGGCGAGCATGCGGAACTCGAGCTCCCCCGGGCCTGCCACCTCCGCGTACGGCGTCCCGGCGGCCCCCACGGTCACCGTCCCCACCACCACGCCGTCGAGCACTCCCACGAGCAGCTCGGCGAGCTCGGCACGGCGGTGGGCGTCACGGAGCTGGTTCGCGTAGTCCTCCTCGCCGTGCAGGTGGCCGTCCGCGGTGTAGGCGGCCACCGTGATGGCCCCGACCTCGGCGAGCTCCTCGGGCCGCGGGGCCCGCACCTCGATCACGGGGACTCCTCCTCGCCGACGGCCGGTCCGGCCGCCTCGGGCTCGGGCTCGGGCGGCACCTGCGCCACGGCACGAGCCGCGTCCGGACCCTCCGCGAGCAGCACGGTGAGCCCCGCGGCATCGAGGATCGGCACCCCCAGCTGCACCGCCTTGTCGTACTTCGAGCCCGGCGCGTCGCCCACGACCACGAACGCCGTCTTCTTCGACACCGACCCGGCCGCCTTGCCCCCGCGCTCGAGGATCGCCTCCTTGGCCTCGTCCCGGCTCAGGGTGCTCAGGGAACCGGTGACGACGATCGAGAGACCCTCGAGGAACCGCGGCACCGACGCGTCGCGCTCGTCGACCATCCGCACCCCCGCCGACCGCCACTTGGCGACGAGGTCACGGTGCCAGTCCACGGCGAACCACTCGACGACGGCCTGCGCGATGGTGGGCCCCACCCCGTCCACGGCCGCGAGCTCCTCCTCGGGCGCGGTCGCGATGCGCTCCAGCGAGGCGAACTCGCCGGCCAGCGCACGGGCCGCGGTGGGGCCGACGTGGCGGATGCTCAGACCCACCAGCACCCGCCACAGCGCCTGGTCCTTGGCCGCCTCGAGGTTGCGCAGCAGGCTGGCGCCGTTGGCCGACAGCACCCCTGCCTTGGTGCGGAACAGGTCGGTGGCGAGCAGGTCGTTCTCGGTCAGCGCGAAGATGTCGCCCTCGTCGGAGATGACCCCGGCGGCCAGCAGTGCGGTGGCGGACTTGTAGCCCAGCGCCTCGATGTCGAAGGCCCCGCGACCGGCGACGTGGAACACGCGCTCGCGCAGCTGCGCCGGGCAGGAGCGGGAGTTCGGGCAGCGCAGGTCCGCGTCGCCCTCCTTGGCCGGGGCCAGCGTCGTCCCGCACTCGGGGCACTCCGTCGGCATGACGAACGCGCGGAGCTCGCGGCCCTCCCGCGCGTCGACCACCGGGCCGAGCACCTCCGGGATGACGTCACCGGCCTTGCGGATGGTGACGAGGTCCCCGATGAGCACGCCCTTGCGGACCACCTCCTGCGCGTTGTGCAGGGTGGCCAGGCTGACCGTGGACCCAGCCACGAGCACCGGCTCCATGAACGCGAAGGGGGTGACCCGCCCGGTGCGCCCGACGTTGACCTGGATGTCCAGCAGCGTGGTGGTGGCCTCCTCCGGCGGGTACTTGTAGGCGATCGCCCACCGCGGCGCCCGGGAGGTGGAGCCCAGGCGGCGCTGCAGGGCCACCTCGTCGACCTTGACCACGAGCCCGTCGATCTCGTGCACGGGCTCGTGGCGGTGCTCGCCCCAGTACGCGACCTGCTCCAGCACGGCGTCGATCCCGCGCACCTGCCGGGTCTGCGGGGAGATCGGCAGCCCCCACGCGGCCAGCGCCTCGTAGGCGTGGGCCTGGGAGTCCGGGTCGAACCCGGTGCGCCTGCCGAGGCCGTGGCAGATCATCCCCAGCCGGCGGCGCGCGGTGACGGCGGGGTTCTTCTGCCGCAGCGAGCCGGCCGAGGAGTTGCGCGGGTTCGCGAAGGGGGCCTTGCCCTCGGCGACCAGCGAGGCGTTCAGCGCCGCGAAGTCCGCCAGCCGGAAGAACACCTCGCCGCGCACCTCCAGCAGCTCGGGCACCGGGAACGCGCCGCTGCCGGTGAGGGTCTCGGGGATGTCCTCGATGGTGCGGGCGTTGAGGGTGACGTCCTCCCCGGTCCGGCCGTCGCCGCGGGTGGCCGCCCGGACGAGCTTCCCGTTCTCGTACACGAGGTTCAGCGCGACGCCGTCGATCTTGAGCTCGCACACGTAGTCCACCTCGTGACCGACGTCGGCCACCACCCGGCCGGCCCACGCGCGGAGCTCGTCGGCGTCGAAGGCGTTGTCCAGGCTCAGCATCCGCTCGAGGTGGTCGACGGCGGCGAAGCCGGTCTCGAACCCGCCCCCCACGAGCTGGGTGGGTGAGTCGGCGGTGCGCAGCTCGGGGTGGGCCTGCTCGAGCGCGGCGAGCCGGCCGAGCAGCTCGTCGAACTGGCCGTCGGACAGCACCGGGGCGTCGCGCACGTAGTAGCGGAACTGGTGCCCGCGGACCTCCTCGGCGAGCTCCGCCCACTGCCCTCGCAGCGCGCCACCGACCGTGCCCGTGCTCTCCTCGCTCACTCGCGCAGGGTAGCGAGCACCACCGACACCTCGCTGGGCCAGCAGCGACCCTCAGGCGGCCTCGGCGATGCGCTTGATGGAGGCGAGGGTGAGCGGGATGCTGCGGTGCGCGGCCGCGGTGCGGTCGGCGATCTCCCCCTCGGCGGCCTCGCCGAACTTCGCCCGGAACATCGCGAGCCCGGCGGGCAGGAACTCCCACGACTCGGTGAGCTCGGTGCCACCGTCCACCGCCGCCAGGGAGTAGGCCCACCGGACGAAGGACTCCCCGACCTCGAACGCGAACTCCTGACCCGGCTCGGCGACGGTCACCGTCGAGCGGGTCTCCCAGGTGCGCCCGGGGATCTCGTTGCGGCCGGTGAACGACGAACCGACCGTGGGTCCGGCGCCCTCGTCCCACCAGCACCCGGTGCAGATGGGGCTCCACTCGCCCGTGCGGGTGACGTCGGAGACCATCGCGTACACCGCCTCCGGGGAACGGCAGACGACGACGGACTCGCGGTGCCGGTGCTCGCTCATGGGTCGTAGTGTGCCCGGCGCGGGGTAGGGGCCTGCCACCCGGCAGCCGCTCACCAGCTCGCTGGGGGCTCCGCGAACGCCCGGCCCAGCTCGGTGGCCAGCGCCAGCGCCCGACGCGCCCACACCGGGCTCGCCCCGGCCAGGCCGCACTGCGGGGTGACGAGCACCTGGGTGGCGAGCACCTCCCGGGAGAACCCGAGGCGGTCCACCAGTCGCAGGGCGGGCTCGGCGAGCTCGTGCAGCGTGGGCGGTCGGCCGGGATCGGTGCTCGGCACCAGGCCCAGCAGCACCCCCGCGCCCTCCTGCAGCAGCTCGCCCACCCCGTCCAGGTCACCGGTCCGCAACCGTGAGACGTCCACCGCGACGGCGCCTGCACCGGCGCGGTGCAGCACCCCGAACGGCACGTCCGCGGCGCAGCAGTGCACCACCGTGGCGCCCGGGGCGGCCTCGAGCACGATGCGCAGGGCGGCCTCCGCGTCCGGGGCGGGGACCGCGGCGATGGTCGTGAGCCCGGAGACCGTCGGCAGCGAACCCGCGAGCACGCCGGGCAGGGACGGCTCGTCCAGCTGCACCACCACCCCGACGCCGAGCCGCCGAGCCACCTCCGCCGCGTGCACCCGCACCCCCTCGGCGAGGGAGGCGGCGAACTCGGTGACCGCGCCGGGGTCGGTGAGCACCCGGTTGCCCGTGCGCAGCTCCACCGAGGCCGCCAGCGTCCACGGCCCGGCCAGCTGCACCTTCACCGCGGCCGGGGTGGCGCCCGAGCGCTCGACCGCCTCCTCGAGCGCGTCCAGGTCGTGGCGCAGCAGGTCGTGGGCGCGGCGGGCGTCCCGCCCGGGTCGCGGCACCACGCGGTAGCCCGACGCCACCACCTCGACGGCCAGGTCGACCAGCAGGGCGGCGGTCCGGCCGATCACGTCGGCCCCCACGCCGCGCCCCGGCAGCTCCACCAGGTGCGGCAGCACCGCCAGCTCGCCGAGCACCACCCGGCCGGCCTCCACCGGGTCGGTCCCCGGCCACGAGCCGATGGCGGTGGCCGTGCCCGGGGGCAGATCACGCAGCGACGACAGCGGGGGGGTGGTCACCGGGCCCTGTCTACCGCACCCGGCCCTGCCGCCCGAGGCCGCCGGGGTGCAGTCTGGGTCCGGGCGCCGACGCCGGTCGGCCCGACCACCAGGAGGACATGTGATCATCGTCATCGCCGAGGCCCACTTCACCGCGGAGGCCGCCGACGGCGTCGTCGCCCTGCTCGCGTCGACCGCCGCCGCCTCCCGGGGCGACAAGGGCTGCATCGACTACCGGTTCACCCGGGACACCGAGGACCCGACCCTGTTCTTCTCGGTAGAGAAGTGGGAGTCCAAGGCCGACCTCGACGCGCACATGGCGGCGCCGCACACCCAGGCGCTGCTCGGCTCGCTCGAGGGCAAGGTCGCCGCGGCCCCGGTCATCACCGTGCACGAGGTGAGCGCGAGCAACCCCTACAGCTGAGCGGTCCGGGACCCCGCGCCCACCGCCGGTCGCACCCCGGACGTCGACGTGATCGTGGCGCTGCCCAGCACCACGTCCCCGTCGACGTCCGGGCGGTACAGCACCACGGTCTGACCAGGGGCGACCCCCCGCAGCGGCGCGCCCAGCTCCACCCCCAGCCCGGTGGGTCCCGGGCGCACGACCGCGCGCGCCAGGCCACCGTGGGCGCGCACCTGCACCGTGCACGCGAACGGTTCACGGGCCGCGGACCCCGAGGTCCACACGGCGACCGACGTCTGGAGGCCGTGCACGTCCAGGTGCTGCGCGCCTCCCACGGTGACGGTGCCCGTGGTCGCGTCCAGCGAGGTGACGTAGCGCGGCCGCCCGTCCGGGGCCGGCCCCACCACCCCGAGGCCCTTGCGCTGGCCGACGGTGAACCCGTGCACCCCGGAGTGCCCGCCCAGCACCGCCCCGGTGTCCGCGTCGACCACCGCGCCGGGCCGCACCCCGATGCGGGCCCCGAGGAAGGCCTGGGTGTCGCCGGAGGGGATGAAGCAGATGTCGTGGCTGTCCGGCTTCGCGGCCACCGCGAGCCCGCGCCGCGCCGCCTCGGCCCGCACCGCCGGCTTGGCGGTGTCCCCGAGCGGGAACATCGCCCGGGCGAGCTGGGCGGCGCTCAGCACGCCGAGCACGTAGGACTGGTCCTTGTCCGGGTCCACCGCACGACGGAGCACCCCGTCGGCGAGTCGTGCGTAGTGCCCGGTGGCCACGGCATCGAACCCGAGCGCGGCCGCCTTGTCGGCCAGGGCCGCGAACTTGATCTTCTCGTTGCAGCGCAGGCAGGGGTTGGGGGTCTCGCCCCGGGCGTAGGCGTCCACGAAGTCGTCCACCACGTCCTCGCGGAAGCGCTCCGCGAAGTCCCACACGTAGAACGGGATGCCCAGCACGTCCGCCGCCCGGCGGGCGTCCCCGGCATCCTCCTTGGAGCAGCAGCCACGGCTGCCCGTGCGCAGGGTCCCGGGCACCGCCGCCAGCGCCAGGTGCACGCCCGTCACGTCGTGACCGGCCGCCACCACCCGCGCCGCCGCCACCGCCGAGTCCACCCCACCGCTCATCGCGGCCAGCACGCGCACGGGCTCAGCCCCGACCCGCCGAGGCGAACCCTGCCGCCCGGGCCCGCTCCACCACCGGCGCGATGGCCGCGACCACGCGGTCGACGTCCGCGCGCGTGGAGGTGTGGCCGAGGGAGAAGCGCAGCGAGCCCCGCGCCGCGCGCGGATCGGCCCCCATCGCCACCAGCACGTGGCTGGGCCGGGCGACGCCCGAGGTGCACGCCGAACCCGTGGAGCACTCCACACCGCGGGCGTCGAGGAGCATGAGCAGCGAGTCGCCCTCGCACCCGGGGAAGGTGAGGTGCGCGTTGCCGGGCAGCCGTCCGGCGGGGTCGGCGTCACCGTTGAGCACAGCGTCGGGCACCGCGTCGAGAACGCCGGCGACGAGCGCGTCGCGGAGCTCGGCCAGGTGGGCGGCGCGCTCGGGCTGGGCGTCCACCGCCGTCCGGGTGGCCACCGCGAACCCGGCCAGCGCAGCGGTGTCGGGGCTGCCGGAGCGGACGTCGCGCTCGTGGCCGCCACCGTGCAGCAGCGGGACGCAGGGCACGTCCCGGCCGAGCAGCAGCGCCCCGGCTCCGAACGGCCCGCCGATCTTGTGGGCGGTGATCGTGAGGGCGTCCGCCCCGCTCGCCGCGAAGTCCACCGGCACCTGGCCCACGGCCTGCACGGCGTCGGTGTGGAACGGCACCCCGAACGAGCGGGCCACCGCGGCGAGCTCCCGCACCGGGTTCACCGTGCCCACCTCGTTGTTCGCCCACATCACCGTCACCAGCGCGGTCTCGTCCCCGTGGCGCTCCAGCTCGGCGCGCAGGACGTCCGGGTGCACGCGGCCGAGCGGATCCACGGGCAGCCAGGTGACCTCGGCGTCCTCGTGCTCGACGAGCCACTGCACCGGGTCCAGAACCGCGTGGTGCTCGACGGCGCTGGCCACCACCCGACGGTGGCGCGGGTCCGCGGCCCGCCGCGCCCAGTAGATGCCCTTGACGGCCAGGTTGTCGCTCTCGGTGCCGCCGGCGGTGAACACGACCTCCGACGGTCGCGCGCCCAGGGCCTGGGCGATGGTCTCCCGGGACTCCTCGACGCGGCGGCGGGCGGCGCGACCCGAGCCGTGCAGCGAGGACGCGTTGCCCGTCACGGCCATGGCCGCCGTCATCGCGGCCACGGCGGCGGGCAGCACCGGGGTGGTCGCGGCGTGGTCGAGGTAGGCCGGGGTGCCGGGGTCCGGGGCCACGGCACCGCCAGCGGGGGGCGACGCGCTCGCGGGGGTGGCCATGGCGGGATCCAGGGTAACCCCGTCGCCCGGATGGCCGCCCTCGCAGCGGCACCGCAGACTGGTCCGGTGAGCGTGGCGAGGACAGGTGGGTCGACCGCGGCGGAGCGGGAGCAGCGCTATCCCTGCGACGAGCTCGCCCCCGAGCTCGAGCAGGAGCTCTTCCGCGCCCGCACCGTCGCTGCGCCACCGCAGGTGGTCTTCCGCTGGCTCGCCCAGCTGCGGCACGCCCCCTACAGCTACGACCTGGTGGACAACCTGGGGCGGCGCAGCCCCCGCACCCTCGACCCGGCGGCTCCCCCGCTGGCCGTGGGGCAGCGGGCGCTCATCGTGTTCCGGGTGGCCGCCTTCGCCCTGAACGACCACCTCACGGTGGACACCCGCGGGCGCTGGTCGATGGTGATGACCTACCGGGTGCGACCGGTGCCCGGTGGCACCCGGCTGGTGGTCAAGGTCCGGTGCGGCTACCCCACCGCGCTGGACGGCCGGCTGGGGCGCGTGCTGCTGCCCTGGGGCGACTGGGTGATGGTGCGGCGCCAGCTCGTCGTGCTGGGGTCGCTCGCCGAGACCTGGTGACCCCGCGGAGCTCGGGCACCCGCACCCGAGCAGCACGAACCCCGCCCGGCGGCTGCCGGACGGGGTTCGTGGGTGGTGCGGGGTGGGTGCCGCCGGCGAGCCGGCCGGACCGTCAGCCCTTGCGCTTGGCCACTTCCTCGGCCAGCTGCGGGGCCACCTTGAACAGGTCACCCACGATGCCGTAGTCGGCGATCTCGAAGATCGGGGCCTCGTCGTCCTTGTTCACGGCGACGATCGTCTTCGAGGTCTGCATGCCGGCACGGTGCTGGATGGCGCCGGAGATGCCCAGGGCCAGGTACAGCTGTGGGGAGACCGTCTTGCCGGTCTGGCCCACCTGGAACTGGCCCGGGTAGTAGCCCGAGTCCACCGCGGCGCGCGAGGCCCCCACGGCGGCACCGAGCGAGTCCGCCAGGGTCTCGACGACGTGGAAGTTCTCGGCCGAACCGACGCCGCGTCCACCGGAGACCACGACCGTGGCCTCGGTGAGCTCGGGACGGTCGCCACCCACCAGCGGGTCGCGACTGGTCACCGTGGTGCCACGGGCGGCGTCCTGGGCGGGCACCTCCACGGTCTCCTGGGTGCCCGCACCGGCCTGCGGGTCGGCCTCGACGGCACCGGGGCGCACCGAGATGACCGGAGTGCCGGTGGTGACCTTGGCGGTCACGGAGTAGGCGCCACCGAACACCGAGTGGGTGGCGGAGCCGTCGGCGGCCACGTCCACCACGTCGGTGAGCAGGCCGGAACCCAGCCGCACGGCGAGCCGTCCGGCGATCTCCTTGCCCTCCACCGACGCGGCGACGAGCACCGCGGCCGGGGAGGCCTGCGCCACGAGCGCGGCGAGGACGTCGACCTGCGGGGTGACGAGGAACTTCTCGACCTCCGCGGACTCCGCGACGTACACCTTGGCGGCGCCGGCGGCCGCGAGGCCCTCGGCGAGGCCGGCCGCGGTGCCCGGGGCACCGACGACGACGGCGGACGGCTCACCCAGCGCGCGAGCGGCCGTGATGAGCTCGGCGGTGACCTTCTTGAGCGCGCCCTCGGCGTGCTCGACCAGGATCAGGACCTCAGTCATGCGTGTTGTCTCCTGTCTTCTCGGTCGGCCGGCTCAGATGATCTTCTGGGCGACGAGGTACTGCACGATCTTGGTGCCACCGTCACCCTCGTCGACGAACCGCTCACCCGCGCTGCGCGCAGGCTTCGGGGCGGCCGCGGAGACCGAGCTCAGCGCGTTGGCCAGGCCGACCTCGGAGGCGTCGATGCCGGCGTCGGCCAGCGTGAGGGTGGTGACCGGCTTCTTCTTGGCGGCCATGATTCCCTTGAACGAGGGGTAGCGCGGCTCGTTGATCTTCTCCGAGACGCTGACCACGGCGGGCAGGGTGGCCTGCAGCCCGAAGGTGCCCTCCTCGGTCTCCCGCTCGCCGGTGACGGTGGTGCCGTCGACGGTGAGCTTGCGGACCTGGGTGAGCTGCGGGAAGCCGAGGACCTCGGCGAGCATCGCCGGGATCGCGCCGGTGCGTCCGTCGGTGGCCTCGTTGCCCGCGATGACCAGGTCGACGTCACCGAGGGTGCCGATGACCTTGGCCAGGGCCTTGGCGGTCTGCACGGCGCACGAGCCCGCGAGGGCGTCGTCCTGCAGGTGCACGGCCTTGTCGGCGCCCATGCTCAGCGCCTTGCGGATGGCCTCGGTGGCGCGCTCGGGGCCCATGGTGACCACGGTGACCTCGGCGTCGCCGGCCTCCTTGATCTGGAGCGCCTCCTCGACGGCGCGCTCGTTGATCTCGTCCAGCACGGCGTCGGCCGCACCCCGGTCCAGGGTGAAGTCCCCGTCGGAGAGCTTCCGCTCGGACCAGGTGTCGGGCACCTGCTTGATCAGAACGACGATGTTCATGGGTCTCCCTCGACCTCCGGAAGTGGGTGTGCTGCACACGATGGTCCCAGGTTCTCGAGGACTCCGCCGCCGAGCACCATGTTACCGGTCGGTAACACCCGTGCAAGCGGCAGGAGGGCGATCCACGACACACAGCGCCGACCCGGCTCCCCGGGGTGGCCCACCTGTCCTCACGGTGTGGCGGCCGCAGCCGCTCGGGACGGACGGCCCACGGCGACCACGTCACCCCCGCACCCACTACCGTTCGCCGGATGACCGAGGACGTGCTGCCGCTGACCGGCGAGCGGACCGTGCCGGGGATCGCGCAGGAGAACTACTGGTTCCGCCGGCACGAGGCGGCCTACGAGCTGCTGGCCCCGCGCTGCGCCGGGCGCACCGTGCTCGAGGCCGGCTGCGGCGAGGGCTACGGCGCGGACCTGCTGTCCCGCAGGGCGACCCGCGTGCTCGCGCTGGACTACGACGCGCACACCCTCGCCCACGTGCGGAGGCGCTACCCGCACCTCGGGCCGACCCGCGGCAACCTCGCGAGCCTGCCCGTGCGCACCGGGTCGGTCCAGGTGGTGGTCAACCTCCAGGTGGTGGAGCACCTGTGGGACCAGCCGCAGTTCCTCCGCGAGTGCCACCGGGTGCTGGCCCCGGGCGGCGAGCTGCTCATCAGCACCCCGAACCGGATCACCTTCTCCCCCGGTCGCGACACCCCGCTCAACCCGTTCCACACCCGTGAGCTGTCCGGTGACGAGCTCTCCGAGCTGCTGCGCGGCAGCGGGTTCGCGGTCACCAGGATGGCCGGGCTCGGCCACGGGCCGCGGCTGAGGGCTCTCGATGCCGCCCACGGCGGGTCCTTCGTCGACGCCCAGCTCGACCGCTCCCTGGCGGGTGAGCCGTGGCCGGCCCAGCTCGCCGAGGACGTCGCCGGGATCACCACGGCGGACTTCGTCCTCTCCGCCGACGACGTCGACGCCAGCCTCGACCTGGTGGCGATCGCGGTGCGCGCGTGAGCGAACCCGTCGGCACCTTCTGCCTGGTGCTGCACAGCCACCTGCCGTGGCTGGCCCACCACGGTCGCTGGCCCGTCGGCGAGGAGTGGCTGAACCAGGCCTGGGCCCACTCCTACCTGCCGCTGGCACGGGTGCTGCGCCGCCTGGCCGAGGAGGGCCGCACCGACCTGCTGACCCTCGGTGTCACGCCCGTGCTCGCCGCCCAGCTCGACGACCCGCACACCCTGCGCGGGGTGCACGACTGGCTCGGCGACTGGCAGCTGCGCGCCCACCAGGCGGGCGGCGAGCTCGGCGCCCACGAGCACCGGGGGTCGGCCGAGGCCCTGTCGGACTTCGAGACCCACTGGCGCCACGGGGGGTCGCCCGTGCTCCGGGGTCTGGCCGAGCACGGCGCCGTCGAGCTGCTGGGCGGCCCACTGGCGCACCCGTTCCAGCCGCTGCTCGACCCCCGTCTGCGGTCGTTCTCCCTGGAGCAGGGCCTGCGGGACGGCGAGACGCGGTGGGGCAGCAGGCCGCAGGGCATCTGGGCCCCGGAGTGCGCCTACGCCCCCGGCATGGAGCAGGGCTACGCCACCGCCGGGGTGCAGCGGTTCCTCGTCGACGGCCCGGCCCTGCACGGGCAGACATCGGCCGCCCGGCCGGTCGGTCGCAGCGACGTCCTGGCGTTCGGTCGGGACCTGGAGGTCAGCTACCGGGTCTGGTCACCCAGGGCCGGCTACCCGGGCTCGGCGGAGTACCGGGACTTCCACACCCACGACCACGGAACCGGGCTGAAGCCGTCGCGGGTGACCGGTCGGCACGTCGACCCGCACGAGAAGGCGCCCTACGACCCGGAGCTGGCCGCCGGGGCCGTCGCCCGCGACGCTGCCGACTTCGTGGCGGTGGTCCGCCGGCGGCTCGAGGACCTGGCCCGCGCGGACGGCCGCCCCGGGCTCGTGGTCGCCGCCTACGACACCGAGCTGTTCGGCCACTGGTGGCACGAGGGTCCGGCCTGGCTCGACGCGGTGCTGCGGCTGCTGCCCGGGGCGGGCGTCCGGGTGAGCACGCTGCGCGGCGCCGTCGAGGCGGGGCACGTCGGGGCACCGGTGGAGCTGGGGTCGTCCTCGTGGGGCTCGGGCAAGGACTGGCGCGTGTGGGAGGGCGAGGCGGTCCGGGACCTCGTCGACCTCAACGCCGAGGTGGTGCGCACCGCGCTCGACGCCGTGGACCTGCTGGTCAAGGAGCCCGGTCGCAGCCCCGTGGCCGACCAGCTCCTCCGCGAGGCACTGCTGGCCGTCTCCAGCGACTGGGCGTTCATGGTCACCAAGGACTCCGCCGTCGACTACGCCCGCACGCGGGCCCGCACCCACGCCCACGCGGTGTTCGAGATCGCGCACGCCGCCGCGACCGGTGGCCCGGCCGCCGAGCTGGCCGCCCGCTGGCGCCGGGCCGACGGACCCTTCCCCGCCCTGGACGCCCGGCTGCTGCCCTCGTGAGGGTGCTGCTCGTCTCCTGGGAGCACCCCCCGGTGGTGGTCGGGGGGCTGGGCCGGCACGTGCACGCCCTGGGTGCGCACCTCGCCGCGGACGGTCACGAGGTGGTCGTGCTGTGCCGCCGCCCGATGGGCACCGACGCCGCCACCCACCCGTCCACCGACGAGGTGGTGGACGGCGTGCGCGTGGTCGCCGTGGCCGAGGACCCGCTGCACCTGGTGTTCACCGACGACCTGGTGGCCTGGACGCTGGCGATGGGCCACGCCCTGCTGCGCGCCGGGCTCGCGCTGGGCTGGCGACCGGACGTGGTGCACGCCCACGACTGGCTGGTCGCGCACCCCGCGGTCGCCCTGGCCGAGCACCACGGAGTGCCGCTGGTGGCCACCGTGCACGCCACGGAGGCGGGACGCCACGGCGGCTGGATCTCCGCACCGCTGAACCGGCAGGTGCACTCGGTGGAGTGGTGGCTGGTGCGCAGCGCCGACGCCGTCATCACCTGCTCGGCCGCCATGCGGGACGAGGCGGTGGAGCTGTTCGCGCCCACCGCCCCGATCACCGTGCTGCACAACGGTGTCGAGCCCGGTGTCGAGCCCCGTGTCGAGCCCGGTGTCGAGCAGGCCCCCGACGTCCACCGGTACCCCGACGACGGCACCGTGCTCTACCTGGGGCGCCTCGAGCACGAGAAGGGGGTCCACGACCTGCTCGCCGCGATGCCACGGATCCGGCGCGCCCACCCCGGGGCCCGGCTCGTGGTCGCCGGCGCCGGCACCCAGCAGGCGTGGCTGCGCGAGCGCGCGCGGGCCCACCGCGTCGCCCGGGCCGTGACCTGGACCGGGCACCTGGGTCCGGCCGAGATCGCCGAGCAGCTGGCCCGGGCGACGGTCGTGGTGCTGCCCAGCCGCTACGAGCCCTTCGGCATCGTCGCGCTGGAGGCGGCCGCCGCACGGGTACCGGTGGTGGCGTCGGACGCAGGGGGTCTCGGAGAGGCCGTGCTCGACGGCGTGACGGGCCTCGCCTTCCCCGTCGGCGACGTCCGCGCCCTGGCCGCGGCGGTGGTGGCCGTGCTCGACGACCCGCGGGCCGCGGCCGCCCGCGCCGAGGCCGCCCACGCACGCCTGGCCACCGACTTCAGCTGGCCCGCCATCGCGGCCGCCACCGCCGAGCTCTACGCGAGGACTCGGCGACGCCCGCGGGAGCCCTTGGCGCGCCCGGTCATCGTCGAGCGGGCGCTGCGCCACCGCTGATCGCGTCGCGCGCGCACGACGCGGTCCCGGGGGCGGTCAGCCGGTGAGGCCGCGCGCCTTCTTCCGCTCGATGTCGGCCAGCGCAGCCTGGTGCGCCGCCCGTGCCGCCGCGCCCGCCTCCCAGTCCTCGAGGCGGTTGCGCACCACCCGCGCCGGCGCCCCCACGGCGATGCTGCCGTCGGGCACGTCGCCCTTGACCACGGCGTGCGCACCCAGCACGCAGCCCCGCCCCACGCGGGTGCCCCGGAGCACGGTCACCTTGGTGGCGATCCAGCAGTCGGGTCCGATCCGCACCGGCGTCTTCACGATGCCCTGGTCCTTGATGGGCACGGTCACGTCGGAGTACCGGTGGTCGAAGTCGGTGATGTACACCCAGTCCGCGATGAGGGTGGAGGCACCGATCTCGATGTCGAGGTAGGTGTTGACGACGTTGTCCTTGCCGAGGACCACCTTGTCCCCGATGCGCAGCGAACCCTCGTGGCACCGGATGGCGTTGCCGTCGCCGATGTGCACCCAGCGGCCGATCTCCATCCGCGCCAGGCCCGGGGTGGCGTGCAGCTCGACCCGCCGGCCCAGGAACACCATCCCGCGCAGCACCACGTGCGGGTTGGCCAGCCGGAAGCGCAGCAGCCGGGCGTAGCGCACCAGGTACCAGGGGGTCCACGCCTTGTTGCGGCGGATCCAGCGCCACGAGTCGAGGGTGAGGAAGCGGGCCTGCTGGGGGTCGCGGCGCCCGGCCCGCAGCCGGGTGCGCAGCGGGGCCGCCCACATGCTGGTCATGGTCGGCCACCGTAACGGGGCGTGCGGGGCTGCCGCCCCGGGGCCGGGGAGGGCGTCAGGCGCGGACGCCGTGCGCGGTGCAGACGAACGCCGTGGGAGTGTCGCCGATCCGGGTCAGCACCACCGTCAGCGCACGGGAGCCGCGCAGCTTCAGGCGTGGGCGCAGCACGGCCGGGTCCACGTCCACCGCCCTCACGAGCACCTCGACGCTCCCGCAGTCCAGCCGGGCGAGCTCGGTGCGCAGGGTCTTCTCGCTGAACCGTCCGTGGCTGAGCACCCGGAACCCGCGCACCCCGGGCGGCAGCGCGTCCCCGGTGAGGTGGGCGGTCCGCGGGTCGAGCTGGCCGAGTCCGTGCCGCGCCGCCCAGTGCCGGACGAGCCCTGCGCGGACCACCGCTCCGTCGGGGTCGACGATCCACTCCCCCGGTGCACGGACGTCAGCGTCGTCGGGGTCGGCGTCGGTGACCGCGTAGCCCGGACCGGCGGAGGAGAGCACGGTGGCCCGGCGCCGCACGGCGCCGCTGAGCCCCGGCGACCACAGCACCGCCTCCTTGACCCCGCCGTCCAGCGAGACCAGCTCCACCTCCCCGGCCCAGAACCCGGTGTCCAGGCCCGGGGCGCACTTCACCACGAGGTCGCGCCCGGCGTGCGCGTCCAGCAGGTCCGGCAGGGGCGGCTGCAGCGCGCGGGGGTCGTGGGTGCGCCGGCCGTCGGTGCGGCGGCCCGGGTCGGCCAGCACCACGGCGGTGCGGCTCACGGGCACCAGCGCGTCGGCGCGGACCAGCGGAACCCCTGGCGCGTTGTGGTGGGCCATGGCCAGCCGCACCGGGTCGAGGTCGGAGCCCAGCAGCACGGTGGTCGTCGCCGCCAGCGCCGCGAGCTCGGCGCCGGCGGAACAGGTGACGTCGTGGACGGCTCGTCCCGCCAGCCGCGCGGCCCGGTGCGCCGCCACCCGGCTCGGCGTCGCCTGCTGCAGCGCGTCGGAGGTCAGCAACCAGCGTCCGGGCTGGTCCAGCTTCCCCACCGCTGCGCGCCGCAGCAGGGCGGTCTCCAGGACGACGGGGCCGCGGTCACCGACCAGCGCCCGCGCCGCCGCGACGTCGGTCATCCTCGACGCCACCGTCAGGGCCCACTGCCCGGCCTGCTCGAGCGCCGCCGCACCCCCGGCCGAGCGGAGGAAGGCGACGTCGCCGAGCTCCAGCGGCAGCGCCACCTACAGGCTGACGGGAGCGGGCGGCTTCACCCCGGTGATCATCACGTTGTAGAAGAACTTGCGCGGCACCACCTTCGAGAGCACGGCCTCGTCCAGGCGGCTCAGCTTCTTCCAGCCACCGAAGGCGAACCGGGCCCAGCCGAAGCCGAGCTTCCCCGCCGGCACGGCCGCCTCGAAGGTCCGCACGGGCCAGCCCAGGAACGCGGCCGCGAGCTCCTCGGTGGCCGCGCGCACGTCGATCGCCCCGGCGGCGAGCGCCGTGCGCTCGAGCGCCTCGGGGTCGAACGTGTGGATGTCCACCACGGCCTCCAGGGCCGCGGCGCGGGAGGACTCGTCGAGCTCGGCCTGCGGACGACGCCACGACGCCAGGGCGGGGAGCTTCGTGGCCCGCGTGGTGAGCTCCCACGTGGTGCGGCCGAGCAGGCGGGCGTAGCGGTCGCCGATGGTGGTGGGCTCCCCGGCGAAGACGAAGCGCCCACCGGGCCTGAGCACCCGCAGCACCTCGGCGAGGGTTTTCTGGACGTCCGGGATGTGGTGCAGAACGGCGTGCCCGACCACGAGGTCGAAGGAGTCGTCCTCGTAGGGGATGGTCTCGGCGTCGGCGACGCGGCCGTCGACGTCGAGACCCAGCCCCTCGGCGTTGCGCAGGGCGACCTCGACCATGCCGGGCGAGAGGTCGGTGACCGAGCCCGTCGTGGCGACGCCGGTCAGCATGAGGTTGAGCAGGAAGAACCCGGTGCCGCAGCCCAGCTCGAGCGCCCGGCCGTAGGGCACCTCGGCGTCCCCGCCGACCACGGCGTCGAAGCGGCCGCGCGCGTAGCTGTTGCAGCGCTCGTCGTAGCTGATCGACCACTTCTCGTCGTAGGTCGCCGCTTCCCAGTCGTGGTAGAGCACCTGGGCGAGCTTGGTGTCGGAGTAGGCGGCCTGGACCTGCTCGGCCGACGCGTGCGGGTTGGGGGCGGCGGGGTCCGGGGTGGGGCTGGCGGTCATGGGCGCCACCCTAGGCGAGCCCTACCCGTCGGTAGGTCCACCCCCCGCCGCTCGTCCTACTTGCCCGTGAACTGCGCCTTGCCGGGGCCGTCGGCGATGAACGACTCCATGCCGATCGTCTGGTCCTCGGTCGCGAACCCGGCCGCGAACAGGTGGGCCTCCAGGCGCAGCCCGTTCTCCAGGTCGGTGTCCAGCCCGCCGTCGATGGCGGCCTTCGCCGCGGCCAGGGCGCCGGCCGCGGCACCGGTGAACTGCCCGGCCCAGCGCTTCGCGGCCTCGTACACGTCGTCGGGGGCGACCACCTCGTCGACCATCCCGATGCGCAGCGCCTCCTCGGCGCCGACGAACCGGCCGGTGAAGATGATGTCCTTGGCCCTGCTGGGACCGATCAGGCGCGCCAGGCGCTGGGTGCCACCGGCGCCGGGGATGATGCCGAGCTTGAGCTCGGGCTGCCCGACCTTGACGTTGTCGCCGACGATGCGCCGGTCGCAGCACAGGGCGAGCTCCATCCCGCCGCCGAGGGCGTAGCCGGTGATGGCCGCCACGGTCGGCTTGCTGATGCGGGCCACCGCGGAGAACGAGCGGGTGAGCTGCCCGCCGTCCGCGGCCATGTCGGCGTAGGTCTTGGTCGCCATCTCCTTGATGTCCGCGCCGGCGGCGAACACCTTCTCCCCGCCGTAGACGATGACGGCACGCACGTCGGCGCGCTGGTCGGCCTCCTCGGCCGCCGAGCGCAGCTCCATGTGCAGCGCGTTGCTGATGGCGTTCATCGGGGGGCGGGCCAGCCGGATGGTGCCGATGCCCTCGGTCACCTCGAGCGTCACGAACTCAGTCATGGGACGACGCTACCGCGGGGTGTGCGCCCCATCACGGCCGGGCGTCAGGGCCGGTGGGCGAAGTACCGCTCCCCCACCCGGTCGAGCACGATCCGGGTCCCGAACGTCGCGCTCAGGGCCTCCGCGGTGAGCACGTCCTCCAGCAGCCCCTGGGTCACGGCACGCCCCTCGCGCAGCAGCAGCGCGTGGGTGTAGCCCGGTGGCACCTCCTCCACGTGGTGGGTCACCAGCACGCTGGCGGGGGCGTCGGCGTCCCAGGCGAGCATCGAGAGCCGCTCGACCAGGTCCTCGCGCCCGCCGAGGTCGAGGCCCGCCGCCGGCTCGTCGAGCAGCAGCAGCTCCGGGTCGGTCATCAGCGCGCGGGCGATGAGGACCCGCTTGCGCTCGCCCTCGCTCAGCGTGCCGAACGAGCGCCCGGCCAGGTGCCCGGCGCCGAGGGAGGCGAGCATCTCCGTCGCCCGGGAGGTGTCCACCTCGTCGTAGTCCTCCCGCCACCGGCCGAGAACGGCGTAGCCGGCGGAGACCACCAGGTCGCTGACGAGCTCCGCGTCGGGCACCCGGTGGCCCAGGGCCGCCGAGGAGGTGCCGATCCGGGGCCGCAGCTCGAAGACGTCGGTGCGGCCGAGCCGCTCGCCCAGCAGGTGGGCGGTTCCGGCGCTGGGGTGCAGCTCGGCGGCGGCCACCCGCAGCATCGTGGTCTTGCCCGCACCGTTCGGGCCCAGCACGACCCAGCGCTCGTCGAGCTCCACCCGCCAGTCGAGCGGGCCGAGCAGCGTCGCGCCCCCGCGGCGCACCGTGACGCCCTCGAAGTCCACCAACAGGTCCGGATCCGGTTCTCCCACGTCCCCATCCTGGCGCACGCGTCCAGGCGACCCGGGCAGGACGGGTGTGTCGCTGGCAGGATGCCCGTGTGCCGCTCCTGCGCCCGGGCTCCCCCTTCCCGCTCGGGGCCCACCCCGTGGCCGGCGGCACCAGCTTCGCCGTGGCGTCCCGCGTGGCCCACCGGGTCGAGCTCTGCCTGGTGGACGAGGTCGGCACCGAGCAACGGGTGGAGCTGACCGAGCAGACCTTCGGCGTGTGGCACGGGGTGGTGGCCGACGTCGGCCCCGGCCAGCGGTACGGCTACCGGGTGCACGGCCCGTGGGACCCGCAGGCCGGCCTGCGCTGCAACCCCCAGAAGCTGCTGCTCGACCCGTACGCCCGCCGGATCACCGGCGCCCTGGGCGACGCCGACGCGCTGCTCGCCCACCACGGCCACCCCTTCGACGGTCCCTCGCCGGTCGACTCGCTGGGCCACGTCCCGCTCTCGGTCGTCGTGGCCCCGGGCGGACCGGACACCGGGACCCGGCCGGACGTGCCGTGGGCGGAGACGGTGCTCTACGAGCTGCACGTGGGCTCGTTCACCGCCGCGCACCCGGACGTGCCCGACGAGCTCCGCGGCAGCTACCTGGGGCTGGCGCACCCGGCGGTCGTGGCCCACCTCGTCGAGCTGGGGGTGACGACGGTGGAGCTCCTGCCGGTGCAGGCGTTCCTGGACGAGCCGCCGGTGCGGGCGCGCGGGATGCGCAACCACTGGGGCTACTCCACCGCGGCCTACCTGGCCCCGCACCCGGGCTACGCGAGCGTGCCGGGCGAGGAGGTCGCGGAGTTCCGCACCATGGTCGCAGCGCTGCACGCGGCGGGCATCGAGGTGGTGCTCGACGTCGTCCACAACCACACCTGCGAGGGCGGGGTGGACGGTCCCTCGCTGAGCCTGCGGGGCCTCGACGCGCCGGGCTACTACCTGCACGGGCGCTCCGGGCACCTGCTGGACCTCACCGGCTGCGGCAACACCCTCGACCCCGCCTCGCCGGACGCGGTCCGCCTGGTGCTCGACTCGCTGCGGTACTGGGCGGTGGAGATGGGGGTGGACGGGTTCCGCTTCGACCTCGCGAGCGCGCTGGGGCGCCCGCGCGGCGGGGACTTCGACCCCAGGGCGGTCCTGCTCACCGCCATCGCGACCGATCCGGTGCTCTCGGTGCGCAAGCTCGTCGCCGAGCCGTGGGACGCCACCGGGGCGGGGTACCAGGTGGGCGGGTTCGGCCTGGTGTGGTCGGAGTGGAACGACCACTTCCGGGACACCGTGCGCGACTTCTGGCGGGGCTCGGCCGGGGTGCGGGAGCTGGCGTCGCGGCTCTCCGGCTCCTCGGACCTGTACGCCGGGGGCGGGCGCCGGCCGTGGGCCAGCGTCAACTTCGTCACCGCCCACGACGGGTTCACCCTGCGGGACCTGGTCTCCTACGCCCACAAGCACAACGACGCGAACGGTGAGCACAACCGGGACGGCACCGGCGAGAACCGCTCGGAGAACCACGGGGTGGAGGGCGAGAGCGCCCACCCGGTGGTGCAGGCGGCCCGGGCCCGGCACGTGCGGGCCCTGCTGGCCACCCTGCTGCTCTCCACGGGCACCCCCATGCTGCTCGCCGGCGACGAGCTCGGGACCACCCAGGGCGGCAACAACAACGCCTACTGCGCGCCGGCGGACGACCCCGGCGCGTGGGCGCTGGACTGGGCCGGCGCGGACACGGCGCTGCTCGGGTTCACCCGGCGGGTGGTGGCGCTGCGCCGGGCGTGCCCCGCCCTGCGCCAGCCGGAGTTCTTCGAGGGACGGGCCACCCCGAGCGGCGAGCCCGACCTGGTGTGGTTCGGGGAGGACGGCGCCGAGATCGCCGATGCCGCCTGGCACGACGACGACGCCCGGACCCTCCAGGTGTGGGTGGACGGCTCCGACGTCCGCTCGCTGGACCGCGCCGGGCACCAGCTGGACGACTCGAGCTGGGTGCTGGTGCTGCACAGCGGGTCCGGGGCGGAGCTCACCCTGCCCCCGGTGGGCGAGCTGGAGCTCGTGCTGGACACGGGCACCCCCACCGGCGAGCCGGACGGGCCGGCGCGCTTCAGCGGGGGCGACGTGGTCGAGCTGCCCGCGTGCACCTTCTGGCTGCTGCGCGTGCTCTGACCCGCCACCCCCGCCCTCAGGCCAGCGCCACCAGGCCCAGCTCGGCGTCCCCGGCCAGCAGGGGGTTCGCGGGCAGCACCCGCACCGTGTACCCCGCCGCCCCGGAGTGCGGCAGCGCGGTCTCCACCTCGAACAGCTCCCGGCCGTCCGTGCTGCCCACGTGGGCCATCGGCACGGTGCGCACGTCGTGCAGCTGCTCGTCGGAGTCCACCCGACCCAGCACGGCCTGCACCGCCACGTCACCCACGCCGAGACCGCCCAGCAGCACCTCCGCCCGCAACGTCATCAGGGCCCCGATCTCCGGGATGTCGGGCACGCCGGAGGCGTCCACCCGGACCACGCGCACCTGCGGCCAGGCCGCGACGACCTCGCCACGGAAGCCCGCGAGCTCCTTCGCGCCGGCGAAGCCCTCGGCCCGCACGCGTGCCGCCGACTCCCCGGCCGGCCGGTAGTGGTCGAGCACGTAGTCCTGCACCATCCGGCTGGCCAGCACCTTCGGTCCCAGCGTCTGCAGCGTGTGGCGGACCATCTCCACCCAGCGCGCCGGGACCCCGTCGGCGTCGCGGTCGTAGAACCGCGGCAGCACCGAGCCCTCGAGCAGCTCGTACATGGCCGTCGCCTCGAGGTCGTCGCGGCGCACGTCGTCGGTCACGCCATCGGCGGTCGGGATGGCCCAGCCGTTCTCCCCGTCGAACATCTCGTCCCACCAGCCGTCGCGGATGGAGAGGTTCAGCCCGCCGTTGAGCGCGGACTTCATCCCCGACGTGCCGCAGGCCTCCAGCGGGCGCAGCGGGTTGTTCAGCCACACGTCGCAGCCCCAGTACAGGTAGCGGGCCATCGACATGTCGTAGTCGGGCAGGAAGGTGATGCGGTGGCGCACGTCGTGGGTGTCGGCGAAGCGCACCACCTGCTGGATGAGCGCCTTGCCCCCGTCGTCGGCGGGGTGGCTCTTGCCGGCGATGACGAGCTGGACCGGGCGCGCCGGGTCCAGCAGCATGGCGCGCAGCCGCTCGGGGTCGCGGAGCATCAGGGTGAGCCGCTTGTAGGTGGGCACGCGCCGGGCGAAGCCCACGGTGAGCACGTCCGGGTCGAACACCCCGGCGGTCCAGCCGAGCTCGGCCTCGGTGGCCCCGCGCTCCAGCCAGGACGCCCGCACGCGTCGGCGCACCTCGTCCACCAGCTGGCCGCGCAGGGTGGTGCGCAGCGCCCACAGGTCGGCCGCGGAGACGTGCTCCACCGCCTGGCACACCCCGGTCTCGGTGAGCTCGGCGCCCGCCACGGTGCGCCGGGCGAGCTCGGTCCACTCGCGCGAGGCCCACGTGGGTGAGTGCACTCCGTTGGTCACCGAGGTGATGGGCACCTCGGCGGTGTCGAAGCCCGGCCACAGGTCGCTGAACATGTCCCGGCTGACCTCACCGTGCAGCTGGGAGACGCCGTTGGCGCGCTGGGCCAGGCGCAGACCCATGTGGGCCATGTTGAACACGTGCGGATCGGCCTCGGCCCCGAGGCCGAGCACGCGGTCCAGGGGAAGTCCGGGCAGCAGGGCGTCGTCCAGCTCGGTGCCCTCCCCGCCGAAGTAGTGCCGGACCAGCTCCACCGGGAAGCGGTCGATCCCGGCGGGGACCGGGGTGTGGGTGGTGAACACCGTGCCGGCGCGCACGGCGGCCAGGGCCGCGTCGAAGTCCAGCCCGGAGCCCAGGAGCTCGCGGATCCGCTCCAGGCCGAGGTAGCCGGCGTGGCCCTCGTTGGTGTGGAACACCGCGGGCTGGTCGAGGCCCAGGGTCTCGCAGTAGGCCCGCACCGCCCGCACCCCGCCGATGCCGGCCAGGATCTCCTGCTTGATGCGGTGGTCCTGGTCGCCGCCGTAGAGCCGGTCGGTGACGGCGCGCAGCTCGGCGTCGTTCTCCCCGATGTCGGAGTCCAGCAGCAGCAGGGGCACCCGTCCCACCTGCGCGATCCACACCCGGGCTCGCAGCACCCGGTGCCCGGGCATGGCCACGCGCACCACCACCGGGGAACCGTCGGCGACGGTGAGCAGCGTCAGCGGCAGCCCCTGGGGGTCCAGGCTCGGGTAGTGCTCGCGCTGCCAGCCGTCCGCCGACAGCGACTGGCGGAAGTACCCGGAGCGGTACAGCAGCCCGACGGCGACCAGCGGGACGCCCAGGTCGGAGGCGGCCTTGAGGTGGTCCCCGGCCAGCACGCCGAGCCCGCCGGAGTAGTTCGGCAGCACCTCGGTGACGCCGAACTCCATGGAGAAGTAGCCGATCCCGGTGGGCAGGCCCTCCTGGTCCTGGTACCAGCGCGGCGCGTCCAGGTAGTCCTGCAGGTCCGCGGCCAGGGCGTCGAGCCGCCCGGTGAAGCCCTCGTCGGCGGCCAGGACGTCCAACCGCGCTGCGGGCACGTCGCCGAGCAGCCGGACCGGGTCCTGGCGCAGCGAGCGCCAGCGTTCGGGGTCGATCTCGGCGAACAGGTCCTGGGTGGCGGGGTGCCAGCTCCAGCGCAGGTTCGTCGACAGCGGGCCCAGCGCGGCGAGGCGCTCGGGCAGGTGGGCACGGACGGTCACGCGGCGGAGGGCTCTCACCGGCGGAACAGTACCGATCCAGTGACCGGTACAGCAGCAGGCCCGCGCCGGTTCGCGCTCTATTGGCCACGGGCGCGCGTCTGCGGAAGGGTGGTGGTCGCACTCGACCGACGCACGACTGACCAGCTGCCGTCCCCCGGGACGGGGCGGGACGGAGCAGTGGACCGTGACCGGACGGATCGGCATCGACGACGTGGCCCCGGTGGTGTCCCTCGGGACCCAGCCGGCCAAGGCCGCCGTGGGCGAGGTCATCCCCATCGCAGCGACCGTGTGGCGCGAGGGCCACGACGCCGTGGCCGCCACCGTGGTGTGGCGTGGTCCCGGCGAGCGCACGGGGGCGATGCAGGTGTCCATGGCCGAGGGGGTCGAACCGGACCGCTTCCACGCCCTGGTCACGGCCGACCGCGAGGGCACCTGGACCTTCCGGGTGGACGCCTGGAGCGACCCGGTGGCCACCTGGCGGCACGCCGTGGAGGCGAAGACGGCCGCGGGCCAGAGCGCCGCGGAGCTGGCCAACGACCTCGAGACCGGGGCGCTGCTGCTCGAGCGCGCCGCCCGGGTGGTGTCCAAGGAGGGGCGCGCCCGCGTGCTGGCCGCCGCGGCCGCGCTGCGCAGCGACGACGGAGTGGACGAGCGGATCGCGCCCGCCCTCTCCGCCGAGGTGACCGAGCTGCTGCGCCGCCACCCGGTCCGCGACCTGCTCACCCGGGGCACGCCGCACCGGGTGCAGGTCGACCGCACCCGCGCGCTGTTCGGATCCTGGTACGAGCTGTTCCCGCGGTCCACCGGCGGCTGGGACGCCGCCGGCAACCCGGTGCACGGCACCTTCACCACGGCCCTCGACGCGCTGCCCCGGGTGGCCGACATGGGCTTCGACGTGGTGTACCTGCCGCCGATCCACCCGATCGGCGAGGTCAACCGCAAGGGCCCCAACAACACGCTCACCCCGGGCCCGGACGACGTCGGCTCGCCCTGGGCGATCGGCAGCGCCGACGGCGGGCACGACGCGGTGCACCCGCGGCTGGGCACCCTGGCCGAGTTCGACGTCTTCGTCGCCCGCACCCGTGAGCTGGGCATGGAGGTGGCCCTCGACCTGGCGCTGCAGGCGGCCCCGGACCACCCGTGGGCCGCCGAGCACCCCGAGTGGTTCACCGTGCTGCCCGACGGCACCATCGCCTACGCGGAGAACCCGCCGAAGAAGTACCAGGACATCTACCCGGTCAACTTCGACGACGACCGCGAGGGCATCTACGCCGAGGTGCTGCGCGTGGTCCGGCACTGGACCGACCACGGGGTGCGCATCTTCCGGGTCGACAACCCGCACACGAAGCCGCCGGACTTCTGGGAGTGGCTCATCGCCGAGGTCAAGAAGACCGATCCCGACGTGCTGTTCCTGGCCGAGGCGTTCACCCGCCCCGCACGGCTGTACGGGCTGGCCCGGCTGGGGTTCACCCAGGGCTACAGCTACTTCACCTGGCGCACGGCCAAGTGGGAGCTCACCGAGTTCGGTGAGGAGCTGGCGCGGATGGCCGACGAGTCGCGGGCGAACCTGTTCGTCAACACCCCCGACATCCTGCACGCGAGCCTGCAGCACGGCGGCCCGGGCATGTTCGCCATACGGGCCGCGCTGGCCGCCACCCTGGCTCCCACCTGGGGGGTGTACTCGGGCTTCGAGCTCTACGAGGGTGCGGCCCTGCGCGAGGGCAGCGAGGAGTACCTGGACACCGAGAAGTTCCAGCTGCGCCCCCGCGACTTCGCCGGCGCGCTGGCTCGGGGTGAGTCCCTGGAGCCCTACATCACCCGGCTCAACGCCGTGCGGCGCGCACACCCGGCCCTGCAGCAGCAGCGCACGCTGCGCTTCCACCACGTCGACAACGACGCGCTCATCGCCTACTCCAAGGTGGACCCGACCACCGGGGACGCGGTGCTGGTGGTGGTCAACCTCAACCCGTTCGGCGCGGAGCAGGGCACCGTGGTGCTGGACCTGCCCGCGCTGGGCCGCGGGTGGGACGAGCGCTTCTGGGTGCGGGACGAGATCACCGCCGAGAGCTACGAGTGGGGCCACGAGAACTTCGTCCGCCTCGAGCCGTGGAACAGCGTGGCGCACGTGCTCGCGCTGCCCGCGCTGAGCCCGGACGACCGCGCCCGCACCGCCCACCGCCCCTGACCCGCCCGCTCTGCCCGCACGTTCGCCCGACCTGCTCCACCCCGCCCCACCTGGAAAGGCCCCCGTGACCGAGAAGACCACCCCCGAGCTCGAGGCGCACGACACCGAGCACACCGCCGACGGCCACCTCGTCGAGCCCGACGCGGCCGACTACGCGCACGCCCGCTCCATGCGGGTCGACGACGAGTGGTTCAAGAAGGCCGTGTTCTACGAGGTCCTGGTCCGCGCGTTCAACGACTCCGACGGCAACGGCACCGGTGACCTGCGCGGCCTCGCGGACAAGCTCGACTACCTGTCCTGGCTGGGGGTGGACTGCCTGTGGCTGCCGCCGTTCTACGACTCCCCGCTGCGCGACGGCGGTTACGACATCCGCGACTTCCGCGCGGTGCTGCCCGAGTTCGGCACGGTCGACGACTTCGTGCACGTTCTCGACCAGGCCCACCGCCGGGGCCTGCGCGTCATCACCGACCTGGTCATGAACCACACCTCCGACACGCACTCCTGGTTCCAGGAGTCCCGCAGCGATCCGGACGGGCCGTACGGGGACTTCTACATGTGGGCCGACGACGACCTGGGCTACCCCGAGGCCCGGATCATCTTCGTGGACACGGAGAACTCCAACTGGACGTGGGACCCGGTCCGCAAGCAGTACTACTTCCACCGGTTCTTCTCCCACCAGCCGGACCTGAACTACGACTGCCCGGCCGTGCAGGAGGCGATGATCGACGTCCTGCGCTTCTGGCTGGACCTGGGCATCGACGGCTTCCGGCTCGACGCGGTGCCCTACCTCTTCGCCCGCGAGGGCACCAACTGCGAGAACCTGCCGGAGACGCACACCTTCCTGAAGAAGTGCCGCACCGTCATCGACACCGAGTACCCCGGCCGGGTCCTGCTGGCCGAGGCCAACCAGTGGCCGGCCGACGTCGTCGCCTACTTCGGCGAGCCGGACACCGGCGACGAGTGCCACATGGCGTTCCACTTCCCGCTGATGCCGCGGATCTTCATGGCCGTGCGCCGGCAGAGCCGCTTCCCCATCTCGGAGATCCTCGAGCAGACGCCGGCGATCCCCTCCAGCGCGCAGTGGGGCATCTTCCTGCGCAACCACGACGAGCTGACCCTGGAGATGGTCACCGACGAGGAGCGCGACTACATGTACTCCGAGTACGCCAAGGACCCCCGGATGAAGGCGAACATCGGCATCCGCCGCCGCCTCGCCCCGCTGCTGGAGAACGACCGCAACCAGCTCGAGCTGTTCACGGCCATGCTGCTCAGCCTCACCGGCTCCCCCGTCCTGTACTACGGCGACGAGATCGGCATGGGCGACAACATCTGGCTCGGCGACCGCGACGCGGTCCGCACCCCGATGCAGTGGACCCCGGACCGCAACGCCGGCTTCTCCCGGGCCGATCCGGCCCGGATGTACCTGCCGGTGATCATGGACCCGACCTACGGCTACCAGTCGGTGAACGTGGAGCAGCAGTCCGGCTCGACCAACACGCTGCTGCACTGGACCCGTCGGATGATCGAGGTGCGCAAGCAGCACCCCGCCTTCGGCCTGGGCACGTTCACCGAGCTCGGCAGCGCCAACTCGTCGGTGCTCAGCTACCTGCGCGAGCTCGCGCCCTCGACGGAGGCCCGCTCGCCCAGCGACGTCATCCTCTGCGTGAACAACCTCTCCCGCTTCCCCCAGGCGGTGAAGCTCGACCTGTCGGTGTTCGCGGGGCGCATCCCCGTCGAGCTGACCGGCTCGGTGCCCTTCCCCGCGATCGGCGCCGACGAGTACATGATCACCCTGCCCGGGCACGGCTTCTACTGGTTCGCGCTGCAGCCGGACCCGGACGGGGGCGGTTCAGCGGCACCGGCGCTGCCGTCGGAGGCCCGCACCGCCGCCCACGGGGCGCAGTCGTGACGGGGCCGCGGGGGACCACCCTGGAGCAGGCGCTGGCGGCGTGGCTCCCGGCCCAGCGCTGGTTCGCCCACAAGGGTCACGACGTCGCCGCGGTCGAGGTGCTCCACCGCGAGGTGCTCGCCGACGCCACCACCGACGGGGGCCCGCGCACGGAGCACCTGCTGCTGGCCGTGGAGCTGGCCGACGGCACCCGCCCGGGCTACCAGGTCCCCCTGGGCCTGCGGGCCGAGCTGCCGGTGGCCCTGGAGGCGTGGGCGCTGGAGGGCCCCGTCGACGGCCTGGTCGCATACGACGCCCTGCGCGACCCGGAGTGCATCCGGGTGCTCGCCGACGCCCTCGCCGGTGCGCACGACGTCGGCGCCCTGCAGTTCCGCACCGAGGACGGCGTGGTGCTCGAGCCGGGCATGGGCGGGCGCGTGCTCGGGGCGGAGCAGTCCAACACCTCCGTCGTGCTCGGGGAGCACCTGCTGCTCAAGGTCTTCCGCCAGGTCGCCCCCGGGGTGAACCCGGACCTGGAGCTCCACCGGGCCCTCAGTGCGGTGGGCTGCAGCTCCATCGCTCCCGTCCGGGCCTGGCTGCAGGGCGAGCTGGGCGGCGAGACCACCACGCTGGCCATGGCGCAGGACTTCGCGACCAACGCCGCTGACGGCTGGTCCATGGCCCTGACCAGCGTGCGGGACCTGCTGTCGGAGGCGGACCTGCACGCCGAGGAGGTCGGCACCGACTTCGCCGGGGAGGCCGAGCGACTCGGTCGGTCGGTGGCCGAGGTGCACCAGGTGCTCGCCACCGCGCTCGGCTCCGCACCGAGGGCCGCCGGCACCTCCCCCGTGCCCGCCATGCTCGCCCGGCTCGACGCGGCCGTCGCCGTGGTGCCCGAGCTGGCCGAGCTGGCCCCGGCCGCCCACGCGCTGCTCTCCGCCGCCGCCGAGGTGGCCGTGGACGACGAGGTGCAGCGGATCCACGGCGACCTGCACCTGGGACAGGTGCTGCGGACCCCGGCCGGGTGGCTGCTCATCGACTTCGAGGGCGAGCCCGCCAAGACCCTGGCCGAGCGCCGCGAGGCCGACAGCACCCTGCGCGACGTCGCCGGCATGCTGCGCTCCTTCGACTACGCCGCCCACCAGCAGCTGCACGACACCGCCCCGAACAACCAGCTGGAGTTCCGGGCGAAGGAGTGGGCGGCCCGCAACACGGACGCCTTCTGCGCGGGGTACGCCGAGCAGTCCGGCGCCGACCCGCGCGACCAGCTCGTGCTGCTGCGCGCCTACGAGCTGGACAAGGCCGTCTACGAGGCCGTGTACGAGGCCCGCAACCGACCGACCTGGCTCGACATCCCGCTGAAGGCGGTCGCCCGCCTGTGCGGTGTGCGCACGCGCCCCCCGCTCGTCAGCCCGGACGACCCCCGCACGGAAGAGGACGACGCATGAGCCCCGACCCGACCCGACCGACCCCTGCCCCCCGCGTCCCCGGCGGTGCGGGGGCAACCCGGCCGGCCGCCGCCACCCCGGCGACCGCCACCCCGGCGACCGCCACCCCGGCCGCCGCCACCCCGGCGGCCGCGACCGTCCCGCCGTCGACCGTCCCACCGTCCGCAGCGCCGTCCGCCGACGACCTGGCGCGGCTGCTCTCGGGCACCCACCACGACCCGCACTCTGTCCTCGGCGCCCACCCGCTGCAGGGCGGCACCGCGATACGCGCGCTGCGCCCGGACGCTGAGCTCGTCGTCGCCCTCATCGGGGACGCCACCCACGAGCTCACCCACGTCGAGGGCGGGCTGTTCGCGGTGTGGGTGCCCATCAGCGACCTCGCCGACTACCGCCTGGCCATCACCTACGGCGGGCAGACCCACACCGTGGCCGACGGCTACCGGTTCCTGCCCACCCTGGGTGAGGTGGACCAGCACCTGCTCCGCGAGGGCCGCCACGAGCGCCTGTGGGACGTCCTGGGTGCCCACCTGCGCAGCTACGACACCCCGGACGGCAGCGTCGCCGGAGTGTCCTTCGCCGTGTGGGCCCCCAACGCGCAGGGCATCAGCGTGCTCGGCGACTTCGACGGCTGGTCCGGGCGCGCGACGCCGATGCGCTCGCTGGGCTCGACCGGTGTCTGGGAGGTCTTCGTGCCGGGCCTGGCCGCCGGGACCCGCTACAAGTTCCGGGTGCACGGGGCCGACGGGTCGGTGGTCGAGAAGGCCGACCCCATGGCCTTCGGCACCGAGGTCCCGCCGTCCACCGCGTCGATCGTCGTCGACAGCACCCACACCTGGGCCGACGGGGAGTGGATGGCGGCCCGGGCCGGGAGGGCGCCGCACGTGCAGCCGATGAGCGCCTACGAGGTGCACCTCGGTTCGTGGCGGCCGGGTCTGACCTACCTCGAGCTCGCCGACCAGCTCGTCGCGCACGTGCGGGCCCTCGGGTTCACCCACGTCGAGCTCATGCCGGTCGCCGAGCACCCCTTCGGCGGGTCGTGGGGCTACCAGGTCACCTCGTACTACGCGCCGACCTCGCGCTTCGGCACCCCGGACGAGTTCCGTGCCTTCGTCGACGCCCTGCACGCCGCCGGCATCGGGGTCCTCGTGGACTGGGTCCCGGCCCACTTCCCCAAGGACGCGTGGGCCCTGGCGCGCTTCGACGGCACCCCGCTCTACGAGCACGCCGACCCGCGTCGCGGCGAGCAGAAGGACTGGGGCACCCTGGTCTTCGACTTCGGCCGCAGCGAGGTCCGCAACTTCCTCGTCGCCAACGCCCTGTACTGGCTGGAGGAGTTCCACGTCGACGGCCTCCGGGTCGACGCGGTGGCCTCGATGCTCTACCTGGACTACTCCCGCGAGGCGGGCCAGTGGGAGCCGAACGTCCACGGCGGCCGGGAGAACCTCGAGGCGGTCGCGTTCCTGCAGGAGATGAACGCGACGGTCTACAAGAACCACCCGGGCGTGGTCACCATCGCCGAGGAGTCCACCTCCTGGCCCGGTGTCACCCGGGCCACCCACCTGGGCGGTCTCGGGTTCGGCATGAAGTGGAACATGGGCTGGATGCACGACACGCTCGACTACGTCGGCCACGACCCGGTGCACCGCAGCTACCACCACCACGGCGTGACCTTCTCGCTGGTCTACGCGTGGAGCGAGAGCTTCGTGCTGCCCATCAGCCACGACGAGGTCGTCTACGGCAAGGGCTCGCTGTGGGAGCGCATGCCCGGCGACGCCTGGAACAAGGCCGCCGGGCTGCGCGGGCTGCTCGGCTACATGTGGGGCCACCCGGGCAAGAAGCTGCTGTTCATGGGCCAGGAGTTCGGCCAGCCCAGCGAGTGGTCGGAGGAGCTGGGCCTGGACTGGGGTCTGCTGGACGACGAGCGTGGCGGTGCGCTGCACCGCGGGATCGCGCAGATGGTGGGCGACCTGAACGCCGCCTACACCGCCCACCCGGCGCTGTGGAGCCAGGACACCGAGCCGCAGGGCTTCTCCTGGATCGACGCCAACGACGCCGAGAACAACGTGCTGAGCTTCCTGCGGCACGGGGCCGACGGCTCGGTCCTGGCGTGCGTGGTGAACTTCTCCGGCTCCGCGCACGAGGGGTACCGGCTCGGCCTGCCCAGCGCAGGGACGTGGCGGGAGGTGCTCAACACCGACTCGGAGGTCTACGGCGGTTCCGGCGTGGGCAACCTCGGCGCTGTGCACGCGACCGACCGCAGCTGGCACGGGCGCCCCGCGTCGGCCGACATCAGGATCCCGCCCCTGGGCGCGCTCTGGCTGGCCCTCGAGAGCGACTAGCCCGCGCACACCCGCCGCCGGGCCAGGTGCACGTCTGGCCCGGATCGACACCGGCGGGTGGCGGGCGCGCCCTGGATCAGTAGAGCGCGCTCGCCAGCTTGCGCCGGGCCGACACCACGTGCGGCTCCGCCGGGTCGAACAGCTCGAACAGGCTGAGCAGGCGGGCGCGGGCGGCGTCCCGGCCCGCGGTGTCGGCCGCTCCGGCCCGCCTGACGGTGGCCACGAGCCGCGCGAACGCCTCCTCCACCTGCTGCTGCGCGAGCTCTGCGTCGGCGGCGAGCAGCTGGGCGTCCACGTCGTCGGGAGCGGCGTCGGCCAGGGCGACCGCGTCCGGGGTCACCGCATCCAGCCGCTGGAGGAACCGCACCTGCGCCAGGGCGGCCAGGGCCTCGGCGTTGCTGGGCTCGCTCGCCAGGACGAGCTCGTAGGCCGCGGTCGCTCCGGCGTAGTCCCCCCCGTCCAGCGCCAGCTCGGCCGCCACGAAGCGCGGGTCCTCCGGCTCGGGCTCGGGCTCGGGCAGGTCCGCCATCGCGGCGGCGGTGCCGGGGAGCTGGTCCCCGAGCGCGGACAGGAGACCGTGGAGCCACTCCCGCACGTCACCCCCGGGGAACGCCTGCACCGGCTGCCCACCCGCGACCGCGATCGTGGTCGGCAGGGACTGCACCCCGAACAGCTCGGCGATCCGCGGGTTGGTGTCCACGTCCACCGTCGCCAGCACCCACGTGCCGGCCCCGGCCGCGGCGAGACCCTCGAGGGTCGCGGTCAGCTCGGTGCTGGCCGCGCTGCGCGTCGAGGCGAGGTCCACCACGACCAGCGTCTGCAGGGACCGGTCGACCACCTCGGCCTGGAAGGTCTCCTCGGTCACCGTGGTCGCGTTGGGCGTGACGGCCGGCGTGGGCTGTCCGGCCGCCACCGGTGGCGCCGTGGCCCGAGCCTTCAGGGCCGACAGGTCCACGGCGCCGGACATGGCCGCGGTCATCGCGGCCGGAGGGACGGGGGGACGTGCACCGGGTCGAGTCACCCACCAATCCTGGCACGGGTGATCGACCGGCCGGAGGCCGGGCGGGCGGGCGGTCCCAGCCCCGGCCGGGGACCAGGCAGGGCCGCCGGGAGGAGCACGAACGGGCCGCCACCGGTCTGCACCGGTGACGGCCCGTCGAGCCGGCCCGATCAGAAGCGACCAGGGTCCCGGTAGACGCCCCACTCCACCTTCAGCGCCCCGCACACCTCACCCAGCGTCGCCTCCGCACGGATGGCCTCGAGCATCGGTGGGATGAGGTTCCCGTCGCCCTGGGCCACCTCGATCATCGTCGCGAGCCGGCGCTGCACCTCGACGTCGTCCCGCTCGGCCTTGCGGGCGGTCAGCGTGGCCACCTGCTCACGCTCCACCTCGTGGCTCACGCGCAGGATCTCCAGCGGGGAGTCGACGGCACCGGTCAGCGTGTTGACGCCGACCACCTTCTTGTCCCCCATCTCCACGGCCGTCTGGTAGGTGAACGCCGCGTCCGCCGTCTCACCGGTGAAGTAGCCGTCCTCGATGCCGCGCAGGATGCCGGAGGTCATCTCGCCCACCGGGTGCGCGCCGCTGGGCACCTCCAGGCGCGCGAGGTCCTTGATGCGGTCGAAGATCTTCTCCGCGTCGGCCTCGATGGCGTCGGTCAGGGCCTCCACGTACCAGGAGCCGCCGAGCGGGTCCGCGACGTTGAGGACGCCGGTCTCCTCGGCGATGACCTGCTGGGTCCGCAGCGCGATGTGCGCGGCCTTCGCGCTGGGCAGGGCGAGCACCTCGTCGAGTGCGTTGGTGTGCAGGGAGTTGGTCCCACCAAGCACCGCCGCCAGGGCCTCCACCGCGGTGCGGACCACGTTGTTGTCCGGCTGCTGGGCGGTGAGCGACACCCCCGCGGTCTGGGTGTGGAAGCGCAGCGACTGGGCCTTGGTGGACGTCGCTCCGTAGACGTCGCGCAGCCACCGGGCCCAGATGCGTCGAGCGGCCCGGAACTTGGCGATCTCCTCGAAGAAGTCGATGTGCGCGTCGAAGAAGAAACTCAGCCCCGGGGCGAAGCTCTCGATGTCCAGACCCCGGGCAAGGCCCAGCTCCACGTAGGCGAAGCCGTCCGCCAGGGTGAACGCGAGCTCCTGGGCGGCCGTCGCCCCGGCCTCCCGGATGTGGTAGCCGGACACGCTGATCGGCTTGTACCTCGGGATCTCGGCGTTGCAGTGCTCCATCAGGTCGCCGATGAGGCGCAGGTGCGGCTCGGGGGTGAACAGCCACTCCTTCTGCGCGATGTACTCCTTGAAGATGTCGGTCTGCAGCGTGCCGTCGAGGACCGAGGTGTCCACGCCCTGGCGCTCGGCGGCCACCAGGTACATGCAGAACACCGGGACGGCGGGGCCGCTGATGGTCATCGACGTGGTGATCTCGCCGAGCGGGATGCCGGCGAAGAGCACCTCCATGTCGGCGGCGGAGTCGATGGCCACACCGCAGTGCCCGACCTCGCCCAGGGCCAGGTCCTCGTCGGAGTCACGACCCATGAGCGTGGGCATGTCGAAGGCCACCGACAGGCCACCGCCGCCGGCCTCGAGGATCTGGCGGTACCGCTCGTTGGTCTGCTCGGCGTTGCCGAACCCGGCGAACTGGCGGATGGTCCACGGCTTGCCGCGGTAGCCCGTGGCGTGCAGCCCGCGGGTGAAGGGGAACTCGCCGGGGTACCCGATGCGCTCGAAGCCCTCGACGGTCTCACCGGGGCGCGGGCCGTAGACCGGCGCCACCGTCTCGCCCGACAGCGTCGTGAAGTCGGCGTTGCGCACCCGACCGGCTTCCTCGGCTGCCGCGTACCGCTCCTGCCAGCGCGCTCGCGCGGCCTCGGAACCGGCGGAGTCGGAGCCCCCGGTGTCGTACGCGGTGATGGGGTCGAACCGGGTGCGGGCCTCGGCGGTCATGCGTCCTCCTGTGACTGCGGTGTCGACCTGATGCTAGGCCCACACCGGGATCTTTAGCAGGACGTCCTAGCAGTTTCCACGGTGACCCGGGTCACGCCTGCCTCAGGTGCTCCTCGACCCGGTCCACCTTGGCCGTGAGCTGCCCGGTGAACCCGGGGCGGATGTCGGCCTTGAGCACCAGGCTCGTCCTCGGGGAGGCCTCGGACACGGCGGCGACGGCCCGCTTGACCACGTCCATGACCTCGTCCCACTCACCCTCGATCGAGGTGAACATCGAGCTCGTCTCGTTCGGCAGCCCCGACTCCCGGACGATGCGGACCGCGGCGGCGACCGCGGCGCTCACGCTCCCGGTGTCGTCCGAGGCAGCGGGACTGACGCTGAAGGCGACGATCACGCCCGCACCGCCGTGCTCAGCTCGCCGAGCCGGCCCGTCCGCACCGCCCAGCGCTCGAAGACGACGGAACCGAACGGCGGGATGCTGGCGACGAGCGCGAGCAGGGTCGTGCGGGTGTCCCAGCGCAGCGACCGGACCGACAGCAGCGCGATGACGACGTAGGCGGTGAACACCGCCCCGTGGATAGACCCGAACACCGGCACCCCGCCCTCGGCGCCGGTCTGCACCACGTACTTGAGGACCATGCCGAGCAGGAGCCCGGCCCAGCTCACCGCCTCGGCCACCGCCACGAGGCGGAAGCGGGCGGCGGGCGTGCTGACGTCGAGGGCGCTGGCCATGGGTCCAGTGTGCCCGTCCCGCCGCACCGACCTCCGCCCTGGCGGTGTCGCGCTGCTCACGGTCAGGTCGTGAGCTGTCCGACCAGCTCGTCCGCGGCCACGTAGGGGTCCGTCGTGCCGTCCACGACGTCGGAGGCCAGCGCCTCCAGGGCCGTGCTGCCGGTGAAGCTGCCCATCCGGTCCCGCAGCGTCTGCAGGGCGATCGCCTCGATCTCGGCGCTGGCCCGCACGATCCGGCGGCGCTCCAGCTCGCCGTGCGCGGTGGTCCACTCGCGGTGCGCGGCGATGGCGGCCACCACGTCCCCCACGCCCTCGCCCCGGGAGGCCACCGTCTTCACCACGGGCACGCGCCAGGAGGGGCCCAGCTGCTCGCGACGGCCGAGCGAGATCATGTGCTTGAGCTCCCGGACGGTGGTGTCGGCCCCGTCCCGGTCGGCCTTGTTGACCACGAACACGTCCGCCACCTCGAGGATGCCAGCCTTGGCCGCCTGGATGCCGTCACCCATGCCCGGGGCCAGCAGCACCAGCGTCGAGTCGGCCAGGGAGACCACCTCCACCTCGGACTGGCCGACGCCGACGGTCTCCACGAGCACGATGTCGAATCCTGCGGCGTCCAGCACCCGCAGGGCCTGCGGCGTGGCCCACGAGAGCCCGCCCAGGTGGCCACGGGTGGCCATCGAGCGGATGAACACGCCGCTGTCGGTGGCGTGCTCCTGCATCCGCACGCGGTCACCGAGCAGCGCGCCACCGGAGAACGGCGACGACGGGTCGATCGCCAGGACCCCGACCCGCTGGCCGGCGGCCCGGTAGGCCTGCACCAGCGCCGAGGTGGAGGTGGACTTGCCCACCCCTGGCGAGCCCGTCAGGCCGATGACCTGGGCGTGGCCGGTGTGCGGTGCGAGCGAGGCCGCCACCTCGCGCAGCTGCGGGCTCGCGTCCTCCACGAGGGAGATCAGCCGAGCGACCGCCCGGGCCTGGCCGTCCCGTGCCCGGGCGACGAGATCGGCGACGTCCGCCTGCCGACCCCGGAAGCCGCTGGCCACTCCTCAGGCCGAGGCGGGTGCACGGAGGATCAGGGCATCGCCCTGCCCGCCGCCGCCGCACAGGGCCGCCGCACCGACACCGCCCCCGCGCCGGCCCAGCTCGAGGGCGAGGTGCAGCACGATGCGGGCACCGGACATGCCGATCGGGTGGCCGACGGCCAGCGCCCCGCCGTTGACGTTCACCTTGTCCTCGCTGATGCCGAGCTGGCGGGCCGAGACGATGCCGACGGCTGCGAAGGCCTCGTTGATCTCCACGAGGTCCAGATCAGCCGGCTCGATGCCCTCGCGCGCGCACGCCTTGGCGATGGCGCGGGCGGGCTGCTCCTGCAGCGTGGAGTCCGGGCCGGCCACGACGCCGTGGGCGCCGATCTCGGCGATCCAGCTCAGGCCCAGCTCCTCCGCCTTCGCCTTGCTCATGACGACGACGGCACACGCCCCGTCGGAGATCTGGCTGGACGTGCCCGCGGTGATCGTGCCGTCCTTGCGGAAGGCCGGGCGGAGCTTGCCGAGGCCCTCGACCGTGGTGTCGGCCCGGATGCCCTCGTCGGACCGGAACTCGGTCGGCTCGCCCTTGCGCTGCGGGATGGAGACGCTCACCACCTCGTCGTCGAACAGACCGTCCTTCCAGGCCCTCGCCGCGCGCTCGTGGCTGCGGGCGGCGAACGCGTCCTGCTCCTGGCGGGTGAGCTGGTCGGTGTCGTTGCGGACGTCGGTGAGCAGGCCCATGGCCTGGTCGGTGAGCGCGTCGTGCAGGCCGTCCAGCGCCATGTGGTCGTCCATCGTGACGTCGCCGTACTTGAACCCCTCGCGGCTGCCCGCCAGCAGGTGCGGCGCCTGGGTCATCGACTCCTGACCGCCCGCGACCACCACGTCGAACTCGCCGGCGCGGATGAGCTGGTCGGCCAGCGCGATCGCGTCGATGCCGGACAGGCACACCTTGTTGATGTTGAGCGAGGGCACGGTGAGCGGGATGCCGGCGGCCGCGGCGGCCTGGCGGGCGGGCATCTGCCCCGCACCGGCGGTCAGCACCTGGCCCATGATCACGTACTCGACCTGGTCGGGCGCGACCCCGGCCTTCTCGAGAGCGCCCTTGATGGCGATCCCGCCGAGGTCCGCACCGGAGAACCCCTTGAGCGAGCCCAGCAGACGACCCATGGGGGTGCGAGCACCAGCGACGATGACAGATCCAGACACGAGAGCCTCCTGCGACGGTGCGGGTGGGGTGTGGCCTGGAGGCTACCTCCGCCGACCGACGCGACCGGAGCGGCACCGGGCACGCACGACGCCGGCACGCGCTCACCAGCGGGCTCGCCGCTAGCGTGCACGCCATGACCACGCCCCTGCTGCCCTCCGCGCTCGTCACCGCCATCGACCACGTCGGCGTCGCCGTGCCCGACCTCGACGTGGCGATCGCCTGGTACCGCGACGTGCTCGGCCTCGAGGTCACCCACCGGGAGACCAACGCCGAGCAGGGCGTGGAGGAGGCGATGGTGGGCGTCGGCAACGCGCAGGTCCAGCTGCTCGCCCCGCTGGACGAGACCTCGACCATCGCGAAGTTCCTGGACCGCTCGGGCCCGGGGCTGCAGCAGCTGGCCTACCGGGTCACAGACGTGGAGGCCGTGTCCCAGGTGCTGCGCGACAAGGGCCTGCGCCTGCTCTACGACAGCCCGCGGCGGGGCACAGCCGGGTCCAGGGTGAACTTCGTGCACCCCAAGGACGCGGGCGGCGTGCTCGTCGAGCTGGTCGAGCCGGCTGCACCGAGCGCCCGCTGAGGGGCCGCCTCAGGCTGCGAGCGCCACGGCGCCGCGGCGCTCCCGCACCCCGAGCAGCCCGGCGACCAGCGCCACCGCTCCCGCGGCCACGGTGATCACGTCCGCGGTGGTGACGCCGGAGGGGTAGACCAGCAACCACGGCGCGGCCACCAGCACGAGACCCAGCACCACGTGCGTCCAGTGGCTCGACCGGGACGCCAGGCCCATCGCCCACAGCGCGCTGCCCGCCAGCAGCAGCCCGAGCAGCAGCAGCGCTCCGGTGATCTCCCGGTCCCCGGCCACGGGCAGCCACGGGGTGCTCAGCACGAGCACCACCCCGGCGACCAGCACCGCACCGTCCCGCACGATCTCCACGACCTGCTCCGTCTTCGCCATGACCCGTACCTCCTCGACGCACCGTTGACCGGCGCAACCCCCACTGTCCTCCCGGCGAGCCCGGCGCTGCTGAGACCGACCTGTGAATGTGGCGGGTGGATGCTGGCAGCGTCAGGAACGCGCCCGGACGACCGTCCTCCTGGACCCAGGTCACCTGCCCGAGTGACCCGGACCACGTCACAACCACTCCCGCGGGGGGTTACTCCTGGGTAGCCTCCGAGCACTCGCGGCCCGGCCGACACCGGGACCGCCCGAGACACCAACGGAGGTGCGTGCACGTGCAGAAGATCCTCGAGGCGATCCAGGCCGACGAGCTCGCGACGATCGGCGACATCCCGCTGCCCGAGACCTACCGGGCGGTCACCGTCCACGCGGACGAGGTCGACATGTTCGCCGGGCGCGAGACCCGGGACAAGGACCCCCGTGAGTCGCTGCACGTGGAGGACGTCCCGGTCCCCGAGCTCGGTCCCGGCGAGGCGATCGTCGCGGTGATGGCCAGCTCCATCAACTACAACACGGTCTGGACGTCGATCTTCGAGCCCGTCTCCACGTTCAGCTTCCTCTCCCGCTACGGCAAGCTCAACGACCTCACCAAGCGCCACGACCTGCCCTACCACGTCGTCGGCTCCGACCTCGCCGGCGTCGTGCTGCGCACCGGTCCGGGCGTCAGCCGGTGGAAGGCCGGTGACGAGGTGGTCGCCCACTGCCTGTCCGTCGAGCTCGAGAGCCCCGACGGCCACAACGACACGATGCTCGACGACCAGCAGCGCATCTGGGGCTTCGAGACCAACTTCGGCGGGCTCGCACACCTCGCGCTGGTCAAGTCCAACCAGCTCATGCCCAAGCCCGACCACCTCACCTGGGAGGAGGCCGCCTCCCCCGGGCTGGTCAACTCCACCGCCTACCGCCAGCTGGTCAGCAAGAACGGTGCCGCCATGAAGCAGGGCGACGTCGTCCTGATCTGGGGCGCCTCGGGCGGGCTCGGCTCCTACGCCACCCAGATGGCGCTCAACGGCGGCGCGATCCCCGTCTGCATCGTCTCCAGCCCGGAGAAGGCCGAGGTCTGCCGGGCCATGGGCGCGGAGCTGATCATCGACCGCAACGCCGAGGGGTACCGCTTCTGGTCCGACGAGCACACCCAGGACCCCAAGGAGTGGCAGCGCTTCGGCAAGAAGATCCGTGAGCTCACCGGCGGCGAGGACCCGGACATCGTCTTCGAGCACCCGGGCCGGGAGACCTTCGGCGCGAGCGTCTACGTCACCCGCAAGGGCGGCGTCATCGCCACCTGCGCCTCCACGTCGGGGTACATGCACTCCTACGACAACCGCTACCTGTGGATGAACCTCAAGCGGATCGTCAGCTCGCACTTCGCCAACTACCGCGAGTCCTTCGAGGCCAACCGGCTCATCGACAAGGGGCTCGTGCACCCGACGCTGTCCCGCGTGTACCCGATGGACGAGGTCGGCCAGGCCGCCTACGACGTCCACCGCAACCTGCACCAGGGCAAGGTCGGCGTGCTGTGCCTGGCCCCCGAGGAGGGCCTGGGCGTGCGGGACACGGTGAAGCGGGAGAAGCACCTCGCGGCCATCAACCGCTTCCGGGGCGTCTGAGCCGTGGCCCGCGCCGCCACCCGGCTCGGGCGCGGCGCGGACCGGTCCGGCGCGTCACCCGGCCGGTAGCGTGGGCGCCATGTCCTCCGACGCCGACTTCCTACCGCTGACCTCGCCGTTCCCCGTCGTCCGCAGGGGGTACGACAAGGAGCAGGTCGACGAGCACCTGGAGCGCGCGGACGCCGAGCTGCGGGTCACGGCGGCGGACCGCGACGCGGCGGCGTCGCAGTCCGCCGACCTCGCCAGCCAGCTGGACGCGGCCCGTTCGGAGATCGAGGCGCTGCGCTCGCAGGCTGATCGTCTGGCCGTCGTGCCGAACGACACCGAGGGGCTCAGCGACCGGCTGCAGCGCATGCTGCGCCTCGCCCAGGACGAGGCGTCGGACATCCGGGCCCGGGCGCAGGCGGAGTCCGCGGAGGTCCGCTCGGTCGCCGAGCAGGAGGCCGCCGAGCTGCGCGCCCGCTTCGACCAGCTCATCGCCGAGGTGGAGCAGCGCCGCTCGGACATGGAGGCCGAGCACACGGCCACGATGGACGCAGCCCGCGCCGAGGCCACCCGCACCGTCGAGACGGCGGCGGTCGAGCGCGACCGGGCCGACGCCGTCGCGGCTGCCCGGCGGACCCAGGTCGAGGAGGACTTCGAGCTCGCCATGGGCAGTCGGCGCTCGGAGGCGCTCACCGCCCTGCACCAGGCCGAGTCCACGAGCAAGGCCGAGGCCGAGCGCCGGGTGCGCGACGCCACCACCGAGGCCCAGCGCCGGCTCGCCCGCGCCACGGAGCAGTCCGAGCACCGCGTGGCCGCGGCCACCACGAGCGTGCAGCAGATGCAGCAGCTGCGACAGCGGGTGGCCGACCAGATCTCCGACGTGGCCGCGCTCGCCGCGACCGCGCACGACCGGCTCGGGCTGCTGCCCGAGGAGACCGCACCGAGCCCGACGGTCCCCGATGCTCCGGTGCCCTCCCCCGAGCCCCGCCCCGCCGTCAGCTCCAGCGACGGGTGAGCCCGCGTCGTCCGCGCCCGGCCCAGCAGCCCGAGTGCCAGTGCCGGCGCTCGTCGGCGCCCCCGAACTCCGCGCTCGGCCACGCCACCACGTGGGCCACCCGAGGGGCGATCTCGTGGTCGCAGCCCGGACACCGGTAGGTCTTCACCGCCTGGGCACCGGACACGGTGCGCACCTGCCAGTCCTCGCCGTCCGGTCCGGCCTCCGTGCGCGAGAAGCCCGTTCCCTCCCCCGGGACGGTCGGCGAGGGCTGTCGGGCAGCGGTGCCCCGGCGGGGACGGTCAGGACGACGGCGCGGCACGGTCGTGCACAGTAGGCGCGCGTGCTGTGCCCAGCCGCCTCAGGAGTAGTCCCGGAAGCCCTTGCCTGTCTTGCGGCCCAGCCGTCCGGAGGTGACCAGGTGCTCCAGCAGCGGCGCGGGGGCGAACCCTGCCTCGCGGAACTCCAGGTAGAGCGTCTTCTGGATCGCCAGCGAGACGTCCAGCCCGACGACGTCGAGCAGCTGGAACGGCCCCATGGGCATGCCACAGCCGACCTTCATGGCCGTGTCGATGTCGTCGGCGGTGGCGTAGTGCGCCTCGAGCATGCTCACCGCGTCGTTGAGGTACGGGAACAGCAGGGCGTTGACGATGAACCCTGCGCGGTCACCGCAGGTCACCGGCACCTTGCCCAGGTCCCGGCAGAGCTGGTTCGCGGTGGCCACCACGTCGGCGTCGGTGGCGATGGTGTGCACGATCTCCACGAGCTTCATCACCGGGGCCGGGTTGAAGAAGTGCAGCCCGACCACGTCGCCGGCCCGGGAGGTGGCCGCGGCGCACTCCACCACGGGGAGCGAGGACGTGGTGGTGGCCAGGATCGCACCGGGCTTGCACACCTCGTCCAGCGTCGCGAAGGTCGACCGCTTCACCTCGAGGTCCTCGGCGATCGCCTCCACCACGAGGTCCACCGTTGCGAAGTCCTCCAGCGACGTGGTGGTCGTGATCCGCGCCAGCGCGGCGTCGCGGTCCGCCTCCTCGAGCTTGCCGCGGTTGACGGCCTTGTCCAGCGAGCGTCGGACGGCCGCCACCGCACCCTCGGTCTTGGCCGTGCTGCGCCCGCGCACGAGGACGTCGTAGCCCGCCTTGGCGAACACCTCGACGATGCCCGTAGCCATGGTGCCGGTGCCCACGACCCCGACGGAGCGGACGGGGCGCAGCACGGCACCGTCCGCGGTGGCCGCGCTCGGGGTGAGGGCGTCCGGCACCACCTCCTGCGAGTCGGCGGCCGCGTAGGTGTAGAAGCCGCGACCGGTCTTGCGGCCGAGCAGACCCGCCGTGATCATCTGCTTCAGCATCGGGGCGGGCGCGTGCAGCCGGTTGCGCGACTGGTGGTACATCGTGTCGAGGATCTCGTAGGCGGTGTCGAGACCGATGAGGTCCATCAGGGCCAGCGGTCCCATGGGGTAGCCGCAGCCGAACTTCATCCCGGCGTCGAGGTCCTCCCGGCTCGCGTAGCTGGCCTCGAGCATGCGCACGGCGTGGTTGAGGTAGCCGAAGAGCAAGGCGTTGGCGATGAACCCCGCCCGGTCACCGATCACCACCGGCGACTTGCCGAGCTTCTCCGCCAGTGCGGTCACGTCCTCGATCACGTCGGGCTCGGTGACCACGGTGCGGACCACCTCCAGCAGCTTCATCACCGGCGCGGGGTTGAAGAAGTGCACGCCGACCACCTTGCCGGGACGGGCGGTCTGGACGCTGAGCTCGGTGACCGAGAGCGAGGACGTGTTCGAGGCCAGCACGACCTCGGGCCGGCACACCTCGTCGAGCTTCTTCAGCACGGCGGCCTTGAGCTCCAGGCGCTCGGGCACAGCCTCGACGACGAAGTCCACGTCGGCGAGGTCCTCGAGGGAGGTGGTGGTCGTGATGCGGCCGAGCAGGGCGGCCTGCTCGGTCTCGTCGAGCTTTCCGCGGGCCACCGCGCGGCCGGTGGAGTGCTCGAGGTGACCCCGACCCCGCGCGATCCCGGCCTCGTCGGTCTCGACCGCGATCACGTCGAAGCCGCTGCGCGCGAACACCTCCGCGATGCCCGCACCCATGGTGCCCAGCCCGACCACACCGATCGTCGAGAACTCGCGTGCCACCTGTCGTCTCCCGCTTCGTCGAGGGTCCGCCGGACGCGGTGATCCGCGCTACCGACGGGTAACGACGCCGATGGTCGCACGGCGCACCGCGGCAGGGGCTCCCGGCGTGACCGGGAGCACCCGATCAGCGTCGCCGTCCCCTGGTCAGCCTCAGCGCCCGGACGAGCTGTCCCGCCATCCGGGGGCCGCGGTCGAAGCTCATGAGCTTGACCGGCAGGGCGAAGCGCTGGGAGACGACGCTGTGGGTGCGGGTGAACTCGCGCAGCCCGTCGGCCCCGTGGATGCGCCCGAAGCCGGAGTCGCCGACCCCGCCGAACGGCACCTCGGCGATGGCGGCGAAGGAGATGACGCTGTTGACCGCGACCATGCCCACCCGGAGCCGCCCGGCCAGCTCGTCGCCGCGTGCCTTCGCGAACACCGAGGCGCCCAGCCCGTAGGTGCCCCCGTTGGCGCGCTCGACGGCCTCGTCGGCGTCCGCGACCCGGTTGACCACCAGGACGGGCCCGAAGGTCTCCTCGGTCACGGCGAGGTTGTCCTCGGGCACGTCCAGCAGCACCACCGGGTCCACGTAGGGCGCACGAACCGACTCCGCGCCTCCGACCACCGCACGACCACCACCCTCGAGCGCGGCCTGCACGTGGCTCCTCACCACGTCGACCTGTGACGCCATGGTCATGGGCCCGTAGGAGGCGCGGTCGGTGGGACCGGGGCGCAGTGCGCGGGCCTTGGCTGCGACGAGCTCGACGAACCGGTCGTGCACCGCGTCGACCACGTACACCCGCTCCATGCCGATGCAGGTCTGGCCGCTGTTGGACATGCCGCCCCAGACCGCAGCGTCAGCCGCCGCCTCGAGGTCCGCGTCCGCGTCCACGATCATGGCGTCCTTGCCACCGCACTCGAGCACCACAGGGGTGAGGGTCTCCGCGCACGCCGCCATCACGCGCTTGGCCGTGCGGGTGGACCCGGTGAAGGCGACCTTGTCCACCCCCGCCGTGCACAGAGCAGCGCCCGTCTCGCCGAACCCGGTGACCAGCTGCAGCACGGGCGCGCCGTCCGGGCTGCCGGACGGGGTGGCGAAGGACTCCACCAGCCACCGGCCGACCCCGGGGGTGAGCTCGCTGGGCTTGAGCACCACCGCGTTGCCGGCCGCCAGGGCATACACGACGGAACCCATGGGCGTGAACGCGGGGTAGTTCCACGGGCCGATCACACCGACGACCCCGACGGGCTTGTGCTCGACGGTCGCGCGCTGGTTCGCCATCATCAGCCCGACCGAGACGGCCGTGCGCCCGAGGACCTTCTCGGCGTTGCGCGCGGCCCAGTGCACGTGGTCGATGACGAGCGTGACCTCCAGGCGCGCGTCGTCCAGCGGCTTGCCGGTCTCGCTCGAGATGACAGCGGCCAGCTCGTCGGCCCGGCGGGCGAGCACCGAGCGCCAGCTGAGCAGCCGGCTGCGGCGCTCCCCGGCCGTGAGCCCCGCCCAGTGCTGCGCTCCCCTGCGGGCTCGCAGCACGGCCGCCGCCACGTCGTCGGCGGTGTGCACCGGGTAGGACCCGAGGACCGTGCCCGTGCGGGGGTCGAGGGAGTCGAACGTGCTGGCGACGGGTGGCGCGATGGTCTGGGTCATGGTTCCTCCTCCGGGAGCGCCCATCACACCACGGGCGCCCGACGGACACGCGGCGCGGTCAGAACAGCCGCATCTCCGTGGTCTCCGCACCCCGCAGCGCCTCGTAGTCCACGGTCACGCACCGGATCCCGCGGTCCGTGGCGAGCGTGCGGGCCTGCGGCTTGATCTGCTGGGCAGCGAAGACACCCGTCACCGGCGCCAGCAGCGGGTCCCGGTTGAGCAGCTCCAGGTACCGGGTGAGCTGCTCCACGCCGTCGATGTCCCCGCGACGCTTGATCTCCACCGCGACGCTGGCGCCCGCGGGGTCGCGGCACAGCAGGTCCACCGGACCGATCGCGGTGGGGTACTCCCGACGGACCAGGGTGAACCCCGCGCCCAGGGTCTGCACGTGCTCGGCCAGCAGGACCTGCAGGTGGGCCTCCACCCCGTCCTTGACCAGCCCCGGGTCCACGCCCAGCGTGTGGCTGCTGTCGCTGAGGACGTCGTCCATCGAGATGACGAGCTGCTCACCGGCCTTGTTGGTGACCGTCCAGGTGCCGGCCTCCTCGACGGTCCAGCACGGGGGACTCATCCACATCAGCGGCTTGTACGCACGGTCGTCGGCGTGGATGCTCACCGACCCGTCGGCCTTCACCAGCAACAACCGCCGCGCGAGCGGGAGGTGGGCCTTGAGCCGCCCGACGTAGTCGACCTGGCACTCCGCGATGACGAGACGCACCGCGCCACCCTAGGGCAGGCTCAGGGCGTGGACGCCCTCAGCAGTCGGCCGGTGTACGAGAACCCCTGGATGACCGTGCGGGAGGACACGTTCCGGCGGGACGACGGGTCGACCGGGACCTACGGAGTGGTCGACAAGCCGACCTACGCCCTCGTCATCGCCGCAGACGAAGACCGCGTCCACATGGTGGAGCAGTTCCGCTACCCGCTCGGCGCCCGCCGCTGGGAGTTCCCGCAGGGCACGGCTCCCGGTCGTGAGGAGCTGGAGCCGGCCGAGCTCGCCCGACGTGAGCTGCAGGAGGAGACGGGCCTGCGCGCGGGCACGCTCGTCGCGCTGGGCACCCTCGACGTGGCCCCCGGGATGAGCAGCCAGCGCGGCAACGTCTTCCTCGCCACCGATCTCACGGCCGGGCCGCCCGAGCGGGAGCTCGAGGAGCAGGACATGCGTTCTGCGTGGTGGACGCGCGCGGCCCTCGACGATGCGGTGCGCCAGGGACGCGTGAGCGACTCACAGTCCCTCGCCGCCTACGCACTCCTGCTGCTGCACGAGCGCCAGCGGTCACAGCCAGGCGGGTGAACGCTTCTCCAGGAAGGACGCCCGGCCCTCGACCGCGTCCGGCAGCTGGGACGAGCGGGCCATGGCGGCGACCGCGATGACGTAGGCCTCGTCCTCGGGCCGGTCGAGCTGGCCGTACAGCGTCTGCTTGCCCAGTGCCTTGGAGACCACGCTGCCACGCGTCGCCCGCTCCAGGAGCCCGCTCACGGCGGAGTCGAGCTCGGCGTCCGGCACCGCGTAGTTGACCAGACCCCACTCCGCCGCCTGCTGCGCGCCCACCACGTCCCCGGTCAGCGCCATCTCCATGAGGCGCTTGCGTCCCACCGAGCGCGCCACCGGAACCGCCGGGGTGTGGCAGAACCAACCACCCTTGCCACCGGGCAGCGCGAACCCGGCCGAGACGGCGGCCACCGCCAGGTCGCAGGACGCCACCAGCTGGCAGCCCGCAGCCGTGGCCAGCCCCTGGACCCTGGCCACGACGACCTGCGGCACCGACTCCACGGTGCGCATGACCCGGGTGCAGAGCTCGAGCAGGTCCTCGACACCGCCCTCGTCACGCGCGTGCACGTCCGCGAAGTCGTGGCCGGCCGAGAACACCGACCCCTGGGCCGCGAGGACGATGCCCGTCGCAGCCGATGTACCCACCGAGGTGAGGGCCGCCAACAGCTCGGACAACATCTGCTCCGACAACGCGTTGCGCCGCTCCGGACACGCGAGCGTGATCGTCGTGTGCGGCCCCCGTTCCTGGACAAGGACGAGAGGGGACGAGCCGGGCGTCGGCGACGGTGTCATGGCGGTCAGGGTGGCACAACCACCCTCGGCGCACGACCCTCGCAGGGAACGCGCAGGACGTCGGAGGATCCACTGCCAGCGTTCCCACCGTCGTGGCCGACGGACGGAGCGCTTCGTGCTGTGAACGCAGAAAAGGGGACCCCAACGTGTGGGGTCCCCTTTCTGGGAATGGTGTTCGGCGGTGTCCTACTCTCCCACACCCTGGCGAGTGCAGTACCATCGGCGCTGGAGGGCTTAGCTTCCGGGTTCGGAATGGGACCGGGCGTTTCCCCTCCGCTATGACCACCGTAACAAGGCGGGACAACACTTCTCACCCTCCCGACCCGGTGGCCCCGGGAAGGGTGGGTGGTGCGGTGTGTTGTCTCAGATACCGCACAGTGGACGCGTAGCAGCTTTGTGGTAAGTCCTCGGCCTATTAGTACCGGTCACCTGCACACCTTGCGGTGCTTCCAGTTCCGGCCTATCAACCCAGTGGTCTGCTGGGGGCCTTACCCCCTCAAGGGGGTGGGAAACCTCATCTTGGAACGAGCTTCCCGCTTAGATGCTTTCAGCGGTTATCCCTTCCGAACGTAGCCAACCAGCCGTGCCCCTGGCGGGACAACTGGCACACCAGAGGTTCGTCCGTCCCGGTCCTCTCGTACTAGGGACAGCCTTCCTCAAGTTTCCTGCGCGCGCGGCGGATAGGGACCGAACTGTCTCACGACGTTCTAAACCCAGCTCGCGTGCCGCTTTAATGGGCGAACAGCCCAACCCTTGGGACCTACTCCAGCCCCAGGATGCGACGAGCCGACATCGAGGTGCCAAACCATCCCGTCGATATGGACTCTTGGGGAAGATCAGCCTGTTATCCCCGGGGTACCTTTTATCCGTTGAGCGACACCGCTTCCACTTGCCGGTGCCGGATCACTAGTCCCGACTTTCGTCCCTGCTCGACCTGTCAGTCTCACAGTCAAGCTCCCTTGTGCACTTGCACTCAACACCTGATTGCTGACCAGGCTGAGGGAACCTTTGGGCGCCTCCGTTACATTTTGGGAGGCAACCGCCCCAGTTAAACTACCCACCAGGCACTGTCCCTGATCCGGATCACGGACCGAGGTTAGACATCCAATTCGACCAGAGTGGTATTTCAACGGCGACTCCACCACCACTAGCGTGGCCGCTTCACAGTCTCCCACCTATCCTACACAAGCCGAACCGAACACCAATACCAAGCTGTAGTGAAGGTCCCGGGGTCTTTCCGTCCTGCCGCGCGTAACGAGCATCTTTACTCGTACTGCAATTTCGCCGAGTCTATGGTTGAGACAGCTGGGAAGTCGTTACGCCATTCGTGCAGGTCGGAACTTACCCGACAAGGAATTTCGCTACCTTAGGATGGTTATAGTTACCACCGCCGTTTACTGGGGCTTAAATTCTCAGCTTCACCACCGAAGTGATTGACCGGTCCTCTTAACCTTCCAGCACCGGGCAGGCGTCAGTCCGTATACATCGTCTTACGACTTCGCACGGACCTGTGTTTTTAGTAAACAGTCGCTTCCCACTGGTCTCTGCGGCCACAACACGCTCAGCCCGAGAAGAGCGTCACATGCCATGGCCCCCCTTCTCCCGAAGTTACGGGGGCATTTTGCCGAGTTCCTTAACCATAGTTATCTCGATCGCCTTGGTATTCTCTACCTGACCACCTGTGTCGGTTTGGGGTACGGGCCGTGTGAAAGCTCGCTAGAGGCTTTTCTCGGCAGCATAGGATCACCACATTCGCCTCAGTCGGCTATGCATCAGATCTCAGGCTTCGTGGGACACGGATTTGCCTGTGTCCCGCCCTACGTCCTTACACCAGTACTACCACTCACTGGCGCGGCTACCTTCCTGCGTCACCCCATCGCTTGGCTACTACCCGGTCGGTTCCCGCGCTCCACACCCCACGCAACCGGCTCGAAAGCCGGCGCTACGAGGCGCTTCGGGCGGTTAGCATCACGGGGTTCGCCATGGGCGCGTTCACACGGGTACGGGAATATCAACCCGTTGTCCATCGACTACGCCTGTCGGCCTCGCCTTAGGTCCCGACTCACCCTGGGCGGATTAACCTGGCCCAGGAACCCTTGGTCATTCGGCGGGGGAGTTTCTCACTCCCCTTTCGCTACTCATGCCTGCATTCTCACTCGTGCAGCCTCCACCCCTGGATCACTCCGGAGCTTCCCTGGCTGCACGACGCTCCCCTACCCATCCACACGACTGCACCCCACCCCGCAGGGAGAAGTGAATCACAAGTGTGAATGCCACGGCTTCGGCGGTGTGCTTGAGCCCCGCTACATTGTCGGCGCAGGATCACTTGACCAGTGAGCTATTACGCACTCTTTCAAGGGTGGCTGCTTCTAAGCCAACCTCCTGGTTGTCTTCGCGACCCCACATCCTTTCCCACTTAGCACACGCTTAGGGGCCTTAGCCGGTGATCTGGGCTGTTTCCCTCTCGACTACGAACCTTATCGCCCGCAGTCTCACTGCCGCGCTCTCACTCACCGGCATTCGGAGTTTGGCTGGTTTCGATAAGCTTGTTGGCCCTCTAGACCATCCAGTAGCTCTACCTCCGGTGAGAAACACGCGACGCTGCACCTAAATGCATTTCGGGGAGAACCAGCTATCACGGAGTTTGATTGGCCTTTCACCCCTACCCACAGCTCATCCCCTCAGTTTTCAACCTAAGTGGGTTCGGGCCTCCACGACGTCTTACCGTCGCTTCACCCTGGCCATGGGTAGATCACTCCGCTTCGGGTCTAGAGCACGCGACTGATTCGCCCTGTTCGGACTCGCTTTCGCTACGGCTACCCCACGACGGGTTAACCTCGCCACGTACCACTAACTCGCAGGCTCATTCTTCAAAAGGCACGCCGTCACCCCCCACACACAAGGTGTGCGAAAGCTCCGACGGATTGTAAGCGCACGGTTTCAGGTACTATTTCACTCCCCTCCCGGGGTACTTTTCACCTTTCCCTCACGGTACTAGTCCGCTATCGGTCACCAGGGAGTATTCAGGCTTATCGGGTGGTCCCGACAGATTCACAGCGAATTTCACGGGCTCGCTGCTACTTGGGTGCTCAACAAGAGAGGTGACAGGTTTTCGCGTACGGGAGTCTCACCCTCTACGCCACGCCATCCCAGGCGACTTCCGCTAACCACATCACTTTCTTACTCTCCACCGGTACAGCAGTCCCGGTACGTTGAGTCCCACAACCCCACGAGTGCAACGCCTGCCAGCTATCACACACCCATGGTTTGGCCTCTTCCGCTTTCGCTCGCCACTACTCACGGAATCACTGTTGTTTTCTCTTCCTGTGGGTACTGAGATGTTTCACTTCCCCACGTTCCCTCCACTCACCCTATGTGTTCAGGTGAGGGTGACCCCACATCACTGGGGCCGGGTTTCCCCATTCGGACATCCTCGGATCACAGCTCGGTTGACAGCTCCCCGAGGCTTATCGCAGCCTCCTACGTCCTTCATCGGCTCCTGGTGCCAAGGCATCCACCGTGCGCCCTTACAAACTTGGCCACAAAGATGCTCGCGTCCACTGTGCAGTTCTCAAACAACACACGGGAAACCCCCACACACACCGCCACCAACACCCACCACACCCACACCACCACCCGAAGGCGACACGCGGGAGACGACAAGCTGATGTGGCCGGCTGCAGGAGCCCGCAACCAAGAGACACACCCAACCAAGCGTGTGTTCTCTCAGGACCCAACAGTGCACCGATGCCCACCACCACCCCCCGACCACACAGGGCCAGAAGACGATGCCGGGACGTGTCAGCGTTCCACCCATGAGCGAACCCCGCGCAAGACGAACGCCTGCGAACGGGGCCACATCCTGCACTCAAGCCCACCACCCGTTCCCTGCCACCACCCACCCCGAGAGGTGAGCACAGCTGGTACTGGACGCGATGGACACCGACAGGCGCTGTGAGCTCCTTAGAAAGGAGGTGATCCAGCCGCACCTTCCGGTACGGCTACCTTGTTACGACTTCGTCCCAATCGCCGATCCCACCTTCGACAGCTCCCTCCACAAGGGTTGGGCCACTGGCTTCGGGTGTTACCGACTTTCGTGACGTGACGGGCGGTGTGTACAAGGCCCGGGAACGTATTCACCGCAGCGTTGCTGATCTGCGATTACTAGCGACTCCGACTTCACGGGGTCGAGTTGCAGACCCCGATCCGAACTGAGACCGGCTTTAAGGGATTCGCTCCACCTCGCGGCTTAGCAGCCCTCTGTACCGGCCATTGTAGCATGTGTGAAGCCCTGGACATAAGGGGCATGATGACTTGACGTCGTCCCCACCTTCCTCCGAGTTGACCCCGGCAGTCTCCTGCGAGTCCCCACCATAACGTGCTGGCAACACAGGACAGGGGTTGCGCTCGTTGCGGGACTTAACCCAACATCTCACGACACGAGCTGACGACAGCCATGCACCACCTGTACACCGACCTTGCGGGGCACCCATCTCTGAGTGTTTCCGGTGTATGTCAAACCCAGGTAAGGTTCTTCGCGTTGCATCGAATTAATCCACATGCTCCGCCGCTTGTGCGGGCCCCCGTCAATTCCTTTGAGTTTTAGCCTTGCGGCCGTACTCCCCAGGCGGGGTGCTTAATGCGTTAGCTACGGCACGGATCCCGTGGAAGGAAACCCACACCTAGCACCCACCGTTTACGGCGTGGACTACCAGGGTATCTAATCCTGTTCGCTACCCACGCTTTCGCTCCTCAGCGTCAGTTACTGCCCAGAGACCCGCCTTCGCCACCGGTGTTCCTCCTGATATCTGCGCATTTCACCGCTACACCAGGAATTCCAGTCTCCCCTGCAGTACTCAAGTCAGCCCGTATCGACTGCAAGCCCACCGTTGAGCGATGGGTTTTCACAGCCGACGTGACAAACCGCCTACGAGCTCTTTACGCCCAGTAATTCCGGACAACGCTCGCACCCTACGTATTACCGCGGCTGCTGGCACGTAGTTGGCCGGTGCTTCTTCTGCAGGTACCGTCACTCTCGCTTCGTCCCTGCTGAAAGAGGTTTACAACCCGAAGGCCGTCATCCCTCACGCGGCGTCGCTGCATCAGGCTTTCGCCCATTGTGCAATATTCCCCACTGCTGCCTCCCGTAGGAGTCTGGGCCGTGTCTCAGTCCCAGTGTGGCCGGTCGCCCTCTCAGGCCGGCTACCCGTCGTCGCCTTGGTAGGCCATTACCCCACCAACAAGCTGATAGGCCGCGGGTCCATCCCCCACCACATAAAGCTTTCCACCACACACCATGCGACATGTGGTCATATCCGGTATTAGACCCAGTTTCCCAGGCTTATCCCAGAGTGGAGGGCAGGTCACCCACGTGTTACTCACCCGTTCGCCGCTCGTGTACCCCGAAGGGCCTTACCGCTCGACTTGCATGTGTTAAGCACGCCGCCAGCGTTCGTCCTGAGCCAGGATCAAACTCTCCGTAAGTTCTCGAAGAGAACAATCACTGCACTTAAAACTCAACTAGCAACCCCCACACACCCCAAAAGATGCGCAAGAGCCAAATCCAAACAATTGGCACTGACAATCATCGGCACACTGTTGAGTTCTCAAAGAACACACGCACACCCTCGGATCCGGACCGTTCGCCCGGCCCCGCTGGGGCAACCTCTCAAACCTACCCGATCCGGCCCGCGGAGTGCAACTCCGCCCGTCTCGCACCTTGGCCCGGCACGGAGCATTGCTCCGAGCTTCCGAACTGGGTGGCACCTACGTCGATGGGCGAACTTCGTGGCTCCAGGGCCACCGTGTTCGCACTCTGTCGTGCGGTGCATGGAGAAAGCTACGGGGTGGACCCCCGGAACACAAATCGCCTGGTCACGCTCCCGGGGCGGTGGGACAGCCCGCCCGGCTCACGGTGTGTGAGCGTTCACGACCACGGTCACGATCTCGTCCATGATGTCGGTCATCGAGTAGTCCTTCGGGGTGAACACCCTGCTCACGCCTCTGCGCAGGAGTGCGGCGGCGTCCTCCGGGGGGATGATCCCGCCCACCACGACGGGCACGTCGCCCGCCCCGGCGGCAGCGAGCCCTTCGACGACCGCGGGGACGACCTCCATGTGTGACCCCGACAACACCGACAGCCCCACCACGTGGACGCCCTCCTGCACCGCGGCGGAGACGATCTGAGCCGGCGTCAGCCGGATCCCCTGGTACACCACCTCGAAGCCGCAGTCCCGTGCGCGGACGGCGATCTGCTCGGCTCCGTTCGAGTGCCCGTCCAGGCCCGGCTTGCCCACGAGCATCCGCAGCCGCCCGCCCACCTGCTCACCGGCCACGCGGACGTTCTCCCGGACCCGAGCGATCTCGCTGCCGGGGTCCCCGCCCCCGGAGGCGGCCGAGACCCCGGTCGGCGCCCGGTACTCGCCGAACACCTCGCGCAGGGCACCCGCCCACTCCCCCGTGGTCACCCCCGCTCGGGCGCACACGACGCTGGCCCCGACCAGGTTGGCATCGGTCCCGGCAGCGTCCCGCAGAGCGCGGAGGGCCTCCTCCACCCGGATCGGGTCGCGACCTGCGCGCCAGCACTGCACCGCGGCCACGGCAGCCGCCTCGACGGCCGGGTCCACGACCTCGATCGCCCCGGCCCCCTCCGCCTGCAGCGGGCTCGGCTCCGATCCGTCGAACCGGTTCACCCCCACCACTACGTCGTCCCCGGACTCCATGCGCCGACGACGCTCCGCGAGCGAGGACACGAGGGCCGACTTCATGTACCCGGTCTCCACGGCGGCGACGGCGCCGCCCATGGCCTGCACGCGGTCGATCTCCGCACGGGCACCGTCCACGATGTCCGCCACCGCGCGCTCGACCACGTGGCTGCCCGCGAAGAGATCCTCGTACTCCAGCAGGTCGGTCTCGAACGCGAGCACCTGCTGCATGCGCAACGCCCACTGCTGGTCCCACGGGCGCGGCAGCCCGAGCGCCTCGTTCCAGGCGGGCAGCTGGACCGCACGTGCCCGCGCGTCCCGCGACAGGGTGACCGCGAGCATCTCGAGCACGATCCGCTGGACGTTGTTCTCGGGCTGCGCCTCGGTCAGGCCCAGCGAGTTGACCTGCACCCCGTAGCGGAAGCGCGCCTGCTTCGCGTCGCTCACCCCGTACCGCTCCGCCACCAGCTCCGTCCACAGCTGGGAGAACGCACGCATCTTGCACATCTCCTCGACGAACCGGAGGCCGGCGTTGACGAAGAACGAGATGCGTCCGACGACGTCGCCGAAGCGCTCGGGCGGCACCTGGCCGGAGTCGCGGACCGAGTCCAGCACCGCGATGGCCGTGCAGAGCGCGTAGGACACCTCCTGCACCGGCGTCGCGCCCGCCTCCTGGAGGTGGTAGCTGCAGATGTTGATCGGGTTCCACCTCGGGATCGCCGTCACCGAGTAGGCCACCATGTCGGTGATCAGCCGCAAGCTGGGACCTGGCGGGAAGACGTAGGTCCCCCGCGACAGGTACTCCTTGATGATGTCGTTCTGGGTGGTGCCCGCGAGGGTCGCCAGCACGGTCTCGCGGTCCAGGCCCGATGCCTGCGCCTGCTCCTCGGCCACCACCTGGTACAGCGCCAGCAGCCACATCGCTGGCGCGTTGATCGTCATCGACGTGTTCGCCTCGGCCAGCGGGATCTGGTCGAACAGCGCACGCATGTCCCCCAGGTGGGTCAGCGGGACCCCCACCTTGCCGACCTCGCCCCTGGCCAGCTCGTCGTCGGGGTCATAGCCGGTCTGCGTCGGGAGGTCGAAGGCCACCGACAACCCCGTCTGGCCCTTGGCCAGGTTGCGCCGGAACAAGGCGTTCGAGGCCGCGGCGGACGAGTGCCCGGCGTAGGTGCGCATCACCCAGGGGCGGTCGCGCTCACGGTCGGTGGGGTACGGCACGGAGACCTCCGTCGTCGGTGACGAGATGCCGGCTGAGCGTACTGGCCGGTACCCCGCCCTCCCCGTGCACTTGCTCACAACCTCCGCTGGCCGGGCCGCGGCCCGTGGCGCACCATGTGCGGGTGGGTCCCTCGGAGCTCGTCCTCGCCCCAGCGCTGCTGGGACTGCTGGCGTTCTTGCTCTACTGGACCTTCGGGACCTCCAAGACCGGTCCGAACACCCACGGTGAGGGCGACGGTCTGCTGCGACAGGTGAGCGTGGTCCCGAGCGTCGATGCCGCCTCGGTGCTGCGCCGCCGACTCGCCGAGTCCGGCGTCCGCGCCACCGTCTCGCGCGGTGACGCCGGCGGCTACCGGGTGCTGGTGTTCCCGGCCGACGAGGCCGACGCCCGCACGGTGCTCAGCCGTCACTCCCTGGACTGACCCGCGGTGGAGCCCCCACCCGCTCGATGTCGCCCCCGAGCCGCTGCAGGTTCTCCACGAAGCGCGGGTACCCACGGTCGATGTGGAAGACGTCCCACACCTCGGTGGTGCCCTCCGCGCAGAGGGCGGCCAGCACCAGTCCGGCACCGGCTCTGATGTCCGACGCCCACACCGGAGCGCTGGACAACCGCGGGACGCCACGCACCACGGCGTGGTGGCCGTCGGTCCGCGCGTCGGCCCCCAGCCGGACCATCTCCTCCACGAACCTGAACCTGGCCTCGAAGACGTTCTCGGTGATCATCGACGTGCCCTCGCTGATGGCGGCGAGCCCGATCGCCATCGGCTGCAGGTCGGTGGGGAACCCGGGGAACGGCAGCGTCACGAAGTCCACCGCCCTGGGCCGCCGCTCCTGGCGGACCCGGAAGCTCTGACCGTCGGTCGTCACCTCGGCACCGGCGCCCCGGAGCTTCTGCAGCACCAGGTGCAGGTGGGCCGGGTCGACCCCGTGGACCGTCACGTCCCCGACGGTCATCACCGCAGCGATCCCCCAGGTGGCGGCGACGATGCGGTCGCCGATGACCTCGTGCTGGGTGGGGTGCAGCGTCGCGACGCCGGTGATCGTCAGCGTCGACGAGCCCGCACCCTCGACCCGCGCGCCCATCTCGTTCAGCAGCTGGCAGAGGTCGACGATGTCCGGCTCCCGTGCGGCGTTGTCGATGGTGGTGGTCCCCTCGGCGAGCACGGCCGCCATGAGGATGTTCTCCGTCGCCCCCACCGACGGGAAGTCCAGCCACACCTCTGCGCCGTGCAGTCCCTCGGCCTCGGCGACGACACAACCGTGCTCGATGCTGCTGCTCGCACCCAGCTGGCGCAGCCCCGCCTGGTGCATGTCCAGCGGTCGGGACCCGATCGCGTCCCCGCCCGGCAGGGCCACGACCGCGCGACGGCACCGCGCCACCAGCGGGCCGAGGACGCACACCGAGGCGCGCAGCTTGCCCATGGCCGGGAAGTCGGCGTGGTGGCTGAGGTCGGCAGGGGTGGTGATCCGGGCGGTGGTGCCGTCGAGTTGCACAGTGCAGCCGAGACCCCGGAGCACCTCCGCCATCAGGGGCACGTCGAGGATGTCCGGGCAGTTCGTGATGGTCGTGGTGCCCTCGGCCAGCAACGCCGCCGCCATGAGCTTCAGGACGCTGTTCTTCGCCCCTCCGACGTGGACCTCGCCCGACAGCCGTCCTCCACCGGTCACCCGGAAGTGCTCGCTCACGGACGCCGACACTATCCCGTCCGGCGGGCGGGACCCGGCCCGGCGGCGGTACGTTCGCCGACATGGCCGTGCACCTGACGAGGATCTACACCCGGACCGGCGACGACGGGACGACGGGGCTCAGCGACTTCTCCAGGGTGTCCAAGAACGACCCCCGGCTGGTTGCCTACGCCGATGTCGACGAGACGAACGCCGCACTCGGCGTGGTCGTCGCGATGGGCCAGCTCGACCCCGGGCTCACCGACGTCGTGCGGCAGGTGCAGAACGACCTGTTCGACGTCGGGGCGGACCTCGCGACTCCCGTGGTCCCGGACCCGAAGTACCCGCCGCTGCGCGTGACCCAGCCCTACGTCGACCGGCTCGAGGCCTGGTGCGACGAGCTCAACGAGAAGCTCGACCCGCTGACGTCGTTCATCCTGCCCGGCGGGACCCCGGCCGCAGCGCTGCTGCACGTCGCGCGGACCGTCGCCCGGCGCGCCGAGCGTGCGGCGTGGGCCCAGGTGACCGCGTCTCCGCACGACACGAACGCCCTCGCAGCCACGTACCTCAACCGGCTCTCCGACCTGCTGTTCATCCTCGGGCGTCTCGCGAACCCGGGCGGTGACGTGCTGTGGGTCCCCGGAGGCGGTCACGAGGACGCCACCCCGGACGCGGTCTAGGAGTCGTCCGCGCCCGGACCCCGGCGCCGCGCGCGGTTCGGGGGGCTGGACTCCACCCAGGACAGGAAGGCCGTCAGCGCCCCGCCGCCGAGCGCGATCTCCGACTCGCTCCCGCCCACCCGGAAGCGCACGACCGTGCACCCGGCCGGCAGCACGTCGAGCTCTGATTCGTCCGGGCTGCGCCGGTCCAGCAGCTCCAGGGTCCGGCGCGGGACGGTGCGGTCAGACCCGGGGCGGACGCTCGCCACGCGGAAGAACACCGCCTCGTCCTCGCGGTAGCGCAGGACGCCGTGGCGCCAGCCCGCCCCCCTGCCGGACGGGAGCGTGCGCAGCACCACCTCGGTACCGCCCCTGCGCAGGAGCTGGACGCGGTGGACGACGAAGGAGGCGGCGAGGGACGCGACCGCCAGCAAGAGAACCTCTGCCAGGTGCACTCCCCGCCGCCTCCTGTCGCTCCGGCCGCGGACGATCTACGCGCGCTCGACGGCGCGGATCCGTCCCTGGGCCACCGCGGCGGCCCCGGCGTCGTCACCGGCGTCCCGCAACGCGCTGCGGGCGGCCTCGACGTCGATCTCACCGGACAGGTCGGCCGACTCGGCGAGCACGGACACGGACTGCGCCGTCACCGACAGGAACCCACCGTGCACCGCGGCCACGATCCGCTCACCGTCGGTGGTGGTCACCGCGACGGTGCCGCCCTCGACGAGCTGGCCGAGCAGCGGTTCGTGACCGGGCAGGATCCCGATCTCTCCCTCTGTGGTCTGGGCGACCACCATGGTGGCCTCACCTGACCACAGGCGACGCTCCACGGCGACGAGCTGGACGTTCATGGACCGCGCCCCTGACTGATCTGCCACGGCTCAGTCCCTCACTTGCCGGCGAGCTTCTTGGCGTTGGCCTCGACGTCGTCGAGACCACCGGTGGAGAAGAACGCCTGCTCGGGCAGGTGGTCGTACTCGCCCTTGGTCACCTTGTCGAAGGCCTCGACGGTGTCCTTGAGCGGCACGTACGAACCGTCCTGACCGGTGAACTGCTTCGCGACGAAGAAGTTCTGGCCGAGGTAGCGCTCCAGTCGACGGGCCCGACCGACGAGGACCTTGTCCTCCTCGGCGAGCTCGTCCATGCCCAGGATCGCGATGATGTCCTGGAGCTCCTTGTAGCGCTGCAGGATCCGGATGACCTCCTGCGAGACGCGGTAGTGCTCCTCGCCCACGATCATCGGGTCCAGGATCCGCGAGGTGGAGCTCAGCGGGTCAACGGCCGGGTAGATGCCCTTCTGGGTGATCGCTCGGGAGAGCTCCGTGGTCGCGTCCAGGTGGGCGAACGTGGTGGCCGGCGCCGGGTCGGTGTAGTCGTCGGCGGGGACGTAGATGGCCTGCAGCGACGTGATGGAGTTGCCGCGGGTGGAGGTGATGCGCTCCTGGAGCTCGCCCATCTCGTCGGCCAGGGTGGGCTGGTAGCCCACCGCGGACGGCATCCGGCCGAGCAGCGTGGAGACCTCGGAACCGGCCTGCGTGAAGCGGAAGATGTTGTCGATGAAGAGCAGGACGTCCTGGTTCTTCACGTCGCGGAAGTACTCCGCCATGGTGAGCGCCGAGAGCGCGACGCGCATGCGCGTGCCGGGCGGCTCGTCCATCTGGCCGAAGACCAAGGCGGTCTGCTCGATGACGCCGGACTCGGTCATCTCCTCGATGAGGTCGTTGCCCTCGCGGGTGCGCTCGCCGACCCCGGCGAACACCGACACACCACCGAACTCCTGGGCGACCCGTCGGATCATCTCCTGGATGAGGACGGTCTTGCCCACGCCGGCCCCGCCGAACAGGCCGATCTTCCCGCCCTGCACGTACGGGGTCAGCAGGTCGATGACCTTGATCCCGGTCTCGAGGATCTCCGTCTTGCCCTCCAGCTGCGCGAACGCGGGAGGCTTGCGGTGGATGCCCCACTGCTCGCCGTCGCGGCCGGTGCCGGGGGCGTCCAGGCAGTCACCGAGGGCGTTGAAGATGTGCCCCTTGACGACGTCGCCGACGGGCACGGAGATCGGCCCGCCGGTGTCGGTGACCTCGGCGCCGCGGACGAGGCCGTCGGTGGGCTGCATGGAGATGGTGCGCACCAGGTTGTCGCCCAGGTGCTGTGCCACCTCCAGGGTCAGCCTCTTGGCGACCGTGGACAGCACGATCTCCGCGTGCAGCGCGTTGAACAGCTCGGGGATCGCGCCCCGGGGGAACTCGACGTCGACGACAGGGCCGATGACCCGGACGACGCGCCCTGCGCGGTCCGCGGCAGCGGTGCTGTCGGCCTCGTGGGTGGTTGCTGCAGTCATGTCAGTGTTTCCCTCACTCGTCTTCCGCGCCCGCGGACAGCGCGTCCGCGCCACCGACGATCTCGCTGATCTCCTGGGTGATCTGAGCCTGGCGGGCCTGGTTGGCCTCCCGGCTCAGCGTGCGCACCAGCTCGTTGGCGTTGTCCGTCGCCGCCTTCATCGCCGTGCGTCGTGCCGCCGACTCCGACGCCGCGGCGTCCAGCAGTGCGGCGTAGATCCGGGTGCCGATGTACTTCGGCAGCAGCGCCCCGAGCAGCGTCTCCGGGCTGGGCTCGAACTCGTAGCCCGGCTGGGGACCCTGCGCGGCGGGCACGACGACCTCGCCGCCCTCACCCTCCGTGGGTGCCTCGACATCATCGGCGTAGGTGACCTCCAGCGGCGCCATCCGACGCACGACCGGGGTCTGGGTCAACATCGACTCGAACTGCGTGTAGACGATGTGCAGCTCGTCGACGCCCTGGACACCGTCCGCGCCACCACCGTCGACCGTGTCGTCGGACCCGGCGAGGAACGCAGCCACCATCTGCTGGCTGGCCTCGGCCGCGTCGGAGTAGGCCGGCTGCTGCGAGAAGCCCGTCCACGAGCCCGCGACCGTGCGGTCCCGGAAGCCGTAGAAGCTCACGCCCTTCTGGCCGAGGACGTAGAGCACCGGCTCCTTGCCCTCGCTGCGGAGAAGCTGCTGGAGCTCTTCGGCCGCGCGAAGGACGTTGGAGTTGTAGCCACCGCACATGCCGCGGTCGCTCGTCACGATGAGGACCGCGGCCCGGGTGGGGTTGGCCCGGTCGTTCAGCAACGGGTGGTCGAGGGAGGACGCGGCACTGGCCAGGGCGGACAGCACGGCGGTGATCTCCACCGAGTACGGACGCGCGGCGGCCACCCGGGCCTGGGCCCGGGTGATCCGCGACGTGGCGATGAGCTCCTGCGCCTTGGTGATCTTCTTCGTCGAGTTGACCGAGCGGATCCGTTGACGCAGCTCTCTCAGCTGGGCAGGCATGTCAGGGGGGTCACTTCCCCGCGGGTCGCGGCTTGGTGACGGAGACCTGCTCCTGGCCGACCTCGTCGGCGTCCATCGTCTCGGCCTCCGCCTCGTTCACCACGACCGACGACCCGTCGGACGCGGTGAACTGGGACTTGAAGTCGTTGACCTGGCGGACCAGGCGCTCGATGTTGTCGTCGTCGAGGACCTTGGTCGAGCGGACCTCACCGAGCACGTCGTCGTCGCTGCGGCGCAGGTGCTCCAGGAGCTCCTTCTCGAAGCGGCGGACGTCGCCGACGGGCACCGAGTCCATGTAGCCCTCGCTGCCGAGGTAGATCACGACGATCTGCTCCTCGACCGGAACGGGCGCGTACTGGCCCTGCTTGAGCAGCTCCACCAGACGGGCACCACGGTCGAGCTGGGCCTTGGACGCGGCGTCGAGGTCGGAGGCGAACGCCGAGAAGGCCTCCAGCTCCCGGTACTGCGCCAGGTCCAGCCGGAGCGAGCCGGACACCTTCTTCATGCCCTTCACCTGGGCCGAGCCACCGACGCGGGAGACCGAGATCCCGACGTTGACGGCCGGTCGCACGCCCTGGTTGAACAGGTCGGACTCCAGGAAGCACTGCCCGTCGGTGATGGAGATGACGTTGGTGGGGATGTAGGCCGAGACGTCGTTGGCCTTGGTCTCGATGATGGGCAGGCCCGTCATCGAGCCGGCACCGAGCTCGTCGGAGAGCTTCGCGCAGCGCTCGAGCAGGCGCGAGTGCAGGTAGAACACGTCACCGGGGTAGGCCTCGCGGCCCGGCGGGCGACGCAGCAGCAGGGAGATGGTCCGGTACGCCTCGGCCTGCTTGGTCAGGTCGTCGAAGACGATGAGGACGTGCTTGCCCTGGTACATCCAGTGCTGGCCGATGGCAGAGCCCGCGTACGGCGCGAGCCACTTGAAGCCGGCCGAGTCGGACGCGGGGGCCGCGACGATCGTGGTGTAGTCCATCGCACCGGCCTCGACCAGCGCGGTCTTGATACCCGCGATGGTGGAACCCTTCTGACCGATGGCGACGTAGATGCAGCGGACCTGCTGCTCCGGGTCACCCGTGGCCCAGGCGTCCTTCTGGTTGATGATCGTGTCCACGCAGACCGCGGTCTTGCCGGTCTTGCGGTCGCCGATGATGAGCTGGCGCTGGCCGCGGCCGATCGGTGTCATGGCGTCGATGGCCTTGATCCCGGTCTGCATCGGCTGCTTCACCGGCTGGCGCTCGAGCACCGAGGCGGCCTGAAGCTCCAGGGCCCGCTCCTCGGTGGACTCGATGTCACCGAGCTCGTCGATGGGGCGACCCAGGGGATCGACCACGCGACCGAGGAAGCCGTCGCCGACGGGGACGGAGAGGACGGCGCCGGTGCGGCGGACCTCCTGGCCCTCCTCGATGCCCTCGTAGTTGCCGAGGATGACCGCGCCGATCTCGCGCGACTCGAGGTTGAGGGCCACGCCACGGATGCCGCCGGGGAACTCCAGCAGCTCGTTGCTCATCGCGGACGGGAGCCCGGAGATGTGCGCGATGCCGTCGCCGGTGTCGGTCACCACGCCGACCTCCTCGCGGGAGGCCTCCGGCGTGTAGCTCGCGGTGTAGCTCTCGATCGCACTGCGGATCTCGTCGGAGGAGATCGTCAGCTCCGCCATGTCAGTCCTGCTCTCGGTGTCTCGTGTTCGGAAGGGCACGTGCTCGTCGGGGGGCGGTGCGGGCTCAGCCGGCCAGCCTCCGGCGGAGGGCGTCGAGGCGCCCGGCCACGCTGCCGTCGATGACCTCGTCGCCCACCTGCACGACGAGCCCTCCCGTCAGCGCGGGGTCGACCTCCACGTGCACGGTCACGGTACGGCCGTAGGTGGTGGTCAGCGTGCGGGTGAGGCGTTCGAGCTGGGCGTCGGACAGCGCCACCGCGCTGCGCACGTGGGCGACCGACTGCTCGCGCTGGCGCGCGGCCAGCGTGGACAGCGCGTCGAAGGCATCCGCCGGCTCCTCCCGGAGCCGCTCGACGACCTGGGTGACCAGCGCCGAGGTCACCGCGGCGACCTTCCCGTCCAGCAGGCTGTGCACCAGCGAGGTGCGCTGGCCCGCCACCGCGCTGCGGTCGGCCAGCACGCGCTCCAGGCTCGGGCTCGCCGCCACGATGCGGCCGAGGCGGAACAGCTCGTCCTCGACCGTGTCGAGCTGGCCGTCGCGCTCGGCGCTGCGCAGCAGGACCTCGCGGCCGAGCAGCTCGAGGGAATCGACCACGTCGCGGGCACTCGACCACTGCTGGCGCACGACCACCGTCAGCACGGCGAGCGTGGCGTCGGAGATCTTGCCCTGGAACAACCGCCCGACCAGGCCCGAGCGCGCGTCGGGGTCGGTCGACCCGTCGGCCAGCGTCCGGCGCAGACCGCGCTCGGAGTCCAGCAGGGTCACGACCGAGAAGAGCTCGGTCCCGACCTCGGCCGCGGACTCCGGCGCGAGCTGCTCCCGGACGGCGGCGAGCGCGTCACGGCTGGTGGCGTGCATCAGCAGATCACTCCCCTGCGGTCGTGGCCCGGGCGGAGCCGGACATGGCGTCGAGCTCGTCGAGGAAACGGTCGACCGTGCCGGAGCGACGGGCGTCGTCCGCGAGGGACTCCCCCACGACCCGCTCCGCGAGGTCGACCGCGGTGCGGCCGAGGTCGGCGCGGAGCTCGGCGACGATCTGCTGACGCTGGGCGGCGAGCTGCGCCTGACCGGTGGCCACGATCCGCTGGCTCTCCTGCTGTGCCTGCTCGCGCATCTCCTCGATGATCTTCTGTCCCTGGGCGCGGGCGTCGTCGCGGATGCGTGCGGCCTCGCCCCGGGCCTCGGCCAGCTGGGCGTTGTACTTGTCCAGCGCCGCCTTGGCCTCGACCTGGGCCTGCTCGGCCCGGGCGATCCCGCCCTCGATCGCGTTCGTCCGCTCTGCCAGCACCTTCTTGAAGACGGGCAGCGCGTACTTCCAGAAGAAGAAGACGATCGCGATCAGGCACACGAACGACCAGACGATGTCGTACGTCGCCGGCACGAGGGGATTGATGTCCTCGGCGGCGAGCAACGCAGTCGTGGGGGTCATGGCCGGATCAGAAGATGAAGCCGGCGACGATGCCGATCAGGGCCAGGGCCTCGGTGAACGCGATGCCCAAGAACATCGTGGTGCGCAGCTGGCCGGCCATCTCGGGCTGGCGCGCCATGCCCTCGATGGTCTTGCCGACGACGATGCCGATGCCGATGCCGGGGCCGATCGCGGCGAGGCCGTAGCCGATGGCGCCGTAGCCGGTCGCCTTGAAGTCGTTGGCCTGAGCGAGGGTCTGAGCGAGGTCCATCAGTGTTCCCGTTTCCCTTTCGGTTGGCCCGGACCGGGCTCGAGCTCCCGGTGCAGGTCAGGTGGTGTGCCGGCGTGGGTGCCGACCGGTGGTGAGGGTCAGTGCTCCTCGGCCAGCGCCAGGTCCAGGTAGACCGCGGTGAGCAGGGCGAAGATGTAGGCCTGGAGGAACGCCACCAGGATCTCGAACAGCGTGAAGGCGAACCCCACCACGAGGGTGAGGGGGCCGATGACCTTGAGCCCGGCGCTCGCCTCGAAGAGGAAGTAGCTGGTGGCGCTGAAGAACAGCACCAGCAGGATGTGACCCGCCAGCATGTTGGCCAGCAGCCGGATGGTCAGGGTGATCGGCCGGAGGATGAACGTCGAGATGAACTCGATCGGCAGCACCAGGACGTGCAGCGCGGGGGGCAGGCCCGGCACGATCACCGAGCTCTTCATGTACCCGCCGAAGCCCTTCTGCTTGATGCCGGCGTAGTTGAACGTGATGTACGCCAGCACGGCGAGGGCGATCGGGGCACCGATGACGGCGTTCGACGAGATGTTCAGCAGCGGGATGACCCCGGTGATGTTCATGACGAACACCATGAAGAAGATCGAGGTGATGACGGGCAGGAACCGTCCACCGTTCTTCTTGCCGAGGATCTCGTCCGCGATCTGGACCCTGACGAAGTCCAGCGCGATCTCGCCGACGTTCTGCACGCCGCGCGGGACGATCTTGGGGGTGCGCAGCGCGAGGAAGAAGAACCCGATGAGCACACCGGTCATCAGGAGGCGGACAGCCATGACGCGGTTGATCTCGAACGGCGTGCCGCCGAAGAGGATCGCGGGCGGGTAGAAGTCGGCCAGCGAGGGTGGGCTGAAACCAGCACCCTCGGAGGCTGCCATGACGATGACGCTCAGCGGTCTCTCCCGTGGTCGGGCCGGAAGTGCGCTCCCGGTTCGTACGGACGTGGACGGTGCCGATCGCCGTCACGTGGACCACCTCGGGCTCCTGCGAGCCACCCCTGCGGTGCCGGCCACGTTGTCGACGACGAACCCGAGTCTGCCATGCGTGCGCCTGGCGCTGGAATCGGGATCCGACGGGGGCCTGCCACCAGCACGCGGTGCCCGTGAGCACCGCGTGTCCGCTTCGTCCCTCGCCTGCGGTCGGAACCCTACCAACAGCCAGGGACACTCCCGACCGCGGGGTACTACTCGCCGTCGGAGACGCTGGGGACCGGATCGACGTAGGTGTTCCGGGTCCGGACCACGGCCAGGGTCTCCAGGCCGAGCAGGACGACCACCCCCACGATGACGACGACCCCGAAGGCGGTGCGGTCGTAGAAGTCGAACCTGCGCAGCACCGCCAGGGCCACGATCAGCGCGACCAGCTTCAGCAGCCAGGTGCCCATCAGCACCGCCGCCGTGGTGGTCGGCGCCGATCCGGTCGTGCTGAGCACGACGGCCACGGTGAACAGGACGAACGCCCCGCACACCGCGGCCCCGAGCAGGGCTCCCCACACCCCGGGCGCTCCTGCGGCCAGCCCGCCCACGACAGCCGCGACCACCGCGAGCACCACCAGCCCGAGGACGCCGTGGCGGGCGGCGGCGCGCAGCGGGGCGGAGGGGTCGGCGGCGGCGGTGCTCACGAGGCGCTCCTGGTGGTGGTGACGGGCGGGGTGCTCGCGGGCGGGACGCCGGGCGGGCGGGGGTCGCGGACGTGGGGCAGGAAGGACGCCGTGAGCGCGCCGAGCACACCCACCCCGACCACGACGGCCACGAGCCGTGGGTCGACGAGGGTGGTGGCCACGGTGCCGAAGGCGATCAGCGCGGTCCACGTGTAGATGAGCAGCACGGAGCGTCGGTGGGAGTGCCCCAGCTGCAGGAGGCGGTGGTGCAGGTGCATCTTGTCGGGGCTGAACGGGCTGCGTCCGGCCCTGGTGCGCCGGACGATGGCCATCAGCAGGTCCAGCACGGGGATGAACACCACCGCACCGACCACGAGCAGCGGGTTGAACAGCGCCACCAGGTCGCCCGGGTTGTAGTCGGTGGGCAGCACCTTGCCGGACGCGCTGGTGGAGGCCGCGGCGAGCATGAGGCCGATGAGCATGGAGCCCGAGTCGCCCATGAAGATCCGGGCGGGCTGGAAGTTGTGCGGCAGGAAGCCGAGGCACACCCCGGCCAGCACCGCGGCGATCACGGCCGGCGGGTAGGTGCTCACCTCGCCGCCCTGGTCGTGCAGCAGGCCGAGGGAGAACGCGCACGTGGCGAGCGCGGCGATGAGCCCGATACCCGCGGCGAGCCCGTCCAGGCCGTCGACGAAGTTCACGGCGTTGGCCAGCAGCACGGTGACCAGCACGGTGACCAGGCCGCCCTGCAGCTGGTCGAGGATCACCGGCACCATCGCGCCACCGTCGCCGAGCGGGCCGTACAGCAGCACCCAGCTCAACCCCAGGTAGACCATCACCCCGGCCGCGGTGACCTGGCCGGCGAACTTCGTCAGGGCATCCAGGCCGAACCGGTCGTCGAGTGCACCGACGACCACGATCACCCCGCCCGCCGCCACCACCGCGGTGACGTCGCTGCTGTAGGCGAAGCCCCGCGTCAGCGACGGGAGCTGGGTGGCCAGCCCGAAGGCGGCGACCACGCCGACGTACATCCCGATCCCGCCCAGACGGGGGGTGGGGGTCACGTGGACGTCGCGCTCCCGGGGGCGCGCCACGGCTCCTGCCCGCACCGCGAGGACCCGGATGACCCCGGTGGCCAGGAAGGTGACCGCCGCAGCGGTCACGAGCACGAGGGAGAGCTCCCGCAGCGGGACCCCGGCACTGCCCTGCTGCTGCGCGAGCAGCGTCAGGGCGGGGGTGTGCACGGGGTCCGACGCTACCCGCGGTGCGGGTCCGGGCCCCTCAGCCCCGCGGGTAGGCGGGGTGCCGAGCCACGAGCTCGCCCACCGCGACGCGCACGGCAGCGAGCTCGGCGTCGCCGTCGGCCGTGCCGTGGACAGCCTTCACCGCGCGCGCGACCAGCGTGGCGACCTCGGCCATCTCGGCCTGGCCCATGCCCTGGGTGGTGAGGGCGGCCGAACCCACCCGGATGCCCGAGGCCACCATCGGCGGCGCCGGGTCGTAGGGGATGGCGTTCTTGTTCAGCGTGATGGCGGCCGCGTCGCACCGCGCTTCCGCGTCCGCCCCCGAGATGCCCAGGCCCTGCAGGTCGAGCAGGGCGAGGTGGGTGTCGGTACCGCCGGAGACCGCGCGCATGCCCTCCCCCTCGAGGGACTTCGCGAGCTCCGCCGCGTTGGCCACCACGGACGAGGCGTAGGCCTGGTACTCCGGGGTGGCCGCCTCCTTGTAGGCGACGGCCTTCGCCGCGACGGCGTGCATCAGCGGGCCGCCCTGGGTGAACGGGAACACGGCCTTGTCGAGCTTCTTGGCGTGCTCCTCGCGCGAGAGCAACATGCCGCCGCGGGGGCCGCGCAGGACCTTGTGCGTCGTGGCGGAGACCACGTCGGCGTAGGGCACCGGCGAGGGGATGGCCTTGCCGGCGACGAGGCCGATGAAGTGGGCGGCGTCGACCCAGAGGATGGCGCCCACCTCGTCCGCGATCTCGCGGAACGCGGCGAAGTCGATCAGGCGCGGGTAGGCGGTGGCGCCGGCGACGATCATCTTCGGCTTGTGCGTGCGGGCGAGGTCGCGGACCTCGTCGTAGTCGATGAGCTCGGTGTCCTTGCGGACGCTGTAGGGCACCGGGTTGAACCACTTGCCGGAGAAGCTGACCTTGGAGCCGTGGGTGAGGTGCCCGCCGTGGGGCAGGCTCATCGCCAGCACCGTGTCCCCCGGCTGGCAGAACGCGGCGTACACGGCGAGGTTCGCGTTGGCCCCGGAGTGCGGCTGCAGGTTCGCGTGCTCGGCGCCGAACAGCGCCTTCGCCCGCTCGATCCCGATCGTCTCGGCCTGGTCGACCACCCCGCAGCCGCCGTAGTAGCGGCGCCCGGGGTAGCCCTCGGCGTACTTGTTGCTCAGCGTGGAGCCCAGGGTGGCGAGCACCGCCGGGCTGGTCAGGTTCTCGCTGGCGATGAGCTGCAGCCCACCGCGGAGGCGGTCGAGCTCCTCGAGGACGATCCCGGCGATCTCGGGGTCGGTCTGCTCGAGTGCGTCGAAGTCGGGTCCCCAGAACGGCGTGCTCACGCGGTGCTCTCCTCGAACTCGGCTGCTGGTGGGTGCTCGGGAGGAGTCTAGGCGGCGGTCCGGCAGGCGCAGCCCGTGCTCAGGCGGGACGCAGCTCGTCGGCGGCGCAGCCGAGGACCTCGGCCACGGCCTCCACCGCCACCGCACCCTCGCGCAGCACCAGGGGCCGGTCCCCGGTGAGATCGACGATGGTCGAGGGCGTGGCCCTGGCGCACGGTCCGCCGTCGAGGTAGACGTCCACCTGCGAGCCGAGCTGGTTGCGGGCGTCCTGGACGGTGGTGGCGGGGGGCTCGCCGGAGACGTTCGCGCTGGAGACCGCCATGGGGCCGATCTCGCGCAGCAGGTCGAGGGCCACCGGGTGCAGCGGCATCCGCAGCATCACCGTGCCCCGGGTGTCGCCGAGGTCCCAGGCCAGCGACGGAGCCTGCTGCACCACGAGGCTGAGCCCACCCGGCCAGAACGCCTGCACCAGTGACCGCGCCTCGGTCTTCACGGAGTGGACGAGGCCGTCGATGGTGTGCCAGGAGCCGACGAGCACGGGCACCGGCATGTCGCGGCCGCGGTTCTTGGCCTTGAGCAGGTTGCTCACCCCCTGGCTGTCGAAGGCGTCGCAGCCCAGCCCGTAGAGGGTGTCGGTGGGCAGCACCACCAGCCGCCCGGCCCGCAGGCTGGTGAAGGCCGCGGCGAGGCCGTCGGCGCGGGTGTCGGTGCTGGTGCAGTCGTAGACGGTGCTCACGTGGGGATCCTCCCAGGTGTCAGCCGGAGCGGGACACCCGCCTGGCGGTGGTGAAGCGCGGACGGTCCGCGAGGTCGGTGTGCACCTGCACGTCGGTGAACACGGTGCGGGTGGAGAACAGGGCCGGGACCACCACCCCGTGGCTGTCGTCGTGCTCCACCCCGACCGCCCCGCCGACCTTGAGCCAGGTGGCCGCCGAGTAGACGATCGGACGGAGCACGGCGAGCCCGTCGGCGCCGCCGAACACCGCCGCAGCCGGGTCGTGGTCGGCCACCTCCGGCTCCACCGGGGTGCCGAGCGGGACGTAGGGCGGGTTGGCCACGACGAGGTCGACCTGTCCCTCCAGCTGCACGAGCAGGCGCCGGTCGGTGACGTCACCCTGGTGCAGGCGCACGGGTGTGTCCCCCCGCCCGGCGCGCGCGTCGGCGTTGCGACGCGCCCACGCCAGGGCGGTGGGATCGGACTCCACCGCGTGCACCCGGGCGTCGGGCCGGGCCTGGGCGATCGACAGCGCCAGCACCCCGGAGCCGGTGCACAGGTCCAGCACCACCGGGTCGTGGGTGCCCTCGAGCTCGGCCAGCGCCCACGCCATGAGCAGCTCGGTCTCCGGTCGCGGCGTGAACACCCCGGGGCCGACCTCCACCGTGATGGCCCCCATGGCCGCCCACCCCGTGAGGTGCTGCAGCGGCACCCGCGCGGCCCGCTGGGCGACGAGGCGGCGGTAGGTCTCGATGGTCAGCGGGTCCACCAGCGGGACCATCGGCAGCCGGCCGCGCTCGACCCCGACCACGTGCGCGGCGAGCAGCTCCGCGTCCACCCGGGGGCTGCCGACCCCGGCCGCCTCCAGCGTCGACGTGGCTTCGAGCACGGCCAGGCGCAGCGGTTGACGACTCACCTGGTCAGCGTGCCACGGGGAGGGTCCGGGGCGGGCACGTGGAACCGGTCACTCGGCGGCGAGGCGCTCCGCCCGGTCCGCCGCCCCGAGGGCGTCCAGGAGCGGGTCGAGCTCACCGTCGAGCACCGCGTCCAGGTTGTGCGCCTTGAAGCCGATGCGGTGGTCGGCGATCCGGTTCTCCGGGAAGTTGTAGGTGCGGATCCGCTCGGAGCGGTCCACGGTGCGCACCTGGCTGAGCCGGCCCGCCGAGGCCTCGGCCTGGGCCGTCTCCTCCGCCGCCGCCTGCAGCCGGGCGGCGAGCACCTGCATGGCCCGGGCCTTGTTCTGCAGCTGCGAGCGCTCGTTCTGGCAGGTGACCACCACACCGGTGGGCAGGTGGGTGATGCGAACGGCCGAGTCTGTGGTGTTCACGCCCTGCCCACCCTTGCCGGAGCTCCGGTAGACGTCGATGCGCAGGTCGCCCTCGTCGATCTCCACCGCCGCCACGTCCTCGGGCTCCGGGTAGACGAGGACCCCGGCGGCCGAGGTGTGGATCCGTCCGGCCGACTCCGTGACGGGCACGCGCTGCACCCGGTGCACGCCGCCCTCGAACTTGAGCCTGGCCCACACCCCCTCGACGTCGTCGGCCCTGGCCTTGACCGACACGGTGGCGTCCTTGTACCCGCCCAGGTCGGAGGTCGTGGCGTCGAGCACCGCGGTCCGCCAACCGTGGCGCTCCGCGTAGCGCACGTACATCCGCACGAGGTCCGCGGCGAACAGGGCCGACTCCTCGCCCCCCTCCCCCGACTTGACCTCCAGGACGACGTCGTCGCCGTCGTGCGGGTCGCGCGGGGCCAGCAGGTCGGTCAGCCGGACGTCCAGCTCGGCGACCCGGGCGACGAGCTGCCGAGCCTCCTCGGCGAAGGACGGGTCCTCCGCCGACAGCTCGGTGGCGGCCTCGAGGTCGGACCGCGCCGCCACGAGCTGGTCGTGGGTGGCCACGAGGGGGCCGAGCTCGGCGAAGCGCTTGCCCACCCGTCGCGCGGCCGTCGCATCGGCGTGCAGGGCGGGGTCGGAGAGCTGCTGCTGCAGGCCCGCGTGCTCGGCCAGCAGGTCGTCGATCGCCGTGCTGGTGGACGGGGTGGTCACCGGAGGTCCTCCCGGGAGACGGGGTGGGAAAGCAGAAGCGCCCGTCCCTGCCTGGGCAGGACGGGCGCTGGTGGTGGAGCTACTCGGACTCGACGGGAACCTTCGAGCCGGCGCGCTTGCCGTAACGGGCCTCGAAGCGGGCCACCCGACCACCGGTGTCGAGGATCTTCTGCTTGCCCGTGTAGAACGGGTGGCACTGGGAGCACACCTCGGCGTTGATCGTGCCGCTCGCCTTGGTGCTGTGGGTGGTGAACGAGTTGCCGCAGCCGCAGGTCACGGTCGTCTCGTTGTACGCGGGGTGGATACCGGTCTTCATGGGTGTGCCCTTCGTCGTGGTCGCCGGGTCGGTCTCGCAGATCGGGACCGTGAACCGGAACCGTGCTCGATCGCCCAGTGTGCCAGAGCGACCGTCGATCTCCTCAACCGAGCCGCGGGCCCGGGTGTTCCCGGAGCGCCCGGGCGCGCGACGGTCAGCTCTCGTCGGAGGCGGCCGTCCCGGCCGGCGCCGTCCTGGCCACCTGCATCATGAACTCGGCGTTGGAGCTGGACTTGCGCAGCCGGTCGATGAGCAGGTCGATGGCCTGGTGGGAGTCCAGGCCCGAGAGCACCCGGCGCAGCTTGAGGGCCACCGCGTACTCCTCCTGGTTCATCAGCAGCTCGTCCTTGCGGGTGCCGGACGGGTTGACGTCCACGGCGGGGAACACCCGGCGCTCCGCGATCTTCCGGTCGAGCTTGAGCTCGGCGTTGCCGGTGCCCTTGAACTCCTCGAAGATCACCGTGTCGCCGGTCGAGCCCGTCTCCACCATGGCCGTGGCGATGATGGTCAGCGAGCCACCGTTCTCGATGTTGCGGGCCGCACCCAGGAAGCGCTTGGGCGGGTACAGCGCCGTGGAGTCGACACCGCCGGAGAGGATGCGACCCGAGGCGGGCGAGGAGTTGTTGTAGGCGCGGCCCAGCCGGGTGATGGAGTCGAGCAGCACCACGACGTCCATGCCGCCCTCCACCAGCCGCTTCGCGCGCTCGATGGCGAGCTCCGCCACGGCGGTGTGGTCGCCCGGCGGGCGGTCGAAGGTGGAGGCGATGACCTCGCCCTTCACCGAGCGCTGCATGTCGGTGACCTCCTCGGGCCGCTCGTCGACCAGGACGACCATGAGGTGGCACTCCGGGTTGTTCACCGCGATGGCGTTCGCGATGGCCTGCAGGACGCTCGTCTTGCCGGCCTTGGGCGGGCTGACGATGAGCGCGCGCTGACCCTTGCCGATCGGCATCACCAGGTCGATGACCCGGGTGGTGAGGATGTTCGGCGTGGTCTCCAGGCGCAGGCGCTGGTTCGGGTACAGCGGGGTGAGCTTGCCGAACTCCGGGCGCTTGCGGGCGGCCTCGGCGTCGCCGCCGTTGATGGTGTCGATGCGCACCAGGGGGTTGAACTTCTGCCGGTTCGTGGGCGCCTCGCCCTCGCGGGGGATCCGGACGGCACCGGTGATGGCGTCGCCGCGGCGCAGGCCGTTCTTGCGCACCATGTTCATCGCCACGTAGACGTCGTTGGAGCCGGCGAGGTAGCCGGAGGTGCGCACGAAGGCGTACTGGTCCAGCACGTCGAGGATGCCGGCGACGGGCTGCAGCACGTCGTCCTCGCGGACCTCGAGCTCCCGGTCCTCGCGGACCTGCCCCCCGCTGGCGACCTGGACACCGGCGTCACGCCCACGGCGACGCTCGCGGAAGCGACGGCCGCCGCGGCGTCCGCGACCCTCCCCCTCGTCGTCGGTGCCGGCGCTGGTGCGGCCCCCGCTCTGCGGGCCGTTTCCGTTCGCCTCGTTCCCGTTCTGGCCCGACCCCTGGCTGCTGCTCTGGGTCAGCTGGCCGTTGCCCTGCGCCACGTCGCGGTTGCCCTGGGCCACGTGGCCGCGGCCGTCCCGCGCAACCTGGCCGTTCGGGCCGCCACCGTTCTGGCTGCTGTCGTCGCGGCTGCCGCTGTCCTGGTCGCCGCGGTCGCGGCGGGTCTGCCGCTCACGCCGACCCTGCCGCTCGCCCCGCTCGGCCCCAGCACCCTGCGCACCGTCCTGGGCCGCACCGTCCTGGGTCGCACCGTCCTGGGTCGCACCGTCCTGGGTCGCACCATCCTGGGCCGAACCGTGCGACGGGACGCCGTCGCGCTCGGGCGGCGAGGACTCGGGGGGGCGGCCAGTGGTGGTCGACGGGGCCTCGGGAGCGGCCTCGGCAGCGGGCTCGGGTGACCCGGTGGCCTCGGGGGCACCGGTGGGCCGGGTGGCGGTGCGGCGCTGCCGCGTGCGACGGGGGGCCTCGGTAGCGGGGGGCGTCTCCGCGGTGGCGGGCGTCTCGGCGGCGGAAGGCGTCTCCGCGGCGGAAGGCGTGGGGGTGGAGGACGCGGGCACCACCGGTGCGGCCTCCACGCGCGACGTGCGGGGTGCGCGGGTCCGCGCGGGAGCGGTGGACGGGGGGACGGGGGTGTCGGTCGGGCTCTGGCGCTCCTTGATGGCCGCGATGAGATCGCCCTTGCGCATGCCGGCCGCCTCGCTCACCCCGACCTGGTCGGCGAGCGCGCGCAGGTCGGCGAGCACCATCCCGGTGAGGCCGGCGCGCTTGCGCGGGGCCGCAGCGTCGACGCTGGCCGGGGCGGTGCTGAGGTCCGTATCGGTCACGGAGGTCCTTTCGTTCCTCGGCCTGCAGTCCTGCAGCGCAGAGGTCTCGGGCCCGGGTCACGACGCAGGTCGCCGTGCTCGGAAGGCTCCGCCGCACCCCGACCGGGCCGGCGACAGGTCCACCAGCGCGCGAGCTGGAGCGCACGCGGTGCCTGACCGTTCCCCCGAGAAGACCTGCGGATGATCGATCCCCGAGGAGAACCCCCGGAGCGGGCACCGGCGTCAACACGCACGGTGGCTGAACGGCTCCGAGCGTAGACGGCTCCGAGACCAGCAGCAACGTCGCCCCCGTGCGTGTCGTCGGGTGCGGGCCTCAGAGCAGCGCGACGCCGTCCGCGACCGGCAGCTCGAGCACCGACCAGCCGTGGCTGCGGGCCACCCCGCACAGCACCTCCTCGAGCCCACCCAGCGTCAGGGCCAGCACGCTCGGGCCGGCCCCGGAGACCACGGCGGCGACACCGGCCGCGCGCAGCCGGGCGACCAGCGTCGCCGTCGTCGGCATGGCGGGCGCCCGCTGCGCCTGGTGCAGCCGGTCCTCGGTCGCGGGCAGGAGCAGCTCGGGACGGGTGGTCAGGGCCAGCACGGCCAGGGCGCTGCGGCCGGCGTTGAACGCCGCGTCCGCGTGCCGCACCCGAGCGGGCAGCATCCCGCGGGTGGCCTCGGTGGAGGACTGCTCGGTGGGTACCAGCACCACCGGCACGATCTCCGGGTGCACCTCGATGCGCTCGGCGCGGTAGCGGGGTCCGCTCGGGCCGATCTCGGTCCACGCCACCACGGCCCCGCCCAGCACGCTCGCGGCGGCGTTGTCCGGGTGGCCCTCGTACTCCGAGCTCCGCTGCACGAGCACCTCGTCGACCAGTTCCACCCCCGCCAGCGCGACCCCCGCGCGCAGCCCGCAGACCACCGCAGACGCTGAGGAACCGAGCCCGCGCGAGTGCGGGATGGCGTTGCGGCAGTGGACGTCCAGCCCGGGAACGGGGGCGCCGTCGGAGATCGCGCCGGCCGCCTGCAGACCCGACACGACGGCCCGGACCACGAGGTGGGTGGCGTCGGTGGGCACCGCGCCGGCACCCTCACCCTCGACGGTCACCCGCACCCCCGGAGCGCCGATGGTCACGGTCACCTCGTCGTGCAGCCCGAGGGCGAGGCCGAGGCAGTCGAAGCCGGGGCCGAGGTTCGCCGAGGACGCCGGCACGCGGACGGTGACGCTGCGACCCTGGACGAGAGTCGTGGCGCTCACAGGTCGAGCGCGCGGGCCACGGCCACCGGGTCCACCGGGATCGCCTCCACCTCGACCATCCCGTCGATCGCGGTCGCGGGGTCCTTCAGCCCGTGCCCGGTCACGGTGCAGACCACGGTGCTGCCCGCGGTGAGCCAACCCTCGGCGTGCGCGGCCAGCAGCCCCGCGATGCTCGCGGCCGAGGCGGGCTCGACGAACACGCCCTCGTGCTCGGCGACCAGGTGGTAGGCCTCGAGGATCTTCTCGTCGGTGGCCGCGCGGAACACCCCGTGCGACTCCTCCTTGGCCGCCACGGCCCCGTTCCAGGACGCGGGCGAGCCGATCCGGATGGCGGTGGCGATGGTCTCGGGGTTGCTCACCGGCGCACCGTGGACCAGCGGGGCGGCCCCGGCGGCCTGCACGCCGAGCATGCGGGGGCGGCGGTCGGTGGTGCCGTCGGCGGCGTACTCGCAGTACCCGCGCCAGTAGGCCGTGATGTTGCCGGCGTTGCCCACGGGGAGCGCGTGCACGTCCGGCGCTCGGCCCAGGGCGTCGCACACCTCGAACGCCGCGGTCTTCTGACCCTCGATGCGCACCGGGTTCACCGAGTTGACCAGGGCGATCTGGGTGAACTCCGCGGTGGTCTTGCGGGCGAGCTCGAGACAGTCGTCGAAGTTGCCGTCGACCTGGATGATCTTCGCGCCGTGCATCACCGCCTGGGCCAGCTTGCCCAGGGCGATCTTGCCCTGCGGCACGAGCACCGCACACGTCATGCCGGCTCGGGCGGCGTACGCGGCGGCCGAGGCGGAGGTGTTGCCCGTCGAGGCGCAGATGACCGCGCGCTGGCCCTTGGTCCAGGCATCGGTCACGGCCATGGTCATGCCGCGGTCCTTGAACGAACCGGTGGGGTTGGCGCCCTCGACCTTCAGGTGCACCTCGCACCCGGTCAGCTCGGAGAGGTACCGGGCCGGCACGAGCGGGGTCGCTCCCTCCAGCAGCGTGATGGCCGTCCAGTCGCGGGCGTCCGGCAACCGGTGCCGGTAGGCCTCGATGAGTCCGGGCCAGGGGCGGTGGATCGGGCCGGTCCGCTCGGGAGCCTGCACGGGTGCGGTCACGGGGTGTCACCTTCCACTCGGAGGACGCTGGTCACGGACGTGACGTGCTCCAGCTCGTGCAGGGCCGCGACCGTGGCCGCCAGGGCGGAGTCCGGCGCGGTGTGGGTCACCACCACCAGGGTGGCACCGTCGCCGCGGACGGCCTGGCGCACGGTGGAGATGCTCACCCCGCGGCGGGAGAACTCCCCAGCCACCGTCGCGAGCACGCCGGCGACGTCGGCCACCTCCATGCTCACGTGGTACCGGGTGGGGGTGTCCCCCATGGGCGAGACGGCCAGCTGGGCGTAGGCCGACTCGCGCGGTCCGCGCCCACCCTGCACCTGGTTGCGGCACACCGCCACCAGGTCGCCGACCACGGCCGACGCGGTGGGGGCACCGCCGGCGCCCTGGCCGTAGAACATCAGACGGCCGGCGGCCTCGGCCTCGACGACGACGGCGTTGAACGCGCCGTCCACCGAGGCGAGCGGGTGGCTCAGCGGCACCATCGCGGGGTACACCCGGGCCGAGACCCGCTCGCTGCCGTCCGCCTGCGGCACCCGCTCGCACAGCGCCAGCAGCTTGACGGTGCAGCTCAGCGCGCGGGCGGCCGACAGGTCGGAGGCGGTGATGTCGCGGATGCCCTCGCGGTGCACGTCGGCAGCGGTGACCCGGGTGTGGAACGCCAGGCTGGCCAGGATCGCCGCCTTGGCCGCCGCGTCGAAGCCGTCCACGTCCGCGGTGGGGTCGGCCTCGGCGTAGCCCAGGCGGCCCGCCTCCTCCAGCGTCTCGGCGTACCCCGCCCCGGTGGCGTCCATGGCCGAGAGGATGAAGTTGGTGGTGCCGTTGACGATCCCCACGACGCGGGTGATCCGGTCACCGGCGAGGGACTCCCGCAGCGGTCGCACGATGGGGATGGCCCCGGCCACGGCCGCCTCGAAGTACAGGTCGGCGCCGGAGGCGTCGGCGGCCTCGGCCAGCTCGGCGGTGTGCTCGGCCAGCAGCGCCTTGTTCGCGGTCACCACCGACCGGCCGGCCCTGAGCGCCTGGAGCAGCAGCGTGCGGACGGGCTCGATACCCCCGACCACCTCGACCACCACGTCCACGTCCTCGCGGGCCACCAGGGCGGCCGAGTCGGTGGTGAGCAGCTCGGCGGGCACGTCGCGGTGCTTCCCGAGCTTGCGCACGGCGATGCCACGCAGCTCGATGGGCGCGCCGGTGCGGGCGGTGAGCTCGTCGGCCTGCTCGGTGAGCAGCCGGACGACCTCGCTGCCGACCACCCCGCAGCCGAGCAGGGCCACTCCGATGGGACGGGTGTTCACGAGACCTCCAGGCTGAGCAGGTCCTCGACGGTCTCCCGGCGCAGCACGAGCCGCGCGCTCCCGTCGCGGACGGCGACCACGGCGGGCCGGGTCAGCAGGTTGTAGCGGCTGGACATGGAGTAGCAGTAGGCACCGGTGGCCGCCACGGCGATCAGGTCCCCCGGTGCGGTGTCGGCCGGCAGCCAGGCGTCGCGGACCACGACGTCCCCGCTCTCGCAGTGCTTGCCGACCACCCGGGACAGGGCGGGGGCGGCATCGCTGTCGCGGGAGACGAGGCGGCAGTCGTAGATCGCGTCGTAGAGGGCGGTGCGCACGTTGTCGCTCATCCCCCCGTCCACGCTGACGTAGCGCCGGGCGCTCGTGGCCCCGAGACGCACGTCCTTGAGCGTGCCCACCTCGTAGAGGGTCACGGTGCCGGGTCCGACGATGGCGCGCCCGGGCTCCACCGTGATGGTGGGACGGTCCAGGCCGTGCGCTGCGCACTCCGCCTCGACGATGCGGGCCAGCTTGGCGGCGAGCTCCGCCACCGGGGGCGGGTCGTCGGAGGCGGTGTAGCTGATGCCCATGCCGCCACCGAGGTCGACGGTGGTGAGGGCGGCCAGCTTCTCCGCACCGTGCTCGTCGGTGAGGGCGCGCAGCAGCCCGATGACACGGTGCGCGGCCACCTCGAAGCCGTCGACGTCGAAGATCTGCGAGCCGATGTGGCTGTGCAGCCCCACCAGGCGCAGGTGCGGGGCGTTGAGCACGCAGCGTGCGGCCTCGGCGGCGTCCCCACCGGCGAGGGAGAAGCCGAACTTCTGGTCCTCGTGCGCTGTGGCGATGAACTCGTGGGTGTGGGCCTCCACGCCGACCGTGACGCGGACGAGCACGTCCTGCACGAGCCCGGCGGCCTCGGCCACCGCGTCGAGCCGGGCGATCTCGACGAGCGAGTCCACGACCACCGACCCGACGCCGGCCGCGACGCCGGCCCGGAGCTCGGCGAGGGACTTGTTGTTGCCGTGCAGGGCGATCCGGCCGGCGGGGAACCCAGCGTGCAGGGCCACGGCCAGCTCGCCGCCGGAGCACACGTCCAGCGAGAGGCCCTCGTCGGCGACCCAACGCGCGATCTCCACCGAGAGGAACGCCTTGGACGCGTAGTGCACGTTCTCGGGCGCACCGAAGGCGACCGCCATCTCGCGGCAGCGGCCGCGGAAGTCGTCCTCGTCGATGACGAACAGCGGGGTGCCGTAGGTCTCGGCGAGCTCACGGACGTCCACACCGGCCAGGGTGACCACGCCGTCGTCCCCACGGCAGGCCCCGCGCGGCCACACCTGCACGGGCAGCTCGGAGACGGCCTGCGCGGACTGTGGGCGCTCGGGGCGGGCATCGGCCGGGGCGACGTCGGCGTGCCGCGGGCCGGCGGGGTGCGCCCTCACATCCGCTCCGGGGCGCTGACGCCCAGCAGGCCCAGGCCGGTGCCCAGCACCTGGCGCGTGGCCGCGCACAGGGCGAGGCGCGCCGAGTGCAGCGGGGCCGGCTCCTCGTCGCCCTGGGGCAGCACCCGGCAGGAGTCGTAGAACCGGTGGTAGGTGCCCGCGAGCTCCTCGAGGTAGCGGGCCACGCGGTGCGGCTCGCGCAGCTCGGAGGCGCTGGCGACCACCCGGGGCAGCTCGCCGAGGGTGCGGACCAGCGCGCCCTCCCGCTCGTGCGTGAGCAGGCCGAGCTCGGGTGCGTCCCAGGTGATCCCGAGCTCGCCCGCCGAGCGCAGCAGCGCCGAGAGCCGCGCGTGGGCGTACTGCACGTAGAACACCGGGTTGTCGTTGCTCTGGGCGGCCCAGACGTCCAGGTCGATGTCGATGTTGGAGTCCACCGAGGACCGGATCAGCGCGTAGCGGGCGGCGTCCACCCCGACGGCCTCCACGAGGTCGTCCAGGGTCACGATGGTGCCGGCCCGCTTGCTCATCTTGACCGTGGTGCCCCCGGACCTCAGGTTCACCATCTGCCCGATCATCACCTCGACGGTGTCGGGGTCGTCGCCGAAGGCCGAGGCCGCGGCCTTGAGGCGGCCGATGTAGCCGTGGTGGTCCGCCCCGAGCATGTAGATGCACAGGTCGAAGCCCCGGGCCCGCTTGTCCTGGAAGTAGGCGATGTCGCCGGCGATGTAGGCCGACTCCCCGTTGCTCTTGACGACCACGCGGTCCTTGTCGTCGCCGAACTCGGTGGAGCGCAGCCACCAGGCGCCGTCCTCGAAGTACAGCGAGCCGCTGGCCTTGAGGGTGTCCACCGCCTTCTCGACCGCGCCGGAGTCGAACAGCGACTTCTCGTGGAAGTACACGTCGAAGTTGGTGCCGAACTCGTGCAGCTTCGCCCGGATCTCGTCGAACATGAGCCCGACGCCGACGGCCCGGAAGGTCTCGTGCCGGTCGGCGGCGGGCAGGGCGAGCGCGTCGGGGTGCGCCCGGAGCACCTCGGCGGCGATCTCGGCGATGTAGGCGCCCGCGTACCCGTCCTCCGGCGTTGGCTCGCCCAGCGCAGCGGCCAGCAGCGAGCGCACGAAACGGTCGATCTGGGCGCCGGCGTCGTTGAAGTAGTACTCCCGGGTGACCTCGGCACCCTCCGCCGCGAGGATGCGTCCGAGCGCGTCACCCACAGCCGCCCAGCGAGCGCCCCCGATGTGCAGCGGGCCGGTCGGGTTGGCCGAGACGAACTCCAGGTTGACCCGGGTGCCCGCCATCGCCGTGCCGTGGCCGTAGGCGGACCCCTCGGTGAGCACCACGGCCACCACCGCTCCCTGGGCCTGCGCGGAGAGCCGGACGTTGAGGAAGCCGGGTCCGGCGACCTCGGCGGAGTCGACCCCGACGGCCTCGGCCAGCGCGGCCGCGATCCAGCCGGCCAGCTCCCGCGGGTCCACCCCGGCCTTCTTCCCCACCTGCAGGGCCAGGTTCGTCGCGTAGTCGCCGTGCTCGGGGTTGCGGGGACGCTCGACCACGACCTGCTCGGGCAGCACGCCCGTGTCCAGGCCGCGCCGCTCCAGCACCCGGGCGGCGGTGGCACGGAGCAGGAGCGCGAGGTCGTCGGGAGTCACGGGGGTCGATCCTAGGTTCTCCACCGCCGCTGCTCGGCCCCGGTGCACCCCGCGCTCACGCAGGTGTGACCAGGGGTGCTCGTAGAGTGGCTCCCGACGAGACCGACCCGCGTGCACGCACCCGTGCACGCCCGCCGAGAGCCCGGCCTCCAGCGCCGGGTGAGTGAGGACAGCCACCCCGATGCCCAGCGGCACCAGCAAGAACGACGACAAGGCCACCGCAGCCAAGTCGGCCAAGGCGCTCCAGGCGGCCAAGAGCCGCAGCGGCGGCGCGCGCAAGGGCTCGCAGGCCTCGGTGGTCAAGCAGCGCACCATCCCCTGGGTGACCATCGCCGCGGCGTTCGTCGTGGTGCTCCTGGTGGCCGGCATCGCCGTCGCCCTGGTGCCGAAGTTCCAGAGCAAGGCCGCGGCGGACAAGTTCGTGCCCAGCGCGGCCAACCCGGACCCGTCCACGAGCATCGACGGCGTCGTCTCCATGACCTACTCCGCCGGGGTGCACGTCACCGGCACCCAGCGCGTCAACTACGACCAGAGCCCGCCCTTCGGCGGTCCGCACGACCAGATCTGGGCCACCTGCAACGGCGTGGTCTACCCGAACGCCCTGCGCAGCGAGAACGCGGTGCACTCGCTGGAGCACGGCGCGGTGTGGATCACCTACAACCCGGACGACCTCACCGCCGACCAGGTCACCACGCTCGCGAGCAAGGTCGAGAACAAGCCGTTCCTGCTCATGTCGCCCTACCCGGGGCTCGACCAGCCGCTGTCGCTGCAGGGCTGGGGCCGCCAGCTGAAGCTCACCGACCCCACGGACAAGCGGATCGGCGAGTTCATCAGCGCCGTGCGCGGCAACCAGTCCATCTACCCCGAGCCGGGCGCGACCTGCGACACCTCCTCGCCGACGCTGTTCGACCCGACGAACCCGCCGCCGGCCGACTCCGGCCCCGTCCCTGCCGACGCGGTCCAGATGGACGGTACCGGTGCCGCCTCGGTCGGCGGGGCCGCCTCGGCCGAGCCGTCCCCGGTCGCCCCGTCGGCGGGTGGGACGGTGCCCACCGGCGCCGCCGTACCCACCGCCGCAGCCCCGACCTCGTAGCCCGACGGAGGACACCGTGAGCGACCTCTCAGAGGTCCCCGCCCTGGACGACACCGACCGACCCGCACGCCGCTCACAGCGTCCGGCACTGCTCGTGCTGGCCGCCGTGGCGGTGCTGGCCGTCGGCTTCGCGCTGGGCTCGCTGGTCCGCCCTCCCCTCGGCGGCGGCGACATCGGCATCCCGGCCACCGACTCCGTCGACGTGGGGTTCGCCCAGGACATGATCGTCCACCACACCCAGGCCGTCACCATGGCCAACCAGGCCCTGGTCAGCTCGACCGATCCGGTGGTGCGCAACCTCGCCTTCGACATCACCTCCACCCAGCAGACCCAGATCGGCCAGATGCAGGGCTGGCTCTCCCTGTGGGGCCAGCCGCTGCTGCGCACGGGCGGCTACATGGGATGGATGTCGGACGCGGGTGGGCACTCGATGAACGGGACGTCGATGGCCGCCGGCTCCGACGGCACCGTGGCGGTGATGCCCGGGATGGCCAGCACCGCGGACCTCACCGCGCTGAAGCAGGCCACCGGGCCCTCTCTCGACGTGCTGTTCCTGCAGCTCGTGCTGCGCCACCACCAGGGCGGCGCCGAGATGCTGACCTACGCCTCCGACCGGGCGGGCGACCCGGTGGTGCGCAGCTTCGCCTCCCAGGTCGGCTCCTCCCAGTCCGCCGAAGCCACCTACATGACTCAGCTGCTGTCCCAGCGGGGCGCAGCGCCCCTCACGAGCTGAGCGTCCGGGCGCCCGGCGCGGCGGGAGGTCCCGCGCCGGTGCGCTAGTGTTGCGGCGCACCAGCGGCAGGCCGTCACCGGCCCGCCCCCGTAGCTCAGGGGATAGAGCGGCGCCCTCCGGAGGCGTAGGCGCAGGTTCGAATCCTGCCGGGGGCACCAGCACACAGCGCGGCACGCACCACCTCGGTTCCTCCTCCCCCACTGCCGCCTCGGGCAGGATGACCGCCGACGGTCGACCGCGTGGGGTCGGACGCGGGGAGGACGCACATGACGTACGCACAGCCGGGCCCGGCTCCGGTCGCACCCACCGCCCGGGAGAACGGCAGCGGTCGCATCGTGGTGCAGAACCTCTCCCGGCAGTTCGGCTCCGTGCACGCCGTCAGCGACCTCAGCTTCGTCGTCCACCCCGGGACGGTCACCGGCTTCCTCGGCCCCAACGGCTCGGGCAAGACCACCACGCTGCGCATGGTGCTCGGGCTCATCACCCCGTCGGCCGGCTCGGTCACCATCAGCGGAGTGCCCTTCCACCGTCTCGCGCACCCGGGACGGACCGTCGGTGCGGTGCTCGACACGCAGGGTTTCCACCCCCGCCGCTCCGCCCGCGACCACCTGCGCGTGTACGCCGCCGCGTCCGGGGTCCCCGACGCGCGCGCCGACCAGGTGCTCGAGCTCGTGGGGCTCAGCTCGGCCGGCCGGCGCAAGGCGGGCGCCTTCTCCATGGGGATGCGACAGCGGCTCTCGCTGGCCACCGCCCTGCTCGGCGACCCACAGGTGCTGGTGCTCGACGAGCCCTCCAACGGCCTCGATCCCGAGGGCATCGTGTGGCTGCGCGGGTTCCTGCAGAGCTTCGCCCGCACCGGGCGGACGGTGCTGGTGTCCAGCCACGGGCTGCGCGAGATCGAGCAGACCGTCGACTCGCTGGTGGTCATGAGCCGAGGGGTCCGCGTCTACGAGGGCACCATGGCCGAGCTGGGAAGCCGGCGTCGCTCGAGGGTGCTGCTGCGCAGCGCGGACCAGGTCGGGCTGCACTCGGCGCTGGTCGCGGCGGGCACCAGGGACGTGACCGTGCTCGAGGACGGTCGTCTCGCCGTCACCGGTGCCGACGTCCAGCACCTCGGGTCCGTGGCGCTCGAGGCGCGCATCGCGATCTGGGGGATGACCGAGGAGCACCCGGACCTGGAGCAGGAGTTCCTGCAGCTCACCGCCGGGCAGTACACCGGCGCTCCGCCCGGGTACGGCCCGCCGCAGGGCTACGGCGCTCCCCCGGGGTACGGCCCGCCGCAGGGCTACGGCGCTCCCCCCGGGTACGGCCCGCCGCAGGGCCGGCACCAGGGTCGGGGGCAGTCGTGGTGACCGACCTGCTGCGCTCGGAGCTGCGCAAGACCTTCACCGTCAAGCTCTGGTGGGCGATGGGCCTGGGCCCGCTGGCCGTCGGCGTGCTCGCCGGCTCCTTCTCCCTCGCCGTGTTCGGCAGTGGTGCCGGCAGTGGCGCCGGCGGCGGGGACCTCGGCGGGGCGGGCTTCAGCAGCGTCATCGGGCTGTTCACGGCGCTGTACTTCCTCCTCATGTTCGCCGCGATCTTCGGTGCGCTGAACTCCTCGGGGGAGCACCGGCACAAGACGATCACCACCACGTTCCTGACGACCAGCTCCCGAGGGCGCTCCCTGGCGGCCAAGCTGGCGGTGAGCGCACTGGTCGGGCTGCTCTACGCGGTGGTCGTCGAGATCGTCACCCTCGCGCTCATCGCCCTCGTCAGCGACGGCCCGCTGCCCGGCGTGGACGGCCAGGTGGTCGGGTTCCTGCTGGTGGCGATGGCCGTGACCGTGCTCTGGACGCTGCTCGGCGCGGGCCTCGGGACGGTGCTCGCCAGCTCGGTCGGCTCGTCCATCGGCATCGTCGTCTACTACCTGCTCGGCGAGCTCCTGGTCAGCGCGCTGCTGAGCTCGGCCGGGGCCGGGGAGGTCACCAAGCTCCTCCCCCAGCAGGCGACCCTGGGTGCGCTGGTCGGCGTCGTCGTCGAGAGCGACGGAACCTTCCTGCCGTGGTGGGGCGGGCTGCTGACCCTCGCGGGGTGGGCGGTCGCGCTGTGCACCGGGGGGTGGGCCCTGAACCGGGTGCGCGACGTGGGCTGAGCGGGGCCCACGCGTCCCGGCGGGCGGCGCGGCCGCGCCGGGCTAACCTCGCACCAGTGAGTGTCGCGCAGTCCACCCGAGCAGTTCTCCCGTCGGACCCGACCCCACCCGCGGCCTCGTGGTCACGGCGCCTCGTCGCCGCGTGCTGGCGCCACCCCCGCCTGGTCGTGGGTGCACTCGTGGTCTCGGCGATCGGAACGGGCACGGAGGCCACGGTCCCGCTGCTCACGCGCCGTGCCGTGGACGGGGCGGTGGCCGGCACCACCGGCGTGGTCGCCCCCGTGGTCGTCGCGCTGCTGGTGCTCGCGCTGCTGAAGTTCGGTGCGCTGTTCTCCCGCCGCTACCTCGCGGGCCGGCTCTCCCTCGACGTCCAGCACGACCTGCGCACCGCGGTCTTCCTGGCCCTGCAGCGCCTGGACGGGGCGGCCCAGGACCGGCTGCGCACCGGGCAGGTGGTCTCGCGCTCCATCACCGACCTGCAGCTGGTCCAGGGACTGCTCGCGATCGTCCCGCTGGCCCTGGGCTCGCTGCTCCAGCTGGCCATCTCGATCGCCGCCATGGTGTACCTCTCCCCCCTGCTCACCGTCGTCGCGCTCGTCGTGGCGCCCCTGGTGGGGGTGTCCGCCGCGGTGTCGCGCCGCTCCCTGTTCCCCGCCACCTGGTCGGCCCAGCAGCGGGCGGCGGACGTCGCCCAGCACGTCGAGGAGACCGTGACCGGGGTGCGGGTGGTGAAGGGGTTCGGCCAGGAGCAGCGCGCGGTGACCGAGCTCGAGGGCGCGGCCCGGACCCTGTACGCCGAGCGGCTGCGCGTGGCGCGGCTGAACTCCCGCTTCGCCCCCACGCTGTCCGCGCTGCCGCAGCTCGGGCTCGTCGGGGTCATCGCCCTCGGCGGCTACCTCGCCCTGCGGGGGGAGATCACCGTCGGCACCTTCCTCGCCTTCGCCACCTACGTCACCGCGCTCGCCGGGGTGGCCCGCACCCTGGCCGCGCTCATCGTCAGCGCCCAGCTCGCCCGCGCCGCCGTCGAGCGGGTCTTCGAGGTGACCGACGCCCAGCCCGAGGTGACCGACGCCCCCGACGCACGGCCGCTGCCCGACGGACCGGTGGCCCTCGACCTGCACGGGGTGGGCTTCGGCTACACCCCCGGCGAACCCGTGCTGCGCGGGGTGGACCTGCACGTGGCTCCCGGGGAGACGCTGGCCCTGGTCGGCCCCGCGGGCTCGGGAAAGTCCACCGTGTCGCTGCTGCTACCGCGGTTCTACGACGTGCACACCGGCTCGGTGCGCCTGGGCGGGGTGGACGTGCGAGAGCTCGAGCTGCACTCGCTGCGCTCGGCGGTGGGCGTGGTGTTCGAGGAGGCGTTCCTGTTCTCCGACACCGTGGCCGCGAACATCGCCTACGGCCGGCCGGACGCGACGCTGGAGCAGGTCCGGGCGGCCGCCGCCATGGCCCAGGCCGACGAGTTCGTGCGGGCCCTGCCGCTGGGCTACGACACCGTGGTCGGCGAGCGCGGGCTCACCCTCTCCGGCGGGCAGCGCCAGCGCATCGCCCTGGCCCGCGCGCTCATCACCGACCCCCGGGTGCTGCTGCTCGACGACGCCACCTCGGCGGTGGACGCCACCACCGAGGCCGCCATCCAGGAGACCCTGCGCGCCGTCACCGCCGAGCGCACGACCCTGCTGGTCGCCCACCGACGCTCCACCCTGCAGCTGGCCGACCGCATCGCCGTGCTCCAGGACGGTGCCGTGCTCGACGTGGGCACCGAGGCCGAGCTGACCCGCCGCTGCGCCCTGTTCCGCGCCCTGCTCGCCGGACCGGGCGATGGGCTCGACGAGGCGCTGACCACGATCGACACCGGTCGCGAGCTGTGGCCCGAGGTCGCCGACACCAGCGTCGAGCACCGGCACGCCCCCACCGGCGGGGGCGGCGGCGGCACCATCAGCGGGGCGCTGGCCGGGGTTCCGCTCACCCCGGGACTCGCCGCCGCCGTTGCCGCCCTGCCGCCGGCCACCGACTCCCCCGGGCTCGACGGCACCGACCTGCGGGCCCCCGACCCCGCGTTCGCGCTGAGCTCCCTGCTGCGCCCGGTGCGGTGGGCGCTCGCCGGCGTCGTCGCCCTGGTGGCGCTGGACGCCGGCGCCACCATCGCCTTCCCCTCCCTGGTCAAGCACGCCATCGACGCGGGAGTGGTGGGCGGCTCGGTGGGTGCGCTGCAGGTCGCGGCCGTCCTGGGCCTGGTGGTGGTGGCCGCCGACTGGCTGGTGGTGGCGGTGCAGACCGTGCTCACCGCGCGGGCCGGCGAGCGGGTGCTCTACGCGCTGCGGGTGCGCAGCTACGCCCACCTGCAGCGCCTGGGCCTGGACTACTACGAGCGCGAGCTGGCCGGCCGGATCATGACGCGGATGACCACCGACGTCGACGCGCTCTCGACGTTCCTGCAGACCGGCCTGGCCACGGCCGTCGTCAGCGTCATCACCGTCGTGGGCATCTCCGTGGCGCTGCTGCTGCTCGACGCGACGCTGGGCGGGCTGGCGCTGGCCGTCCTGCCGGTGCTGCTGGTGGCGACGTGGGTGTTCCGCCGCTGGTCCTCGGTGGCCTACACCGAGGCGCGCGAAAAGGTGAGCACCGTCAACGCCGACCTGCAGGAGAACGTCGCGGGCATGCGCACCGCCCAGGCCTACGTGCGCGAGGACCGCTCCGCGCAGCGCTTCGTCGGTCGCAGCGCGGACTACCGGCGCTCCCGGATGCGCGCGCAGACGGCCATCTCGGTGTTCTTCCCGTTCGTGGGCCTGCTCGCCGACGCAGCCCAGGCCGGGGTGCTGCTCGTCGGCGCCGGACGCGTCGCCTCCGGTGAGACGTCCGCGGGTGCGCTCACCGCCTTCGTCCTCTACCTCGGGCTGTTCTTCACGCCCGTGCAGCAGCTCTCCCAGGTGTTCGACGGCTACCAGCAGGCGCGGGTGGGGCTGTCCCGGATCGGGGACCTGCTGCGCACCCCGACGACCGTGCTGGCCGCCGAGCACCCCCGCGCGGTCCCGGCGCACCTGCGGGGCGACGTGGAGCTGCGCGGGGTGAGCTTCCGCTACGCCGGGGCCGACACGGACGCGCTGACCGACGTGGACCTGCACATCCCGGCCGGCACCACGGTCGCCCTCGTCGGCGAGACCGGGGCGGGCAAGTCGACCGTGGTGAAGCTGCTGGCCCGCTTCTACGACGTCACCGCCGGTGCGGTGCTGGTCGACGGCACGGACGTCCGCGAGCTCGACCTGGCCGGCTACCGGCACCGGCTCGGGGTCGTGCCGCAGGAGGCGCACCTGTTCACCGGGGACGTGGCCAGCAACATCGCCTTCGGCCGTCCCGGTGCGACCCGCGCGGAGATCGAGGCGGCCGTCCGCGACGTGGGCGCGCTGGGCGTGCTCGGGGCCCTGCCCTCGGGACTGCGCCAGCCGACGGGCGAGCGGGGGCAGGGGCTCTCCGCCGGGCAGCGCCAGCTGGTCGCCCTGGCCCGCGCCGAGCTCGTCGACCCGGACCTGCTGCTGCTCGACGAGGCCACCGCGGCGCTCGATCCCTCCACCGAGGCTGCGGTGCTCGACGCGAGCGACCGCCTGGCCCGCAGCCGCACCGCCGTCGTCGTCGCGCACCGCCTCGCCACGGCCGCCCGGGCCGACCTCGTGGTGGTGGTCCACGGCGGCCGGGTGGTGGAGCAGGGCACCCACACCCAGCTCCTCGCCGCGGACGGCAACTACGCCCGCCTGTGGCGCTCCGGCGCCGTGGTCGCCGCGGTCTGAGCCCGCGCCGCGGCGGGAGTCCCCCTGCCCCACGCTCCTGCCTCGGAGGACTAACCTCGGACGCCGAGCGCAGTCAGCCAGGCATCGAGCACGAAACGAGGCGACACCGTCCGTGTCCAGCAGTTCCGCTTCCCAGTTCGGCTCCAACCAGTGGTTGGTGGACGAGATGTTCACCAAGTTCCAGGAGGACCCCTCCTCCGTGGACCCGGCCTGGCACGAGTTCCTGGCCGACTACTCCCCCGAGAGCGCCGGGGGAGGTGGTGAGGCTGCTCACAACGGCGGGCGTCCCAACGGCTCGCGGCGCTCCAGCAGCACCCGGCCCGTCACCGCGACCACCGCCGGCGCCGCCTCCACCCCCAGCGCGGCGCCCGCCGACGACGGCAGCGCAGCAGCCGCGCCGTCCCCCGCCCCGAAGACCACCCCGAAGGCCTCCGTGCAGAGCAGTCCCGCCGCCGCCCCGACCATCCGGGCGACGGTCGCCCCGCCGGCCCCCGCGCGGCCCGCGTCCACCCCGAGCGTGCCGGCCAAGTCCTCCGCACCGATGGACCCGACCACCACCGCCCCGGCCGGTCCGCCGCCCGAGAACACCGAGGCGCAGCCCACCTCGACCGTCCTGCGCGGCGCGTCCGCCGCCGTGGCGAAGAACATGAGCGCCTCGCTCAGCGTGCCCACCGCGACGAGCGTGCGCGCCGTGCCGGCCAAGCTGCTGGCCGACATCCGCGTGGTCATCAACAACCACCTCAAGCGGACCCGTGGCGGCAAGGTCTCCTTCACCCACCTGCTCGGGTACGCGATCGTCCAGGCCGTCAACGACTTCCCGTCGATGAACCGCTACTTCGCCGAGGTCGACGGCAAGCCCACCGTGGTGCAGCCGGCGCACGTGAACCTGGGCCTCGCCATCGACCTGCCCGGCAGGAACGGCAACCGCTCGCTGGTCGTGGCCGCGATCAAGAACTGCGAGACCATGACGTTCCAGCAGTTCTGGTCCGCCTACGAGGACGTGGTCCGCAAGGCGCGCGAGGGCAAGCTCACCGCCGAGGACTTCTCCGGCACCACCATCTCGCTCACCAACCCCGGCACCATCGGCACGGTGCACTCGGTGCCGCGGCTGGTGCAGGGCCAGGGCACGATCGTCGGTGCCGGCGCCATGGAGTACCCCGCGGAGTTCCAGGGTGCGAGCGAGCAGCGCCTGGCCGACCTCGGCATCGGCAAGGTCATGACGCTCACCTCGACCTACGACCACCGGATCATCCAGGGCGCGGAGTCGGGCGACTTCCTGCGCACCGTGCACCAGCTCCTGCTGGGCGAGAAGGACTTCTACGACCGCGTCTACGCCTCGCTGCACATCCCCTACGAGCCCATCCGCTGGCGCCAGGACATCCCCGAGGGCGAGGTCGACAAGACCGCCCGCGTGCTCGAGCTCATCGAGGCATACCGCAACCGCGGCCACCTCATGGCCGACACCGACCCGCTGTCCTACGGCATCCGCAACCACCCCGACCTCGACGTGCTCAACCACGACCTGACGCTGTGGGACCTCGACCGCGAGTTCCCGGTGGGCGGGTTCAACGGCAAGGCGCGGATGAAGCTGCGCGACGTCCTGGGCGTGCTGCGCGACTCCTACTGCCGCACCACCGGGGTCGAGTACACCCACATCCTGGAGCCCGAGCAGCAGGCCTGGATCCAGGAGCGCGTCGAGGCCCCCCACACCAAGCCCAGCACCGCCGAGCAGAAGTACATCCTCAGCAAGCTCAACGCGGCCGAGGCCTTCGAGACCTTCCTGCAGACCAAGTACGTCGGGCAGAAGCGCTTCTCGCTGGAGGGCAGCGAGTCGGTCATCCCCATGATGGACACGGTGCTCGACGCCTCCGCCGAGGCCGGGCTCGCTGAGGTCGTCATCGGCATGCCGCACCGGGGTCGGCTCAACGTGCTCGCCAACATCGTCGGCAAGCCCTACTCGAAGATCTTCAGCGAGTTCGAGGGGAACCTGAACCCGACCCAGGCGCACGGCTCCGGGGACGTGAAGTACCACCTCGGCGCCGAGGGCAAGTACATGCAGATGTTCGGCGACAACGAGGTCACCGTGTCGCTGACCGCCAACCCCTCGCACCTCGAGGCCGTGGACCCGGTGCTCGAGGGCATCGTCCGCGCGAAGCAGGACGTCATCGACATGGGTGAGTCCGGCTTCACCGTGCTGCCCCTGATGCTGCACGGGGACGCTGCCTTCGCGGGCCAGGGCGTGGTCGCCGAGACCCTGAACCTGGCCCTGCTGCGGGGCTACCGGACCGGCGGCACCGTGCACATCGTGGTCAACAACCAGGTCGGCTTCACCACCGCGCCCGAGCACTCCCGCTCCAGCGAGTACTGCACCGACGTCGCGAAGATGATCGGGGCGCCGGTCTTCCACGTCAACGGCGACGACCCCGAGGCCTGCGTCTGGGTCGCCCGGATCGCCGTGGAGTTCCGCCAGGCGTTCGGCAAGGACGTGGTGATCGACCTCATCTCCTACCGCCGCCGCGGCCACAACGAGGGCGACGACCCGTCGATGACCCAGCCGGCGATGTACGACGTGATCGACACCAAGCGCAGCGTCCGCAAGAGCTACACCGAGAGCCTGATCGGCCGTGGGGACCTCTCCATGAAGGAGGCCGAGGACGCCCTGCGCGACTACCAGGGCCAGCTGGAGCGCGTGTTCAACGAGGTGCGCGACCTGGAGAAGTACACGGCCAAGCCCAGCCCCTCGGTCGAGCAGGACCAGGTGGTGCCGGCGAGCGTGCGCACCGCCGTCGACGCCTCCGTCCTGCGCACGATCGGTGAAGCCCACGTCCGCCTGCCCGAGGGCTTCACCGCACACCCGAGGGTCAAGCCGGTCCTCGAGCGTCGCGCGAAGATGTCGGTGGAGGGGGGCGTCGACTGGGCCTACGGCGAGCTCCTCGCGCTCGGCTCCCTGGTGCTCGAGGGCAAGACGGTGCGGCTCTCCGGCCAGGACACCCGGCGCGGCACGTTCACCCAGCGCCACTCGGTGGTCATCGACCGCCGCACGGGTGCGGAGTACACCCCGCTGCAGAACCTGAGCGGCGCCGAGGGCAAGTTCCTCGCCTACGACTCGGCGCTGAGCGAGTTCGCAGCCGTGGGCTTCGAGTACGGCTACTCGGTGGGCAACCCGGACGCGATGGTCCTGTGGGAGGCGCAGTTCGGTGACTTCGTCAACGGTGCGCAGAGCATCATCGACGAGTTCATCTCCTCCGGCGAGGCCAAGTGGGGCCAGCGCAGCGACGTGGTGCTGCTGCTCCCGCACGGCCACGAGGGCCAGGGCCCGGACCACACCTCCGGCCGCATCGAGCGCTTCCTGCTGCTGTGCGCGGAGGGTTCCATGACCGTCGCGGTGCCCTCGACCCCGGCGAACTACTTCCACCTGCTGCGCCGGCACGCCACCGACGGCGTGCACCGGCCGCTCGTGGTGTTCACCCCGAAGTCGATGCTCCGGTCCAAGGCTGCGGTCAGCGCGGTGGAGGACTTCACCGAGGGGAAGTTCATGTCCGTCATCGACGACCCGAACGTCGCGGACCCGTCGGCCGTCACCAAGATCGTGCTGTGCAGCGGCAAGCTCTACTGGGAGCTGGCGGCCAAGCAGGCCAAGGACGGCATCACCGACACCGCCGTGGTGCGGGTGGAGCAGCTGTACCCGGTGCCCCGCAAGCGCCTGGCCGCCATGCTCGAGCGCTACCCGAGCGCCACCGAGGTGCGCTGGACGCAGGAGGAGCCCGCGAACCAGGGGGCCTGGCCGTTCTTCGGGCTGGCGCTGCCGGACCTGCTGGGCGACGTGCTGCCGCGGCTGACCCGGGTCTCCCGTCGCGCGATGGCCGCACCGTCGGCGGGCTCGTCCAAGGTGCACGCCGTCGAGCAGGAGGAGCTGATCCGGGCGGCGTTCGCGTGAGCCGGCGGCCACGTGCTGCGGGAGGTCGCTGATGTATGCGACCGACCGGGGCATCGAGGAGCTGGAGTCCCGTCGCGGTGGCGAGCAGGTGAGCCTGGAGTGGCTCGCGGGACGTCTGCGGGTGTTCGTGGACCTGCACCCGGAGTTCGAGGATGCCGCGGACCGGTTCGCGACGTTCCTGGCGCGCGACGACGACGGGTCCGACGAGCTCGACGACTGATCCCCGGTCACGCCACGGTTCGTGCCGTGCCGGGACGACCCGCGCGCCGGCGGACCCGCCGGCCGGAGACGCACCTCCCACGCACGACGGAGCCCCGGTCACGAGCGTGACCGGGGCTCCGTCGTGCGTGCGGTGGGGCTAGACCAGGCCCTTGTCCTTGAGCCACTTCATGGCGACGGTCTGGGCCGGCATCTTGTCGGTGGTCACCTGGCGCAGCAGCGTCGTCAGCGTGGCGGTGTCCAGCGCCTTCGACACGTCGTTGAGCTTCTGCTTCGCCGCGTCCGACAGCGAACCGTCCTTGTACAGCGGGACGACGTTCTGGGCCGGGAACACGTTCTTCGGGTCCTCGAGGACCACGAGGTTGTTGTCGGGGATGTTGGAGTCGGTGGTGTAGAGGTCCGCCACCTGGATGTCGTTGTTCAGCAGGGCGTTCAGCGTGAGCGGCCCACCGGTGTCCAGGGAGCGGAACTCCTTGAAGGTGCAGCTGTACTTCTCCGTGATGCCGACCAGACCGGCCTGCCGCGGCGGGAACGACGCCGAGGCGCCGACCACCAGCTGGCTGCACACCGGCGTGAGGTCCTCGATCGACTTGAGCTTGTACTGCGCGGCGATGGCCGGGGTGACCACCAGCGCGTCCTTGTCCTCGGCCGGGGAGTAGTCCAGGACCTTCAGGTCGGCGGGGAGCGCGGCCTTGAGCGCGGTGTACACGTCGGCCGAGCTCGCCGCCGTGGCCTTGGTGTCCTCCAGCAGGAGGAGGTTGCCGGTGTAGTCGGGCACCACCGAGATCTCACCGTTCTGAATGGCGGGCACGTACAGCTCACGAGCACCGATGTTGAGCTTCTTCTCGACCGTGATTCCGGCCGACTCCAGGGCCCCGGCGTACATCTCGGCGATGAGCTCGTTCTCCGGGAAGTTCGCCGAGGCGACGATGACCTTGTCCTGGGTGGCCTGCCCCCCGCCGAGTGCGTCCGACGAGCTGCCGCAGGCGGTGAGCACGACGGCCCCGGTCGCCAGCAGCGCCACGGCGCGCACTCCATGTGTCCTTCTCATGCGGGTGTCCCTTCTCGTGCGGGTCCGCGACGGAGGAGGACCGGGGTGCGGCGCGGACCCGCGAGGAGCTGCACACCGGTGGGCACGAGGAGGCGCTGGACACCGGCGAGGACGAGGTCCACGGCGACGGCGAGCAGGGCGATGAGGATGGCGCCGGCGATGGCCTGGGGCACGTCACGGTTGTAGACACCGTTGATGACCAGCTGGCCCAGGCCCTGCAAACCGACGATGGCGGCGATCGAGGCGGTCGCCACGATCTGCAGCGCCGCGGTGCGCACCCCCCCGACGAGCACCGGCATGGCGTTGGGCAGCTCCACCTGCAGCAGGACCTGGCGACCGGTCATGCCGACGCCCTGGGACGCGTCCACCACGTCCGGGTCCACCCCGGCGACGCCGGCGAGGGTGCCCAGCATCACCGGCGGGATCGCCAGGACCACCAGGGTGAGCACGAGCCAGGTGGCACTGATCCCCTGGGTGCTGACGAGCAGCACCACGACCCCGAGGCTCGGCAGCGCACGGAGTGCGGTCGAGGTACCGACGACGAACCAGGCCCCGCGCCCGGTGTGGCCGATGACGGCGCCCAGCGGGACGGCGATCAGCACGGCGATGAGCAGCGACACCACGGTGTACTCGACGTGCTGGAGCAGGTAGCGGCCGATCCCGTCGGTGCCCAGGTAGCGGTCGCGGGTGGTCAGCAGGTGGAACGTGGTGACGAGGGTGTCCAGGAAGCTCACGATGCGCTCCTGACGCGCAGCCACGGCGTGGCCAGGCGCTGGGCCAGCACGAGCAGCGCGTCCGCGACCAGCGCGATCAGGGCGCTGAGCACCAGGGCAGCGATCTGCGGAGCGACGAAGCTGCGGTTGAGCCCGAAGATGAACAGCAGACCGAGGCCACCGCTGCCCAGCAGCGCACCGATGCTGACCAGGCTCACGTTGCTGACCACCGCCACCCGCAGGCCGGAGACCAGCACCGGGATGGCCATCGGGAGCTCGACGGTGACGGCACGCCGGAGCGGCCGGTAGCCCATCGCGGTGGCCGCGGCCAGGACCGGACCCGGTAGCGACTCCAGCGCGTCGACCACGGTGCGCACCAGCAGGGCCACCGTGTAGAGGGTCAGCGCGATGACGATGTTGATGGTGCTGGTGAAGGCCGTGCCGATCGCGAGCGGCAGGATGATGAACAGCGCCAGCGACGGGATCGTGTAGACGACGCTGGAGACGCCCAGCATGACCGCGGTGGCCGTGCGGTTGAGGTGCGCGGCCCACCCGAGCGGCAGCGCGATCACCACCGCCAGCAGGACCGGCAGCAGGGCGAGGTAGATGTGCTGGAAGAACAGGTCGATCAGCTGCGACCGGTAGATCGCGTTGGACAGGTACTCCCTCACGAGCCCGCCACCGGGGTCGGTTGGCTCTCCTCGAGCGCACGGTGGGCGTCGATGCGCTCCAGCACCTGGCCCGCACGGACCGCTCCCACCACCCGCCCGTCGGCGCCGACGACGATGCCGAGCCCGCTGGGCGAGCTGAGGGCGGCGTCCAGGGCCGAGCGCAGCGCCCCACCCCGGGTGTGCAGGGATCCGCCGGGGACGAGCTGGCCCGCCTCGGTGCCCGAGCCCGGCGGCGCCCAGCCCGCGGGCACGCCGTCCCGGGTGACCAGGGTCCACCCCGCCGAGGGGGCCGTGCCGCCGACCTCGACGGTGGGCAGCGGCTCCACGTCGAGGCCGTCGTCGTCGGTGAAGCTCAGGCCCCGGTAGCCGCGGTCACGCCCGACGAAGCCCGCCACGAAGTCGTCGGCCGGGCGCGACAGGATCTCGGCGGGGGTGTCGTACTGGGCGAGCACCCCGCCCTGCCGGAACACCGCGACCTTGTCGCCCAGGCGGACGGCCTCGTCGATGTCGTGGGTGACGAACACGATGGTCTTGCCCAGGTCGAGCTGGAGGTGCAGCAGCTCGTCCTGCAGCCGCTCGCGGACCTCCGGGTCGACGGCGCTGAACGGCTCGTCCATGAGCAGCACGGGCGGGTCAGCGGCCAGCGCCCGGGCCACGCCCACGCGCTGCTGCTGCCCACCGGAGAGCTGCGCGGGGTAGCGCCTGCCGATCTCCTGGGTGAGCCCGACGATCTCCAGCAGCTCGGCCGCCCGCGTGCGGGCAGCCTTCTTGCTCTGGCCGGAGAGCACCGGGACGGTGGCGACGTTGTCCAGCACGCTCCGGTGCGGGAACAGCCCGGCCTGCTGGATGACGTAGCCGATCCCGCGGCGGAGGGCAGCGGCCGGACCGTCCATCACGTCCCGCCCGTCGAGCAGCACCGCTCCGGACGTCGGCTCGACCATCCGGTTGATCATCCGCAGCGACGTGGTCTTGCCGCACCCCGAGGGGCCGACGAACACCGTGATGCCGCGGTCGGACACCGTCAGGTCGAGCGTGTCGACGGCGGTGGTGCCGTCCGGGTACTGCTTGGTAACGCCCTTGTACTCGATCACCGTGGGCTTCCTCCTCTGAGGAACAGCCGTCGGGGGCGCCTCGCCGGCCTCCGTGGGGAGAGTCCCGGAACCCTAACCGCCGGTGGGCTGCACGGCGACGCGAACCCCGGCAGCGTTCACCGGACCGTGACCTTGCCCCGCCCGGCTCAGCGGGCCGCGATCCCCTCCGCGCGGGCCGCCGCCGCGACCGCGGCGGCAACAGCAGGGGCCACCCGCGGGTCGGTCGCGCTCGGCACGATGCGGGTGGTCGAGAGCTCCGCGGCAGCCACGGCGGCGATGGCGCCGGCCGCGGCCAGCTTCATCCCCTCCGTGATCCGCCGGGCCCCGCAGTCGAGCGCGCCGCGGAACACGCCGGGGAAGGCGAGGACGTTGTTGATCTGGTTGGGGAAGTCGCTGCGCCCGGTGGCCACCACGGCGGCGTGCCGCCCCGCCGTGTCGGGGTGCACCTCCGGGGTGGGGTTGGAGAGGGCGAACACGATGGAGCCCGCGGCCATGGAGGCGACCTGGGTCTCGCTGACCTCGCCCGAGGACAGCCCCAGGAACACGTCCGCCCCGGCGAGGGCCTCGTCGAGGCCCCCGGTGCGACCCGCGGGGTTCGTCCGCGCGGCCAGCCCGGTCTTGACGGGGTTGAGGTCGCCGCGGGCGGCGTGCACGATGCCCCGCGAGTCGAGCACGGTGACGTCGGTGATCCCGGCGGCCAGCAGGATCTCCGTGCACGCCACCCCGGCCGCCCCGGCTCCGGAGACCACCACGCGCAAGGTGGCCAGCTCCCGGCGCAGCGCCGTCACGGCCCCCCGGAGTGCCGCCAGCACCACGATCGCCGTGCCGTGCTGGTCGTCGTGCATCACGGGACAGTCCAGCGCCTCGACCAGCTTCGCCTCGAGCTCGAAGCACCGCGGGGCCGAGATGTCCTCCAGGTTCACGGCCCCGTAGCTCGGCCGCAGCCGCACGAGGGTCTCGACGATCTCGTCGACGTCGGTGGTGTCGAGCACCAGCGGGATGGAGTCGAGCCCGGCGAAGGCCTTGAACAGCGCCGACTTGCCCTCCATGACCGGCAGCGCCGCGCGCGGGCCGATGTCTCCGAGGCCGAGCACGGCCGTGCCGTCGCTGACCACGACCACCAGCCGCGAGGCCCAGGTGTGGGTCCGGGCGAGCGACGGGTCCTCGGCGATCGCGCTGCTCACCCGGGCCACGCCGGGGGTGTAGGCCACGGCCAGGTCGTGCGCGGTCGCCAGCGGGACGGTTCCCACCACCGACAGCTTGCCACCGAGGTGCGCGGTGAACACCTCGTCGGCCGTGGGGGTCAGGGAGGTTCGGGGGGCGTCGACGTCGACGGACATGCTGGGGTGCCTTCCGGGCGTGGCGGTGGGGGCTGCACGGGAGCGGCCGCACGAGTGGTGCGCGAGGGCCTGCCCGGCCGGTGGCGGGGCGGTCGGCCCCGGCGCTGCCTGCGTGTGCACGTCGCGGGGCGGTCGGCCCTGCGGTAGTGCCCTCAGTCTCGCACAGCCGGCGCGCGCGCGTCGGGGACAGCGGCGCAGGTCACGGGCGGTCCTGGCGCGCGGGCAGGCGACCGGGACGTGGCCACAGCCGGCACAGGACCACGGCATGCACGCGTGCGGGGCCCAGCGTCCGGGAGTCGGTGGAGCCGTCCGGGAAGTCGCCGAGCACGTGGGCGAGGTCCGCACGCACCCGGTGCACCCGCTTGACGGAGAGCTGGTCGGGACGGGCGTCCCACCGCACGAGCACGACGTCCCCCGGGGTGGCCGCCCGGCCGGGACGGGCGAGCACGACGTCGCCGTCGGACAGGGTCGGGGCCATCGACGGACCCCGCACCAGCACCCTCAGCAGCGGTGCGCGCACGGCGTCGATCTCCTTCTGCTCCGGGGTGGGGCCCCGAGTAGGGTCGGGGTGGTCGGAGTGATCACCTCAGTGATTCCCACTGTCCCACCGTCTAGGAGGACTGATGTCGTTCCTGTCCCGTCTCGTGCGCCCGTCGCTCGAGGCCACCGCCCACTGCGACCTGCCCTGCGGCGTGTACGACCCCGCCCAGGCCCGCATCGAGGCCGAGTCCGTCAAGGCCATCCAGGAGAAGTACCAGGGCAACGAGGACCCGGACTTCCGGTCCCGGGCGATCGAGATCAAGGAGCAGCGCTCCGAGCTGGTCAAGCACCACCTGTGGGTGCTGTGGACCGACTACTTCAAGCCCCCGCACTTCGAGAAGTACCCGGAGCTGCACGAGCTGTTCAACAAGGCGACCAAGGCAGCCGGCGGCGGTGCGGGCGGCACCAAGTCCTCCAACGACCCGGCCACCGGCCAGGCCCTGCTCGACCAGATCGCGGAGATCGACCGCATCTTCTGGGAGACCAAGCAGGCTGCGTGAGCTGACCCGCTGCTCCACCCCGACGGCCGTCCCGCACTGCGCGGGGCGGCCGTCGTGCGTCCAGTCCCGGCTCGGCCGGCCGTGCGGCAGGATGTCGCCCATGAGTGGTGAGCACGCCCCGCCCGACGAGCACCGAGTGGTGCTGCTGCGCCACGGGGAGACGGCGTGGTCGTTGTCGGGGCAGCACACCGGCGCCACCGACGTGCCGCTGACCGAGACCGGCCGGGAGCAGGCGCACGACGTCGGTGCGGTGCTCGAGCGCGTCGGCCTGGTGGAGCCCCTGGTGCTGGCGAGCCCGCGTGTCCGCGCGCAGGACACGGCGCGCCTGGCCGGGCTGGGGGCACCGGAGACCACGGGGCTGCTCGTCGAGTGGGACTACGGCGAGTACGAGGGCCTGACCACCGAGGAGATCCGCCGGACCGTGCCGGGCTGGACGGTGTGGACGCACCCCTGCCCGGGTGGGGAGGGCGCGGCCTCGGTGCAGCAGCGCGCCGACGAGGTGCTGGCCCGCGCCACCGGGGCGGGCCGGGACGTGGTGCTCGTGGGCCACGGCCACTTCTCCCGTGCGCTGCTCGCCCGCTGGGTGGGGCTGCCGGTGACCGCCGGGATCCACTTCAACATGTCCCCGGCCGGGCTCTCGGTGCTGGGCCACGAGCACGGCCGCCGGCAGATCGCCAGCATGAACGTCACGGCCGTGGACGTCGTCGGTGCTCGGGAGACGCCGTGATCCGCCGCGTCACCCCCGCCGACGTCGAGGCGGTGGTCGGGATGGTCCACGACCTCGCGGAGTACGAGAAGGCTGCCGACCAGTGCCACCTCACCGGCGACCAGCTGCACGCCGCGCTGTTCGACGAGCACCCGGCCCTGTTCGGGCACGTCGCGCAGGCCGAGGACGGCACCGTGGTCGGCCTCGCGCTGTGGTTCCTCAACTACTCCACCTGGGACGGCGTGCACGGTGTGTACCTGGAGGACCTCTACGTGCGCCCCGAGCACCGCGGCGGCGGCCACGGGCGGGCGCTGCTGGCGGCGCTGGCCGGCGTGTGCGACGAGCGCGGCTACACCCGGCTGCAGTGGTGGGTGCTGAACTGGAACACGCCGTCCATCGGCTTCTACCGCTCGCTGGGCGCGGAGCCGATGGACGAGTGGACGACCATGCGGCTCAGCGGCGCGGCCCTCGGTCAGCTCGCCCGGGGCGCGGTTCGCGAGGGCTGACCGGCGGCGTGGGCGCGTCCGGCACCGGCGGGTGCTCCTCGGCGAACCGGTCGCTGGTCCACGCGAGCGAGCTCGGCACGAACAGCAGCACGAGCACGGCCACCACGACCACCCCGAGCACGCCGCCGAGCAGCGGCTGGCCCGAGTCGGTCAGCAGCGACCACACCACGGGCAGCAGCACCACCTGCACGATCGTGGCCGGAGCCCGTCCGCCACGGCGCCCCCGGACCAGCGCCACCCCGGCGGCGAGCACCCCGGCTCCGATCGCGGCGAACCAGACCGCGATGCCGTAGCCGCTGACCAGTCCGTCGCCGCTGCCCGAGAGCTCCCTGGCGACCAGCACGACGGCCAGGACCAGCGACACCAGACCCTCGAGCGCGGTGAGGGCACCGCCGGCGCGGATGCTGGTCGGCGGGGTGGGCAGCGGTCCGGGGAGCGGGGCGGGCGGGGCGTCGGGCACGGACCGAGGGTAGGTCACCCGTAGCGTGTGCACCCGTGCGCGCACTGCTGGTCGTCAACCCCAACGCGACCTCGACCACCGGGGCCGCGCGCGACGTCATCGCGGCGGCGCTGGGAAACCAGCTGGACCTGCGGGTGGTGCACACCGACCACCGCGGGCACGCCGCTGAGCTCGCGCGGTCCGCTGCGGGCGACGGGGTCGCGCTCGTCGTCGTGCACGGGGGCGACGGCACCGTCAACGAGGTGGTCAACGGTCTGCTCGGGGAGGCTGCTCCCGGCACCGTGCCTGCCGAGGACACCCCCGCGATCGCCGTGGTGCCCGGGGGGTCGGCCAACGTCTTCGCCCGGTCGCTCGGCCTCTCGCCCGACCCGCTGGAGGCGACCCAGCAGCTGCTCGAGGCGATCGCCGCGCACAGCGTGCGGAAGGTGGGCCTCGGCGGCGCCGACGAGCGGTGGTTCCTGTTCAACGCCGGCCTGGGCTGGGACGCCGACGTGGTGCACGCCGTGGAGCAGCGCCGGTCGAAGGGGAAGGAGGCCACCCCGGGCCGGTACTTCCGAGCGGCCGTCCGGCACTTCCTCCGCTCGGCCCGCCACCCCGCCCGCCTCACCGTGGAGGTGCCTGGCCACGCCCCGGTGACAGGGGTGCACATGGCCTTCCTCAGCGGCTCCGACCCGTGGACGTACTTCGGCGACCGTGAGGTGCACACCAACCCGACGACCACGCCGGACGCCGGCCTCGGCCTGTTCGGCGTCACGAGCCTGGGACCGCTCACCATCGGCCGGGTGGTGCCGCAGATGCTCGGCCGGGACTCCCCCCCGCGGGCCCGCAGGCTGCTGCGGATGGACGACGTCGCCGAGGTGCGGGTGCACTGCGCCGAGCCGACCGGCCTGCAGCTGGACGGGGAGTACCTGGGGCTGCGCTCGGAGGTGCACTTCTACCGCGTGCCGCTCGCCCTCGGCGTGCTCGTCCCGCCCGCGCTGAACCGGCGCTGAACCGGTACCGGCGCCACGGTCGTCCACCGCCCGGGTGAGATGGGCCACCCACCCGGGCGCGATCTCTTGACATCGCCCTGGATCGTGAAAGCATTCACAAGCAACAGCGCGGAAACATGCGCGCGAACAACGTTGGAACACCACCAGCACCCAACCCCCGATCACGTGCACCCGGCGACACGGTGCACGGACTACACGGTGCGAGCACCGCACCAAGCTGAGGAGCAGACGATGGACTGGCGCCACGAGGCGATCTGCCGCGACGAGGACCCCGAGCTGTTCTTCCCCGTGGGGAACAGCGGGCCCGCGATCGCCCAGATCGCGGACGCCAAGGTCGTCTGCCGCCGCTGCCCCGTCATGACCGACTGCCTGGGCTGGGCACTGGAGTCCGGACAGGACGCCGGTGTGTGGGGCGGCATGAGCGAGGACGAGCGGCGCGCGCTGAAGCGCCGCAACGCGCGGACCCGGGCCCGCGCCGGAGCCTGAACCACACGCACCCCGCAGGAGGGCCCGTCACCGCGAGGTGACGGGCCCTCCTGTGCGTGGCGAGCGGCGCGGTCAGCGCGAGCGGCGCCCCAGCGGCAGCCCGAGCACCGCATCGGTGCCTCCGCCCTCGGCCGCCCGCATCTCCAGGGTCCCACGCAGCTCCGCGTCCACCAGAGTCCGCACGATCTGCAGGCCGAGGCGGTCCACCCGGTCCAGGGTGAAGTCCGCAGGCAACCCACGCCCGTCGTCGTGCACCACCACGTCGAGCGCCCGGGCCGACCGCTGGGCCCGGATCACCACCGAGCCGGTGCCGCCGGGGGCGAACCCGTGCTCCAAGGCGTTCTGGACGAGCTCGGTGAGCACCATGACCAGCGGCGTGGCCAGCTCGGCCGCCATGACCCCGAGCCGACCCTCCCGGCGGACCGTCACCTGGCTGTTCAGCGTGGCGACGTCGGTCATCATCGGCACGAGCCGGTCCACCACGTCGTCGAGGTCCACCTTCTCGTCCACCGACATCGAGAGCGTGTCGTGCACGAGCGCGATGGACGACACCCGGCGCACCGACTCCGCCAGCGCCGAGCGGGCCTCCTCGTTGGTGGTGCGCCTGGCCTGCAGCCGGAGCAGCGCCGCCACTGTCTGCAGGTTGTTCTTCACCCGGTGGTGGATCTCCCGGATGGTGGCGTCCTTGCTGAGCAGGGCCCGGTCCCGGCGCTTGACCTCCGTCACGTCGCGGACCAGCACCAACGCCCCGTCGGGCACGCCCTTCGGGGTCAGCGGCAGGGCCCGGACGAGCACGGTGGCGCCCCGCGCGTCGGCCTCGAACCGCAGGCTCGGCTGCCCGTCGAGCGCGGAACGGATGCGCTGGACCACCTCGGAGGCGTCGAAGGGGTCCGTGACGAGCTTCCGCGTGACGTGGGCGAGGTCGGTGCCCACCAGGTCGGTCGGCAGCCCCATCCGGTGGTAGGCCGAGATCGCGTTCGGGCTGGCGTAGAGCACCGAGCCGCCCGGCTCGAGGCGGATGAAGCCGTCACCGGCCCGGGGGCTGGTGTGGATGTCGGAGGTGCTCTCCGCCGGGGGGAACGACCCGTCGGCGATCATCTGGCACAGGTCACCCGCGCAGCCCAGGTAGGCCGTCTCCAGAGCGCTCGGCACCCGGAGCTGGGCGATGTTCGTGTCGCGCCCGAGCACCGCGACGACCTCGCCCCCGCAGCGCACGGGCACGGCCTCGCGACGCAGGGGGGTGCCTGCGTGCCACAGCGGGTCCACCTCCCGGCAGATCCGACCGGTGACCATCGACCGGACCAGCTGCGGGTGCTCCTCCTCGGCCGCCACCGTGCCGACGGCGTCCTCGGTGTGCGCGGTGTTGGCCGTGGTGGGGCGGGCCTGGGCGACGCACAGCAGGGCGGGGCCACCGTCGTCGTCCTGCACCGGCACCCAGAGCAGGAAGTCGGCGAAGGAGAGGTCCGCGAGGAGCTGCCACTCGCTGACGACGCGCTGCAGGTGGTCCGCCGAGTCCCCGGACAGGCGCGTGTGCTCGGCGAGCAGCTCGCTCAGCGTGGACACGACACGCCCCGCTGCACGGCTCCCGGGGTCAGGACAGGACCACGAGGAGCGCACCGGGCTGGACGTCGTCGCCCTCGGCCACCGCCACCGAGTCCACGGTGCCGGCCGACTCGGCCAGCACCGGGATCTCCATCTTCATCGACTCGAGGATGACCACCGTGTCGCCCTCCGCGACCGCGTCACCAACCGCCACGGACACCCGCCACACCTTGGCCGGCAGCTCTGCCCGCACGTCCTCCGCCATCGCTGACCACCTCGCTCTCGTCGAGGCTCCAACCTACCGCCGACGGTGGCGTGCAGGGGCCGACGGCGCGCGTGGGACACTTGCACGGAGATCGCCCTCCCAGCGACCCACCCGAGGAGACACCATGGCCAAGAACGGCAACAAGAAGCGCGCCCGCAAGAAGAACAAGGCGAACCACGGCAAGCGTCCGAACGCCTGACGCTCGCCAAGACCACGACGACCCCGGACCAGCTGGTCCGGGGTCGTCGTGGTCTTGCGCGGGTCAGATCTGGACTCGACCGCCGTCGACCTGGATCTCCTCGCCCGGGGCCGCACCGTCGACCTGCTCGCAGACCGTGGCGCGGATGCGCTCGCTGAGGCGGCTGCGCAACCCGGTCGGGGCCTGCTCGCCACCGCACTTGCGCCCGAGCAGGCTCTTGACCTGCTCCTCGATCCCGAACTGCGTGAGGCACGGACCGCAGTCGTCGAGGTGCTGCTGCAGGCGGGCCCGGCTGGCGGGGTCGCACTCGTGGTCGAGGAACACCCAGACGTCGGCGATCACCGCGGAGCAGTCGAGCACGCTCTCGGAGGGGTCGCTGTGCGCCGGGCTGCCGGTGCCCGTGTCGCTGTGCGCCGGGCTGCCGGTGCCGGCGCTCACTTCGCCGCCGCCACGGTCTCGGCCTTGACGAAGCCGCGCTCGCGCGCCACGTCGCCGAGGAGCCCGCGCAGCTGCTTGCGGCCGCGGTGGAGCCTGGACATCACCGTCCCGATGGGGGTGCCCATGATCTCGGCGATCTCCTTGTAGGCGAACCCTTCGACATCGGCGTAGTACACCGCCATCCGGAAGTCCTCGGGGAGCTCCTGCAGCGCGTTCTTGATCTCGGAGTCCGGCAGCAGGTCCAGCGCCTCCACCTCCGCCGAGCGCAGACCGCGGCTGGTGTGCTCGGCGGCGTCCGCCAGCTGCCAGTCAGTGATCTCGTCGGTGGGGTACTGCTGCGGCTGGCGCTGCTTCTTCCGGTACCCGTTGATGTAGGTGTTGGTGAGGATGCGGTACATCCACGCCTTGAGGTTGGTGCCCGCGGTGAACGACCCGAACGCCGCGTACGCCTTGAGGAAGGCCTCCTGCACCAGGTCCTCGGCGTCCGCGGGGTTGCGCGTCATGCGCAGCGCAGCGCCGTAGAGCTGGTCGATCAACGGCATGGCGTCACGCTCGAACCGGGCGGTCCGCTGGTCCGCCGTCTCCGTCTGCTGGTCGATCGCCGCCTGGGCGCGCGCCGCCGTGTCCAGCTCTGCCGCGCGCTCCGCGTCGGCCCTGGCCTCGAGGTCCTGGGACCCGACCTGGGCCGGTCCTGACGTGGTGACCACCGTGCTCCTTCCGCCGTGCGCACCCGGGCCGGTCAGCACTGCCGTGCGCACCCGGGCACCTGCCGAGGCTACCGGGGCCGGGCGGGCGGGCGCGGCTCGGAGCACCTCGAGCACGGCGATGGGGCTGCGCACCGGGCACTGCACTGACATGAAGACTCCTCGCTCGTGGTCACGGACCCCTCCCGGGTGGGGCTCGGGTGAGGTCCTGCGGTCCTAGGAGCGTCAACACGGTGCCGCGGTGGGCTGTTCCCCGGCTACGGTCCGGCGGTGGCACGCGCGAGCAGGGCGACGGCGGCCCTCGCGGCGGCCGGGGTGGCGCACCAGGTGCACGCCTACGCCCACGACGCCCGCTCCACCGACTACGGCAGCGAGGCGGTCGACGCCCTCGGCGTGGACGGCGAGCGGGTGCTCAAGACCCTCGTCATCGAGGTCGACGGCGCGCTCGCGGTGGCCGTGCTCCCGGTCCCGCACCAGCTCGACCTCAAGGCCGCCGCCGCCGCGCTGGGGGGCCGCCGTGGGCAGCTGGCCAACCGGCGGGCCGCCGAGCGCTCGACCGGCTACGTCCTCGGTGGGGTGTCGCCGCTGGGCCAGCGGAGCACCCTGCCCACCGTGGTGCACGACGAGGTGCTGCTGCACGACACCGTCCTGTGCAGCGCCGGGCAGCGCGGGCTCGAGGTGGAGCTGGACCCCGCCGAGCTGGTGCGGCTGACCGGGGCGGTGGCGGCGGCGATCACCCGCGGCTGAGCACCGCCGGCAGCCAGGCCGCGACGGCGGCGACCACCGCGGCGGGATCGGTGTGCAGGCTGTGGTCACCCGGGACCAGCACCACCTCGCGCCCGGGGGCCGGCTCGGGTCGGCCGAACCGGTCGCGGGCGCCCTGGACCACCAGCACCCGGACCGCCACGGCGTCCAGCTCGGGGGCGCGGGTGGTGGGCGTGGCGGCCCGGGGCGGGACCAGCGGGAAGGCCAGGCAGAGCACCGCCACCGCCCCGACGCACGCCGAGGTGCGGCAGGCCACGCGCGCGCCGGAGGACCGCCCGCCCACCACGAGCGGCAGCCCGGCCAGCTCGGCCCCGACCAGGTCGGCCAGCACCGCCTCCCAGGCGGCATCGAGCTGCCGCGCGGGGGCAGGCGCCCGGCGGCCGGCCACCCGGTAGGGCTGCTCGACGGTGACCACGGTGACGTGCAGGCCGAGGGCGGCGTCCACCACGGCGACGAGGTCCGGCGCGGACACCCCTCCCCCGGCGCCGTGGCCCAGCACGAGCGCCCCGACGGGCCCGGCGACGAGGTGGACGTGCACCCGGGCGGGACCGTGCGGGGTCTCGATCTCCCTGCTCACGACACCGCGCTCGGCCACGGGCGTCATGCTGGCACGGGTGCGGGATGATCGTGCGGTGACCACCACCTGGCCCGCACCGGCCGCCACCGCGCCCGTCCGGGCCACCGTGACCGTGCCGGGCTCGAAGTCGATCACCAACCGGGTGCTGGTGCTCGCCGCGCTGGCCGACGGGGGCTCCCTCGTGCGGGGTGCGCTGGTGAGCCGGGACACCGAGCTGATGGCGGCGGCGCTGCGATCGCTCGGCGTCGGCGTTGACCTCTCGACCGCGGTCACCCCGGGTCCGCTGCGGGGCGACGTGGACGTGGACTGCGGGCTCGCCGGCACCGTCATGCGCTTCCTGCCCGCCCTGGCCGCACTCGCGGACGGTGACGTGCGGATGGACGGCGACGCGCACGCGCGCACCCGCCCGATGTCCACGGTGCTCGGGGCCCTGCGGACCCTCGGGGTGGACGTGTCCGGCGACGCGCTGCCGTTCACCGTCCGCGGTACCGGCTCGGTGCGCGGGGGCGAGGTGGAGCTGGACGCGTCAGCCTCCTCGCAGTTCGTCTCCGGCCTGCTGCTCTCCGGTGCGCGCTACGACCGCGGGCTGGTGGTGCGCCACGTGGGCCCGCCCGTCCCGTCCCGGCCGCACCTGGACATGACCGTGGCCATGCTGCGCGCGGTCGGGGTGGACGTGGACGACACGGTCCCGGACGTCTGGCGGGTGAGCCCCGGGCCCGTGGGCGCGCACGAGTGGGACGTCGAGCCGGACCTGTCCAACGCCACCCCGTTCCTCGCCGCCGCGGCCGTCACCGGCGGCACCGTGACCATCCCGGGATGGCCGAGCACCACCACCCAGCCCGGCCACGCGATCCGGGACGTGCTGGTCCGGATGGGCTGCAGCGTGTCGCTCGCCGGCGGTGCGCTGACCGTGACCGGCCCGACCCGGCTGGTGGGGGTGGAGCTCGACCTGCACGACGTCGGCGAGCTGACCCCCACCATCGCAGCCCTGTGCGCGGTGGCCGACGGGCCGTCCACGCTGCGGGGGATCGCCCACCTGCGCGGGCACGAGACCGACCGGCTCGCCGCGCTGGTCATCGAGCTGACCGCGCTGGGCTGCGGGGCGCGGGAGACCGCCGACGGGCTCGTCGTCACCCCGGCTCCGCTCACCGCCCCGGCGCGGGCGTGGAGCTCCTACGCCGACCACCGGATGGCCACCGCCGGAGCCGTGCTGGGGCTCGTGGTCCCCGGCCTGCAGGTCGACGACGTCGGCACCACGGCCAAGACGCTGCCGGGCTTCACCTCGATGTGGGCACGGATGCTCGCGTGAGCAAGCGGGTGTACGACGAGTCGGACGCCAAGATCCGACCCGGTCGCGGCTCCCGCCCCCGGACCAAGACCCGGCCCGAGCACCTGGACGCCGAGACCGCCCTGGTGGTGGCGGTGGACCGGGGGCGGTGGGGCTGCGTGCTCGACGGGGACCCCGCGCGGCCGATCGTGGCCATGCGGGCCCGGGAGATGGGCCGCACCCCGGTGGTGGTGGGCGACCGGGTGTCGCTGGTGGGCGACCTCACCGGAGCGGTGGACACCCTGGCCCGCATCGTGCGGGTGCACGAGCGCCGGACCGTGCTCCGGCGCACCGCCGACGACACCGACCCCTTCGAGCGCGTGGTGGTCGCGAACGCCGACCAGCTGCTGGTGGTCGTCGCGCTGGCCGACCCGCCCCCGCGCACCGGGCTGGTGGACCGCTGCCTCGTCGCGGCCTACGTCGGCGGCCTGCGACCCGTGCTGTGCCTGACCAAGGCCGACCTGGCCGACCCCACGGAGTTCGCGGCGGCCTACGCCGACCTCGAGGTGCCTGTGGTGGCGATGGACCGCGACACCCCGCTCGAGCAGGTGCGCGCCGTGCTGGACGGGCAGACGACCTGCATGATCGGCCACTCCGGGGTGGGCAAGTCGACCCTGGTGAACCGCCTGGTGCCGCAGGCGCACCGGGCCGTGGGCGTGGTGAGCGGGGTGGGCAAGGGGCGGCACACGTCCACCCAGTCGGTGGCGCTGCCGCTGCCGCTGCGCGCGGACGGCACGGCCGCGGGGTGGGTGGTGGACACCCCGGGCATCCGCAGCTTCGGGCTGGCCCACGTCAGCGCGGGGGACGTGGTCGCGGCCTTCCCCGACCTGGCCGAGGTCGCGGCGGAGTGCCCGCGTGGCTGCACGCACCTGGGCCCGCCCGCCGACCCCGAGTGCGCGCTGGACGGGCTCACGGGCTCGGCGTGGCGGCGCGCGGAGGCCGTCCGGCGGCTGTTGGTCGCGCTGAGCTCCGGCGATCCCTGGTCCTGAGCCCCGTCCCCGCGCCCGGCCCGGGTGGTGGCGGGCGCGGGGACCGCTCTCAGAGCTGGTGGGGGTAGCCGACGGTGGTGGCCGGCACGAAGGTCTCCTTGATGCTCCGGGGGCTCGTCCAGCGGGCCAGGTTCGCCGCCGAGCCCGCCTTGTCGTTGGTCCCGCTGGCCCGTCCCCCACCGAACGGCTGCTGCCCGACCACGGCCCCGGTCGGCTTGTCGTTGACGTAGAAGTTGCCTGCCGCGAACCGCAGCCGCTCCGAGGCCTGGTTGATCACGTGGCGGTCGGTGGACAGGACCGCCCCGGTCAGCGCGTACGGCGTCGAGGAGTCCACCAGCGTGAGCACCTGGTCCCACTCCGCGTCCTCGTAGACGTGCACGGCCAGGATCGGGCCGAAGTACTCCTCGCGGAGCACGGCGTGGGTCGGGTCGCTGCTCACGAGCACCGTGGGCGCCACGAAGTAGCCCACGGTGTCGTCGCAGGTCCCCCCCACGAGCACCTCGAGCGCGGGGTCGGCGGCCGCCCGCTCCAGCACGTCGGCGTGCTTGGCGAAGGCGCGGGCGTCGATGACGGCGCCCCCGAAGTGCGAGAGGTCCCGGGGGTCGCCGAAGCTGAGCGCCCCGGTGGTGTCGGCGAGCATCTCGCGCACCCCGCCCTCCCACAGCGAGCGCGGGACGAAGGCGCGGGAGGCTGCCGAGCACTTCTGGCCCTGGTACTCGAAAGCGCCACGGACCAGCGCCGTCACCAGCTCGCGCGGATCGGCCGAGGCGTGGGCGAGCACGAAGTCCTTGCCGCCGGTCTCGCCGACCAGCCGCGGGTAGGTCCGGTAGGCGGACAGGTTCTCCCCCACCGTGCGCCACAGTCCCTGGAAGGTCGCGGTGGAACCGGTGAAGTGCACGCCCGCCAGGTCCGGGTCGGTCAGGGCCACCTCGCTGACCGCACGGCCGTCGCCGGTGACGAGGTTGATGACGCCCGGGGGCATCCCGGCGGCCTCCAGCAGCCGCATCGTGAGGTGCGCGGCCAGACCCTGGGTGGGGCTGGGCTTCCAGATGACGGTGTTGCCCATCAGCGCGGGCGCGGTGGGCAGGTTGCCGGCGATGGCCGTGAAGTTGAACGGGGTGATCGCGGTGACGAAGCCCTCCAGCGGGCGGTGGTCGGTGCGGTTCCACACCCCCGGGGAGCTCTGCGGCTGCTCCCCCAGCAGCTGACGTCCGAAGTGGACGTTGAAGCGCCAGAAGTCGATGAGCTCGCAGGCGGCGTCGATCTCCGCCTGCTGCACCGTCTTCGACTGGCCGAGCAGCGTGGCGGCGTTGAGCACGTCGCGCCACGGACCGGCCAGGAGGTCGGCCGCGCGCAGCAGCACCGCGGCCCGCTCGTCGTAGGGCAGCGCCCGCCAGGCGGGGGCGGCGGCCTTGGCGGCGGTGACGGCGGCGGCCACGTCCTCGCGCGTCGAGCTGGCCGTGGTGCCGAGCACGTGGTGGTGGTCGTGCGGCTGCACGACGTCCAGACGCTCACCGCCGGCCATCCGCTGCACCCCGTCGATGGTCTGGGTGAGCTCGAGGTGCTCGCCCGCGAGCTCGGTGATCCGCGCGGTGATCCCGGCCCGCTCCGGGGTGCCCGGGGCATAGGTGAGCACCGGCTCGTTGCGGGGTGCGGGCGGGGTGGTGACGGCGTCCATCAGGGGGCCTCCTGGTGCTCGGGGGTGGGGGTGCTCGAGGGGGTCGTGCCCGTCCACCGGTCGGCGACGTGGGCGATGTGGGTGCGCATGAGGGCGGACGCCGTGGCGGGGTCCCCGCGGCGGACGGCGTCGAGCAGCGCGTGGTGCTCGGTGGCGGTGTGGGCCAGCGGCTCCCCGGCGAGCGGGGCGAGGCCGTGCAGCTGGGTCCGGCTGCGCAGGTCCGTCACCAGCTCGAGCAGCAGCACGTTGCCGTCCAGGGCGAGCAGGCCGAGGTGGAAGCGCCGGTCGGCCTCGACGTAGCCGCGGACGTCCCCACGGGCCCCCGCCGCGGCCATGTCGGCCAGCAGCACCTCCAGCTCCTCCAGGTCGTCCCGCGGTGCGGCCGCCACCCGGGCGAGACCGGCGGACTCGAGGTCGGCCCGCACGGCGAGCAGGTCGGCCAACCGCTGCGGCGAGAGCTCCACCACCCGGAACCCCTTGTTGCGCACGGTCTCCACCAGCCCGTCGCGGACGAGGTCGAGCATGGCCTCCCGGACGGGGGTGGCCGAGACGCCGAGCTGGGTGCCGAGCACGGGGGCGGAGTAGACGACCCCGGGCACCAGCTCGCCCGCGACGAGCGCGTCGCGCAGCTGCTGGCCCACCTGCGCCCGAAGGCTCGGCGACCCGACCAGGGTGCGCAGGGCGGGAGCGGAGGTCACGCGTGCAACCATGTGACATGGCACTGCCTCCCGTCAAGCGCACCCGTCCGCCCGACTCGCGGCGGCTGGGCCCAGACCGCACCCTGGCCACGTGACCCTGCTGCCAGCTCCCCCCACCGACGACGCCCCGGCCTGGGTGGCCGAGCACCTCGGCCACCTCACCCGGGACGGGGTGCGGGCGTCGCGGCGGTTCCGGGGTGGGCAGAGCGCGGCCGACGCCGCCCTCGCCACCCTCGACCTGACCGGCTACGCCAGCCGCCGCAACGAGGTGCTCCCGGTCGGTCGACGCGGCGCCACCGGGCTCTCCCCCTACATCCGTCACGGCCTGCTCCCGCTGCCCGACGTCTGGGCCGCCGCGGCCGACGCCCCGACCCGCGACCGGGACAAGTTCCGCGACGAGCTGCTCTGGCAGGAGTACGCCCGGCACCTCTACGCCAGGGCGGGGACCCGGACCCGCACCGCCCTGCGGGCCGAACCCCCCCGGCCGCAGCGCACCTGGGAGCAGCCGTGGCCCCGCGCCATGGCCTGCGTGGACAGCGCGCTCACCGAGCTCGAGACCGACGGCTGGATGGTCAACCAGACCCGGATGTGGCTCAGCTCGCAGTGGACCGTGCGGGCCGGCTGGGACTGGGCGGCGGGCGAGGACGAGATGTTCGCCCAGCTGCTCGACGGCTCGCGCGCGGCCAACCGGCTCGGGTGGCAGTGGACCACGGGGGCGGGCTCCGGCAAGCCCTACGGCTTCAGCCGGTGGCAGGTGCGCAAGCGCGCGCCCGGGCTGTGCGAGGGGTGCGCGCTGAACCAGGCGTGCCCCATCCAGGACTGGCCGGCCGACCAGGACACCCGGTGGCTGCCGCGCGAGGACCTGCTGGCCGCCGACCCCGACGTGTCCGCCACCGCCGGACCGCGGGAGGTGGTCCGCACGGCCGAGCCCGAGGCCGTGTGGCTCACCGCGGAGTCCCTGGGGACCTCCGACCCGGCACTGGCGGCGAACCCGGACCTGCCGGTGGTGTTCGTGCTGGACGAGCCGCTGCTGACGTCGCTGCGGCTGGCCGGAGCACGGCTGGTGTTCCTGGCGCAGTGCCTGGCCGAGCTCGGGGCCGACCGGGAGCTGGAGGTGCACCTGGGTCGGCCCGCTCAGGTGCTCGCCGGGCGCGCGGTGGCGGTGACGACGGCCCCCGTGCCCGGGTTCCGCCGCCTGGCGCGACGGGTGGAACCCGCCGAGCTGCACCCGTGGCCGTGGCTGCGCCGACCGGGAGCGGGCCCGGTGCAGAGCTTCAGCGCGTGGCGGAGGTCGGTCGGCCGGGGTTGACCCCGCACACCACCCCGCCCGGGTGCGGCCCCCCTCAGCGCACCGGTCGCAGCCGCACCGGGCCCTTCGCGCGCGACGGGTCGACCACCACACCGTTCTGGGTGATCTCGAGCTCACCGTCGGCCGCGAGGCGCCGCGCAGCCTGGCGCACGGGCTCCATCAGGTCGCGCCACCCGTCACCGCTGCCTCCCCGCGCGGCGTGCACGGCCCGTGCGACCTCCGAGGGACACGCCGTGGTCCCGGCGGAGCAGCGGGCCAGCCGCTCGCGGAGCGCGGCCTCGAGCTCCTCGCGCTCCCCCGCACCGGAGCGCGCCCGGGCCCGGCACGCGTCGGAGCAGTGGCGCACCTGCGGCCAGTCCCGTGCCCACTTCGCCCGCCAGGTGATGGTGCGCCCGCACACGGCGCACACCTTGTCCGCACGGTCCTCGACGGGGGCGGAGCTGCGCGAGCGGTGGGCCACCCCGCCATGGTGCCCGGCGCCGGTCCCGCCCGCCGCCCGGCTAGAGCAGCTCGACGAGGAAGCCCAGCTCCTGGGCGTCGTACCAGGCGAGCTCGTGGTCGGCGACCTCGCCCAGCAGGAACTCCGCGTCGAGGTCGCCCATGTCGGCCTCGTCCACCGCGCCCACCGCGGCCCGCACGGCGTCCTCGGCCCCGGCCAGGTCGACGTGGGCCGAGGTGACCTCGGCCAGGGTCAGCGGGCCGCGCAGGCGCACCACGGCGTCGTCGAGGTCCGGGCGCAGGGTGACCTCGTCCACGTCCGCGCTGAGCACCACCCGGCGCACGACCACCGCACCCGGCTCGGCGCCGTCGAGCTCGGCGGCGAGCAGCCGCAGCGACGCACGGGCGGCCTCGGACATCGCGGCGTAGGAGAGCTCCTCCTCGTCGCCGCTCGCGTAGGCCTCCCGCAGGGCCGGGGTCAGCGCGAACGCCGTGCCGCCGGCCACCCACAGCTCCCCCTCGGCCACCAGCGAGCCCAGCATCGCCACCGTCACCGGCACGAAGACCCTCACGCTGCGCACCTCATGGGGTGACCGTACCGACGAGCTCCTCGAGCGCCTCGGTGATGAGCGCCGCCAGCACCTCCACGTCGCCCATGGCGTCCCGGTCGGCGTTGAGCCCGTAGTAGACGCCGCCGTCGTAGGAGGTCAGCCCGATGGTGAGCGCCTGGTTCCTCGACAGCGGCACCACGGGGTACATCTCCAGCATCTTCGCGCCGGTGGCGTACAGGGGGAGCTGCGGTCCGGGCACGTTCGTGACGAGCACGTTGAAGGTTCGGCGGGCCAGCGAACCCGCCACCCTCGCGCCCATCGCGTGCAGGGTCGGCGGGGCGAAGCCGGACATCCGCACCAGCGTGTCGGCTCCCACCGAGCGGCCGGACTCGGCGTGCGCGCGGGTGGCGTGCGCCACCTGGGACAGCCGCACCACGGGGTTCGGCTCCCCGGCGGGCAGGTCGACGACGAACGAGGAGACCTGGCTGCCGGGCGAGCCCGCCCCGCCCGCCCCCGGGACACCGTCGGACTGACCGGTGACCGACATCGGCACCATGGCCTTGACCGTCGTCGACGCCGTCACCGCCTCCCCGCGGGAGAGCAGCCAGTTGCGCATGGCCCCGGCCACCACCGCGAGGACCACGTCGTTGACGGTGCCCCCGTGCACGGCCCGGACCTTGCGGTAGTCCTCCAGCCGCGTGGTCGCGACGGCGAAGCGGCGCTGACGGGAGATGGCGACGTTGAGCGGGCTCGTGGGGGCCGGGCTCGCCGCCGTGCGCAGGACACCACCGATGGTCTGGGTCAGCCCACCCACGGCCTCGGCCACCTTGCCCACGGTGGCGGCGGCGTCCCGCACCGCCCAGCGCACGGTGTCCACGGCCTCACCGGGACGCTGCACGGCCTCGCGCACCGCGTCGGCCACCAGCTGCACGCTCCCGGGCTCCGGTCGCGGCATCCACAGCGCCTCGCGGGTGTCCCGCGGCCGGGCGGTGACGTCGAGGATCACCTGGCCGATCTCCAGGGCCGCGACCCCGTCGACCATCGCCTGGTGGGTCTTGGTGATGACCGCGAACCGACCGCGGGCCAGACCCTCCACCAGGTACATCTCCCACAGCGGCCGGCTGCGGTCCAGCGGGCGCGAGGTCAGCCGGGCCACCAGGTCGTTGAGCTGGTCGCGCGAGCCCGGCTTCGGCAGGGCCGAGCGCCGCACGTGGTAGGTGATGTCGAAGTCCGTGTCATCGACCCACACCGGTCGCGCGAGGCGTCCCGGGACCTCGCGCACCTTCTGCCGGTAGCGGGGCACGAGCGCGATGCGCTGCTCCACCAGGCGCACGAGCGCCTCGTAGTCGAAGCCGGAGCGGGGACGAGCGAAGACCGACACCCCGCCGACGTGCTGCGGAGCGGTGCTGTCCTCGAGGTAGAACAAGGACGCGTCCACCGCGCTCAGCCGGTCGGTCATGCCCCGATCCTGGCACGGGCCGCTCCCGGCCCTCCGCAGCGGGGCGGGAACCGTTGCCCCCCCGGCCACGTCAGACCTGCATCCGGACCGACCGCGGCCCCGTGCGCCGCGGCGGACCTCTCCTCCGGTCTGCTCGCCCCGGCCGCGCCCCGCGCTGCCGTCGAACCCCGGCCGCGCCCCGCGCTGCCGTCGAACCCCGGCCGCGCCCCGCGCTGCCCGCCACCGCCCTGGAGAGAGCCGTGCCCGAAGCCCGCCCGTCCACCACACCCGTCCCCCTCGTCCGGCGGGCCCCCTCGCTCGAGCCGCCGACCGAGGACCACCACGCCCCGCTGCGGCTGGTGCCCCGCGGCCCCGAGCCCGCGCGGGTGTCTTGCCGACCCCCCGTCCGGCCCGTCCCCCTGCCCGTCGACCCGGCCGCGACCGTCCTGGTCAGCCGCATCCTGACCCTGGCGCTCGAGGTCCGCGACGGCCGCCGCAGCCCGCAGCAGCTGCGCACGCTGCTGACCCCGCCCCTGGTGCAGATGGTCACCACCCGGGCCCGCCAGGCCGTGGGCAGCGGCCACCGGCCCGGCCGGCTTCGCCCGGTGCACGTGCAGGCCGTCACCCCGACCGTCGTCGAGGCCAACGGGGTCGTGCTCCGGGAGCGAGACAGCCACGCGGTGGCCGCACGGATGGAGCTGGTCGGCCGGACGTGGCGGTGCACCGCCCTCTGGCTGGGCTGAGCGGGCACCGCCCCGGCGGCTACTTCTTCTGCTTGGGCGCCTTGGGCCCCTTGGTCTGGGTGCGGGCCGCCGCGCGACGGTCACGGCGCGCCGCCGGCGGGGCGGCACCCTCCCCGGAGGCGCTCGCCCCGTTCACGGACCGATCGCTGGAGACCGCGGTGCCACCGTCCTCGTCCGGCCCGGAGTAGGTCAGCGCGGGGGCGGCACGCTCGTCGAGCCCCTTCGCCCGCAGGGCCCCCGGCGCCCGGGGCGCCTTCTCCAGCGGGACGGGCGGGGTGGGTCCGGTCGCGGGAGCCGCAGCCGCAGCCGCGGCCAGCTGGCGGGCGGCCGCCGCGATCTGGGCCTCGCTGGCCGCGGAGACCGAGGGTGCCGGGGCAGGGACGGCCTCGACGGTGACGTTGAACAGGAAGCCGACGGACTCCTCCTTGAGCCCCTCGAGCATGCCCCGGAACATGTCGAAGCCCTCGCGCTGGTACTCGACGAGCGGGTCGCGCTGGGCCATCGCCCGCAGGCCGATCCCCTCCTTGAGGTAGTCCATCTCGTAGAGGTGCTCGCGCCACTTCCGGTCCAGCACGCTGAGCAGGACCCGCCGCTCCAGGTCCCGCATGCCGCCCTCGCCCGCGATCGCGTCGATCTCCGCCTCGCGCCGGGTGTAGGCCTCCCGCACGTCCGCGAGCACCGCCTCGAGGAGTCCCTCACGGGTGAGGTCGCCCTGGTCGCCCACCTCGGTCGCGCCGGCGAGGTCCTGCCAGCGCAGCGACACCGGGTACAGCGTCCCCAGCGCCGTCCAGAGCGTCTCGAGGTCCCAGTCCTCGGCGTAGCCCTGAGCGGTGGCCCCGTCGACGTAGGCGCTGGTCACGTCGGTGATCATCCGCTCGACCTGGCCCTCGACGTCCTCGCCGGCGAGGACGCGCCGACGCTCGTCGTAGACGACGGTGCGCTGCTGGTTCATCACCTCGTCGTACTTGAGGACGTTCTTGCGGATCTCGAAGTTCTGCTGCTCGACCTGCGTCTGCGCGCTGAGGATCGCCTTGGAGACCATCTTGGCCTCGATCGGCACGTCCTCGGGAAGGTTCAGCCGGTTCATGATGGTCTCGATCATCGGGCCGTTGAACCGCCGCATGAGCTCGTCGCCCAGGGACAGGTAGAAGCGCGACTCGCCGGGATCGCCCTGGCGTCCCGACCGGCCGCGCAGCTGGTTGTCGATGCGCCGGGAGTCGTGCCGCTCGGTACCCAGGACGTAGAGCCCGCCCGCGTCGCGCACCTTGGCCGCCTCGGCCTTCACCTCGGCCTTGACGTCGGCCAGCACGGTGTCCCACTCCAGCTCGTACTCCTCCGGCGTGCCCACGGGATCAAGCCCCCGCTCGCGCAGCTGCAGGTCGGCGATGATGTCCGGGTTCCCGCCGAGCACCACGTCGGTGCCGCGCCCGGCCATGTTCGTGGCGACCGTGACGGCCCCGGGCCGCCCGGCCTGGGCGATGATTGTCGCTTCCTTGTCGTGGAACTTGGCGTTGAGGACGCTGTGCGGCACACCCTTGCGGACCAGCTGCTTGGACAGGTACTCCGAGCGCTCCACGCTCGTGGTGCCGATGAGCACGGGTTGCCCGGCCTCGTGGCGCTCCAGCACGTCCTCCACGACGGCGTTGAACTTGGCCTCCTCCGTCTTGTAGATGAGGTCGCCGTTGTCCACCCGCACCATGTCGCGGTTGGTCGGGATGGCGATCACGCCGAGGCTGTAGATCTGGTGCAGCTCGGCGGCCTCGGTCTCGGCGGTGCCGGTCATCCCGGAGAGCTTCTCGTAGAGGCGGAAGTAGTTCTGCAGGGTGATGGTGGCCAAGGTCTGGTTCTCCGCCTTGATCTCCACCCCCTCCTTGGCCTCGATCGCCTGGTGCATGCCCTCGTTGTAGCGGCGCCCGCTCAGCACGCGACCGGTGAACTCGTCGACGATGACGACCTCGCCGTCGCGGACGATGTAGTCCTTGTCCTTGGCGTACAGCTCCTTGGCCTTGATGGAGTTGTTCAAGTAGCTGACCAGGGGCGAGTTCGCGGCCTCGTAGAGGTTGTCGATGCCGAGCTGGTCCTCGACGAGCTCGACGCCGAGCTCGTGCACGCCGATGGTGCGCTTCTTGACGTCCACCTCGTAGTGGGTGTCGAGCTTCATCAGCGGGGCGAGGCGGGCGAACTCCCCGTACCAGCGGGAGGAGGCGTCGGCGGGACCCGAGATGATCAGCGGGGTGCGGGCCTCGTCGATGAGGATGGAGTCGACCTCGTCCACGATCGCGTAGGTGTGCCCGCGCTGCACCAGCTCGGCCAGCGAGTTCGCCATGTTGTCGCGCAGGTAGTCGAAGCCGAACTCGTTGTTGGTGCCGTAGGTGATGTCCGCTGCGTAGGACACCCGACGCTGCTCCGGGGTCATGCCGGAGAGGATGGCGCCGACCTCGAGACCGAGGAAGCGGTGCACCCGACCCATCCACTCGGAGTCACGCTTGGCGAGGTAGTCGTTGGTGGTCACGACGTGGACGCCCGTGCCGGGGATCGCGTTGAGGTATGCGGCCAGCACCGACGTCAGAGTCTTGCCCTCACCGGTCTTCATCTCCGCGATGTTGCCCAGGTGCAGGGCGGCCGCTCCCATCATCTGCACGGTGAACGGCTTCTGGTCCAGCACGCGCCAGGCCGCCTCGCGGGCCACGGCGAAGGCCTCGGGCAGCAGGTCGTCGAGGCTCTCGCCGTCGCCGTGACGGGTGCGGAACTCGTCGGTCTTGGCCTGCAGCTCCTCGTCGCTCAGCGCCTCCATCTCGTCGGACATCGTCTCGACGTGGTCGGCGATGGCCCGCAGCCGCTTGACCATGCGGCCCTCACCAGAACGGAGCAGCTTCGAGATCGACAGCACGGGGTGGGTGTCCCTCACTCCTCGACGACAGGGTCCGGCCACGGCGGGAAACCCCGTGGCCGGACCCCATGGTAGGCGGCGCGCGGGACCGCGTGTGCGGCCCGCGCCCGCAGCCCGCCTACACCAGGTGCAGGACGCCGTAGTCGAAGGCGTGCCGCCGGTAGACCACGCTCGGCGTACCGGTGGCGGCGTCGTGGAAGAGGAAGAAGTCGTGCCCGACGAGCTCCATCTCGTAGAGCGCGTCGTCGACGGACATGGGCACCGCGGGGTGCTCCTTGACCCGCACGATCTGGCCGGGTCCCTCGTGCTCCTCCTCGACGTGCGCCTCGGCCGACGGCGGCTCGCTCGGAACGGGCACCTCGAGGCCAGCGGTGGCCGCGGCCACGGAGACCGGGGTGTGCCGCCCGTGGTGCACCTTGCGGCGGTCCCCGGCCCGGCGCAGCCGGCTCTCCAGCTTGGCCACGGCAGCCTCGAGCGCGGCGTAGAAGCTGTCGGCGCACGCCTCGGCTCGCACGACCGGCCCCTTGGCCGTGCCGGTGATCTCCACCCGCTGGCAGCTCTTGGCCTGGCGGCGGTTGCGCTCGTGGTTCAGCTCCACGTCGAAGCGGTGCAGCGTGGGGTCGTAGCGCTCGAGCCGGGTGAGCTTCTCGGCGACGTAGGCCCGGAAGTGCTCGGGCACCTCGACGTTGCGACCGGTGACGACCAGGTCGGCGGGATCTCGCTGCGGCGCGGTGTCGTCGACGACGAACTCGGTGGCCGCGGTGGTCTGGGCGGATCGGGCGTCCGTGCTAGTGCTCACTCGTACCTCCACGTGGTGCCGACGGGGTGCTCACGCCGGCTCGCTCAGGTGCTGCACCGGGCGGGGAACCGCCCGGCACTCAGGGATCGAAGGACCTCCTCCCCTGCTCGGTGGTACCCGCGAACGTAGCCCCTGGCGGCGCCGGGCGGGGGGAATCGTCCTGCCGGCCGACGTTTCACGGCGCAGCGGTCAGCACCAGCCCGGTCACTGCACCCCGGCGAGGACCACCACGGCGTGCACCCGGACACCCCGGGCGGCCAGCGCGGCCGTGCCCGCGGCAGCGGTGGCCCCGGTGGTGAGCACGTCGTCCACGAGCACCACGCTGGATCCCGGAGCCGGCACCGTCCCGCGGACCCGGACCCGTCCGCGCAGGTTCTCGGTCCGCTCCCACGCCGACAGCCCCACCGAGTCGCGCGCGGAACGGGCGGTGCGCAGGCAGGGCAGCACGCTCACCCGGCCGGGCCCCAGCTCCTGCGCCGCGGCCCGGGCCACCCCGGCCACCGGGTCCCCTCCGCGGCGACGAGCGGCCGCACCCCGGCTCGGGGCGACCACCAGCGCGAGCGGGGCCAGCTCGGGCGGGTCGAGCTCGCCCCAGTCGCGCAGGTGCAGCACCGCACGGGCCAGGGCAGCACCCAGCGGCCCCACGAGGTCCCGTCGCCCGCGCTCCTTGACCGCGATCACCGCACCGCGCCACGGTCCCGCGTAGCGACCGGCCGCCCAGGCCGGCGGCACCCCGACCACCCGGGGGTGCAGCTGCACCGGCTCCGCCGTGGTGAGGGCGAGCGCGCACTCCGGGCACCACGAGAACCCCGGGGCCCGGCACCCCCCGCACTCGGTGGGCAGGACGAGGTCGATGAGGGTGCGCACCCGGTCCACGCTCCCCCGCCACCCCGGGCGCGGCGGCCACCGGAGCCCCTCCTGTGGACAGCTCCGCGGCCATCCACAGGTCCGTCAGCCGGGCAGCACAGGCAGCGTGCTGGGGCCCGCCTCCCCACCGAGGCCGGCCACCGGTCGCCACACGCGCTCGACCGTCGTCTCGCCCGAGGTCAGCTCCAGCACGCCCCGGCTGTCGGCCACCAGCTGCCGGGTGGGTGAGGACGCCACCGCGCGCACCGGCACCGAGAGGTTCCCCGTGGGCAGCGTCTTGAGCTCGGAGCCGTCCACGGTCACCGAGACCACCGGCCGGTCGGGGTCCGCGCTCACGACCAGCAGGGTGTCGGCCGTGGTCCAGTCCAACGTGGTGGCGGTGGCACCCAGCGACGGGGCCACCACCCTGGGGGTGCTGAGGGTGAGCGTCCCGGGCTCGGTCCGGGTCACCACGGCCACCACCACCTGCCCGCCGACCACCAGCGCAGCCCGCACGCCGTCGCGGGAGAGCCGGAGCGCGCTGATGCTGCCGGGCGTCGCGGCGAGGGTGCTGGTGTCGACCTGCTGGGTCGAGGCGGCCTGGGTCGTGGGGTCCTGCGACACCCGCAGCACCGTGGACCCGTCCTGCACCACCCAGACGGCCGAACCGTCGGCGGACCAGGTGGGGCGCGTCATCGTGTCGCCGGCCGCGGCCGAGACCACCCCGCCACCGGACGGCCCCACGAGGAGCTGGCTGCCACCACCAGCACGAGCCGCCACCGCCGCGACGCGGGTGCCGTCGCGCGAGAGGGCCGCCGCCTGCACCGAGGTGTAGCCACCCAGTGCCCCCTTCACCGGGATCACCGCGTTCTCCCCCACCTCCACCAGGGCCCCACCCAGGACGGCGTGCAGGGCCACCGACGCCCCGGGAGAGGCCGCCGGATCGGTCGCGACCACGTCGGAGGTGGTCCAGCTCCCGGGATGGGCCTCGTCGAGCGGAGCCCCGTCGGAGAGCAGGACGTACGGCCCGCCGACGCTGGCCGCGTCCAGGGTCCACACCACCTGGGCGGCCAGCAGCCGGCGCTGGCTGCCGTCGAGGGCGACCAGCCCCGAGAAGTCGATGCGGACCCCGTTGCCGCGCACGGTCGACGGCCCGCCCCCGGCGTCCATCCCCGAGACGTTGCTGCGCAGGCTCACCCGCCGGGGGAGCTCGCTGACCACGGCCGGGGCGAGGTCGGCGCTGGGGCCGGCGACGAGCAGGTCGACCAGCCTGGCCGCGAGCGAGTCCGGGTCGTCGACCACCCACCGCGGGTCGGGCACCACCGTGTCCAGGCCAGGATCGAGGAAGTACACCGGCAGCCGCCGGTAGGCGGCCTTGAACTCGCTCGTGCGCAGCACCACGCCCGTCGGGGGGTTGGCGATGCGCCACTGGCCGTCCACCTGCTCCAGGTCCAGGACCACCGCGTACGGGTCGGGCGTCGGGTCCACCGTGTACTGCCCCGTGGCGCTCAGGGTCCCCACGGCGTCGCCGCGGAGCAGGATCCGAGACCGGTCGGGGGCGGATCCGTTGCCGTCGTCGGGCAGGCACGCCACGTTGTCGAGGACGGTGGTGCTGGTCGCGTCCTCCCAGCGGGCCGAGGCGTCCTGGGTCAGGTACTGCCGGGCGGCCGCGTGCCGGTCGGTCGGCGAGGCCCCCGCGGAGATGAAGTCGCAGACCAGCAGGTCGGGCTCGCGGCCGCTCAGGGGAGCCTTGACCACCACCCCCGGCGCGTCGGGCGCCGCGGTGCCGACCACCACCGGGGCCGAGTCGCTGGGCACGGTCGCGCACCCGGCCAGCAGCAGCAGGACGCCCAGCGCGACGACGACCCGCCTCACGAGGGCACCACCAGGACGGAGCGGGCGACGTCGGCCCCGGCGGGCAGGTCCCCCGCACCCTGACCGCGTCCGGTGGGCACCAGGGCGAGCGGGCTGTGGGTGAGCGCCGCGCCCTGCACCAGGGGCAGGGTGAGCAGGAAGCGGGCACCCCGGCCGGGCTCGCCCCACGCCTGCAGCCACCCGCCGTGCAGGTGGGCGTCCTCCAGGCTGATGGACAGGCCGAGCCCGGTGCCGCCGGACCGGCGCACGCGTGAGGGGTCGGCCCGCCAGAACCGGTGGAAGACGAGCTCGGCCTCGCCCGGCTTGAGCCCCACCCCCGAGTCCACAACGAGCACGGCCACCGCGTCGTCGGAGGCCCGCACCCGGAGCAGCACCGGGTGGTGCTCCCCGTGGTCCATGGCGTTGGCCAGCAGGTTGCGCAGCACCCGCTCCACCCGGCGCGCGTCGATCTCGGCCACCACCGGCTGCTCCGGCAGGTCCAGCACGACCTCCGTGGACGTGGCCTCGGCGAGGTGGCCGACGGTGGCCAGGGCCGAGCGCACGCAGCTGCTCACGTCGATGGGCTCGTCGGCGAGCTCCGCCATGCCCGCGTCGTGACGGCTGATCTCCAGCAGGTCGGCCAGCAGGGACTCGAACCGGTCCAGCTCGGCCACCAGGAGCTCGGCCGAGCGGCTCCGGGCTGCGTCCATGTCCTCGCGACCGGCGTACAGCAGGTCCGCCGCCATCCGCACCGTCGTCAGCGGCGTGCGGAGCTCGTGGCTGACGTCGGAGGTGAAGCGGCGCTGCAGGGTGCCGAACTCCTCGAGCTGGGCGATCTGCTCGGCCAGGCTCTCCGCCATGTCGTTGAACGCCTCGCCCAGGCGGGCCACGTCGTCCTCCCCCCGCACGGCCATCCGGTCGTCGAGGTGGCCGTCCGCGAACCGCTCGGCGACGACGACCGCGGCGCGCACCGGCAGCACCACCGCGCGGGAGACGATGCCGGCGATGGCGGCGAGCAGCAGCAGCAGCACGGCCCCGCCCAGGCCCAGGATGCCGCGGAGCAGCCCCACCGTCTGCTGCTCACCACCGAGGGGGAACACGAGGTAGAGCTCGAGGTTGCGCACGTCCGAGGCGGCCGTCGTGCCGACCACCAGGGCGGGGACCGTCCCCGCACCCGCCCGGGAGACCGTCGTGTACTGGTAGGTCAGCTGGCCGCGCTGCACGTACTCGCGCAGGTCGGCCGGGACGTCCTGGACGGGCCCGCTCGGCAGGTCCGCCCGCAGGCCGTCGCCGGGGACGATGAGCACCGAGTCGAACGCCCCCGCGGACCCGCCCGTGGAGTCCGAGGCGCTGACCGTCGGGTTGCTCAGCCTGGCGCGGGCGAGGTTCAGCCGGCTCAGCAGGTTGAAGCTCTCGTCGGCGCCGGCGAGCTCGGACTGCACGGTCGAACGGGCCCGCTCGATCTCGTCGGTGGCGGCAGTGATCTTGGACTCCAGCAGCCGGTCGGTGATCTGGCTGAGCAGCACCAGGCCCAGCACCAGGACGACGACCGTGGACAGCACGAGCGTCGACACGACCACCCGCAGCTGCAGCGAGCGCCGCCACCGGGTGGCCAGCTGCGCCCCCGCCGCCGCCGCGAACCGCCGCGCGCCGGCCGTGCGGCCCCACGCCCGGGCGACCGCACCGGGAGACGGCTCCGCCGTCACGGTGCGCCTCGGGGACGGCTCCGCCGTCACGGTGCGCCTCGGGGACGGCTCCGCCGTCACGGTGCGCCTCGGGGACGGCTCCGCCGTCACGGTGGCCCGGCCTTGTAGCCGACGCCACGCACGGTGAGCACCACCTCCGGGTGCTCGGGATCGACCTCGATCTTGGCCCGTAGGCGCTGGACGTGGACGTTGACCAGCCGGGTGTCCGCCGCGTGCCGGTACCCCCACACCTGCTCGAGCAGCACCTCCCGGGTGAACACCTGGCGGGGCTTGCGGGCCAGCGCCACGAGCAGGTCGAACTCCAGCGGGGTGAGGTTGACCTGGGTGCCCGAGCGGCTGGCCTGGTGGGCGGGCACGTCGATGCGCACGTCCCCGATGGTGAGCACCTCCGCGGGCTCGTCGTCGGTGCGACGCAGCCGGGCGCGCACCCGGGCCACCAGCTCCTTCGGCTTGAACGGCTTGACCACGTAGTCGTCGGCCCCGGACTCCAGGCCCAGCACCACGTCGACGGTGTCGGTCTTGGCGGTGAGCATGACGATGGGCACCCCCGACTCGGCGCGCACGGCTCGGCAGACGTCGATCCCGTTCATCCCCGGGAGCATGAGGTCCAGCAGGACCAGGTCGGGCTTGTACTCGCGCACCGCCGTCAGGGCCCGGGAGCCGTCACCCACGACCGAGGCGTCGAAACCCTCCCCCCGCAGCACGATCGTCAGCATCTCCGCGAGCGCGGCGTCGTCGTCGACCACCAGGATCCTCGGCTTCATGCCGTCCATCGTGGCACCTCCGGGCTGCCGACCGGCGCAGGACCGCGCTCAGCCGAGCAGTGCACCGGCCACCGTGTCGACGTCGACGGTGCCCTCCAGCACGCGCCAGGGCGACACCCACGCCGCCGCGGCCAGTTCGTCGTAGACCGCGCCGGTCCTCTCCTGCAGGCCACCGTCGCGCTCGAAGGCGTCGCGGGCGCGGGCGGTGTCCTCGGCCTCCCGCCCGGCGGCCCGCTGCTGGGCGAGCGCCACCGGCACCCGCAGCAGGAGCTGGAGGGCCGGCACGGGCAGCCCCAGCCGGCCGAACTCCAGCTCGCGCACCCACTCCACGAACGCGCCGTCCGCGTGCTGGTGCAGCCGGGCCGCCCCGAAGGCGGCGTTGGAGGCGGCGTAGCGGTCCAGCAGGACGACGTCGTGCCCACCCAGGGCCCCGCCGAGCCAGGCCCGGGCCCCGCCGCGGTCCAGCGCGAACAGGGCCGCCATGCCGTGCACGCTCGCGCCCAGGTCACCGGCCCGTCCGTGCAGCGCCTCGGTGAGCAGGTCGGCCTCGACCGACGCGCCGTAGCGGGGGAACGCCAGGCTCGCCACGGTGGCCCCCCTGGCCTCCAGCGCCGCGGTGAGGGCCGCGGTCAGCGTCCGCTTGCCGGAGCCGTCGAGGCCCTCCACCACCACGAGTGCACCCACGGGAGCCCAGCGTGCCAGACGCGGGGACCGGGTCCCGGACGGACCGCAGGCCCGGTCCTCGCGACGGGGGCCGGGCCTGCGGGTGGTGCGGAGGTCAGTAGCGGTAGTGGTCCGCCTTGTAGGGGCCCTCGACGTCGACGCCGAGGTACTCTGCCTGCTCCTTGGTGAGCTTGGTGATGGTGCCGCCGAGCGCCTCGACGTGGATGCGCGCCACCTTCTCGTCCAGGTGCTTCGGGAGGCGGTACACCTCGTTGTCGTACTCGTCGGGCTTGGTCCAGACCTCGATCTGCGCGATGACCTGGTTGGAGAAGCTGTTGCTCATGACGAAGCTGGGGTGTCCGGTCGCGTTGCCCAGGTTCAGCAGCCGGCCCTCGCTCAGCACGATGATGGAGTGCCCGTCGGGGAAGACGTACTCGTCCACCTGCGGCTTGATGTTGACGTGGCGGACGTCGGGGTTGCGCTGCAGGCCGGCCATGTCGATCTCGTTGTCGAAGTGGCCGATGTTGCCGAGGATCGCCTGGTGCTTCATCTGCTGCATGTGGGCGAAGGTGATGATGTCCTTGTTGCCGGTGGACGTGATCACGATGTCGCTGGTGCCGATGGCCTGCTCCACGGTCTGCACCGGGAATCCGTCCATGAGGGCCTGCAGCGCGTTGATCGGGTCGGCCTCGGTCACGGTGACCCGGGCGCCCTGGCCGCGCAGGGCCTCCGCGCAGCCCTTGCCCACGTCGCCGTAGCCGGCCACCAGGGCCGCCTTGCCGCCGATGAGGACGTCGGTGCCGCGGTTGATGCCGTCGATGAGCGAGTGGCGGGTGCCGTACTTGTTGTCGAACTTGCTCTTGGTGACGGAGTCGTTGACGTTGATCGCTGGGAAGGGCAGCTCACCGGCGGCGGCGAACTGGTACAGCCGCAGCACGCCCGTGGTGGTCTCCTCGGTGACGCCCTTGATGGCGCCGGCGATCTCGGTCCACTTGGTGCCGGAGGCGGCCAGCGAGGCCCGCAGCAGCGCCTTGAACACGCCGACCTCGTCGGAGTCGCTCTCGTCGTCGGGCGGGACGACACCGGCGGTCTCGTACTCCTTGCCGCGCAGGACGAGCATGGTGGCGTCGCCACCGTCGTCGAGGATCATGTTGGCGCTCTCGCCGGGCCAGGTGAGCATCTGCTCGGCGGCCCACCAGTACTCGGTCAGCGACTCGTTCTTCCAGGCGAAGACGGGGACGCCCTTGGGCTCCTCCGGGGTGCCGTGCCGACCGACGACGACTGCCGCCGCGGCCTCGTCCTGGGTGGAGAAGATGTTGCAGGAGGCCCAGCGGACCTCGGCACCGAGATCCACCAGGGTCTCGATGAGCACGGCGGTCTGCACGGTCATGTGCAGCGAGCCGGAGATGCGCGCACCCTTGAGCGGCTGCACCTCGGAGTACTCGCGACGCAGGGCGATGAGGCCCGGCATCTCGTGCTCGGCGAGCCGGATCTCCTTGCGGCCGTACTCGGCCAGGGCCAGGTCTGCGACCTTGAAGTCGATCCCGTTGCGGGTCTCGACGGTCATCTCGGGTGCTGCGGAAGTCATGTGTGGCCTTCTCCTCGGCGAATCGGTGCAGGTAGAGGTTATCGGTCCTGGCGCCGGGGCGCGCTGGGTGACCCGTCTGGCCCACCACCGCCCCCGTGCACCAGGCTGGGTCCATGCAGACACGAGTGATCGGCGACCGCACCGTCAGCGCGATCGGCCTGGGCGGCATGCCGATGTCCATCGCCGGGCGGCCCGACCGGGCCCGGTGCCTGCGCACCGTGGCGGCCTCCCTCGACGCGGGGGTGACCCTCGTCGACACCGCCGACGCGTACTCCCTGGACGACTCCGACGTGGGCCACAACGAGGAGCTCGTCGCCGAGGCGCTGCGCGCCTGGGGCGGGGACACCGACAGCGTGCTGGTGGCGACCAAGGGCGGTCACGTGCGCACCCCCGAGGGCGGCTGGGCGCTGGACGGGCGACCGGAGCACCTGCGGGCCGCCGCGCAGGCCTCCGCGCGACGGCTCGGGGTGGAGGCGATCGGGCTCTACCAGCTGCACCGGCCGGACCCGGAGGTGCCGCTGGCCGACTCCCTCGGCGCGATCGCGGGGCTCCTCGACGCCGGGACGATCAGGCTGGCCGGGGTGTCCAACCTGGACCCGGACCAGATCCGGCTGGCCCAGGACGTGCTCGGCGGGCGGCTGGCGAGCGTGCAGAACCAGTACTCGCCGTCCTTCCGCTCCTCGCGCCCGGAGCTGGACCTGTGCACCGAGCTCGGGGTGGCGTTCCTGCCGTGGTCCCCGCTGGGCGGGATCAGCAGCGCCAGGGAGCTCGGCGGCACGCACGCGGCGTTCGCGGAGGTGGCCGCGGAGCACGAGGCGAGCCCGCAGCAGGTGTGCCTGGCGTGGATGCTCGCGACGTCCCCGGTGGTGGTGCCCATCCCGGGGTCCTCCCGGCCGAAGAGCGCCCGCGCCTCCGCGGCGGCGGCCGACCTGGAGCTCAGCGCCGCCCAGCTCGCCCGCCTCGACGCGGCCTGAACGGGCGCCGCGGCGCCGGGGGCGGGCGGCTCAGCGCTCCAGGCCGTCCCGGGCGCGGAAGACCTGGGCCCCGTCGCGACCGGCGCGCACGGTCACCGGCCCGTCCGCCGCCGGCACCCACACCGCCGAGCCCCGGGGCAGCGCCAGCACCGCCCCGTCGGCGGCGAGCTCGGCCCCCCCGGCCGTGCACAGCAGCACCTGCGGCCCGTCGTGGGAGAGCACGGCCGCCGCGCCGGCCACCAGGTCGACCCGCGAGAGGCGGAACTCGGCCGCCGGCGCCGGGTAGGTGTGCTCGGGGCCCCCGTCGGTGGTGCCGCTCGAGACGGGCACGTCCCCCGCGGCGAAGTCGAGCACCCGCAGCAGCTCGGCCACGTCCACGTGCTTGGGGGTGAGCCCACCCCGCAGCACGTTGTCGGAGTTCGCCATGATCTCCACCCCCACGCCGTCGAGGTAGGTGTGCAGGTTCCCGGCGGGCAGGTAGATCGCCTCGCCGGGCTGCAACGTCATCCGGTTCAGCAGCAGCGCGGCCAGCACGCCCGCGTCCCCCGGGTAGGACTCCCCCAGCTCCAGGATGGTCCGCGCCTCCGCCGCAAAGGGTCCGAGCCCGCGCACGTGGTCGACGCACGCATCGAGCACGGCCGGCAGGAGCACGTCCAACGAGGGGCGCGGCAGCGTGATCCACGTGGTGAACAGCGCCCGCAGGCCCCCGGCGTCGGGCTGGCCGGAGAGCAGCGCCGTGTAGGGCGCGAGCTCCGGGCCGTCCAGGGCTGCGAGCAGCTCAACGGTGCGGGACACCTCGCGGAACCCGGCCAGGGCGTCGAAGCGGGTGAGGGCGCAGAGGAGCTCCGGCTTGTGGCTGGCGTCGCGGTAGTTGCGTACCGGGGAGTCCAGGGGGATCCCGCGGCGCTGCTCGTCGGCGAAGCCCTGCTCCGCCTGCAGGGCCGAGGGGTGGGCCTGCAGCGAGAGCGGCTCGTCGGCGGCCAGCACCTTGAGCAGGAACGGCAGCCGGTCGCCGAACGCGGCCCGGCTGCGCTCACCCAGCTCCGCCACGGGCTCGGCCCGCAGCACCTCCAGCAGCGAGCGAGCACCGTCCGGGCCGTGCACCAGCGCCGGATCGGCCGGGTGCGCCCCCATCCAGAGCTCCGCCTCCGGGTGCGGGGCGGGCACCGGTCGCCCGCACAGCTCGGCGATCGCGGTGCGCGAACCCCACGCGTAGGTGCGGACCGCCCCCGTCATCAGCTGCACGTCGAGGCTCCCCTCGTCCTGGCGGTGGTGGCACCTGTCACGGGCGCAGCCCCAGGTAGACCGCCGCGATCTCCACCCGCGCGGCGAGCACGAGCAGCTCGCCCAGGGTGCCACCCGGAGGCGGCGTGCCCGGCTCCACCGCCGTCAGGAGCTCCGTCTCGCGCAGCGCCCGCAGGCGCAGGGAGGCGGCCACGCGCTCGTCCTCGGTGGCCAGCACCACCACCCGGACCGGGTCCTGCTCCAGCGGTCCGTCGATCTCGGGGTCGTGGAACAGGGGGTCGACGCCGGAGCCGGCGGAGCGGTCCAGCCGTCCCCCGGCGACCAGCACGTCGGCCAGCTCGGCGGCCACGGCCGACACCCCGGCGTGCCGCAGCAGGCAGGCGCCGGCGTGCTCGGCGAGCAGCGTGGTGGCCGGCCCGGCCCCCGCCAGCACCACCTCCCGCCCGCTCCACCGGGCCGCTAGCGCCTTCGCGGGACTGGCGAACAGCTCCCGGTCGGGGTGGTCGCGGGCCGCCTCGGCGTCGAGCACGTCGGCCAGGGACGCCAGGTCCACCGGCGCGCCCAGCACGTCCAGCTCGTCGAGCACGGCGAGCCCCGAGGCCACGAACCGCAGCAGCGCGGTGGCGTCCGGGCCCTGCACCCGGGGCGGCATCCGCAGCGCGCGCCCCCCTCCGGCCACGGCCAGCGGACCCTCGGCGGGCGCGACCAGGACCACCTCGCTGCCACGTCCACCCGCCCGCGCCACGGTCGCGGCGAGCTCCAGGTCCCCGGGGTCGTCGGCGAGCACGACCACGACGTCGAGCGGACCGACCCAGCGCGGCACCAGCCCGGCGCGCACCACCGGCACGCCCGCCCCGGCCGTGCCGAGCTGCGCGAGCAGCGCCGCCGCGTGCCGCGCAGGTCCGTGGCCGGCGACGAGGACGACGCTGCGCGGGCTCATCCCCCTCAGCGGGGACAGCACGCCCTCGGCCTGCTCGGACGCGGCGGCCCGCACGAGAGCACCCGCCTGCGCGGCACCACGGAGCAGCCCGTGGGCGTCCGCGGCGAGCAGCGCCGCGCCGTCCTCGAGCTTGATGGTGCCGGTGGTGCGTGTGCTCACGGTGCCCCGGAGCCCTCGGGTGCCGGTGCGGTGGGCTCGCGGAAGGCGTCGTCCAGCAGCAGCACCGGGATGCCGTCGACCACGGGGAAGCTGCGCCCGCAGCTGGTGCACGTCAGCGCGTCGGCCGTGGGGTCGGACGGGGTCCCGAGGCGCAGCGGGGCGTGCTCGTCGCACGGGCACGCGAGGATCTCCAGGAGCTGGGGGTCGAGGACGACGGCCACGGTGGTTCCTTCCGGGTGGTGGTGGTGGGGGTGGCGGGCGGGCCCGGCCGGGGATCGGGCTGGGGTCAGCCGCGGACGACGGCCAGGACCTCGTCGACCAGGGCGGCGACCGCGGCGGCGTCGACGGCCTCCACGTTCAGCCGCAGGAGGGGCTCGGTGTTGGAGGAGCGCAGGTTGAACCACGCGCCTGCGCCCAGCTCCACGGTGAGCCCGTCCATGGTGTCCACCGAGGTGGCCCGCTCCGCGAAGGCCGCGCGGACGGCGGCGGTGCGGTCGGCCGCGTCGGCCACGGTGGAGTTGATCTCGCCCGAGGCGGCGTAGCGGGAGTACTCCGCCACCAGCTGGGACAGCGGCCGGTCCTGCTCGCCCAGCGCGGCCAGCACGTGCAGCGCCGCGAGCATTCCCGAGTCGGCCCCCCAGAAGTCCCGGAAGTAGTAGTGCGCGGAGTGCTCGCCCCCGAACACCGCCCCCGTCGTGGCCATCTCGGCCTTGATGAAGGAGTGCCCGACGCGGGTGCGGACCGGCGTGCCGCCGAGCTCGGTGACGAGCTCGGGCACGGTGTGGGAGGTGATCAGGTTGTGGATGATCCGCGCACCCGGGTGCTTGCCCAGCTCCCGGGCGGCCACCAGCGCCGTGATGGCGGACGGGGAGACCGCCTCGCCCCGCTCGTCGACGACGAAGCAGCGGTCGGCGTCCCCGTCGAAGGCCAGCCCGATGTCCACGGCGCCGTCCGCGGAGCGGATCAGCTCCTGCAGGTCCACCAGGTTCTTGGGGTCCAGCGGGTTGGCCTCGTGGTTGGGGAAGCTGCCGTCGAGGGCGAAGAACAGCGGGCGCACCGTCAGCGGCAGCGGGCCGAGCACCGCGGGCACGGTGTGCCCGCCCATCCCGTTGCCCGCGTCGACCGCCACCGTGAGCGGACGCAGACCGGACAGGTCGACGAGGCCCCGGAGGAACGAGGCGTAGTCGGCGAGCACGTCGAGCTCGCTCACGGTGCCGGCCGGGCCGATGAAGTCGGGGATGCCGGCGACCATCTCCGCGCTGATGGTGGCCAGCCCGGAGTCCTGCCCGACGGGCTTGGCCCCGGCCCGGCAGAGCTTGATGCCGTTGTAGGAGGCCGGGTTGTGGCTGGCGGTGAACATGGCGCCGGGGCAGTCCAGCCGGCCGGAGGCGAAGTACAGCTCGTCGGTGGACGCGAGGCCGACGAGCACGACGTCCACGCCCTGGGAGACCACGCCGTCGGCGAAGGCCGCGCTCAGCGACGGCGAGGAGTCCCGCATGTCGTGGCCGACCACCACGCGCGTGGCGTCCGGGCGGACCAGCCGGGCGAACGACGCACCGACGTCGCGCACGAAGGCCTCGTCGATCTGCACCCCGACCAGGCCGCGCACGTCGTAGGCCTTGATGACGGCGGGCACGAGCTCGGCCCGCGGGGTGGGCGTGGGGGCTCCGTCAGCAGTCACGTGCGCAGCGTAGTCGGGGCCGGGGCCGACGCCCGGACCACGGCGCACCCGGGCGGCAGGTCAGTCCTGCGGGTCCGGCAGCACCCTCAGGTGGCCCCGGCGACCGGTGGACCCCGGACGCTCCGGCTCCGGAGCGCGATCACCCCGACCGGCCTCGCGGACCGCCTCGGCCAGGGCCGTCAGGTCGTCGTCGCTGGTGTCCAGGGGACCGAAGCCGCCCTCGTGGCGGACGACCTCCCACCCCCGGGGCACGGTCAGGCGCACGGCGTGGACCTCGCACAGGTCGTAGGAGTGCGGCTCGGCGCTGGTGGCGAGCGGACCGACGACGGCCGTCGAGTCCGAGTAGACGTAGGTCAGGGTCGCGACGGCCTGGTTCGAGCAGGCCGCGCGCGAGCAGCGTCGCTGGGTCGTCACCACCGCGCTACCACCCCCGACTCGGTCGTCACGGGCGAGACACTAGCCCCGACACGCCGGGCCACCCACCGCGACGCGCCGTCGCAGCACCGCCGCCGGGTGGGTGCCGCCCCGCACGCCGTACCGTCGGATCCCGTGCCCGACCGTGCCGCCGACCGCCCCTCCGCCCGACGAGCGGCCCGCCGGGCCGCGCTCCGCGGCCGGGGACCGCGGGGCGAGGTCCTCCCCCGCACGGTTCCGGCCTGGCGCAGCCGGGCCGAGCGCTTCGACCGGCTGGTGCTGGACGCGCTGGCCCCCATCGACCAGCGCTGGCACGACCGGCTGGTCACCCTCGACGTGGCCGTCGACGACGTGCCACCGGTGCGGGCGGGCGACCTGGCCGATCCGGACGCGGTGGTGTGGCCGGCGGAGGTGGTCGCAGAGGGGGCGGTGCAGCTGTCCCGGCTGGTCCCGGCCGGGGTGGACGCCAGGGGGGGCGCCACCCGGGCCCGCATCGTGCTGTTCCGCAGGCCCCTGGAGCTGCGGGCCGGCGAGCCCGAGGAGCTGGGCGTGCTGCTGCACGAGGTCCTGGTGGAGCAGGTGGCCACCTTCCTGGGGGTGGACGTGGACGAGGTGGACCCCGACGACGGGCCGCCCGAGGTGACCCCCGAGGACCCCGAGCGCTCCTGACCGGCCGAGGTCCGGGCCGTCAGTCCTCCCGGCGCCGGGGCGGGACCGCGACGAACAGCGTGAACAGCAGCACGGCGCCCTGTCCCAGCAGCAGCAGGCTGCGCAGCACCGTCGAGCGGGTGACGACCACCTCGCTGGCCGGCCCGGGCAGCGCCACTCCCACCAGGTGGCCGTAGGCGCGCGCGACGGCCACCGCCTGCCCGTCCACCGTCACCTGCCAGCCGGGCTCGTCCTCGGCGGCCAGCACGAGCAGCCGCCCGTCCGCACCACCGGAGACCCGGACACCGAGGTCGGGAGGGCCGCCGGGCACCGCCGTGATCCCCTCGCTGCCGGCGGCCGTCGGTGGGTCGCCACCGGTGCGGGCGGCCGTCGCGAGCGCGGTCTCGAGCAGCTGCGCCCCGCCCGTGGCGAGCTCCACGCGCAGCACGGCGCGGCCGTCGGTGGTGGAGCCCGCGTCGCTGACCAGGCCCGTGTCCAGCAGGGGCTGGGTCGCCGGCACCCCGGGCGGCAGGACGACCGCGCCCACCCCGGCCGCCGCTACCTGGGCGACCGCGGACGATGCCGCAGCGGTGTCGCCGCCGGTGAGGTCGCCGGCCCAGCCCGCCGTGCGTCGCAGCACCCCGGCCACCGGGGCGAGATCGTCGTCGCCGAGGCCGGGCAGCGACGCCGGGCCGAGCCGGTCGGGCCCCTCCGCTCCACCGACGCTGAGCACGAGCGCCCCCGCATCCTCCAGCTCCGCGCGCAGACCGCCCGGCAGCGCCGCGGCCGGGCCCGCGCGGACCACACCGTCCGCCGCGGTGAGCCCCGTTCCCACGGCCAGGACCACGAGCACGAGGGCGGCGAGGGCGGCCCCCGCGCGCCGCGGGAGGTGCAGGGGGGCGGGTGCGGACCCGCTCCGCCCCCGCACGTGCAGCTGCTGCAGGCCCACCACCACCACCACCAGCACGCCGGCCGCCGCGAGGAGCAGGGCCGGCCCGGTCGAGCCCGGGACCTCGGGACCACCCGCGAGCGGGACGCTGCGGCGGCCGGCCACGGCCACGGCCGTCGCGCCGCCGAGCACCGCCACCGCGAGGCCCCCGACCATGCGGCGCTGCGGCGCCAGCACAGCGAGCAGCAGTGCCGCGAGCACGACGAGGAGCCCGGCCGCACCCGCGACCCCGGGCGCGCTGCCGCCGAGACCCACCAGGCCGAGCAGACCCACGTCGGCACCCGGCACGGGAGAGCCGACGCCCTGCAGCAGCACCGAGGGGTGGGTGAGCACCACTGCGGGCCACGGCACGAGCAGGCCCACCGGCAGCAGCACCACCGCGAACAGGGCGAGGGCGCGCCGCACCCCGGTGCCCGGCCCCGGCGCTGGTCGCACCACGACGAAGCCCACCAGCACCAGGACGACCACGAGCAGGTGCACCACGGGTGCGGCCGAGCCCACCACGGCCAGCGCGAGCGACGTCGACGCCGCGGTGGCCAGCCACGTCGAGCCGCCGCGGCCCGCCCCTCCGGCAGGAGCGCCGCGCAGGACGCTGAACACTCCCGCGAGCACCAGGGGCAGCAGGACCTGGGTGAGGACGGTGTCCAGGCGCCCCTGGCCCACACCGGCCGCGCCGACGGGCAGCAGCGCCCACCCCGCACCGACCCCGGCCCGCCACCCCGCCGGGAGGGCCACCGACCGCGTGGCCAGGTACGCCGAGGCACCCGCCAGCGGGAGCGCGGCCAGCAGGAGCAGGGCCACGGCGTGGTCGGCCCCGCCCACGAGCACCCCGAGCACCCCGAGCACCCCCGTCAGCACGGGTGCCGGTGCGGCGGTGCCCCCTGCGACCGCGTGCCACTCGGCGACGTAGCTGCTCAGCAGGGGGGTGAGCCCACCCGGGGCGGGCAGCAGGCCGCCACCGGAGACCGAGAGGCCCAGCCGAGCGTGGTGCACGACCAGCGAGAGCAGGGTCAGCCCGACGAGGAGGAGGACCAGTGGTGAGAGCACGAGCTGGCGCAGCACCCGTGGTGCGCCGACCCGGACCACGACCAGGGCACGGTCACCCACGCTCCCCGGGTCCGCGTCGAGGGCCGCGGTCCTCGCGGCCGCCGCCCTGGCCTGCGCAGCGGCCACCAGCGGGTCGCGGGAGACCGGCGAGGGGCGCAGCGCCCGGACCGGCGACCCCACGGCGGCGTCGGGGGCGGCCAGGGCAGCGGTCAGCGGGGCGGCGGGCGGGGTGACCAGGGCCGCCGGCGCGGTGCGTGCACCCTCGAGCGCGGGGGCCGCCACCTCGGGCGCGGCCGCCACGGTGACCTGACGGACCGGGCGGCGCAGCCCAGCGGTCCTCCGGGTGGGCGAGAGGGCCACCGCACCCGCCGGCGGCGCGACCGCGGCCCGACGCGGACGGGCCGGGACACCACCCACGGGGGACGGTTCGACGGCAGGAGCGAGGGCGGGGGGCGGCTCCTGCGGTCCGGGACCAGGCTCCGCCGCGGTCGACGTCGGAGGCGGGGCCGCGCCGCCCCGGGGGCCGGGCGAGGGCCGCGGCCGGGCCGGCGCCACCACCGGGCCGGGGTCGTCACCGGGGAGCAGCGCCGGCGGGGTCGGCGCCACGGGCAGCGCCGGCGGGACCGGGGTCGGGGTCGCCAGCGGGACGAGGGTCGGGCCAGCGGTCAGCGCGGTGGCCCCCTCCGGCAGCCGACCCAGCGCCAGCTCCGCCCGGACCTGCCGGCGGGCGAGGCCGGCCACGCCCCCACGGACGAGGTTGCGCACCCGCGTGGTGCGGCTGGTCAGCAGCCCTCGCACCGTGCCCGCCCCAGTGGTGAAGAGCTCGGCCCGGACGGCGCGGGCGGTGCCGACGGCGGCGACCGGGCCGAGCGCCCAGCGCAGGGCCTGGCGCTCGATGCGGGCAGCCCGCGGGTTGCGCAGCAGCAGGAACCCGATCGACCGCAGCACGGCCAGGACGGTCAGCCGGAGCAGTCCCAGCCGGTAGGAGGGGCCGGAGGTGTTGACGAGGAAGGTCCGCAGCCCGTGCGCGCGCTCGGCGAGGCGGGCTCCCGCGCGACCGGGTGGCAGCGTCCGGCCCAGCGAGTCCCCGAGCGCCTCGAGACCCCGCAGGCCCCGGCGCGCCGCCCGCACGTGCCGCACCCGGGCCGAGGGCACGCACAGCACCACCTTGCCGGAGCGCTGCGCCCGCCACCCGAAGTCGAGGTCGTCGCCGAACAGGGGCAGCGCGGCGTCGTAGCCGTCCAGCGCGTCGAAGGTCCCCACGTCGACCAGAGCCCCGGCCGAGGAGACGGCGAGCACCTCGCTGGTCTGGAAGAACTGCCCGTCGTCGAGCTCGTCGGTGCCGATGCCCGTCTGCAGCTGGCCGGACGCGTCCGTCGACAAGCCCGCCTCCACCACCACCCGGGGGTCGTCCCAGTCCAGGCACAGCGGGCCCACCACGCCCACGGACGGTGACACGTCCACGGCCGCGAGCAGCGACTCCAGGCAGTGCGGCTCGGGCGCGGAGTCGTCGTGCAGCACCCAGAGCCAGCGGGGCCGCCCCCCGAGCTCGGTGCCCGCACGGCCGAGACCCGCGCGCACCGCCGCCCCGAAGCCGGCCCCCCGGGCGAGGGTGACGACGGCGGACAGACGTCCCGCGTCGAGCGCGGCGGCGAGCAGTGCGGCCGTCGTGTCGGTGGACCCGGTGTCGACGGCGACGAGCACGGTGGGTGCCGCGGTCTGCGCGCCGAGGGAGTCGAGGACCTCGGGCAGCCAGCGGTCGCCGTCGTGGCAGACCAGGACCGCCGCGACCTCGGCGCCCGTGGTCCCGGCGGCGGCGCGTGCCGGAGCGACCCCACCCTCGTGCACACGACCTCCCCGCTGCGGCCGAGCACCACCCGAGCGTGACGCTGGACCCCGGACCCTAGACGGCGCGCGACCGGGGAACCGGCGCGGCCCTAGACGGCGTCGGCCTCCCAGGACTCGCGCTTGAGCCGCCGCCGCTCGCGCTCGGAGAGCCCGCCCCAGATGCCGAAGCGCTCGTCGTTGGCGAGCGCGTACTCGAGGCAGGCGTCGCGGACCTCGCACCCGGTGCAGATGCGCTTGGCCTCACGGGTGGAGCCGCCCTTCTCGGGGAAGAACGACTCGGGGTCGGTCTGGGCGCACAGGGCCAGCTCCTGCCACTGCTCGTCGCCGGGCTGCAGCCCCAGCAGCGATGCTCCACCGACGAGGGACAGGTGCGACCGACCCCCGTCCGGCTCCACCATCGGCTCCGACACGTCGCGCTCCTCCACCTCGGTCCCGCCCCACCCCGCTAGAGATGTGTCCTTGGTCACGTCCTGGCCGGGTCGCGGTGTGTCAGCGTGCACGCCGGCTCCCAGGAATGACATGGCTGTGATTAGACAGGGGCGCACGGCGGCCGGTCAAGCGAGGCGGGATCCGCGCATACCACCGGGCACCGACAGAACCCCACAGTGACACGTGGTCCGAGGACACGTGGTCCGCGCTGCTCGGCCACCCGCCACCACCCAGCGGGCACACTCGGGTCGGTGCGCACCCGACGCGGCCCCCGCGCCCCCACGAGCCACCTGCCCAGCCCCGTCTTCCTGGCGCTGCTGGTGGTCACCGCCGCCGGCGCCACCCTGCTCGCCCTCGGTGGCGGGCTGAGCGTGCTGCGCGCGGGTGCCGTGCTCACGGTGCTCGGGGGCTGGGCGGTCTCGCTGTGCCTGCACGAGCTCAGCCACGCGGTGGTCGCCCTGCGCGGCGGCGACACCTCGGTCCGGGAGAAGGGCTACCTCACGCTGGACCCGCGCAGGTACGCGGACCCGCTGCTCAGCCTGGGCCTGCCCGTGCTGCTGCTCGCGGTCGGCGGTGTCCCGCTGCCGGGCGGTGCTGTGTGGATCGACCGCAACCAGCTGCGCTCGCGCTGGGTGGACTCCGCGGTCTCGGTGGCGGGGCCCGTGGTGAACCTGGTGCTCGCCGTCGTCCTGGCCCTGCTGGTGAGCACGGTGGCGATGCCGCTGCCGCTGGCCGGGGTGCTCTCCTGGCTCGCGCTCGTGCAGGTGCTGGCCTTCCTGCTCAACCTGCTGCCGGTGCCCGGGCTCGACGGCTGGGGCGTGCTGGACCCGCACCTGTCCGCCGCGACCCGGCGCACCGCCGCCCAGGTGCGCCCGTTCGCACCGCTGCTGCTGTTCGCGGTGCTGATCTCCTCCAGCCGGGTCTCCGGCGTGCTGTTCGACGTCGCGGACGCGGTGTTCACCGCGGTCGGCGGCTCCACCGTCCTCGCCGGGCTGGGTCAGGGACTGTTCCTGTTCTGGCGGTGAGCGGTCTCCCGCCGGGCACCTAGGCTCGACTCCCGTGAAGGTGACGGTGCTGGTCGGTGGAGTGGGCGGGGCGCGGTTCCTGCAGGGGCTGGAGACGGCCCTGGGGCTGGGGCACCCGGACTGCCCGCACGAGGTGACGGCGGTGGTCAACGTCGGCGACGACGTGTGGATGCACGGGCTGCGCATCTGCCCGGACCTGGACACCTGCATGTACACCCTGGGCGGCGGCATCGACGTCGAGCGGGGCTGGGGGCAGTCGGGCGAGACCTGGGTGGTCAAGGGTTCCCTCGCCGAGTACGGGGCGGACCCGGACTGGTTCGGCCTCGGCGACAAGGACATCGCCACCCACCTGGTGCGCACCCGGATGCTCCGAGCCGGCTACCCGCTCTCCGCGGTGACCGAGGCGCTGTGCACCCGCTGGGGCCCGTCGGTGCGGCTGCTGCCCGTCACCGACGACCGGTGCGAGACCCACGTGGTCGTCACCGACCCGACCGACGGCGAGCAGCGTGCGATCCACTTCCAGGAGTGGTGGGTCCGTCACCGCGCCCAGGTGCCCACGCACTCCTTCGTCCAGGTCGGCGCCGAGCAGGCCGCGCCCGCACCCGGGGTGCTCGAGGCCATCGGGGACGCCGACGCGGTGATCCTGGCACCGTCCAACCCGGTGGTCAGCGTGGGGGCGGTCCTCGCGGTGCCCGGGATCCGCGGGGCGCTGCGGACCACCCGCGGCAAGGTCGTCGGCCTGTCCCCCATCGTCGGCGGGTCCCCGCTGCGCGGCATGGCCGACGTGTGCCTGGACACCATCGGGGTGGAGACCACCGCCGAGGCCGTCGGCCGGATGTACGGGGCGCGCTCGGCCAACGGCCTGCTCGACGCCTGGATGGTGCACAGCGAGGACACCGCGGACGTGCCGGGCGTCGAGGTCGCCCGGGTCCCGCTGCTCATGACCGACCGTGGGACGACGGCCGCCATGGCCCGCACCGCGCTCGAGCTCGCCGGGCTGTCCCTGTGACGGTGCTGGACCACGCCGCACCGGGCGAGCTGCGGGTGCTGCCGGTGCCCGGGCTGCCCGAGTTCCGGCCCGGGGACGACCTGGCCGCAGCGATCGCGGCCGCCGCACCGTGGGTCACCGACGACGACGTCGTGGTGGTCACCAGCAAGGTGGTCTCCAAGGTCGAGGGTCGGCTGGTGAGCGCCCCGGCCGACCCGGAGGCCCGGGACGCGCTGCGCCGCGAGCTCGTGCTGGCCGAGTCCGTCCGGGTGCTCGCGACCAAGGGCCGCACGCTCATCACCGAGAGCCGCCTGGGCATCGTCCAGGCCGCCTCGGGGGTGGACGCCTCCAACGTCGACGTCGGCGAGCTCGCCCTGCTCCCGCTGGACCCCGACGGCTCGGCCGCATCTCTGCGTGCACGTCTGCACCACCTGCTCGGCGTCACCGTCGCGGTCGTGCTCACCGACACCATGGGCCGCGCGTGGCGGGTGGGCCAGACCGACACCGCCATCGGCTCGGCCGGGCTCGCGGTGCTGCACCGCTACGCCGGGGGCACCGACGTCCACGGCAACGACCTCGTGGTCACCGAGGTGGCCGTGGCCGACGAGCTCGCCGCCGCGGCCGACCTGGTCAAGGGCAAGCTCGGCGGGGTCGCGGTGGCCGTGGTCCGCGGGCTCACCCCGGTCGACGACGGTTCCACCGCCCGGGAGCTGGTGCGGCCGGGCCCCGACGACCTGTTCTGGCTCGGCACCACCGAGGCGCTTGCCCAGGGGCGGGTGGAGGGACGTGTCCAGGGGCGGCGCGAGGCGCTGCTGCGGCGGCGCTCGGTGCGGACCTTCACCGACGCCCCCGTGGACCCCGGGGCGGTGCGGCGCGCGGTCGGTCTCGCGCTCACCGCGCCCGCCCCGCACCACACCGCCCCCGTTCGCTTCGCGTGGGTGCGCACCCCGGCCGTGCGGCGCCACCTGCTCGACCTGATGGCGCAGCGGTGGCGGGCGGACCTCGCCGCGGACGGGCTCTCCCCCGAGGCGGTCGACGCGCGGGTGGGCCGCGGGGACCTGCTCCGCACGGCCCCCGAGCTCGTGGTGCCGTTCTGCGTGCCCGACGGCGCGCACCGCTACCCCGACGACGCCCGGCGGGCGGCCGAGCGGACGATGTTCACCGTGGCGGTGGGGGCGGCGGTGCAGGGCCTGCTCGTGGCGTTGGCCGCCGAGGACCTGGGGTCGTGCTGGGTCGGCTCCACGATCTTCACCCCGGAGCTGGTGGCCCGCGAGCTCGGGCTGCGCTCGGACTGGGTGCCGATGGGCGCGGTGGCGATCGGCCACCCGGCGGAACCCCTGGACGTCCGGGAGCCGAAGGACCCGCGCACCGGGCTGGTGGAGCTGTGAGCGCCGCGTCGCTGTACGCCTCCACGGTCGCGGCGCTGGACGGGTTCCGCGCGCCGTCCACCGACCAGGACGCGCTGCGGCACACGGTGCTCGCGTTCCTGGCCGCCCGGTCCGACGCCTGTCTGCGGGCGTGCACCCCGGGCCACGTCACCGCCTCGGCGCTGGTGCTCGACGCCGACGCCACGCACGTCCTGCTCACCCTGCACCCGCGGGTGGGCCGGTGGATCCAGCTGGGTGGGCACTGCGAGCCCTCCGACGAGTCGCTGGTCGACGCCGGGCTGCGCGAGGCGTGCGAGGAGTCCGGCCTCGACGAGCTGGTGATCGACCCCGAGGTGCTGCACCTGGACACCCACCCGATCACCTGCTCGGGCGGGGTGCCCACGCGCCACCTCGACGTCCGGTTCCTGGTGCGGGCGGCACCCGGGGCGCAGATCGTGCGCAGCGAGGAGTCGGTGGACCTGCGGTGGTGGCCGGTGGACGCACTGCCCGGGACGGCCGCCCGGGACACCATCGGCGAGCTGGTGCGCCTGGGCCTGGAGCGCGTGGCCCGCACGGCCTGAGCCGGCCGGACACGTCCCGGGGGTGATCGCCCCCGGGTGATCGCCGTTCCGGCACCCTGACGTGGCCCCTGACCACCTGAGCGTTCCCGAACGGCGATCACCGCTCAGATGTGGCGGTGGTCGGACGGGCTCAGCCGGGGCCCGAAGCGTGGACGCGGCGCGCCCGTGGCCTCCAGCAGCCGCACCGCGCGCTGCCGCTGCGGTGCGTACGGGGCGAGCACCTGCGCCATGCCCTCGTCGTCGAGCGGGCGCCCCACCAGGGCCCAGCCGACCACGGTCGGGACGTGGAAGTCCCCGAAGCTCACCGCGTCCGGGTCCCCCCACGCGCGCTGGGCGACCTCCGCGGCCGTCCACACCCCGATGCCGCGGACCTTGCGCAGCAGCGAGCGCCCCAGCTCACCCCGCAGCTCGGCGGCCCGCTCGAGCCGGTTGGCCACGCTCGCCGCCCCGAGCAGCGCCCGCCGCCGCGAGAGGTCCACCCCAGCCCGGTGCCACTCCCAGTCCGGGATCGCCAGCACCTCGGCCGGACCGGGCGGCAGGCGCAACCCCTCGGGGACCGGACCGGGGGCCGGCGTCCCGAACCGCCAGGCGAGCTCGCGCCACGAGCGCCGCGCCTCGGTCCCGGTCACCTTCTGCTCCAGCACCGCCCCGAGCAGCACGTCCCACACCGCACCGGTGGCCCCCAGGCGCAGGTGCGGCGCCGCGCGCACGGCCGCGGCGATGCGGTCGTGGTGGCTGGTGAACGACGCCGGGTCGTCGTCGGCCCCGAGCAGGGCCGGCACGCCGTCCAGCGTCCGACCGGCCCCCGGACCCCAGGCGCGGGCGTGCACCACCCCGTCCGGCGTCCGCGACAGCGCGAGGGTGACCGGCCCGTCCGGGGTGTTGGACGCGCGCCAGACCACCCCGCCCTCCGTGCTCGCGGTCGGGTCCCCACGGCCGCGGGACAGCGGCGCCAGCACGGAACGCAGGTCGACGACGAAGTCCGGCCGCCAGGACCGTTGCGCGTCGGTGCTCAGGGCGCGCTCACACGTCGGTGGAGAAGCGGATCCCGCCGTCGGGCAGCTGCACGTCGGGCCACACCCGCGCCCCGCGCAGCAGCTCGCACCGGGCGCCCACCACGGCCCGGTCGCCGATCACGGCGTCGCGGACCAGCGCCCGCACGCCGATGCGGGCGTCGAAGCCGAGGATGGAGCGCTCCACCACGGCCCCGGCCCCGACCGCGGAACCGTCGAACAGCACCGCACCGTCCAGTCGCGCACCCGCGCCCACCGTCGCGCCGGCGCCCACCACGGTCCCGCCGAGCAGCAGTGCGGTGGGGTCCACGGTGGCACCGGGCAGCACGAGCGACTCCCCCGGGCGGCCCGGCAGCGCGCTGGAGGGGGCGATGCCGCGCACCAGGTCCGCCGAGCCCCGGACGAAGTCCTCGGGAGTCCCCATGTCGCGCCAGTACGCCGCGTCCACGTGGCCCTGGAGCCTGGCCCCGGCGGTGAGCAGCGCGGGGAACACCTCGCGCTCCACCGAGACCGCCCGCCCCGTGGGGATCGACTCGAGCACGGAGCGCTTGAAGACGTAACAGCCGGCGTTGATCTGGTCGGTCGGCGGGTCCTCGGTCTTCTCGAGGAAGTCCGTGACCCGGCCCTCGGCGTCGGTGGGCACGCAGCCGAAGGCCCTGGGGTCGCCCACCCGCACCAGGTGCAGGGTGACGTCCGCGTCGGTGGTGGTGTGCGTGTACAGCACGGCCCGCAGGTCGGTCCCGCCGAGGACGTCACCGTTGAAGACCATCGCGTGCTCCCCGCGCAGCCGGTCCGCGACGTTGCGGATGCCCCCGCCGGTGCCCAGGGGCTCCGCCTCGGTGACGTACTCGATGTCCAGCCCCAGGGCGGACCCGTCACCGAAGTGCTCGGAGAAGACCTCCGCCCGGAAGGACGTGCCGAGCACCACGTGCTGCATCCCGGCGGCCTTGATGCGCGAGAGGAGGTGGTGCAGGAACGGCACGCCCGCGGTGGGGAGCATCGGCTTGGGGGCCGACATGGTGAGCGGCCGCAGCCGGGTCCCCTTGCCGCCCACCAGGATCACGGCGTCGATGTCCTTCGGGCTCATGCACGTCCTCTCAGTGGGGTTCCCACCGCGGCGGCGGCGGTCCCGGCGCGTCACTGCCACGCACGGCGGCAGTGACAGTACTGTTTTCTCTATTACAGCCAGGGAGGCGGAGCCGGTGCACCACCCCATGCGACGACGACCGGTGCGCGACGACGACCCCGGCCAGCGGGCGCCGGCCGACGTCATGTCCCGCGCGGACGACACCCTGCGCCGCGCACGGCAGCGCAACGCCTCCGTGGTGACCCTCGACGTCGCGGGCTCCCCCGCCGACTCCTGCGCCACCGTGGTCATCCCCCGCCACGTGGTCACCGCGGCCGATCCCCACCAGGCCGACCCGGACTCCACGCAGGTCATCCGGGTCCGCAACCGTTCGGCCTGACCGAACCCTCAGGCCGCGCGCACGGCGAGCCGGCTGCGCACCGCGAGACCCACCCGCAGCGCCAGCCGCACCGGCGCACCCACCACGCCCGGGTGCCGGTCGGCCTGGAAGCGGTACGCGCTCGCGTGGTGCGCCGCCAGCATCGCCCCGGGCGCCCGGCGGGCGGCGTGACCCTGCTCGTGGACGACCTCCGCACTGGGGGCGTAGACGTTCCACCACCCAGCGCGGCTCAACCGGTCACCGAGGTCCACGTCCTCGAAGTACATGAAGTAGCGCGGGTCGAACCCGCCGACCGAGCGGAAGGCGCTGCGCCGCAGCAGCAGGCACGACCCGGACAGCCACCCGGCGGTGCGCTCCACGGGCTCCTCGCCGGTGCGGCGGTAGGCCGCGCTGAACGGGTTGCCCGGCCACGCCCGGCCCAGCACCGCGTGCCCGGTCCCGGAGACGAGGTCCGGCACCGCCCGGGCCGAGGGGTACACGTCGCCCTCCGGCTCGCGCACCAGGGGCCCGAGGGCCGCGGCTCGGGGCCAGCGGGCAGCCACGGCCAGCAGCTCGTCGAGGCTGCCCGGGTGCAGGCGCACGTCCGGGTTGGCGACCAGCACCCACTCCACCGCCGCGGGCAGGTCAGCCACGGCCCGGTTCACCGCCGCCCCGTAGCCGAGGTTCTCCCCCGTGCGCAGCAGCTCGACACCGGGGTGCGCAGCGACCGCGGCCTCGGGGGCGCCGTCGGTGGAACCGTTGTCGGCCAGCACCACCCGGGGCTGCAGCACCGTGGCCGCACGCACCCCGGTCAGGAAGGACTCCAGGTGTGCCCCCGGGGAGAAGGTCACCGTCACCACGGCGAGCTGCTCGGAGGTGGTGATGCTCACGACGGGGTGGGGAGCAGGCCGCCGAGCGAGACCGCCCGGTGCAGCGCGTCGCGCCACGGACGCAGCGGGGTCAGGCCGGCCGCGGCCCACGCCGTGCCGCTGAGCACCGAGTACGCCGGTCGCGGCGCGGGACGGGGGAAGTCGGCGGTGGTGCAGGGCTGCACCCGCGCCGGGTCGGCGTCGATCTCGGCGAACACCGCACGGGCGAACCCGCACCACGTGGTCGACCCCCCGTTGGTGGCGTGCAGCACGCCTCCGGGCAGGTCGGTCCGAGCCGCGAGCTCGAGCAGCCCCGCGGCCAGGTCACCCGTCCAGGTGGGTGAGCCGTGCTGGTCGTCGACCACGGTGAGCGTCTCCCGCTCCCCCTCGAGCCGCGCCATGGTCCGCACGAAGTTCGCGCCCGCCGCTCCGTACACCCACGCGGTGCGCACCACGTGCGCGCCGGGCAGTGCGGCCAGCACGGCCTGCTCGCCCGCCAGCTTCGTGCGGCCGTACACCGAGCGGGGTCCGGTGGGGTCGCCCGGCTCGTAGGGGGTCTCGGCGTCGCCCGGGAAGACGTAGTCGGTGGAGACGTGCACCAGGCGCACCCCGTGCCGGGCGCACGCCCGCGCCAGCAGGCCCGGGCCGGTCTCGTTCACGGCGGCGGCAGCGTCGGGCTCGGACTCGGCGGCGTCCACGGCGGTGTGCGCCGCACAGTTGACCACCACGTCCACCCCGGCCACGGCGGCGTCGACGGCAGCGGCGTCGGTGATGTCGAGCTCCCGCGAGCCGGGTGCGGTGACCTCGTGACCGGCGGACCGGGCCTGCTCGGCCACGTCGGTGCCCAGCTGGCCGTGCCCGCCCGGGACCAGCAGCCTCGTCGGCGCCGGGCTCATCGTCCCAGGGCCGAGTAGCCGGCCTCGGTGGCGGCCTTGGCGGGTGCCCACCACGCCTCGTTGTCGCGGTACCAGGCGACGGTCGCGGCCAGCCCGGTCTCGAGGTCGGCGTACTGCGGGGTCCAGCCGAGCTCGGTGCGGAGCTTGCCGGCGTCGATCGCGTAGCGCAGGTCGTGGCCCGGGCGGTCGCCCACGAAGTCGAACCAGTCCTCGGCCTTGCCCAGCACCCGGAGCAGGGTGCGGACCACCGTGAGGTTGTCGGCCTCGCCGTCAGCCCCGATGAGGTAGGTCTCCCCCAGGCGGCCGCCGTCGAGGATGGCGTGCAGGGCCCGGTTGTGGTCGTCGACGTGGATCCAGTCGCGCACGTTGGCCCCGGCCCCGTAGACCTTCGGCTTCACGCCGGAGAGGATGTTCGTGACCTGGCGCGGGATGAACTTCTCGACGTGCTGGTAGGGCCCGTAGTTGTTGCTGCAGTTGGAGATGGTGGCCTCGATGCCGAAGCTGCGCACCCAGGCGCGGACCAGCAGGTCCGCCCCGGCCTTGGTCGAGGAGTACGGGCTCGACGGGCGGTAGGGGGTGTCCTCGGTGAACCGCTTGGGGTCGTCGAGCTCGAGGTCGCCGAACACCTCGTCGGTGGAGACGTGGTGCAGCCGCTTGCCGTGCGCACGAACGGCTTCCAGCAGGCGGTAGGTACCGATGATGTTCGTCTGCAGGAACGGCTCGGGGTCGCGCAGCGAGTTGTCGTTGTGGCTCTCGGCGGCGAAGTTGACCACGATGTCGTGCTCGGCGACGAGGCGGTCCACCAGCGGACCGTCGGCGATGGAGCCCTCCACGAGCTCGACCGAGGACGCGACCGGCTCCAGGCTCGCGCGGTTGCCGGCGTAGGTCAACGAGTCGAGCACCGTGACCTGGTGGTCGGGACGGTGCGTCACCGTCTGGTGGACGAAGTTCGCCCCGATGAATCCGGCACCGCCGGTGACCAACAACCTCACGAGGACCCCTCCGGGAGCACCAGACGACAGAGAAGTGCAGTCTGGCACGCCGGGCCGGGGTCACGATCTGCACCGCTCGACACCGCTAGCCTGGGTGACCGACGCGGACCCGACCCCCTGGCGGTCACCGAGCGTGGGAGACAGAGTTGCAGAACGGCCCGACACGGGGCGAGGCGGACGAGCCCCGCCGCAGCGCTCCCCGCCGCTACGGACCGGGCGCGTCGGGAGCTCCCCGCCAGCCCCGCAACCCGTCGCCCCTGCCTCCGCTGCGGGCCGGCTCGCCGCCGCCCGCCCGTCCCCTTCCACCGCTTCCACCGCTTCCACCCCTGCCGTCCGACGGTCGTCTGCGCGGGCGCGACCGCCGGGAGCTCGCCGGGGCGTCCGGTGCGGGACACCGGCCGCCCCTGCCGCCCCTGGCGCCACGCCGCGCGCCGGCCTCCCACCCCCCCGCTCCGGCCCGGCCCGTCGTGCGCCCCCCCGGTCCGGCAGCCCCTGCGGCCCGTGCCCGCGTGCTCGGACGCAGCCTCGTCGCGCTCGCCTCGGTCCTGGTGCTGGCCGTCACCGGCACGGCCTGGCGCACCATCGACACCCTGACCTCCCAGCTCGCCACGACGAGCGCGCTGGACCTGGGACCCTCCATGTCCGGGGACGGCGGAGCCCCCGCCGACGGCGCGACAGACATCCTCCTGGTGGGGACCGACAGCCGCGCCGACGCCCAGGGCAACCCGCTCTCGCCCGACGAGCTCGCCCTGCTGCGGGCCGGCGACGTGGCCACCACCAACACCGACACGATCATCCTGGTGCGGGTGCCCAACGACGGGAGCTCGGCCACCGCGGTGTCCATCCCGCGCGACTCCTTCGTCGACGTGCCCGGTCAGGGCAGGAAGAAGATCAACGGCGCCTACGGCACCGCGAAGGCCCAGCGCGCCGACGAGCTGGTCCGGCAGGGCACGAACCAGGTGGACGCCGAGGCGCCGTCCACCGAGGCGGGCCGGACGGCTCTCGTCGCCACCGTCCAGGAGCTCACCGGCGTCACCGTCGACCACTACGCGGAGATCGGCCTGCTGGGGTTCGTCCTGCTCACCGACGCGGTCGACGGTGTGCCGGTGTGCCTGGCCGCCGCGACGTCGGACCCCTTCTCCGGGGCCGACTTCCCCGCGGGGGTGCAGACGCTGAGCGGCGCCGACGCGCTGAGCTTCGTGCGCCAGCGCAAGAACCTCCCCCGCGGTGACCTCGACCGGATCACCCGTCAGCAGGTCTTCATGGCCTCGCTGGCGAAGAAGGTGCTCTCCGCGGGCACCCTCACCAGCCCCGGCGCCCTCGGCCAGCTCAGCGCGGCGGTGCAGCGGTCGGTCGTGATCGACTCCGGCTGGGACGTGGTGGGGTTCGCGACGCAGCTCGCCGGCCTGGCCGGCGGTGCGGTGACCTTCCAGACCATCCCCGTGGCGAACCCGGACGCGACCAGCCCCGACGGGTCCAGCATCGTCGAGGTGGACCCGGACGCGGTGCGCGCCTTCACCTCCGGGCTCCTGGCTGGCCCCGGGGGCAACCCTGCAGCGGCGCCGGCCGGAACCGACCCCTCGACCACCACCGTGGACGTGTCCAACGCCAGCGGCACCTCGGGCCTGGCCGCCCGGGTCGCCGAGACCCTGTCCGCCGCCGGCTTCGGGTCCGGGAGCGTCGGCAACGCGAGCTCGTCGAGCACGTCATCGGTGCTGGCCCCGAGCCCGGACGACGCCGGCGCCGCCGCCGTGGCCGCCCAGCTCGGCGGGCTCCCCGTCCGGCAGGACGACGGCGTGCAGCGGGGCACGGCGCGGGTCGTGCTCGGCAGCGACTACTCCGGGCCGGGGTCCGCCGGCTCCACGGCCACGGCCGCACCGGCGGTGCAGGCCGCTCCGGTCGAGCCTCCCGCCGCACCCGTCGCCGCCACGGGCGGACCCACCTGCGTCAGCTGATCACCGGTCACGCCGCGACGCGGAACGGGTCGTGCTCGACGAGCAGCTTCTCCAGGCGTGCCTCGTCGACCCGCACACGGACGGTCGAGATCTCCTGGCGGTCGCGGACCACCTTCGCCAGGGTGAAGGCGCTGGTGACGACGAACAGCAGCGTCATGGCCAGGAACGCGCGCTGCCAGGGGTCGATGGGCAGGTAGGCGATGCCCACGACGCACCCCGCGAGGCTGATCCCGAAGGCGATCACGGCCTGCAGGTAGAAGGCGGCGGTGGAGGAGGTCTGCGGCTGCGGTGTGCTCATGGCACGAGCCTGCTCGATCGTCGGTCCGCGCACATGCGTACGACTACGCGGCCGGGAGACCTGGCCGAGCGGCGACCGGGACGGGACTGACACCCTGGGGCCATGTACCCCGCTGCCGCCCCCACCCTCGCGGACGCGCTGCTGCGCCCGATCCTGGCCGTCGACGCCGCACGTCCGCTGGTCACCTACTACGACGACGCCACCGGGGAGCGGGTGGAGGTCTCCGGCACCACGCTGGCGAACTGGGCGGCCAAGACGGCGAACCTGCTCCGGGACGAGCTGGGCGTGAACCCCGGCGACCCGGTGGCCGTGCTCCTGCCGGCGCACTGGCAGAGCGTGGCCGTGCACCTGGGGGTCTGGTGGTGCGGGGGCGTGGTCGTGGCCGACCCGGACGGTGCAGAGGTGGCCCTGTGCACCCTCGAGCGGCTGCCCGAGGCCGAGGCGGCCCCCGAGGTGGCGGTGCTCAGCCTGGACGCCTTCGGCCGCGGGATCGACGGGCTCGCGATCGGGATCACCGACTACGCCACGGCGGTACGGGTGCACGGCGACGCCTTCGCTCCCACCCCCGTCGGCGGTGACGACCCGGCGCTGGAGGAGCGCAGCGTGGACGAGGTGCTCGGGGCGGCCCGGGCCTCCGCATCGCGCCAGGGGCTCACCGCCCAGGACCGGGTGCTCTCCTCGGCCGGCTGGGACACCACGGTCGGCCTGGTCGACGGGCTGCTGGCGGTGCTGGCGGCCGGGGCGTCGCTGGTGCAGGTGGCCAACCCCGACGACGCGCGGACCACCCGGCGCGTGCAGACCGAGAAGGTCACCCGCGAGATCTGAGCACCGGGCCCCGCTCCCGACGGACCCGGCGGCACCGGTCGTCGTCGCGGCCGGGGTCGCGTCCGCTCGTGCGGCTCGCGGGAGGTCCGGTTAGCGTCGCTGCTCGTGACCGATCACCTGCGCCCACCCGCGCTGCCCGACCTGCCGCCCCCGTGGCACACCCCGGAGCGCGAGTCGCTGCAGCTGCAGGCGCGCACCTTCGCGCGCGAGGAGGTGCTGCCCGTCGCGAACGAGCTCGATCCCCGGAAGGGCCTCATACCGCCGGCGCTGCTGGGACGGCTCGCCGAGCTGGGGTACTTCGGCATCACCACGGGCACCGAGCACGGCGGGATGGGCCTGGGGGCCTTCGAGTACTGCATGGTCGCGGAGGAGCTCGCCCGGGCCTGGATGAGCGTGGCCAGCATCATCGCCCGCGCCCAGGGCCTGGGCACCGGCCTGGCCGACGACTCCCGGCGCACCGAGCTGCTCGAGCGCTCCGCCCGGGGCGACTGGATCGGGGCCATCGCGCTCAGCGAGCCCGACGCCGGGTCCGACCTCGCCGGGGTGCGCACCAGGGCCGTCCGCGACCGCTCGGGCGGCACCGACGAGTGGGTGATCACCGGGCACAAGCGCTGGTGCGGCAACGCCGAGGCCGCCGACTTCATCCAGGTCCTCGTGCGCACCCGGGACGCCGAGCCCGGCGAGCCCCGCTCGGCCGGCCTGGAGACCCTGCTCGTCGAGAAGGAGCGGGGCAGCTTCCCCGACGGGCTCACCGGCACGCCCATCGACAAGATCGGCTACCACGGGTTCCTCACCTGGGACCTGGCGCTCGACGGCGTGCGCGTCCCGGCGGGCAACGTGGTCACCACCGGCCACGGCGACGAGAGCGGCTTCTCCGGGGTGGGCGCCTGGCTGGACGTGGCCCGGGTGCACACCGCTGCGCGCGCGGTCGGGCTGGCCCAGGCCGCGGTGGAGGACTGCACCACCTACCTGCAGGAGCGCGAGCAGTTCGGCCACCCCATCGGCGACTTCCAGGCGCTGCGCTTCGCCCTGGCCGACATGGCCAGCGAGGTCGAGGCCGCCCGGGCGCTGTACCGGCAGGTGGCCCACCTCATCGACTGCGGCGTGGGCTGCACCCGGCAGGCCGCCATGGCCAAGCTCCGGGCGAGCGAGATGGCCGCGGCGGTGACCACGCAGGCCATGCAGCTGCACGGCGGCAACGGCTACACCACCGAGCGCGCCGTCGAGCGGCACTGGCGCGACGCGCGGCTGACCACGATCTTCGAGGGCACCTCCGAGATCCAGCGCAAGATCATCTCCGACGAGATGCTGCCCCGGCCGCGATGAGGCTCAGAACGGCAGGGTGACCTCGCGCGCCTCGGTCCACGTGAGCACGGTGGCACCGAAGCGGGGTGCCGGCACGTGGACCTCGCCGTCGAGCAGCAGCCGCAGGGCCAGGTGCGGCAGGTTCAGCCCGCTCGCCGCGGAGTGGAACAGCCCCGAGGCCGCGCGGGTGTTCACCTCGAGCAGCCGCGCCCGGCCCTGGCCGTACCGGACCTGGACGTTGGACAGGTATCGCAGCCCGTGGCCCTTGGTGATCGCCTCGGTGATGCTGAGCGCCTCGAGGTCCTCCACGATCTGCCGGGTCCACTGCGGCCCGGCCTTGGACCGCGGCACCGCGGCGAGCACGGTGCCGTCCTGGGAGAGCACGTCCACGCTGAGCTCGTCGCCCTCGAGCAGCTCGCACACCAGCAGCGGTGCCACCTCGCCGACGGCCTCGATGCGCCGGGCCACCTCGTCGGGGTGCACCCGGGCGTCCGGCAGGGCCAGCAGGTCCGCGTAGCTGCCGACGGTCTCGTCGAGCACGCGGAAGCCCTTGGCGCCGTGGTCGACCGCAGGCTTCACGCACGCCCGCAGCCCCTCGGCCCGCAGGGCCGCCACGGCCGCGCGGAAACCGTCGGCGTCGGTCACCACGTGCGTCTGCGCCACGGGCACCCCCAGGCTCAGCGCGCTGGCGTGGGCGGCCGCCTTGTCCCCCAGGGTCCGCACCGCGTCGGCCGGGTTGACCATCAGCGCCACCCCGGCCGCCGCGAACTCCCCGGCCGCGTCGTCGATCGCGGCCCGCTCCCGCCCGGGCACGAAGACGTCGATGCGCCGCTCCGCGCAGATCCGCAGGGCCAGCTCCACCCACTCGCGGCCGACCACGTCCTCGGGCTCGGCGAACACGTCGTCGCAGGCCTGCAGGAACGGGGTGGAGCGGGCGGTGTGGCTGCCCGTGACGTGCATCTCGACGCCGTCGGTCGCCAGACCACCGCGCAGCATCCCGATGAGCTGGAAGGTGCCGCGGTAGGCCTGGTTGAACCACAGACGCAGGGCCACGGCACGCTCCTCGTATCGGGTGGGACGGTCCGGACTCCCGTGATCGTGCCGCACCGCCACGGAGGGAACCACCATGACCGGCCCCGAGCAGCCGCGACGACGCCCCCGGCTCGTGGCCAGCGACCTCGACGGCACCCTGCTGGGCCCGGACCACGAGGTCTCGCCCCGCAGCCGGGCCGCGCTCGCCGCGCTGGCCGCGGCGGGGGTGCCGTTCGTGGCCGTCACCGGGCGCGCACCGCGCTCGCTGGGCCCGCTGGAGGGCACCGCGGCCGGCCGGGTCGTGGTGTGCGCCAACGGGGCGATCACCTGGGACCGGATCGCCGGACGGGTGCTCGCGCAGCACCGGCTGGACGCGGGCACCGCCGTCGAGGTCGTCGAGCGGCTGCGCCGGCGGCTGCCCGGGCTGACCGCGGCCGTGGAGCGGCCGGACGGCACCCTCGCGCACGAGCCCGGCTACCGACCCAGCCGCCCGTGGCCGGGCTCACCGCGACCGTTGCCCGAGATCGTCGGGGGCGGGGTGCTCAAGGTGGTCGTGCACTCCGCCGGTGGTGGGCCGGACGCGCTGCGGGTGGCGGTGCAGGAGCTGGTCGGCGCCCAGGTCACCGTCACCGCCAGCGCGTCGGGCCCCTACGTCGAGATCGGCCCGCCCGGGGTGGACAAGGCGAGCGGGCTGGCCGTGGTGGCCGCCGGGCTCGGGGTGGTCGCCGCCGACGTGGTGGCCTTCGGCGACATGCCCAACGACGTCAGCATGCTGCGCTGGGCGGGCCGCGGCGTCGCGGTGGCCAACGCCCACCCGGACGTGCTCGCGGTGGCCGACGAGGTGGCCCCGCACCACGGCGAGGACGGGGTCGCACGCTGGCTGGAGCAGCTCCTCGGCGGCGGGGGCCTCGACACGGGCTGGTGACCACGATCACACTCGGGGGGTCGACGACGCCGTCGACCCCGACCCGAGGAGTTCCCGTGAGTCGTCTCCGCTTCGGCGTGTTCATGGCGCCGTTCCACCCCGCCGGCGAGAACCCGACCCTGGCGCTGCAGCGCGACCTGCAGCTCATGGAGCACCTCGACGCGTGCGGCTACGACGAGGCGTGGATCGGTGAGCACCACTCCGCCGGCAGCGAGATCATCTCCTCCCCGGAGATCTTCATCGCCGCCGCTGCGGAGCGAACCAGGAACATCCGCTTCGGGACCGGCGTCACGTCGCTGAGCTACCACAACCCGCTGTGGGTGGCCGACCGGATGGTGCTGCTGGACCACCTGACGCACGGCCGGATCATGCTCGGCGTCGGACCCGGCTCGCTCCCGACGGACTCGGCGATGATCGGCCTCAACCCCACCGACACCCGCGAGCTGCTCGCCGAGAACCTCGACATCGTGCTGCGGCTGCTCGCCGGGGAGTCGGTCACGGCCACCACCCGCACCCACACCCTGATCGACGCGCGCCTGCAGCTCCGCCCGTACTCGGAGCCGCTGTTCGACATCACCGTCGCGGCCGTCGCCTCACCCACCGGACCGCGCCTGGCCGGCCAGCACGGCCTGGGCCTGCTCTCCATCGGAGCGACGCTCTCGCCGGACGGGTTCGACGCCCTGGCCCACCACTGGAACGTGATGGAGGAACGAGCGGCCACCCACGGCACCACCGTCGCCCGCGAGGACTGGCGGCTGGTCGGGCTGATGCACGTCGCCGAGACCCGGGAGCAGGCCTACCGCGACGTGGAGCACGGCATCGAGCAGTGGTTCCGCTACTTCCAGAAGGTGGCCGCCTTCCCGCAGATGGCCGTGGCCGGTGGCGACGTCAAGGAGATGATCGAGTTCATCAACGAGGCGGGCATCGGCTCGATCGGCACCGCGGAGGACGCGCGCAAGCAGGTGCAGCGCCTGCACGACCAGTCCGGCGGCTTCGGCGCCATGCTGCTGCTCAGCCACGAGTGGGCCAACCCCGAGGCGACCAAGCGGTCCTACGAGCTGATCGCCCAGCACGTGATGCCGCAGTTCCAGGGGTCGGTGCGCACCCACGCGCAGTCCACCCTGGAGGCGAAGGAGCGCGCGACCAGCACCCGCGAGGGGCACGCCCAGTCCCAGATGGACGCGGTGGCCACCATGACGCAGCGGTACGCCGACGAGGTCGCCGCGACCGGGTGAGCGCCAGGGTGCGGCAACGGGTCCCGGCTCCCGCCGGGACCCGTTGCCGCACGGCCGGATCAGTCCACGAGCGCCTGGTGGACCAGGGTCCGCAGCTGGGTGCGGATGGGGTGCGTGGAGCTCGGCAGAAGCTGCGTCAGGAAGATCGCCACCAGGTCCTCCACCGGATCCACCCAGAACGCCGTCGACGCCGCCCCGCCCCAGGTGATCTCGCCCGGCGAGCTCATGGTCTTGCCGGCCGTGGGGTCGACGGTGACGGCGAAGCCGAGACCGAACCCCACCCCGCCGTAGGCCACCTCGGAGAACTGCCCGCTGCCGAACGCCGTGAGGTCCGCCCCGCCGGGCAGGTGGTTGCGGCTGGCGTAGGCCAGGGTGCGGGGGCCGAGCACGCGGACGCCGTCGAGCTCGCCCCCGCGCCGCAGCATCTCGGTGAACCGCAGGTAGTCCGCCGCGGTCGACACGAGCCCGCCACCACCGGAGAGCATCACCGGCGCGTGCAGCGCCGCCTGGCCCACCGAGTCCAGCCGCACGGCCTTCCCCGTGGCGGGATGCGGGGAGTAGAGCGCGGCGAGCCGGTCCGCGTCCGGGGTGTCCACCCACCAGCGGGTGTCGCTCATCCCCAGCGGGTCGAGCACCCGCTCGGCCAGCACCTGGTCCAGGCCCTTGCCCGCGATCACCTCGAGCACGCGCCCGAGCACGTCGGTGGCCACCGAGTAGCTCCACTGCGTGCCGGGGTCGAACAGCAGCGGCAACCCGGCCCAGGCGTCGGCGCAGGCGGCGAGGTCCAGCCCGTGGGCGGTGCCGAAGTCGAAACCGTGGTCGCGGTAGATGGTGTCCACGGGGTGGGCGTTCATGAAGCCGTAGGTGAGCCCGGCGGTGTGGCTGAGCAGGTGCCACATGCGCACCGGCTCGGTCGCGGGCACGGTGCGAGGGCTCTGCGAGGAGCCGCCGGCCCACACCCGCACGTCGGCGAAGGAGGGGATGAAGCGGCTGACCGGGTCGTTGAGCTCGAACGCGCCCTCCTCGAGCATGCTCAGCGCCGCCACCGACGTGATCGGCTTGGTCATGGAGTAGATCCGCCACAGGGTGTCCTGCTCGACGGGCAGCTCCGCCTCGACGTCGCGGCGACCGTGCACCGAGGAGTGCACCACCTGGCCGTGCCGGGCGACCACCACCTGCCAGCCGGGCAGGCGCCCGTCGTCGACGTACCCGGCGAAGTGCCGGTCGATGCGGGCCAGGCGGGCGGCGTCGACCCCCACCCCGGCCGGGTCAGCGGTGACCTGCAGTGCGGCGACCTCGGGCACGGATGTCCTCCTCGACGGCGGTGACGTGGTGGCGCTGATCTGACCACCCCGGCCTCCGGCGGGCGAGGGCGGGGTCCCGCTCGGATACCGTGGGCCCCTCCACCACCCCGTGCCACGACCAGGAGTGCTCGCCCCGTGACCGCGTCCGACCCCCTGCCGCTGGACCCCATCGCGGAGGCGCGACGGCAGTGGACGGAGCGGGGCTGGGGCGAGGTCGCCGACGGCATGGCCGCGGTGACCTCCCTGATGCGGGCGCAGCAGATCGTGCTGGCCCGCGTGGAGGCGGTGCTGCGCCCACGGAGGCTGACCTTCGCCCGCTACGAGCTGCTGATGCTGCTGACCTTCAGCCGGCACGGGGCGATGTCCATGAAGCGGGCCAGCAGCCGGCTGCAGGTGCACCCGACCAGCGTCACCAACGCCGTCGACCGGCTCGAGGCGGCCGGACTGGTGGTCCGCCGCGCGCACCCCCGCGACGGCCGGGCCACCCTCGTCGAGCTCACGCCCGCGGGGCGCACGGCCGCCGAGGACGCCACCACCGAGCTGAACGCCACGGTGTTCGCCGCGCCCGGGCTGGACCCGGGGCGGCTGGGGCAGCTCGTGGAGGTGCTCACCGAGCTCCGCCGCGACGCGGGCGACTTCGAGGGCTGAGCCGGGTCCTCACGACCTCAGCCTCCCAGCGCCTCCAGCTCGGCACGGGCCCGCTCCAGCCGCGCGCTGAGCTCGGCCACCTGTGCCTGTGCGGCCGCGCGCGCGTGCTCCAGCACGGCGTCCACGGCCGCGCTGGTGGCGGGGTGTCCGAGGGCGTGCACGGCGCGGGCCACCGCCTCGGGGCTGACGGGTGCGGGACGGGTGGGTCGCGTACCCCCGAGGGCGTGCTCCACCGTCCAGCCGCCGTCCGCCGCCCCGCTGAGCAGCACGGTCACCGACGTCCCCCGGCGCGGTCGCGCGGCGGGTCGCGGGGTGGGCGCCGGCGCGTCGACCACCGTCGCGGGAGCCGGGGCGGCCGCCCGGCGCACCCGGGGGGGCCGGGGTGGTCGCGGCGGCGGCGCGGCGGCGGCGGCCCGGGAGCCCGCCAGCTCGCGCGCCTCGAACGGGACGTCGTCGTCCACGCCCCTGGGCCGCACCGTCACCGTGGTGCCCTCGACGGAGACCACCCGCGCCGAGGTGGCGGCCGGCAGCCCGAGGCTGACGAGCGGCTCGCGGAGCCACAGCGTGCGACGCCGACCGGCCGCCAGCGAGGCGGCCAGGTCGACGAGGTCCTCGGCGGTGAGCTCGCCGGAGCGGGTGCGTGCCACGCGCGGACCCTACGACCTGCCCCCGTCAGGAACGGCGGTGGTGGCGGGTCCGGACCGGGGGGACGGGAGCGGGACCGGTGTCCGGGCGGGCCAGGACCACCGCGATCGCGGTGGTCAACGGCACCGAGGCGACCAGCGCGATCCCGCCCACCAGGGCCCGGACGAGCTCCACGGCCACCACGTCGCCGGTGAGCACGTCGGTGATGGAGCGTCCCGCGATGCTGAACAGCAGCAGCAGGGGCAGCGCGCTGCCGGCGCAGGTGAGCAGCAGCCCCACCACCACCCGGGCGGCGGTGCGATCCAGCCGCACGTCGCTCGTGCCGTGTCCGTGTCCGTGCGTGCTCACGCGAGGGGTCTACCAGGTGCGGCGGGCGGACCAGCTCAGCCGGCCACCTCCAGCACGACGGTGGTGCCGTGCTGCAGGGTCCGTCCCACGGTGCAGCTGGCTTCCACCGCACGCCGGACGGTGGTCTCCACCCGGGCGCGCTCGACCTCGGTCAGCCCGGAGAGGTCCACCACCAGCCGCTCGGACAGCACCGGGTAGCGCTCCTGCTCGCGGTCGGCCGGGCCGGAGACCTCCACGATCGCCGTGTAGTCGTCGCCGAGGCGGCGGGCCAGCACGGCGTCGGCGGACAGGCTGGTACAGGCGGCCAGCGCGATCTTCATCAGCTCGCCCGGGGTGAAGGCCCCGTCGAGCTCCACCGGTCCGAGGTGCACCTCGGCGCCGCGCGAGCTGCGGCCGGTGCACCTCCGGGTGCCGGTGCGCTCGACCCACAGCCGGGGCTCGCCCGGTCCCTGCTCCGCTGAGGTGCTCACGGGCCCATCGTGCCCCGTCCCGCCCCGGTGTCCAGCACCGGCGCTCCGCTCACCCCGCGAGCGACAGCGACGTGCAGCCAGCGGTCTCCTGGACCCAGCCGGCGTCGAGGGCCGCCGCCTGGGGTCGGCGGCGGTCCCGACCTCGCCACCCGCCTGGTCCGAGCCGGGCTCAGCCGTGCAGACCGGGGCCCCGATCCGGGTCGCGGCCCTCGAGGATGGCCGTCGACGCCGCGTAGGCCCGCCGGTCCGCCATCTCGTTGTAGGCGTCGCCGCCGGACGTCTTGTGCGCCTTCACCCAGGTGAGGGTGGTCGGGGCCGTCCGGGTGCTCAGCAGCTCGTCGATCGAGACCATCAGCTCCTTGTTGGCCACCGGTGCCCCGGCCGCCGTCCGCCACGCGTTGCGCTTCCACCCGGCGATCCACGGTCGCTTGCCGCCGCGGCCGACGAGAGCGTCGATGACGTAGGTGGAGTCGCTGCGGACCTCGAGGCCGGTGGTGGGGGGCACGGCGGTGAGCAGCTCGCGCAGCGCGGTGAGCTCGGCCACGTTGTTCGTCTCCCGCGCCCAGCCGCCCGAGGCCCACTCGGTCTCGCTGATAGCCCACGCCCAGCCGGCCGCACCGGGGTTGCCGCGGGACGAGCCGTCGGTGCCGGCGGTGATCGTGGTCCGGGAGTCGCTGCTCATGGCGCCCAGGATGTCAGCCGCCGGGGTGGCCGTGGGACCACCACCAGCGGCGGTGGCAGGTCCCCCTCCTCCCCTCGCGGCGGCGGTCGGTGACGGGGGCGTGACGTCGGGGCGGGGATCGAACCGGCAGGCCCCGACGCACGGACACCAGGTGTGACCTGAACCACACCCTTGGAGGATCCGATGCCCACCGACCACCACCGCACCTCACCGCGCCCCGTGTCACCGCGCCCCACCTCGCGACGCCACGGCCGGCTCGCCACCCTGCACCGCCTGGCCGCTGCGGTCGCCGCGCTCGTCCTGGCCACGTTCGGCGTGCTCGGGCTCGTCGACCGGCTGGGCCTGCTCGAGACGGCGGGCACCCCCGTGCTCGGGCTGACCTCCAACGGGCTGCTGTCGGTGGTCTCGCTGGTGGTGGCGGCCGTGCTGCTCACCGCCGCGGCGGTGGGCGGACCGACCGCCTCTACGGTCACCGCCTCGGTCGGGGTCGCCTTCCTCGTGTCCGGGCTGGCGAACCTGGCCCTGCTCGACACCGCGGCCAACCTCCTTGCCTTCACCATCCCGAACGTGCTGTTCAGCCTGGTGGCCGGCGTGCTGCTGCTCACGGCGGGCCTCTACGGGCGGGCCAGCGGCGCGCTGCCGGCGGACAACCCCTACCGACGAGCGCGGGCACTGCGGCACCCGGGGCCGGGGACCGAGGTAGGCCCGGACATGCCCACCGGGGCCGAGCTCGACCGGCTCAGCGCGATGGAGATCCGAGTCAGCGACGGGCACGGCACTCCGGCTGAGCAGGCGCAGGTGTGCGAGGACCTGCGCCGCCGCGCCCAGGCGGCCCACGACCGGGCCTGGGAGCTGGCCGCGCGCCGCTGATCCGGGGGGCCAGCAGGACCCGTGCTCCTCCGCCCCGGTGGCCCCGGCACCACCTCGACGTCCGTCGTCGGGGTGGTGCCGGGGCGGTGTGCTCAGCCGCCGGCGTTCTCGGACCCGCCGGGATCCTTCTTCGCGGTGGCGGTGACCGGGGCGGCGCCGGTGGCGCTCACCTCGACAGTGACGTCGAGGGCCGACTTCGACGTGTAGTAGAGGCTGAACTTGTTGACCGCGAAGTGGTCCGGGGCGCCGGTGTTGTCGAAGTTGACGGTCTGGGTGCCGCCGGCGGGAACGGTGAAGGTGGCGGGGAGCTTCAGGTAGTAGCTCTCCTTCGACGAGGACGTGGGATCGGCGAAGGTGTAGAACACCTCGAAGCCGCTCAGGGGAGTTGTCCCCGTGTTGTGCACGTCGAGCTGCAGGTGGTCGTTCACGGTGGCCCCGCTGGCATCGGTGTTGTTCTCCACCATCACGTTGTCGGCCGTGAGGGTCGTAGCGGTGGCGGTGTTGCTGATGGGGTTGCTGGTCACCGGCACGACCTGGGCCCCGCCGGCCGGCGCAGCGGCCGACCCTGCGGAGGGTGAGCTGCTGCCGCTGCACGCGCTGAGCAGCAGCGTGGAGGCGGCGGCCAGGGCCACGAGGACCGTGCGGACAGGCGTGCGGCCGGCGCGCGTGGTGATCCGGTGGGTGGTGGTGCGGGACTGGTTCACGGTTGTCCTCCGGTGGTGACGGGTTGACGGCGCAACGCGCGGAGCGTGCCCGCGCCGAGCGCGACCACCCCGACGAGGAGCCAGATGATGTCGTTGCGCTTGGCGGCCAGGAGCTGGCCGAGGGAGACGCCCTGGTACTCGTTGGGGATGTCGGTCATCGCGAAGGCGAACCGCTCGAAGTGCTTGGCCAGCGAGATCTCCTCGAGCCCGGTGCGGATGTTCTCGTAGAGGGCGAAGTGGGTGAGGACGGCGGTCTCCCCGGACAGGTTCAGCCCGAGTGCGGCGAACAGTCCCCCCGGGACCTGGTTGTCGGCGTCCAGGGTGTCCCCGATCTGCGGGAGCACCAGCACCACGCCCAGCCACACGGCCAGGGCGACGAGGAGTCCGTTGGCCGCGACGCGGGAGCGGGCGGTGGCGATCACGCCGAGGCAGTAGAACGTGAGCAGGTACAGCAGCGCCGCGACGTAGGCGAGCAGCAGCTGGACGCCCTGCCCGGTGTCCACCCAGCCGTGACCGATGACGCCCAGGCACAGCACCGCCGCGACAGCGGTCGTGGCGAGCAGGATCCCCAGCACGGCGGAGGCCCCCAGCAGGTTCCCGGCGGCGAGCTCGCCGACGCTGACCGGGCGGGTCCGCAGCAGCGCGAGGGTGCGCCCCGCGCGCTCGCGGGTGACGCTCAGGTAGCCCAGCGCGACCCCGATGACGGCGCCGATGATCTCCAGGTACTCCATCGCGCCCCGCAGCAGCGACAACAGCCGCAGCGGCGGCGGGGGCAGCTGCGTCACCCCGCTGGCCGCGGCCGCCTGCAGGTAGGCGGTGTAGTCGGCGATCTGGCTGCGGTAGTCCACCGCACCGACGTAGACCGACACCACCGTGACCAGCACCAGGATCGCGGCGAGGACGACCAGCAGTCGGCTGCGGGTGGCCGCACGCAGCTCGTGGTGGGCGAGGGTGCGCACCCGGGTGGACCTACTCATCGGCGGCACTCCTGGAGTAGTCGTGGCGGCGGACCAGCACCAGGGCGGCCGCCACGAGAGCGAGTGCGGCCACCGCCAGCGGGACCACGCGACCGAGGGTGACGATGAGCGGCTCGCCCGGTGCGGTGGCGAGGATCTGGGCGCTGGCGTTCTTGAACACCTCGCTCAGGGACAGGAAGCGGACCCGTGAGGTGATGTCGAAGAAGGTCTGCGAGGTGCCGACGGGCACGCTCAGCGGGTTGAGCGACGCTGTCGGACGCAGTCCGGAGATGAACTGGGGTACCACGAAGGTGACGACCAGCCACGCCCCGAGCGCGGAGAGCAGAGCCATCGAGCGCCGGCGGGTCAGCAGCACCGCCACCATCGCGACCAGGGCGAAGATGACCAGGTAGAGCAACGACAGCCCGTAGAACCCGACCAGCCGGAGCAGCTGGGAAGGGCTGGGGAACGTCGCGTTGACCACGACCAACGACACCACCGCCACCACCAGGCTGGCCACGAGCGCGACAGCGAGCAGGCCGGACACGGCGACGAGCTTGCCCAGCAGGTAGGCGCGGCGGGTCAGCGGGCGGCTGTGCAGCAGCCGCGCACTGCCCGAGCTCTGCTCGTCGCTGAGGCTGAGGTGCCCAACGACGATGGCCAGCAGCGCCCCGACCATGGGCACGTAGACCGTCATGTTCGACAGCAGCGACAGCGGGGGCTTGAGCCCCAGCGGGTTCGGTGGGGCCGGGCGGCCCTGGGAGGCGAGCAGCAGCACCGCCTGGTCGTAGACGCGGGTGATGGTGGCAGCGCTGGACCAGCCGATGACCCCGGCCAGCACGGTGATCCCGACGAGCACCGAGACCACCACGGCGGCGGTGCGCTGGCGGCGCAGCACGGTGACCTGCTGCGCGGCGACGACCCCGATCACGCGGTCTCCTGCCCCACCCGGACGTAGATGTCCTCCAACGAGGCCTCGTCGGGGAAGCGGCGGACCGTCTCGGCCATGGAGTCGCGGTAGATGAGCTCGCCCTGGTTGAGGACTCCGATCGTGGTGCACACGCGGGCGACCTCGCTGAGCAGGTGGGTGTTCATGAACACCGTCATGCCCAGCTCGGTGTTGAGCCGGGCGATGGTCTCCCGCAGCTGGCGCACCCCGTCCGGGTCGAGCCCCGCGGTGGGCTCGTCGAGGAACAGCACCGTCGGCTCGTGCAGCACCGCCTGGGCGATGCCGATCCGCTGCCGCATCCCGGTGGAGAAGGTGCCCACCCGGCGGTCGGCGAGCTCGGGGCAGCCCAGGAACTCCAGGGCGCGTGCCGCCGCCCCCTCCGGGTCGGCCACGCCGGACAGCCGGGCGAAGAACACCAGGTTCTCCGTGGCCGTGAGGTGCCCGTACAGGCGCACCTCCGACGGGAGGTACCCGATCTGACGGGTGACCGCGTCCCTGTCGGTGACGACGTCGTGCCCGCACACCAGGGCGCTGCCCGAGGTCGGGGCGATCAAGGTGGTGAGGATGTTGATGGCGGTGGTCTTGCCGGCACCGTTGTGGCCGAGGAAGCCGAACACCTCACCACGCTCGATGACCAGGTCGATGCCGCGCAGCACCTCGTCCTCGCCGTAGCGGTGGCGCAGCTCGCGCAGCTCGACCGCCGGGCCACTCGTCGTGGTGGGTGGGCTCACGGGGTCTCCCTCGGTCGGTGTGTCAACGCGTCGGCCGACCGTGCTCCGTCGACGCTGAGCAGACGCTGAACGCGACCCGGGCGTCCTCAGCCGCCGCTCAGCCGCTCCGGCTCCCCCTCGTCGCCGTGACTGCTCTCCTCGGTGCCGGCGGCACCGCCGTGGTCGGCGTGCTTGGTCGCCGGTCCTGGTCGGTGAGGCTCGGTGACGGACCGGGCACCGCAGGTGGGCGGGACTCACCGGGGTTTTACAGGTTCGTCTCAGGGGTGTCTAAGGCCCGGGGTGCACCGTGAGGTCATGAGCAACGGAAACGAGCAGGGTCCCGGGTCCCACGACGACGACCGGGACGAGGTGAACCGGACCCCGGGCCACGACACGGACCCCGCCACCGGGCCCATCACCCCGCAGCCCCACCCGGAGGGTTCCAGCACGGCAGGGTCCGCGGGCGGTCGGTCCGCTCCCCCTGCCTACTACCCGCCGTCCTCCCCGACCGGCGGGCACCCGGACCCGGTGAGCCCGTACAGCACCACCCACCCGTACGACCCCTACGCGGGCACCCCTGTGCAGCCGCAGCGGTCCCGGACCGGTGGTCGGGCCCGCCTGGCCGCCGCCGCGGTGGCACTGGTGGTCGTCGCCGGTGGCGTCGGCGGCGGGGTCGCCACCCTGCTCGAGCACCCCACCCCCACCGTGGCGACGAGCTCGCCGTCGGGTGCCGCAACCGCCTCCCAGCCCATCGCGCAGGCCCCCAACGGCTCCGTCGAGACGGTGGCGGCGAAGGTCCTGCCCAGCGTCGTGCAGATCCGGGTGTCCGTCGGCGGGTCCGGCGACGTGGGCTCCGGGGTCGTCCTGTCCACCGACGGGAACATCCTCACCAACAACCACGTCGTCGCAGGAGCCGCCGGAGCCCCGACCGGAGCCATCACCGTCGCCTTCCAGGACGGCACCACCGCCACCGCCACCATCGTCGGCCGCGACCCCTCCGCCGACCTCGCCGTCATCAAGGTCGACAAGACCGGGCTCACCCCGATCGCCATCGGCAGCTCCAGCGCCCTCGCCGTCGGCCAGGACGTGGTCGCCGTCGGCTCCCCGCTCGGCTTGTCCGGCACCGTCACCACCGGCATCGTCAGCGCACTCAACCGCCCCGTCAGCGCCTCCGGACAGTCCACCGCCACCACCCAGGCCTCCGTCATCGACGCCATCCAGACCGACGCCGCCATCAACCCCGGCAACTCCGGCGGCGCCCTGGTCAACATGAACGGGGAGCTCATCGGCATCAACTCCGCCATCGCGAGCCTCGGCCAGAGCCAGTCCGGGGCCCAGTCCGGGTCCATCGGCCTCGGCTTCGCCATCCCCGTCGACCACGCCCAGCGCATCGCCCAGGAGCTCATCAGCACCGGCCACGCCACCCAGTCCGTCCTCGGGGTCTCCACCTCCACACCCCCCGGCACCCGCGGCGCCCAGGTCGCGAACGTCGTCGCCGGCAGCCCCGCCGCCAGCGCCGGACTCACCACCGGGGACGTGATCACCAAGGTCGACACCCAGCTCATCGACACCAGCGACGCCCTCGCCGCCGCCGTCCGCTCCCACAACCCCGGCGACACCATCACCCTCACCATCACCGACCAGGGCGGCACCAGCCGCACCACCACCGCCACCCTCGGCAGCCAGACCATCACCACCAGCTGACCCGTGGGGGCGGGACCGCTCCACCGACCCGGCCGCCCCGGGCCAGCTCGACACGCTCGGCCACAGCGATCTCGGTCACGGCGATCTCGGTCACGCCGGGCGAGCCCCGTCCGGGGTGCACATCTGCTCCACCGAGCGCAGCGACCGCCCAGCGCGGAGGTCAACCCACCGGCGACGGGCGGTGTCCCCCCGCGGAGGAGCCCCTTCGCCCCACCGCGGTGACGGTCCCGGTGGTGGCGGGCGGGTCGGTGTCCACGACAGCGGCGAGGGCCGAGCAGCACGGTGCTGCTCGGCCCTCCCGAGTCGGTGGAGCTCACCCGGACCGTCGGCCCCCGGCGGCCGCTGGACGGCCGCCGGGGTTCCCCGTCAGGCGCCCGGGGTGTCCGGGGTCTCGGCTGCGCCCGGGGTGTCCGGGCCCGTCTGGTCGCCCTCCTGCACGTTGTCACCGTCGGTGGCGCCCGGGGTGTCGGTGGTGTCCCCGGGGGTGGCGGTGTCCGTGATGTTGGTCGACGGCGCCGACGACGAGGTGGCGGCAACGGCCACGCCGGCCCCGACACCGCCCAGCGCGAGCACTCCCAGGGCCGCCACGGCGATGCGCTTCTTGACCTGCATGGTGATGTCCTCTCCTGAACCGGCCCACGCTCTGCGGGTCGATGGGGACCACCCTGCGTGCGGTCACCTGTGCTGGGGCTGAACGTCGCTGAGCGCCCCGGCTCCACCTGCCGATCGTGCCTCGACTCAGCGGGCAGCCCGGTCGGCGGGGGTCCGCGACCACCGACCCCGCACCTCAGGGTCGTGAGCTTCCTCAGCCTGACCTCAGCACCGCCCGGGCAACCTCGCCCCAGGATCTCGCGGTCGCCCGATCCGCACCGCTGCGCGAGAGGACCGGTCGTGACTTCTCCACCCGACGACGCGGCCGACGCGGGACCGTTGCCGCGCCGGTCTGGACCCTGGCGGTCGTGACGGGCTCGGACGGTGGCCCCGCCAACGGCGGCGACGGTTGCCCGGTGGTGGGCCGCAGACGTGTCCGTGACGACGGCGGTGCGGGGTGACGGGGACGGGATGGGCCGTCGCGCTCGCCGTGGCAGCTGCTGCTGCCTACGCCGGTGGTGTGGTCGTGCAGCAGCGCGCCGCGACGACCCCCGCCCCGGGCGGCGGGGAGGGCCAGAGCCTGGTCGGGGTGCTGCGGAGTCCGCTGTGGCTGGCCGGTGTGGCGCTCGACGCCGCGGGCTTCGGCCTGGAGTTCCTGGCCCTGCGCGCGGGGGCCCTGAGCCTGGTCCAGCCGCTGCTGGTCAGTGGGCTGTTGTTCGCGCTCGCCCTCGGCGCCCTCCTCACCGGTCTGCCGGTCGGGCTCCGGGACGCCGGGGCGGCCACCCTGGTGGTGGTGGGCCTGGTCGTCGCGGTCCTGGTCGCCGCCCCGACCTCCGGCGACGGGGGTGTCCACCCGTCGGCGTGGCCGGTGACCCTGGCGGTGGTCACCGTGGTGGTGGCCGGGCTCGTGCTGGTCGCGACGGTGTGCAGCGGCCCGGTCGCGCGCACGAGCTGCCTCGCCGGGGCCGCCGCGGTCGTCAACGGGCTCCTGGGCGCGTTCGGCAAGTCCGTCGCGGTGCGCAGCGAGCACGGCTGGCTCGCCGCCCTGTTGAGCTGGCCCGCACTTGGGTTGCTGGTCACCGGCGCCCTGACCCTGACGCTGGCCGCTGCCGCGTTCCGCGCCGGCGCCCCGACTGCGGCCATCGGCGTGCTCTTCGCCGGCGAGCCGGCCGCCGGGGTCGTGATGGCTGCCGTCCTACACGGCGACACCGTCCGTCACGGCCCCCTCGCGACCGCCGTCCTCGTCGCGGCCGTGCTGGTGTGCCTGAGCGGGGTCGTCGTCCTCGCCCACAGCCCCGCAGTGCTGGCGTCCTACACCGCGACGCACCTGTCCGGAACGAGCGCCACCGCCCGGTGAGCTGCCTCAGCTGCCCACGAGGACTCGACGTCCCGGAGCCCGACCGCGACCCGTGCCCAGGAGGCCCTGACCTGCGCGAGCCGGCCGCGCCAGCTCACTTCAGCAGGGCGCGGCTCATGACGACGCGCTGCACCTGGTTGGTGCCCTCGTAGATCTGGGTGATCTTGGCGTCACGCATCATCCGCTCCACCGGGAAGTCCCGGGTGTAGCCGGCCCCGCCGAACAGCTGCACCGCGTCGGTGGTGACCTCCATGGCCACGTCGGAGGCGAAGCACTTGGCGGCGGAGGAGATGAAGCCGAGGTTCTTCTCGCCGCGCTCGGCCCGGGCGGCGGAGACGTAGACCATGTGCCGGGCGGCCTCGATCTTCATGGCCATGTCCGCGAGCATGAACTGCACACCCTGGAAGTCGCTGACCTTCTTGCCGAACTGCGCACGACCCTTGACGTACTCGATCGCCGCGTCCAGGGCGCCCTGGGCGATGCCGACGGCCTGGGCCCCGATGGTGGGTCGGGTGTGGTCGAGGGTCTGCAGCGCGGTCTTGAAGCCCGTGCCGGGCTTGCCGATCATCCGGTCCCCCGGGACGCGGCACTGCTCGAAGTAGACCTCGCGGGTGGGGCTGCCCTTGATGCCCAGCTTGCGCTCCTTGGTCCCGAACGAGATGCCCTCGTCGCTCTTGTGGACCATGAACGCGGAGATGCCGTTGGCCTTGCGCTCCGGGTCGGTCACGGCCATCACGGTGTACCAGTCCGACACCCCGGCGTTGGTGATCCACGCCTTGGTCCCGTTGAGGATCCAGTCATCGCCGTCGGCCTTGGCCCGGGTGCGCATGGCGGCGGCGTCGGAGCCGGCCTCGCGCTCGCTGAGGGCGTAGGAGGCCATCGAGGCGCCGCTGGCCAGCGACGGCAGGACCTGCTGCTTCAGCTCCTGCGAGCCGGCCAGGATCAGGCCCATGGTGCCCAGCTTGTTCACGGCGGGGATCAGCGAGGACGCACCGCAGACACGGGCCACCTCCTCGATGACGATGCAGGCGGCCACGGAGTCGGCCCCCTCGCCGCCGAACTCCTCGGGCACGTGCACGGCGTGGAAGCCGGCCGCCGTGAGGGCCTTGAGCGCCTCGTCGGGGAAGCGCTCGTCCTCGTCCACCGCCGCGGCGTGCGGGGCGATCTCCTTCTCGGCGAGCGCACGCACGGCCTCGCGCAGCCCGTCGTGCTCCTCGGCGAGGGAGTAGAGGTCGAAGTCTGGGTTGCCGTACTGACTGGCCACGGTGCCTGCCTCCTGTTAGCGATGGATAACCGGATCGTAGGCCCGCCCCCGGCCACCGGCAGGCCTTCGCACCCCGGCCGTGACCGGGTTCACCGTGCCGGGGCGGCCGACCGCGGACCGAGGTCCGCCTCGACCGAGCCCGGCGGCCCGCAGATCCAGCCCGCGGCCAGGGTCGGCACCATCGTCAGCGTGAGCACCACCAGCGGCACGGTCCACGAGCCCAGCAGGTCGTGGCCGGCCCCGAACAGCACCGGACCGAGCGCCGCGAGCAGGTAGCCCACGCTCTGGCTGAACCCCGAGAGCGCGGACGCGCCCGACGCCGTCTCCGCGCGCAGCGGGATGAGCACCAGCACCAGCGGGAACAGCCAGCCACCGAACCCGGCGAGCACGACCCACAGCACGGCCCCGGCGCCCGGGGAGAGCGCCAGTCCCGCGTAGCCCGCCACGTAGCAGGCGACGAGCACCGCGATCACGCCCCGCTGGTCCGGCCGGCGCACCGCGAGCACGGGCAGCAGCAGCGAACCCGGGATGGCCAGCGCCGAGTACAGCCCCAGCAGCAGGCCGGCGCCGCGCTCGCTCCACCCGGCGTCCTGCAGCAGGGGGGCGAGCCAGCCGAGCAGCGTGTACGCGTTGAGCGCCTGCATGCCGAACAGCACGGCCACGGCCCACGCCGTGCGGCTGTGGACCAGGGCCACCACCCGGTGCTCCACCCCCGCGGGCACGGCCACCACGGGCGCGGGACGGCGCAGGGTCAGCAGCCAGGGCACCGTGGCCAGCGCGGCCGTGACCGCCCACAGGCCGAGCCCGGCGCGCCACCCGCCGAAGGCCGCACCCAGCGGGACGGTGATCGCGGCCGACGTCGCCGCGCCGATCGAGAGCGACGTGGTGTACAGCGCCGTCATCGGCCCCACCCGGTCGGGGAAGTAGAGCTTGACCAGCGTCGGCATGGCCACGTTGCCCACGGCGAGCCCGGCCAGGGCCAGCACGCTGGTGAGCACGAACGCCCAGCTCGCGGTGGTGATCGAGCGCAGGGCGAGACCCGCGGTGAGCGCGACCATGGCCGCGAGCAGGACCGTGCGGAGGTCGAAGCGGCGCACCAGCGCCGGGGTCGTGACCCCCACGACGGCGAAGCACACGGGGGCGACCGAGGTGAGCAGCCCGGCCACGGTGGAGGACATCCCCAGCCCGTCCTGCACCTGCGGCAGCACCGCCCCCAGGCTGGTGATCGCGGTGCGCAGGTTCAGCGCGACGAGGACGGTGCCGGCGACCAGCAGCAGCCCACCACCCACGCGGGCCGGGGTGGCCGTGGACGCGCTCACCCGAGCAGGGTCTGCTGCAGCGCCGCGTCCTTGGCGAGCACGGTCGCCTCCAGCGCAGCCTGGAAGTCGAGCACCTGCTGGCGCAGCACCGGGTCCGCCACGGCCAGGATGCGCACGGCGAGCAGCCCGGCGTTGCGCGCAGCACCGATGCCCACCGTGGCCACCGGCACCCCGGCGGGCATCTGCACGATGGACAGCAGGGAGTCCAGGCCGTCGAGGTGGCGCAGCGGCACGGGGACCCCGATCACGGGCAGCGGGGTGGCCGAGGCGACCATCCCGGGCAGGTGCGCGGCGCCACCCGCCCCGGCGACGATCACCTGCACCCCCCGCGACGCCGCACCCCGGGCGTGGTCGAGCATCCGCTGCGGGGTGCGGTGCGCGCTGAGCACACCCACCTCGAAGGCCACGCCGAACTCGGCCAGCGCCTCCGCGGCGGCCTGCAGCACCGGCCAGTCGGAGTCGCTGCCCATGACGATGCTGACGCGGGGGGCGGGTGCGGTCCCGGGCGTGCGGGGCTCAGGCATGGGGGTCCCATCCGTCGGTCCACTCGGCGTGGCTCATCCAGTGCGCGGCCCGCTCGGCCCGCTCGGCGACCTCGGTGACCTCGTCGCCGAGGACCGTCACGTGGCCGAGCTTCCGGCCGGGCCGCTCGCCCTTGCCGTACAGGTGCAGCTTGGCCTCGGGCAGCCGGGCGAACAGGTGGTGCGCCCGCTCGTCCAGCGTCATCACCGGCGCGTCAGGAGCTCCGAGCACGTTGGCCATGACGACGGCCGGGGCGGTGGTGGAGGTGTCGCCCAGGGGGTAGTCGAGCACCGCGCGCAGGTGCTGCTCGAACTGGCTGGTGCGCGCGCCCTCGATGCTCCAGTGCCCCGAGTTGTGCGGTCGCATGGCGAGCTCGTTGACCACCAGCCGCCCGGGCCCCGAGCCCGAGGACCGGGTCTCGAACAGCTCGACGGCCAGCACCCCCACGACGCCCAGCTCGGCCGCGATGCGCAGCGCGAGCTGCTCGGCGGCCTCGGCGAGGTCCGGGTGCAGGTCCGGGGCGGGGGCGAGCACGAGGGCGCAGGTGCCGTCGCGCTGCACGGTCTGCACCACCGGCCACGCCGCGCCCTGCCCGAACGGCGAGCGGGCGACCACGGCAGCCAGCTCGCGGGCGAAGTCCACCCGCTGCTCGACCATGAGCGGTGTGCCGGCCGCGAGCTGGGCGTCGACCACCTCGGCCACCCCGTCCCGGTCGAGCACCCACACGCCGCGACCGTCGTAGCCACCCCGGACGGCCTTGAGCACGCAGGGCCACCCGTGGACGTCGCCGAACTCGTGCACGTCGGTGACGGAGCGCACCACGGCGAACGGGGGCACGGGGACGCCGAGCTCGGACAGCCGTCGGCGCATGACCAGCTTGTCCTGCGCGTGCAGCAGGGCACCGGGAGGCGGCAGCACGGTGACGCCCTCGGCGACCAGGGTGGCGAGGTGCTCCTGGGGCACGTGCTCGTGGTCGAAGGTCAGCACGCTCGCCCCGACGGCCACGGCCCGCAGCGCGTCGAGGTCGGTGTGCTCGCCGAGGACGACGTCGGCGCTGACCTGGGCGGCCGGGTCGTCGGCGCGGGCCGCGAGCACCCGCAGGCCCTGGCCGAGCGCGATGGCGGCCTGGTGGGTCATCCGGGCGAGCTGACCTCCCCCGACCATGGCGACGACGGGCGCAGGGCTGCTCACGGTGGCTGATCGTGCCACGTCAGGGCACCGACGGTGCGCGCCGGACCAGGAGCCCCACAGGTGCTGTCCGTACAGTGACGCAGTGTCCTTCATCGAGTCGGCTGTGCGCCGCCTGCCGCCCGATCTCCAGGAGAAGGCCCTCGAGAACCGCGAGCTGCTGAAGTTCGCCGTCGTCGGCGGCACCACCTTCGTCGTCGACACGGTCATCTTCTTCACCCTGAAGTCGACCGTCCTGGAGACCAAGCCCGTCACGGCGAAGATCATCGCCACGCTGGTCGCGACGATCCTCTCCTACGTCCTCAACCGCGAGTGGTCCTTCCGCACGCGGGGCGGGCGGGAGACGCGCCACGAGGCGGTGCTGTTCTTCCTCGTCAGCGCGGTGGGGCTCGTGATCAACTCGGTCCCGCTGTGGATCTCGAGCTACGTGCTCGACCTGCGGGTGCCCGCCGTCTCCGCCACCACCGAGAACGTCGCGGACTTCCTCTCGGCGCAGATCATCGGCACGCTGCTGGCGATGGCCTTCCGCTGGTGGGCCTTCCGCCGGTTCGTCTTCCCCGACGACGAGGCGGCCCTGGCCGCCACGGCCGGTGACCTGGACGAGGCCGCCGCCCTGGAGGAGGAGCTCGGCCACAGCTGAGCCGGAACCGGTCAGCGGGGCTCGCGCGCACCCGCGACGGCGGGCACCGACGGACCGTCGCCGGCTGCGGCGAGGAAGATCGTGAACAGGGCCGGGCGTGCGCGGCGCATCTCGAGGCGCCCACCGTCGGTCTCCACCAGGGCGCGGGCCAGCGCCAGGCCCACCCCGGAGCTGTCCGCTCCGGAGAACCCCCGCTCGAACACGTGCGCGACGAGCTCCTCGGGGACTCCCGGTCCGGAGTCGCCCACCTCCACCAGCACCGTGGGCTCGCGGCCCGCGCTGGTGGAGCTCGCCCGGACGAGGGCCCGGGTCACCGTCACGGTCACCGGCCCACCCCCGTGCACCAGCGCGTTCTCCACCAGCACCACCACCGCCTCGCGCAGCCGGCTCGGGGTGGCCCGGGCCAGAACCCCGGGCTCGGCGTCCAGCTGCAGCGAGCGGCCAGCCTGCGCGTACAGGACCTGCCACTCCGCCACCAGCGCCCCCAGCTCGGCGCCGACGTCCAGCGGGTCCGCCCCGGCGGTGCGCACCGTGCGCGAGGCCAGCACCATCTCGTCGACGGCCGCGGTCAGCCGGTCCACCTGGCTCATGGCCGCGCCCGCCTCCTCCACCACGGCCGGATCGGCGTGCTCGGCCAGCTCGTCCAGGCGCAGCCGCACCGCGGTCAGGCGGCTGCGCAGCTGGTGGGAGACGTCGCCGACGAGCTCGCGCTCGCGCTGCAGCAGCGCCGCCAGCTCGACGGCGGAGGAGTCCAGCACGTCGGAGACACGGTCGAGCTCGACCACCCCGTAGCGGCGCGGGGCGGGGCGGAAGTCGCCGGAGCCCAGCCGGGCGGCGCGGCTCGCCAGATCCTGGAGCGGCCCGGCGAGGCGACGTGCGGTCAGCCCTGAGACCACCGCACCCCCGACCACCGACAGCAGCACCACGAGCGCGACCACGGCGGTGGACTGCAGCTGGGTGGTGCGGACCTGCGCCGAGGGCACCTGCAGCAGCAGCACACCACCGCGTCCGAGGTCGAGGGTCTCGGTGATCGCCGGACCGACGTCCGCCCGGCCGATCACCGAGGTGGCCGTGGTGCCCCGGCCGTCCGGGTAGCGCACGACGAGCCGACCGTCGGCGGGCACGGCCAGGCGGAGCCGATCGGTGTCCAGCGGTCCGGTGAGCTCGCCGTCCTCCCCCTCCTGGACCACCACGTCTGCGGCGACACGGTCCAGCCGGGCCGCCAGGTCGGTCCGGGTGATGTCCTCCACGAGCTTCCAGGTGGTGAACACCAGCGGCACCCCGAGCAGCACGGCCGTGGCCAGCACCACCAGCAGCGTGGAGCGCAGGATGCGGCTGCGCACGGCTCAGGCGGGGCTGTTGAAGCGGAAGCCGACCCCGCGCACCGTGGAGATCCGCCGGTCGACGTCGGCCGGGTCCCCGTCCCCCGCGATCTTGCGGCGCAGCCACGACATGTGCATGTCGAGGGTCTTGGAGCCGCGCAGCGACGTGTCGCCCCACACCTCGCTGAGGATCTGCTCGCGGGTGACCACCTGACCGGCGTGCTCGAGCAGCACCTTCAGCAGCTCGTACTCCTTGTTGGCCAGGCCCACCTCCACGCCGTCGACCTGCACCCGGTGCGCGGCGTGCTCCATCCGCACCCCGGCCACGTCGACCACGTCCTCGCCGCCCCCCGGGCGGCGGCGCAGCAGCGCCCGCACCCTGGCCATCAGCTCGGCCAGGCGGAACGGCTTGCCCACGTAGTCGTCGGCCCCGGCGTCGAGGCCGACGACGAAGTCGACCTCGTCGGTGCGGGCGGTGAGCATCAGCACCGCCAGGTCCGGCCGCACCGCCCGCAGCCGCCGGCACACCTCCAGACCGTCCATCCCGGGCAGCCCCAGGTCGAGCACCACCAGGTCGAACGGGTCGGTGCTGGCGAGCTCGAGCGCACCCGGCCCGTCCCCGACGACCTGCACGGTGTATCCCTCGCGCTGCAGGGCGCGGGCCAGCGGGGACGCGATCGCCTCGTCGTCCTCGGCGAGCAAGACTGTGGTCACGCGGCGGAGCCTAGGCCCCGCCCCTGAGCGGGTCCTCAGGTTCGCCCGGCGCCGCACGAGCGGTGAGCGACCCCCGCAGGAGCTGGCTGTGCGCCAGGCGCCCGAGCAGGTACCAGCAGGCGGTCCGCTCGTCGGTGAAGCGCACCCAGTCGAAGCGGTCGCCGTGCTCGCGCCAGAACACCTCCCAGGGCTCCCCCTCCACCGTCGCCATGCCGAGCTCGTCGAGCGGGGTGGGGACCAGGCACCAGGTCCCGTCCACCTCCTCCCCCACGCTGACCAGCGCATCGGGCACGCCGAGGGCCCGGACCAGGCCGCGCACCCCCTCAGCGTCCACGGGACTGCTCCTGCCCGGGTGCGGTCCCGCTGGTGTCGGTCTCACGGGCGTCGAGCTCGTGGGCGTCGAGCTCGTGGGCGTCGACGAGCCAGCCGGTGGCCACCAGCTCGGCGACAGGATGGGTCAGCCGGTAGCGCAACCCGCCGCCGGGCTGGGCGAACCAGGCCGTGAGGTGCGACTCCCACGCCGGCAGCGGACGGGTGACCCGCAGCCGGCGCAGGACCCGCTCGGCGTGCACGGCCGGCTCCGACCGCAGCGCGAACGGCGTGCCGGCCTCGGCCACCACCCGCCCCTCGGTGGTGCCCAGCAGGTCGAGCAGCACACCGACCTCGAGCCGCACCGGTCGGCGGCGGTCCGGGGCCACGGCCCCCTCGGGGTGCAGCTCGGAGGGTGGCCACACGTGCTCGGCGGGGTGGTCGTCGGTGGCCGGGCGGACGACGAACCGGCGCTCCACCTCGACCTCGTTCCCGCCGCCGAGCGGGTCCCAGCCGTGCAGCAGGCGGGTCCTGTCGAGCGCGACGGCCACCGGTCCAGGTGCCCGAGTGGTGGAGAGGGCGAGGTCGGGGTGGGTGGGGTGGTCCCCGGGCGGCACGCACAGCCCCGGGCGCGCCTCCCCGACCGGCGGCGGGAGCTGGCGTGCGGGACGGGCGGTCCGGACGGGCGTGGTGCCGGCGGGGAAGGCCAGCAACCCCAGCAGCACCGCGGGTTCGGCGGGAGCAGGGGCTCGGGACGGGTCCGCCGGGGCGGCAGTCGCACGGGTGGCGGTGACGGTGTCGACGGCCACGGGGGCCGAGGCCCGCGACAGCCCCGGCGCGGGCGTCGCTGCCGCAACGGCTCGGGACCCGTCGACGGGCGTGCGGGGGGCGGGCGCCACCGACGCGGCGGGTCCGGCGGCGGCGGGTCCGGCGGCCGCCGTGGGGCCGGCGAAGGCAGTCGGTCCGGCGTAGGCAGTCGGTCCGGCGAAGGCAGTCGGTCCGGCCCGACCGGCGGGAGCCACGGGCGGGGCCGCCCCCGGAGCGGGGGGTCCGCCGCCGACCGGGCCGGCCGAGGAGTTCGCGCCACCGGCGCCGAGCACGGGTGCGGACGGACCGGTGACCGCCACCGCGGGCGCACCGGAGGCGGCCACCGGTGCGGACGGAGCGACCGCAGTCGTCGGCGGCGGGGCCAGGGCCGGCGCCGCGGCGGACTGCGCCGAGACCCGCGCCGGGTCGGCGTCCAGCGCTCCGGGCCGGGGTGGCTCCGACGGGGCCGGTCCAGCGTCCGCTGCCGCGGGGATCCGGACCGGTCCCGTGCTGTCCGGGTCGAGCGCGTGCGGCACCGCGGCGGGACCGACCGGAGCACCGGAGGCGTCCGGGAGCACCTGGTCGGGGGCGTCCACCACGGCGCCGACGGCCGCGGGAGCGTCCGGGACCGCCAGGTCGGGCGGTGGCGGCACCACGCCCGCGACGACCGGGTCCACCACCCGGCCCGGAGCAACCACGTCCGGCACCTGGGCGCCGTGGACCGAGGACACCACGTCGTCGGACGCACCCCTGTCGAGCACCGGGGACACGACCGCCGGCGCGAGCCCGGCCACGGTGCCCACGGCCGGCGCGGCCACGCCGGCGTCGTGCCCGCCGACCTCTGCGACCGACCGCCCCGACCCACCCAGGGTGTCCACGAGCGTGGTGTGCCGGTGCGCGATCGCCTGCGACGCCGCCCGCACCTCGTCCTCCGGCAGGAGGCTCGCACCGCCCGCGGTCAACGGGCCCGTGGCGTGCAGGACCGCCAGCCGCTCGGTGAGGGTGCTGAGGTCGTCGATGACCCCCACCTTGGTCCCCCGCACGCCCGCCGCGTCCGCGGCGAGCTCGACCGAGGAGGCGCGCAGCTTCGCCGCGGTGGTGGCGGCCGTGGAGTCGGCCGACCCGACGAGTGCGCCGGACGCGTGGCTCAGCCCGTCGGCGAGGCCCCCGGTGCTCGCGGCCAGCACGCCCTGGGTGTGCCGGTCGGCGTCGAGGGCGTGGGTGTCCAGCGCGTCGGCGGCCCGGGCGAAGGTCGCGGCCAGGCCGTCGACGGAGTCCTCGTCGACCTGGGGCCAGCTCGTGCCCAGCGCCGCCGCGGCCGGTGCGCTGATCATCGCGGGCAGCGCGATACCCACGAGGCTCAGCCCCGTCCGCGGTCGAGGTCGGTGGTGTCGGCCGCGGCGTCACCGTCGGTCCCGGTCAGGCCCGCGACCGCCGCGCGCACCCCGGCGTGCAGCCCGCGCAGCTGCTCGGCGAGCGCGTCCACGGCGTCGACGAGCTCGGTCGCACGGGCGGCGTGCCGGGCTGCGAGGGCGGCCCCGACGGTGTCGCTTCCCCAGCTCACCGAGGTCAGGGCGGCCCGGAGCTCGCGTCCGCCCGCGCCCACGGCGTCGCCCACGTCGGTGAAGCCGCCGGCCGCACGCAGGGCGGCGTCGTGGTCGAGGGAGGTCGTCGGACCGGTCACCGGTCCGCCCCTGCCCCGGCCGGGCGCAGCCAGCTGTCCGGCTCGTCGGTCTCCTCGTCGGCCGCGGGCTCGCTGCGGCGCACCGCCCGCACGGGAGCGGTCCCCACGGGCTCGGGTACGTCCTGCGCAGGTGCGGCGGGGTCGAGGACCAGCGCGTCGAGGTCCGTCCCGGGCGCGACGGCCGGCTCCAGCACCGCCCGCACCTGCTCTGCGGCCCCGGCGGTGGCCCGACGAACGGTGCCCAGCACGAGCACGGCGAGACGGTCCGCCGGAAGGGCGGTGGCACCGGGCGCCAGCTGCAGGTCGAGCAGCGTGCCCCGGGCGGAGACCTCGACGGTGACGAGCCCGTCGTCGGAGCGGGTGCGGGCCCGCACGGCCGCGATCTGCTCGCGAGCGGTGGCCGCTGCCTCCAGCCGGCGCCCGAGCTCGGCGGTGCGGGTCGCGACGGCGTCCCGGGCCTGCTCGGCGGTCGGCAGAGGTGGGTCCGGGGCGGGGCGCTCGGGTGTCACGGTCGTTGCCCCTCTCCACGAACGGGTGGTCCCACCCCTGCGACGGCGCCGGTCACCTCGCGGTTCCCTGGCCCAGAGCCTGACGGTTCGAGCTCAGCGACGCCAGCCCCGGCCGCGGTGCTCGGGGAGGGGGACGCCGTCGGGGTGCGGCTCGTGCCGGACCGACCGGCCGGCCTCCTGGGAGGCGTCGAACACCTCGTTGTAGAGCAGTGCGTGCACCCGCTCCACCTGTGGCACGTCGTCGAACTCCAGGGGCTCGTCGCTGGCCGACTCGATGACCAGGGTCCCGGTGCCGAGCATCCGGTCCACCAGCCCGTGCCGGAACTGCACGCTGTTGATGCGGGTCACGGGGATGTCGATGCCGGTACGGGTGAACAGCCCCTCGCGCACGAGCACCCGGCGGTCGGTGAGCACGAAGTGGGTGGTCCGCCAGCGCAGCACCGGGCCGACCGTCAACCGGAGCACGGCCACCACGGCCAGCACCGCGAGGGCGATCCACGCGGCGTGCGCCCAGCTCTGGGCGCGGGCCAGCGCCGCCAGGAACGACGCGACCGCGACCACCAGCACGAGGGACAGCACCGGGAGGACGAGCATCTTCCAGTGCGGGTGCTTGTGCAGCACCAGCTCCTCGCCCTCGGCGAGCACCTCCTCGGGGTAGGCCACGGCCGGGACGCTACCGGCCGGCTAGGCGCACGTGGGTGACGTCGCCCGCCGACAGGACGTGCTCGATACCGCTGCCGTCGCGCACCACCAGGCGGCCGTCGTCGTCGATCCGAACGGCCCGCCCGAGCAGCTCGCCGCCGTGGGGGAGCACGACCCGGACGTCCTGGCCCAGGGTGGAGCAGCGAGCGCGGTAGTCCTGGGCGAGGCCGGCCGCAGGGTCACCACCGCCCGCACGCCACTCCCGCTCCCGGTCGCCCAGCTCGCGCAGCAGGGCGCGCAGCAGCGGGTCGCGGTCGGTCAGGGCCGCCCCGGCGAGGGTCAGCGAGGTGGCCTCGGGCACCGGCAGCTCGTCGGTGCGCAGGCTGACGTTGAGCCCCACCCCCACCACCACGGCGGGCTCGGGGCTGGTCACGGCCACCTCGGCCAGGATCCCGGCCACCTTTCGTCCACCGATGAGCACGTCGTTGGGCCACTTGAGCACGGCGTCCACCTCGGCCACCCGGCGCAGCACGTCCACCACGGCCACCCCGGCCAGCAGGGGCAGCCAGCCCAACTGGGAGACGGGGACACCGGTGGTGCGCAGCAGGACCGACAGCGCGAGGCCGGCCCGCGGGGGGCTGGACCAGGTCCGGGCGTGCCGACCGCGCCCCGTGCCCTGGTGCTCGGCGACGAGGACGGTGCGGTCCGGGGCCCCCGTGCGGGCCGCCTCGAGCAGGTCGGCGTTGGTGGAGCCGGTGTCGGCCACGACGTCCAGCGCGGCCCAGCCCCCCGGCGCCACGAGCGCGCGGCCCAGGGCCAGGGCGTTCAGCGGGGGTCGGTCCAGGTCGGTCCACGCGGTGTCGTCGGCCACCGGTCCCATGGTGGCACGGGTGCTGCGACCGGACGGCTCACCGCGGGTCGCGCGGGTTCGTGGAACCACTCCCAGGTCTGCGGTTCACCCTGCTGTCCGGTCCTGCAGGGGCGACGGCGGCGGTGTCGCCAGCGACCTGGGGCCGAGGTGACGATGCGGTCCGCCGCAGTGGCCCTCCTGGCCGCCTCTGCCGCCGCCTGCAGCTCGTCCTCGACCGGGGTGGCGGAGCCTGCGCCCACCCCCTCCAGCGCCTCGACGACGACCAAAGAAGTGGCACCGGGCCCGAGCGCGGAAGCTACGAGCGCAGGCCGCCGCCGTCATGGTTCCGCGGTTCCCCGCACGCTGACCACCGAGCAGTCGCGTTGCGCGAACCGCCCGACGACTCGACCGCAACCGCACCGACTCTGCCCCGAGACGTCAGCCACCCGGCTGAGGTGCTCCGGCAGCAGGATGCGCAACGCCTCGTCGAGGCTGACCCCGCCGAGCTCGGTCTCCGCGACCCGCGCCAGGGCGTCGCGGTTCCCTGGCGTCACCCGCATGCGCGTCTGCATGCTCCGAGCCCACGTACCCGACCCGCTACGTTCTCGGCCCATGGCCCGAGAGATCCAGCACGTGCGTGGCAAGGTCGTCCTCATCACCGGCGCGGCACGGGGCTTCGGGGAGCTCCTGGCCCGCGACCTCGCCGAGAAGGGCGCGAGGCTCGCGCTGCTCGGCCTCGAGCCGGAGCGGCTGCACGCCCTGGCCCGCGAGCTCGGGCCCAACGCCGAGGCCTTCGACTGCGACGTCCGCGACCGGGCCGGGGTCGACGCCGCCGTGGCCGCCGCGGCCACGCACTTCGGCGGCATCGACATGACCGTCGCCAACGCCGGCATCACCGCCTTCGGCACCCTCGCCGACCTGGACCCGGACCGCTTCGAGGCCGTGCTCGACGTCAACGTCAACGGGGTCTACCGCACCCTGCGGGCTACGTACCCGCACCTGGCCGCCAGCAGGGGCTACGTCCTCGTCGTCGCCTCCATGGCCGCGGCCATCCACTCGCCGCTGCAGGCGCACTACTGCGCCTCCAAGGCTGCGGTGACGGCCATGGCGGACTCGCTGCGCATCGAGGGCCGCGCCGACGGGGTCGACGTCGGGTGCCTGCACCCCACCTTCGCGAGCACCGACCTGATGACCCAGACCCACGACGACCCGGCCGGCGACCTCATCTGGGGGGGCAACAAGAAGCTCGGGCTGTGGTCGGAGGTCCCCCCGGAGCAGGTGGTGCGCACCATGGTCCGGATGATCACGCGCCGCAGCCGGCGCGCCGCGGTGCCGGACCGCCTGCTGCCGGTCGTGTGGCTGGACGGGCTGGTGCAGCCCCTGCTGGAGCGCGGGTTCACCCCGGCCAAGGTGCGACGGATGCGGGACGCCGCCCGCCGATGACCGCAGCAGGGTGAGCACGCCCACGCACCGTCCTGTCGGGCCCCCTGGCTAGAGTCCGCTCCCATGACGAGTGCGACGAAGCCCGCCAGCGAGACGCCCGACCCGCACACCACGGCCGGCAAGCTGGCCGAGCTGCACCGCCGGGAGGACGCCGCCATCCACGCGGGCTCCGCCAAGGCCGTCGAGCGGGCGCACGCCAAGGGCAAGATGACCGCGCGCGAGCGGATCGACGCCCTGCTCGACCCGGGCTCGTTCGTCGAGACCGACGCCCTGGTCCGGCACCGCTCCACCAACTTCGGCCTCGCCGACAACCGTCCCTACGGCGACGGCGTGGTCACCGGCTACGGGACCATCGACGGCCGCGAGGTGTGCCTGTTCAGCCAGGACGCCACCGTCTTCGGCGGCAGCCTCGGCGAGGTCTACGGCGAGAAGATCGTCAAGGTCATGGACCTGGCGCTGAAGACCGGCCGTCCGCTCGTCGGCATCAACGAGGGCGCCGGCGCGCGCATCCAGGAGGGCGTGGTCTCCCTCGGGCTCTACGGCGAGATCTTCCTGCGCAACGTGCACGCCTCCGGGGTCATCCCGCAGATCTCGCTCATCATGGGCCCGTGCGCGGGCGGGCACGTCTACTCCCCCGCGCTGACCGACTTCATCGTCATGGTCGACCAGACCTCGCAGATGTTCATCACCGGGCCGGACGTCATCAAGACCGTCACCGGCGAGGACGTCACCATGGAGGACCTGGGCGGGGCGCGCACCCACAACACGAAGTCCGGCGTGGCCCACTACATGGGCGCCGACGAGCAGGACGCGCTCGACTACGTCAAGGAGCTGCTGGCCCACCTGCCCAGCAACAACCTGGGCACCGCGCCGCGCTTCGAGTCCGAGAACCTCACCGAGGGGTCACTGGCCGAGAACGTCACCGAGACCGACCTCGAGCTCGACACCCTGATCCCCGACTCGGCGAACCAGCCCTACGACATGCGCGAGGTCATCACCCGCGTGGTCGACGACGCGGAGTTCCTCGAGGTCCAGGAGCTGTGGGCGCCCAACATCCTCATCGGCTTCGCCCGGGTGGAGGGCCGCAGCGTGGGCATCGTGGCCAACCAGCCCATGCAGTTCGCCGGCTGCCTCGACATCGACGCGAGCGAGAAGGCCGCTCGCTTCGTCCGCACCTGCGACGCGTTCAACGTCCCCGTCATCACCTTCGTCGACGTGCCGGGGTTCCTGCCGGGCACCGAGCAGGAGTTCAACGGCATCATCCGGCGCGGCGCCAAGCTCATCTACGCCTACGCCGAGGCCACCGTCCCCAAGGTCACGGTCATCACCCGGAAGGCCTACGGCGGCGCCTACGACGTGATGGGCTCCAAGCACCTCGGGGCCGACGTCAACCTGTCCTGGCCCACCGGGCAGATCGCGGTCATCGGCGCCTCGGGCGCGGTGGGCATCGTGCACCGCCGCCGTCTCGCGGCCGCGGCGGAGGCCGGCGAGGACGTCGACGCCCTGCGCGCGGAGCTGCAGCAGGAGTACGAGGACACCCTGGTCAACCCCTACGTGGGGGCCGAGCGCGGCTACGTGGACGCGGTCATCCCGCCCAGCCACACCCGCGGCCAGGTCGCCCGGGCGCTGCGCATGCTGGACTCCAAGCGCCAGACGCTGCCGCCCAAGAAGCACGGGAACATCCCGCTGTGAGCGCAGGCGAGCCCGACGGTGCTGTGAGCGCAGGCGAGCCCGACGGTGCGGTGAGCGCAGGCGAGCCCGACGGTGCTGTGAGCGCAGGCGAGCCGGACGGTGCTGTGAGCGCAGGCGAGCCCACCCCCGCGCCGCTGCTCAGCATCGTCCGGGGTCAGCCCACCGACGCCGAGGTCGTGGCGCTCACGCTGGTGCTGGCCGCGGCCGGTGGCGGCGAGCCCCCGGCCCCGCGCCGCCGCGAGCGCTGGGGCGACCCCGCCGAGCTGCTGCGCCGTCCGTTGCACCCCGGCCCCGGTGCCTGGTCGGCGAGCCTGCGCCAGCAGTGACCACGTTCGTCCTGGCCTCGGCCTCGCCCGCGCGGCTCGGGGTGCTCCGTGCCGCCGGGGTGGACCCACAGGTGCGAGTCTCCGCCGTCGACGAGGACGCGCTCGCTGCCGTGCTCGGACCCGTCGAGCCTGCGGCGCTGGTGGCTGCCCTCGCCAGGGCCAAGGCGCTCGACGTCGCCCCCGCGTGGTCGGACGCGGTGGTGGTCGGGTGCGACTCGATGCTGCACGTCGGCGGGGAGCTCGTCGGCAAGCCGCACACCGTCGAGGTGGCCCGGAAGCGGTGGGCGGCCATGGCCGGGGCCGCCGCGGAGCTGCTGACCGGGCACTGCGTGCTCCGGGTGCGCGACGGGCAGGTGGTCGGCGAGTCGACGGCGGTGCAGACCACCGTCGTGCACTTCGCGCGTCCCACGTCCGCCGAGGTCGAGGCGTACCTGGCCACCGGCGAGCCCCTGGAGGTCGCGGGGTCGTTCACCCTGGACGGTGTCGGCGGCTGGTTCGTGGAGCGGATCGAGGGCGACCCGTCCAGCGTGATCGGCATCAGCCTGCCCCTGGTCCGGCGCCTGCTCGGCGAGCTCGGGCTCAGCGTCACCAGCTTCTGGAACACCTGAGGCACACGTCTGCCCCGCAGGCGCGCAGCGGCTCCGGGCGTGGCGAGGGTGCGCTGGACGCCGTCCGGCTCGACGACCGGGGGACGTCCGCCCGCCCGGTCGTCGACGATCGCCCGCGACCCGGGTCTGCGCGGGGTCGACCCCACTGCCGGCTGAGCCTCCGCCGGGGGGCTGTGACACCGTGGAGCGCACAACCAACACCTTGGAGATCACCGTGCCGATCGCGCCGGAGCAGAACCCCGACTTCGCCGACTACGCCCACCCCGAGCGGCTCGTGTCCACGACATGGCTGGCCGAGCACCTCGGTGAGCCCGGCCTCGTCGTCGTCGAGAGCGACGAGGACGTGCTGCTCTACGACTCCGGGCACGTCCGCGGCGCCGTGAAGGTCGACTGGCACACCGAGCTCAACGACAGCGTGACCCGGGACTACGTGGACGGCGCAGGCTTCGCCGCGCTCATGGGCGGCAAGGGCATCTCCCGCGAGGACACGATCGTCGTCTACGGGGACAAGTCGAACTGGTGGGCCGCCTACGCGATGTGGGTGTTCACCCTGTTCGGGCACGCCGACGTCCGCCTGCTCGACGGCGGCCGCGCTGCGTGGGCGGCCGAGGGACGCGAGCTGACCCGTGACGAGACCGCGGTGACGCCGGCGGAGTACCCCGTCGTCGAGCGCGACGACGCGCCCATCCGGGCGTTCAAGGAGGACGTGCAGGCCGCGATCGGCACCGTGCCGCTCATCGACGTCCGCTCCCCCGCGGAGTACACCGGCGAGCGCACGCACATGCCGGACTACCCCGAGGAGGGTGCGCTGCGCGGCGGGCACATCCCCACCGCGGCGAGCGTGCCGTGGGCCAGGGCCGCTGCGGAGGACGGACGGTTCAAGAAGCGGCCGGAGCTCGAGGCGATCTACCACGAGGAGGCCGGGCTGACCCCCGAGGGCGAGGTCATCGCGTACTGCCGCATCGGCGAGCGGTCCAGCCACACCTGGTTCGTGCTGACCCACCTGCTCGGGCACACCTCCGTCAAGAACTACGACGGCTCCTGGACCGAGTGGGGCAACGCGGTGCGCGTCCCCATCGTCACGGGCGCCGAGCCGGGCGCGCTGTGAGCATCCCGTCGGGTCTGCAGGAGGTCATCGAGGACTTCGAGGCCGTCGAGGGCCGGGACAAGCTGACCCTGCTGCTCGAGCTCTCCGACGAGCTGCCGGAGCTGCCCGACGGGATGGAGACCGCCGACCTCGAGCGGGTGCCGGAGTGCCAGACGCCGCTGTTCCTCACGGTTGACGCCGCGGACGCCGAGCACGTCAAGCTGTACTTCCAAGCGCCACCCGAGGCTCCCACCACCCGGGGGTTCGCCGCGATCCTGCACCACGGCCTGGACGGCGAGAGCCGGGAGACCGTGCTCGCGGTGCCCGAGGACTTCTACGCCACGCTCGGGCTCGCCGACGTGGTGAGCCCCCTGCGGCTGCGCGGGCTGAGCGCGATGCTCGCCCGCATCAAGCGCCAGGTCCGCGAGGCCAGCTGATCATGGTGCAGCAGCACGTGCACCCCGCGTGAGCCGCACGGACACCGGCCAGACCCGGTCGCAGTCGTGGCGCCGGCTCGTCCCGGGTGTCGCGCTCGCCCTGGTGCTGGCGGCGCTGGCCACCCCGCTGGGGCTGCTGCTGCCGGTGATCGGCGCACCGGTCTTCGCCATCGTGCTGGGCCTCCTCCTCGGGCCCCTCGCGCTGCGCGTCGGTGGGCGCGACCGGCTCGAGCCCGGGACCGGGTTCGCCAAGGGGTTCCTGCTGCAGCTGGCGGTGGTGGTGCTGGGATCGGGACTGTCCCTGCTCACCGTCGCCCGGGTCGGCTTCAGCTCGCTCCCGGTCATGCTGGGGACCCTCGCGATCTGCCTGGTGGTGGCCTGGTTCGTCGGGCGCCGGCTCGGCATCGACGACGACCTGACGACGCTCATCGGCGTGGGCACGGCCATCTGCGGAGCCTCAGCCATCGCCGCGGTCAGCCCGGTGATGAAGGCCCGGAGCAACGACGTGGCGTACGCGGTGAGCACGATCTTCCTGTTCAACGTGGCCGCGGTGCTCGCCTTCCCGCCGCTGGGGCACCTGCTCGGGCTCGACCAGCAGGCGTTCGGCCTGTTCGCCGGCACCGCGGTCAACGACACGTCCTCGGTGGTGGCCGCGGCGTCGGTGTACGGGCAGGAGGCGGCGAACACCGCCGTCGTGGTCAAGCTGACCCGGACGCTGATGATCATCCCGATCGTGCTCGTCCTCGCCGCCGTGGTCCGCAGGCGGGACACCTCGTCGCCCTCGACCCGCTCGGCCAACCCCCTCCGCCTCGTGCCCTGGTTCCTGGTCGGCTTCCTCGTCGCGGCCGGGCTCAACACCCTCGGCGTGATCCCCGGGGCCGCCCAGCCCGCGCTCGCACACGTCGGGCTGTTCCTCATCACCACGGCCCTGGCGGCCATCGGCGTCTCCACCGACGTGCCCGCCCTGCGCAGGACGGGCGCCCGACCCCTCGTCCTCGGCCTCGTGCTGTGGCTCACCGTCGCCGCGAGCAGCCTCGTGATCCAGGGTGTGACCGGGTGACCCCGCCGTCGGCGCGGGGCCGGGTTCGCGCCACGGCACGGTCTGCCTAGACTCCGCTGGTGTCGGCCAGGACGGCGGCGACGACCGCGACGCCGCGAGGGCGCCGCCAGTGACCACAGGAGGTCTCGTGGCCAGCCACGCAGGTGCAGTGATCCAGAAGGTGCTCGTCGCCAACCGCGGGGAGATCGCCGTCCGGGTCATCCGGGCCTGCGCGGACTCCGGCATCGGCAGCGTCGCGGTGTACGCCGAGCCGGACGCGGACGCACCGCACGTGCGCCTCGCCGACGAGGCCTTCGCCCTGGGCGGGCAGACCTCGGCGGAGTCCTACCTCGACATCGCGAAGATCCTCGACGCGGCCGCGAAGTCCGGCGCCGACGCGATCCACCCCGGGTACGGCTTCCTCTCCGAGAACGCCGAGTTCGCCCAGGCGGTGCTGGACGCGAACCTCACGTGGATCGGCCCCTCCCCGCAGTCCATCCGTGACCTGGGCGACAAGGTCACCGCGCGCCACATCGCCACCAGGGCCGGTGCTCCCCTGGTCCCCGGCACCGCCGAGCCGGTCAAGGACGCCTCGGAGATCACCGCCTTCGCGAAGGAGCACGGGCTGCCCATCGCCATCAAGGCGGCCTTCGGCGGCGGCGGGCGCGGCATGAAGGTCGCCCGCACCATGGAGGAGATCCCGGAGCTGTTCGACTCCGCCACCCGCGAGGCCGTCAGCGCGTTCGGTCGCGGCGAGTGCTTCGTGGAGCGCTACCTGGACAAGCCCCGCCACGTCGAGGCACAGGTGCTGGCCGACACCCACGGCACCGTCATCGTCGTCGGCACCCGCGACTGCTCGCTGCAGCGCCGGTTCCAGAAGCTGGTCGAGGAGGCCCCCGCACCGTTCCTCACCGACGCCCAGCGCGAGGAGATCCACGCCAGCGCCAAGCGCATCTGCTCCGAGGCCGGGTACTACGGCGCCGGCACGGTGGAGTACCTCGTCGGCCAGGACGGCCTCATCAGCTTCCTGGAGGTCAACACCCGCCTGCAGGTGGAGCACCCCGTCTCCGAGGAGACCTCGGGCCTGGACCTGGTGCGCGAGCAGTTCCGCATCGCCGAGGGCCGCAAGCTCGAGATCACCGAGGACCCCGTCCCGCGCGGGCACTCGTTCGAGTTCCGGCTCAACGGCGAGGACGCCGGCCGCGGGTTCCTGCCCGCGCCCGGCACCGTCACCCGGTTCTCGGCCCCGTCCGGGCCCGGCGTGCGGATGGACGCCGGGGTCGAGTCGGGCAGCGTCATCGGCGGCCAGTTCGACTCCATGCTCGGCAAGCTCATCGTCACCGGGGCCGACCGCACCCAGGCGCTCGAGCGCTCGCGCCGCGCGCTGGCCGAGCTGCAGATCGAGGGCATGGCGACCGTGCTGCCGTTCCACCGTCTCGTGGTCAGCGACCCGGCGTTCGTGGGCGACGACGACGGGTTCACCGTGCACACCCGGTGGATCGAGACGGAGTGGGAGAACACCGTCGAGCCGTTCACCGGGGGCGAGCCGGCCGACACCGACACCACCCCCCGGCAGACCGTGGTCGTCGAGGTGGGGGGCCGACGCCTCGAGGTCTCGCTGCCCGGCGACCTCGCTCTCGGCGGCGGCGGGAGCGGCGCCGCCAGGAAGAAGCCCTCCGGCCGCAAGCGCGGCGGTGCCGGCGCGGCCGCCTCCGGCGACGCCGTCGTGGCCCCCATGCAGGGCACCGTGGTCAAGGTCGCGGTCGAGGAGGGCCAGACCGTGGCCAAGGGTGAGCTGGTGGCCGTGCTCGAGGCCATGAAGATGGAGAACCCGGTGACCGCGCACAAGGACGGCACGGTCACCGGCCTGTCCGTCGAGCCGGGCGCGGCCGTCACCCAGGGGACGGTGCTCTGCGAGCTGACCGACGACTGAGCACCGGCCGCTGGCCTGCGTCCCCCGAGCCCTGCCCGCGCGGTCGCTGCGTCCCAGGAAGTTGCACGCTCGGCGGGTGTCAGGGTGCGAACAGCCCGCTACCTGCCCAAAGGAGGTTCCCGTGGAGCCGATCGAGGTGAACGCGGGCGCCTGGTACCTGCGGGCGCTGCGGGTCGACGAGCGGGTGGACGACCGGCCCGCCCTGCTGGCGATGGCGCAGGACGAGGACTCGCGCAGGTACACGGGACTGCGTGGGGTGGTGGACCTGACGACCGCCGGTGAACGGGTGGCCGCGAGTGCCCGGGGGTGGGCGCAGGACACCTGCTACGGCTGGGCGGCGTGCGAGCCCAGCACCGGAGAGATGCTCGCCGAGCTCACGCTGCGCGATCTGCACCTCGACGAGCGCTGGGCCGAGCTCGGCTGCGTGACGGCGCCGGCCCACCGCGGCCGGGGGATCGTGACGACGTCGGTGGGCGCGGTGCTCCGGCTGGCCTTCGCCGACGAGACGCTGGGCGGGCTCGGGCTGCATCGGGTGGTGTGGCGCCACGACCCGGAGAACGCGGCGTCCGCGGCGGTGGCCCTGCGCTGCGGGTTCACCCCGGAGGGTGTCGCCCGGGGCGCGGGGTACGACCAGCGCGACCTCGTGGTCCTCGCCCGCCTGGCCACCGACTGAGTCCCCCGTGCCCCCGTGCGCCAAGTGCGGGCTATTGGCGCTCATCCGGGACGGATGACGACCAATAGCCCGCACTTGGCGCGAAAGGCGGAGGGCCGAGCTCAGTGCGCGGGGACCGGCACCGGCTCGAGGATCTCGGCCCGCGCCTCCGGAGCAGCGGCCCGGAGGGCGTCCGCGGAGCCGTCGGTCAGCTCGGCCTGCGACTCCTTCTCCGCCTTCACCCGCGCGTTGTACAGCTCCACCTCGCGCGCGATGGTGGCCTCGTCCCAGCCGAGCACCGGAGCCATCAGGTCGGCCACCTGCTGGGCGCAGTCCACCCCCCGGTGGGCGTACTCGATGGAGATGCGGGTGCGGCGGGCGAGCACGTCCTCCAGGTGCAGCGCTCCCTCGGCCTCCACGGCGTAGACGACCTCGGCCGCGAGGTAGTCCTCCGCACCACCCAGGGGTCGGAGCAGCTCCGGCCGGTCCTGCGAGGCCGCGAGCACCTCGTGCAGCAGAGAGCCGTAGCGGTCGAGCAGGTGGGTCACCCGGTGCGGCGGCAGCCCGTAGGTCTCGGCCACCTGGTCGGCCTGGTTGACCAGCGCGAAGTAGCCGTCGGCCCCGACCAGCGGCACCTTCTCCGTGACGGAGCCGGCCACCCGGATGGGCAGGTCCTTGGCTGCCTCGTCCACCGCGTCGGCGCCCATGACCCGGTACGTCGTGTATTTTCCGCCGGCGATGGCGACGAGACCGGGGGCCACCCGCGCCACCGCGTGCTCGCGCGAGAGCTTGGAGGTCTCCTCGCTCTCGCCGGCCAGCAGCGGCCGGAGCCCGGCGTAGACGCCCTCGATGTCCGCCGGGGTCAACGGGATGGCCACCGCGGCGTTCACGTGGGTGAGGATGTAGTCGATGTCGGCCTTCGTGGCGGCTGGGTGCGCGAGATCCAGCGCCCAGTCGGTGTCGGTGGTCCCGATGATCCAGTGCTTGCCCCACGGGATGATGAACAGCACGGACTTCTCGGTGCGCAGGATCATCGCGGCATCGCTGTTGATCTTGTCGCGGCCGACGACCAGGTGCACGCCCTTGGACGCACGGACCCGGAACTTGCCCTTGCCACCGGCGATGGACTGCACCTCGTCGGTCCACACGCCGCTGGCGTTGATCACCACGCCGGCCTGCACGGTGGTCTCGCGGCCGTCCTCCGAGTCGCGCACGGTGACCCCGGTGATCCTGTCGGCCTCCTTGACGAACCCGACGACCTGGGTGGACGTGCGGACCACGGCTCCGTAGTGGGCGGCGGTGCGGGCGACCGTCATGGTGTGCCGCGCGTCGTCGACGAGGGTGTCGTAGTAGCGCACCCCGCCGGTGAGCACGTCCCGCTTGAGCCCGGGCGACATGCGCAGGGCACCGGCGCGCGAGAGGTGCTTCTGGCGCGGGACGGACTTCGCGCCGCCGAGGGTGTCGTAGAGGAAGATCCCGGCCGCGACGTAGGGGCGCTCCCACACCCGGTGGGTGAGCGGGTAGAGGAACTTCAGCGGCTTGACCAGGTGCGGCGCCAGCGTCGACATGGACAGCTCGCGCTCGTGCAGCGCCTCGCGGACCAGCCCGAACTCGAGCTGCTCCAGGTAGCGCAGGCCGCCGTGGAACATCTTCGACGACCGGCTCGAGGTGCCCGAGGCCAGGTCGCGCGCCTCCACCAGGGCCACCGTGAGCCCCCGGGTGGCGGCGTCCAGCGCGGCCCCGGCCCCGACCACGCCACCACCGATCACCACGACGTCGAAGCGCTCGGAACCGAGCCGCTCCCAGCTGGTCTCGCGTGCGGCCGGGCTCAGCACCGCTGTCCTGGTCTGATCGCTCATCTCTCGACTCCCTCGTCGTGGACTGTGGATTCCAGGATGCACCCGGACCCCTCATTTCGCACGTCTGTCCACGGCTTCTGCACAGATGTGCGGCCGCCTCGGGCGGGTTACCGGTGGGCGGTCGCCTGCTGCGCGACGAGGGCGGCCGCACTGAGGTCGTCGATGACGAGGTCGGTGACGAGCCCTCCGGCGAGCGCCCCGCGGAGACCGGCCAGCTTCTCCTCGCCGGAGATGATGCACAGCCGGCGCGGCACCTCGCGGAAGCGGTCGAGGAAGGGCCCGCTGGCCCGCTCGTTCAGCGCGATGCCGTCCCAGCTGCCGTCCCCGCGGAAGAACACGGTCGCGATGTCGCCGACCACCCCGTCGGCCCGCAGCGCGACGACGTCCTCGTTCTCGAGGTACCCGGCGCTGTAGACGTGGCTGGGTACCTGTCCGCCCACCGCTCCGATGCTGAACACCGCGACGTCCATCCGGTCCTGCAGGGCCAGCACCCGGGAGATGCTCCGCTCCCGCCACAGGTGCGTGCGGGTCTCGGGGTGGTCGAAGAACGCCGGCACCGGGAACTCCTGCGGCCGCGCCCCGTAGGCGTGGGCGAAGCCACGGACGATGTCGGAGGCGTAGGAGATGCCGGTGGTGCGGGTGTTGCCCGCGCCGTTGAGCTGGACGACGTGGGCGTTGTGCGTGCGCTTGGGGGTGAGGTGGCGCCCGACCGCGCTCAGCGTGGTGCCCCAGGCGACGCCCATCACCATGTCGGAGTCGAAGAAGGACCCGAGCAGCCGGGCCGCGAACAGGGCCACCTTGTCCAGGCGGTCGAGGTCGCTCACCGACTCCGCCACCGGCACCACGTGGGCGCGGATGCCGTAGGCGTCGCACAACGCCTGCTCCACCTGGGGCGCCCGGCCCTGCGGGGTGGTAATCCTGATCTCGACGAGCCCGGAGCTGCGGGCGTAGCTGATCAGCCGCGACACCGTGGAGCGCGAGACGTCGAGCTCGCGCGCGATGGCGGCCATGGTCAGGTCCTGGAAGTAGTACAGCCGCGCGGCCTGCACGGCCTCGGCGATGCGGGCGCCCCCCGGGTCGGTCGGGATGAGGGTCATCGCTCGTCCTTCGTGAACATTCGTGCAGGCCTCGGTGGGCAGCCCGTCCTCACATCGTGGGAGGTCTGCCGCCGAGCCGCAAGACGGCCCCCCGACCCCCTGGTTCGTGCACAGACGTGCAGACCCTTTGCGCGGGTGTGCACAGCCCCTAGCATCGCACGTGGTCATATGACGCGGGTCACATGTCGAGATCCACAAACCACTGGAGGATCGCATGGCGAACAAGATCGAGAAGCTCGGACTGGGCGGGGAGCTGGCCGCGGAGTTCGCCGGCACGCTGATCCTCATCCTCTTCGGCGTAGGAGTCGTCGCCCAGGTCGTGGCGGGCGGGATCGGCAACCACGACAGCATCGCCTGGGCGTGGGGCCTGGGGGTCACCTTCGGGGTCTACGTGGCCGGACGGTTGACGGGCGCGCACCTCAACCCTGCGGTGACCCTGGCCCTGGCCGTGTTCCGGGACTTCTCCTGGAAGAAGGTGTTGCCCTACAGCGCGGCCCAGACGGTGGGCGCCTTCGTCGCCGCCCTCATCGTGCGGGCCAACTACAACGACGTCATCAACTCCGTCGACCCCGGCCACACGATCAAGACGCAGGGCATCTTCTCCACCCTGCCCGGCAACGGGGCGCTGCCGGTGAGCACCACCTCGGCGCTGATCGACCAGATCATCGGCACCGCCATCCTGCTGTTCCTCATCTTCGCCGTCACCGACGCCCGCAACAGTGCGCCGCTGGCGAACTTGACCCCGCTCATCGTGGGTTTCATCGTCGTGGCCATCGGCTTCGCCTGGGGCACCAACGCCGGCTACGCGATCAACCCGGCCCGTGACTTCGGGCCACGGCTGGCCTCGTTCATCACCGGGTACGGCACCGCGTGGCGGGACCAGACCGGCAGCTTCTACTTCTGGGTGCCCATCGTGGGTCCGCTCATCGGCGGGCTGATCGGAGCGGTGCTCTACGACCAGCTCGTCGGCCGGTTCCTGCACCTGGTCCAGGACGACGAGCCGGACGCGGGCCGGGTCCGCTCGGACCCCGACGACGAGATCCACTCGGGGCACACCCACGGCGTCCACCCGGAGCCCGTCGGGGAGATCCGGTCGAACCCTGCTGACACCAACACCTGACCCCGTCACCGCACCCACCGCTGAGGAGCACCCTGCATGAGCACCTACATCGCCGCCATCGACCAGGGCACCACGTCCACCCGCTGCATGATCTTCGACCACGCGGGCCTCGTGCACGCCGTGGACCAGAAGGAGCACGAGCAGATCTTCCCGCAGTCCGGGTGGGTCGAGCACAACGCCGTCGAGATCTGGAACAACACCCGCTCCGTGGTCGCCGGCGCGCTCGCCAACGCCGACCTCTCAGCCAGCGACATCGCCGCCGTCGGCATCACCAACCAGCGCGAGACGGCCCTGGTGTGGGACAGGAAGACCGGGGAGCCGGTCTACAACGCCATCGTCTGGCAGGACACCCGCACGGACAAGATCGTCACCGCACTCGGCGGCTCCGAGGGTGCCGAGAAGTACAAGGCCACCACCGGCCTGCCGCTGGCCACCTACTTCTCCGGGCCCAAGGTGAAGTGGATCCTGGACAACGTCGACGGCGCGCGCCAGCGGGCCGAGGCCGGGGACCTGATCTTCGGCAACATGGACGCCTGGGTGCTGTGGAACATGACCGGCGGGGTCGACGGTGGGCTGCACTACACCGACCCGACCAACGCCAGCCGCACCATGCTGATGGACCTCGACACCCTGACCTGGGACAAGGACATCTGCGCCGACATGACCATCCCGATGTCCATGCTGCCCGAGATCCGCAGTTCCTCGGAGGTCTACGGCCGCGACCGCGAGCGCGGGGTGCTGGCCGGGGTGCCCATCGCCGGCATCCTCGGCGACCAGCAGGCGGCCACCTTCGGCCAGGCGTGCCTGAGCCCCGGGGAGGCCAAGAACACCTACGGCACCGGAAACTTCGTGCTGCTCAACACGGGCACCGAGAAGGTGATGAGCAAGAACGGGCTGCTGACCACGGTCTGCTACAAGATCGGTGACAAGCCCACGATCTACGCGCTCGAGGGGTCCATCGCGGTCACCGGGTCCTTGGTGCAGTGGCTGCGGGACAACCTCAAGCTCATCAGCAACGCCTCGGAGATCGAGGCCATGGCCCGCGAGGTCGAGGACAACGGCGACACCTACTTCGTGCCCGCGTTCTCCGGCTTGTTCGCCCCCTACTGGCGCAGCGACGCCCGCGGCGCGATCGTCGGGCTCACCCGGTTCAACAACCGCGGCCACATCGCTCGTGCGGCCCTGGAGGCCACCGCCTACCAGACCCGCGAGGTCATCGAGGCGATGAACGCAGACTCCGGGGTGCCGCTGACCGCGCTCAAGGTCGACGGCGGCATGGTCGTCAACGAGCTGCTCATGCAGTTCCAGTCCGACATCCTCGACGTGGACGTGGTGCGGCCGCAGGTGGCCGAGACCACCGCGCTCGGGGCGGCGTACGCGGCGGGCCTGGCGGTCGGCTTCTGGGAGTCCGAGGACGACATCCGCACCAACTGGGCCGAGGACAAGCGCTGGACCCCCGACATGGACCCCGCGCAGCGCGACAAGCTCTACAAGGGCTGGAAGAAGGCCGTCACCCGCACCTTCGACTGGGTCGAGGGCGACGACTGAGCACGGGGGCGGGCGCGCCACCCCTCTCCCCGGGCCCGACCGCACACGTGGTCCGGCCCGGGGAGAGGGGTCCGCGCGGCGGCGGCGGCACAGGACACCGTCGGCGTCTTGTGTGGTGGAGGTGAGGAACCTAGCCTCCGACGAGAGATCGTTTCCGAGGCGCAACCGGGCACGGCGAGGTCGGGAGAACCGATGAAGAAGCTCATCAACGAGCCAGCGGACGTCGTGGCGGAAGCCCTGCGGGGCATGGCTGTCGCCCACCCCGAGCTGCGCGTGGACCACGACGCCAAGGTCGTCTTCCGGGGCGGCGGGCCGGTGCAGGGCAAGGTCGGGCTGATCTCCGGTGGTGGTTCCGGCCACGAACCGTTGCACGGCGGCTTCGTCGGGCTGGGCATGCTGGACGCCGCGTGCGCCGGTGAGGTGTTCACGTCACCGGTGCCGGACCAGGTGGTGGCCGCGACGCGGGGCGTGGACGGCGGCGCCGGGGTGCTCCACGTGGTGAAGAACTACACCGGCGACATCATGAACTTCGAGATGGCCGCCGAGATGGTGGCCGCGGAGTCCGGGACCGAGGTCGTCGCGGTGGTGACCGACGACGACGTCGCGGTGCAGGACAGCCTCTACACCGCAGGGCGCCGTGGCGTCGGCGTCACCGTCCTGCTGGAGAAGATCGCGGGTGCGGCCGCCGAGCAGGGCCGCCCGCTGCAGGAGGTCGCCGAGGTCGCGCGCAAGGTCAACGCACAGGGTCGGAGCATGGGGGTGGCGCTCACCTCGTGCACGGTTCCCGCGGCCGGCAAGCCCACGTTCGACCTTCCCGAGGGGGAGATGGAGCTGGGGGTCGGCATCCACGGGGAGCCGGGCCGACGACGGCTCCCGCTCGCTCCCGCCCGGCAGGTCGCCGAGATGCTGCTCGAGCCCATCCTGGCCGACCTCGACTTCACCGGTGGTGACGGTGTGCTCGCCTTCGTCAACGGGCTGGGGGGGACTCCGCTGCTCGAGCTCTACCTGATGTACGGCGAGGTGGCGACCATCCTGGAGAAGTCCGGTGTCCGCGTCGTCCGGTCCCTCGTGGGCCCGTACATGACGAGCCTGGAGATGGCGGGGTGCTCGGTGACCCTGCTCAAGATGGACGACGACCTGCTGCGCCTGTGGGACGCCCCGGTCCGCACCCCGAGCTTGCGCTGGGGTGTGTGAGGGTTGGCCACCGACCTCGCCGTCGCCGACCTGGAGCGCTGGGTGCGGGAGTTCGCCCGCACCATCACCGCCCAGCGGGAGCTGCTGACCGAGCTGGACTCGGCCATCGGGGACGCCGATCACGGCACCAACATGCACCGCGGCGCCTCCGCCGTGGTGGCGGCCCTGGATGCGGCACCGCCCGCCGGCACCGCGGCGCTGCTCAAGCAGGTCGGCATGACCCTGGTCAGCACCGTCGGTGGGGCGAGCGGACCGCTCTACGGAACGCTGTTCCTCCGGATGGCGGGCGCTGTGGGTGAGGGCACCCTGGACGGGGCGGGCTTCGCAAGGGCCCTGCGCGCAGGCCTCGACGGTGTCGCCGCCCGGGGCAAGGCCGAGCGGGGGGACAAGACGATGCTCGACGCGCTGATCCCGGCGTGCGACGCGCTCGACGGTGCGCTGACCGCGGGCGGACCGTTCGGCGAGGCCCTCGTCACCGCTGCGGCCGCCGCCCGCGACGGGCGGGACGCGACGATCCCCCTGCTGGCCCGCAAGGGCCGGGCGAGCTACCTCGGTGAGCGCAGCATCGGGCACCAGGACCCCGGGGCCACCTCCACCGCCCTGCTGCTGGACGCCGCGGTGACCGCCCTCGCGGGCACCCGGGACTAGGACGCGCCGTGTCCCGGGTGGGCCTGGTCGTCGTGTCCCACAGCCGGGCCCTGGCCGAGGCCGCCGTTGCGCTCGCCGAGGGCATGGTGCACGGGCAGGACCTGTCCGTGGAGATCGCCGCCGGCCTCGACGACGGGACGTTCGGCACGGACGCGACCGCGATCGCGCACGCCGTGACGGCCGCGGAGCGCGGTGACGGCGTCGTCGTGCTCATGGACCTGGGCAGCGCCGTGCTCTCGGCCGACCTCGCCCTGGAGCTGCTCGACGAACCGGCGCGGGAGCGGGTCCTGCTGTGTCCCGCTCCCCTGGTCGAAGGCCTGGTCGCAGCGGCGGTCACCGCGGCCGGAGGCGGAGATCGACACGCCGTGGCCGTCGAGGCGCTGGCGGGGCTCGCCGGCAAGCAGTCGCAGCTCTCGGGCGCGGACCCCACCACCCCGTCCACCGCGAAGACCCCGGAGACCGGCGGACGCGTGGGGTCGTTCACCGTGACGAACGAGCACGGCTTGCACGCCCGGCCGGCCGCCCGCCTCGTGCAGGAGGCCGGGCGCCTCGGCGCGCGGGTCGAGGTGCGCAACGCCACCACCGGTTCGGGCTGGGTCCCCGCCACGAGCCTGTCCCAGGTGGCGACGCTGGGCGCCCTGCAGGGTCATGAGGTGCAGGTGCGGACCTCCGGGCCCGCGGCCGAGGAGGCGCTCGGCGCGCTGCTCGCCCTGGCCGTCGAGAGTGACCACACCCACCCTGCTCCGGCGCCCGCCCGTGGATCCACCGCACCGCTCGCGGCGAGCGGGACACCGGTGCCGGCCTCCCCCGGCATCGGCACGGGTCCCGCCAGGCTGCTGCAGTCCTCCCGGCCGGAGGTGCCCGACGAGGTGGGCGCTGGTGCCACCGTCGAGCGGGAGCGGCTCGACGCGGCGCGCACGGCCTGCCGCGACGAGATCCGACACGTGCGGGCGACGACGGCCGTCCACGTCGGCCAGGAGGAGGCCGCGGTGTTCGACGCCCACCTCCTGCTGCTCGAGGACAGCGACCTGCTCGCCGACGTCCACCAGCGGATCACCGGCGGTCAGGCCGCAGCCCCCGCCTGGTCGGCGGCCGTCGACCGGGTGGCGGCGGCCGTGGCGGCCCTGCCTGACCCCTACCAGCAGGCACGGGCAGCCGACGTGCGGGACATCGGGGACCAGGTGCTGCACCGACTGCTCGGGGGCCGGCAGCACGCCGACGACCTGCCCGACGCACCCGGTGTCCTCATCACCTCCGACCTCACCCCGGCCCAGGCCGCCAGCCTGGATCCGCTGCGCACCACCGGACTGGTGCTGGCCGGGGGCAGCCCCACCTCCCACAGCATGATCCTGGCCCGGGCCCGCGGCGTGCCGGCGGTCGTGGGGGCGGGACCGGCCGTGCTCGACACCCCGGAAGGCACCCTCGTCGCGCTCGACGGTGCGACCGGTGAGCTCGTGATCGCCCCCGGTGCCGCCGTGCAGCAGCGCTTCCGCCGCCGCGCGTCCGAGCTGGCCGAGGCCGACCGGGTGGCCCAGCAGCAGACCAGGTCCGCAGCGCACACCCGCGACGGCGTGCACGTCCTCGTCGCGGCCAACCTCGGCTCGGTCGCGGACGCGCACCTGGCGGTCTCCTGCGGCGCGGACCTCGCCGGTCTGGTGCGCACGGAGTTCCTGTTCTCCGACCGCGACACCGCGCCGGACGTGGAGGAGCAGGAAGCGGTCTACCGCGACATCGGGCACGCCCTCGACGGACGCCTGCTCACCCTGCGGACCCTCGACGTCGGCGGCGACAAGCCGCTGCGGTACCAGCCGGTGGCCGGCGAGACCGACCCGTTCCTGGGCGTCCGCGGCATCCGGCTGTCCCTGGCACGCCCCGGACTGCTCGCCGACCAGCTGCTGGCCGTCGTGCGGGTCGCCCACGACACGCCGGTCCGCGTGATGTTCCCGATGGTCAGCACCGTGGCCGAGCTCGCGGCGGCCCGGCAGGTGCTCGACGCCGCCATCACCCGGGAGGGGCGGGGCGCTCCCCCCGGGCTCGAGGTCGGGATGATGGTGGAGGTCCCCGCCGCGGCCCTGAAGACCGCGAGCTTCGCGCCGTACGTCGACTTCGTCAGCATCGGAACCAACGACCTCACCCAGTACACGCTGGCCGCCGCTCGCGGGAACGCAGGTGTCGCCGGCCTCGCCGACCCCTACGACCCGGGGGTGCTGAGCCTCATCGCGACCGTCTGCGCAGGAGCGGGGCGCGCGGCGGTCGCGGTCTGCGGCGAGATGGCGGCCGACGAGCTCGCCACGCCGCTGCTGCTCGGGCTGGGGGTGGGCGAGCTGAGCGTGGCGCCCCGCGCCGTGCCCGCCATCAAGCAGGCGGTGCGGGCCGTGGACCGGGGCCGCGCTGCCGTGACGGCTGCCCGGGCGCTCCGCGCCGAGGGGCCGCGCCAGGTGCGCGCGCTGCTCGCGGGAGACACCACCCAGCCCGGGGGCGGGCTCTCCTGACAGGCCTTGCTCCCCGCTCCTCGCGGTCGGCCCGGATCCGCTCTAGTCGAGGTCGTCGTGGCGCATGAGCTGGCGGCCGGCCTCGGTGATGGAGCCGGACAGCGACGGGTACACCGAGAAGGTGTACGCGAGGTCCTTCACCGTGAGGTTGTTCTGCACCGCGAGCGCGATGGGCAGGATGAGCTCGGAGGCCACGGGTGCCACCACCACCCCACCGATGACGACACCGGTGGCCGGGCGGCAGAACAGCTTGACGAACCCGCGGCGCAGGCCCTGCATCTTCGCCCTCGGGTTGGTGGCCAGCGGGAGCATCACGGTGCGCGCCGGAACCTTGCCCGCATCGATCGCCGCCTGGGAGATGCCGACCGTCGCGATCTCGGGCCGGGTGAACACCGCCGACGTGACGGTCTTGAGCCGGATCGGGTTCACCCCTTCGCCGAGGGCGTGCCACATGGCGATGCGGCCCTGCATGGACGCGACCGAGGCCAGTGGGAGCAGGCCGGTGCAGTCGCCGGCGGCGTAGACCCCGGAGACGGACGTGCGCGAGACGCGGTCCACCGGGATGAAGCCGCCCCGGTCGAGCTCGACGCCGATCTTGGACAGGCCCAGCCCGGAGGTGTTCGGCACCGATCCCACGGTCATCAGCGCGTGGCTGCCCTCCACCGTGCGCCCGTCGGCCAGGTGCACCACCACCCCGGTGCCGATGTTCTCCACCCGGTCCGCACGTGCCTCCTTGACCACCACCACGCCGCGCTCGTGCAGCACGTCCTCCAGCACGGAGGCCGCGTCGGCGTCCTCCCCGGGCAGCACCCGGTCCCGGCTGGAGACGAGCGTCACCGGCACGCCCATCTCGGTGTACGCGGAGACGAACTCCGCGCCGGTGACCCCGGAGCCCACCACCACGAGGTGGGTGGGCAGCTCGTCGAGGTCGTAGATCTGGCGCCAGGTGAGGATGCGCTCGCCGTCGGGCTGGGCGGTCGGCAGGATGCGCGGGCTGGCGCCGGTGGCGATGAGGACGACGTCGGCGTCGAGGAGCACGGGCTCACCGTCCGCGGGCTGCACCGAGACGCGGTGGGTCGCCATGCCGGGGACGTCGTCCACGATCTGGGCGCGGCCGGGGACCAGGCGCACGCCCTCGCGCTGCAGCCGGGCCCGGATGTCCGCGGACTGCGCCAGGGCCAGGGCCTGGACGCGGCCGTGCACGGTGGGCAGCTCGACCGCGGCACGCTCGAGGTCGATGTTCACGCCGAGGTCGCTGGCGCGGCGGAGGTCCGTGCGGACGCCGGCCGAGGAGATGAAGGTCTTCGACGGGACGCAGTCGTAGAGCACGCACGCCCCACCCACGCCCTCGGCCTCCACGACCGTCACGTCGGCGCCGTGCTGCGCCGCGACCAGGGCCGCCTCGTAGCCGGCCGGGCCGCCGCCGATGATGACGATCCGGGTCACGGTGTCCTCCAAGGCAGGAATCTGTCTGTCGGCCCAGGTTACCGACTCACCCAGGCACCGCTGACCCGCCTCCGGTGGGCCCACTAGGCTGACCGACCGTGCCGATCTACGCCGCGTACGGCTCGAACATGGACCCCGAGCAGATGCTCGAGAGGGCTCCGCACTCGCCGATGGCGGGAACGGGCTGGCTCCTGGGCTGGCGGCTGACCTTCGCCGGGGAGGACCTCGGCTGGGAGGGGGCCCTGGCCACCGTCGTGGAGGATCCCGACAGCCAGGTCTTCGTCGTCCTCTACGACATGAGCCCGGAGGACGAGCGCAGCCTCGACCGCTGGGAGGGCGGTGAGCTCGGCATCCACCGCAAGCTCAAGCTGCGCGTGCAGACCCTCGACGGCTCGGTGCTGCCCTGGCTCTACGTGCTGGACAGCTACGAGGGCGGGCTGCCCTCCGCCCGCTACCTCGGGGTGATGGCCGACGCTGCCTACGCCGCCGGCGCCCCCGAGGACTACGTCTACGACCTGCGGGTGCGCGCCGCCCGCAACGTCGGGCCCGGCACGCACGAGGCCTAGCCGCGCACCGCGGGACGCAGGGGCCGGGTCTCCAGCGCCCGGGTCTCCAGCGCCCGGGTCTCCAGCGCCCAGGTCTCCAGCGCACAGTGCACGAGGGTGCGCACACCCACCTCGAGCGCGCGCTCGTCGAGGTCGAAGGTCGGCTGGTGCAGGTCCAGCTGGGGCCCGGTTCCCGGCCACACGCCCAGGCGGCCCATCGCCCCGGGCACCCGCTCCAGGTACCAGGCGAAGTCCTCCCCCCCGCTGGACTGCAGCGTCGGTGCGACCGCGGACTCCCCCACCCCGTCCGCCACGGCCGCCCTCAGCAGCCGGGTGCTGGTGCGCTCGTTGACCACCGGCGGCACGCCCCGGACGTGCCGCAGCACGTGGGTGACCCCCGTCGGGGCGAGCAGGGCGGTGACGGCCTCGGCCACCAGCGGCTCGAGCAGCCCCCAGGTCTCCCGGTCCCCGGTGCGCAGCGTGCCGCGGAGCAGGCCCGACTGCGGGATGGCGTTGGCCGCCTGCCCTGCCTGCACTGCGCCCCAGACCAGCACGGTGCCGGTGCGGGGGTCGATCCGTCGGCTCAGCAGCGCCGGCAGCCCGGTGATGACGGTGCCCAGGGCGTGCACCAGGTCGGCGGTGAGGTGCGGGCGCGAGGTGTGCCCGCCCGGGGAGTGCACCTCCAGCTCGAGCACGTCGCAGGCACTGGTCACGGCGCCGGACTTGATGCCCACCCGCCCCACGGCCAGCCGGGGGTCGCAGTGCAGGGCGAACACCCGGGACGCGCCCTCCAGGGCCCCGGCGGCCAGCAGGTCGTGCGCCCCCCCGGGCATGACCTCCTCGGCCGGCTGGAACAGCAGGCGCACCCGTCCGGGCAGCGGACCCGCCGAGGCGAGCGCGAGGCCCGCGCCCAGCAGGAGCGCGGTGTGGGCGTCGTGACCGCAGGCGTGGGACACCCCCGGCACGGTGGAGGTGTACTCGGCCCCGGTCGTCTCCTGCAGCGGCAGGGCGTCCATGTCCGCCCGGAGCGCCACCAGGGGTCCGGGACCCCCGCCCACGTCGCACAGCAGTCCGGTCCCGCCGGGCAGCACCCGCGGGGTCAGGCCTGCCGCGGCGAGCCGCTCGGCCACGTAGGCGGTGGTGGCGTGCTCGTCGCGGGAGAGCTCGGGGTGGGCGTGCAGGTGGCGGCGCCACGTCACCAGCTCGTCCCGGCCCGTGGTCAGCCAGGCCTCGAGCCAGTCCGGTGAGCTCACCGGCGCGCCACCCCCTCGAGCAGCCGGTCACGCTGGTCCGCGTCGGTGGCGGCGGCGATCGCGGTGTGCGCCAGGGCCGTCGCCCCGTCCAGCACGGCGCGGTCGGCCGAGGCGTTGACGCAGGCCGCGGCGAACTCCGGCTGGTGGTTCACCGCGTCGCCGCAGTCGATGGCCACGGTCGGGTGGATGCCGGGGAGGGCGCGGGTCACGTTGCCCATGTCGGTGCTGCCCGCCTGGCGCAGCACCTCCTCCGCGCGGCTCAGCGGCGTGCGACCCAGCGCGGTGACCGCCGTGCGGTAGGCCTGCGCGAGCCAGGCGTCCGGGGCGAGCTCGGCGTAGGTCGGCGAGATCTCGACCACGTCGTGGGTGCACCCGGTGGCCAGCGCGCCGGCCGCGAAGCAGTCGCGCGCGCGTGCGGTGATGCGCCGCAGCGACTCGAGGTCCCGCGCACGGAGGTAGTAGAGCGCCTCGGTGTGCGCCGGGACGATGTTCGGGGCCGCCCCGCCGTGGCTGACGATGCCGTGCACCATCTGGCCCGGCTCCAGGTGCTGGCGCAGCAGCCCGATCCCCACCTGCGCCACCGTGATCGCGTCCGCGGCGTTGCGGCCCAGGTGCGGTGCCGCGGCGGCGTGGCTCTCCTTGCCCGTGTAGCGGACGGCCACGTCGGCGATGGCGAGCGAGGGCGACGCCACGGTCTCCACCGGGTTGGGGTGCACCATCATCGCCGCGGCCACGCCGTCGAACACCCCCGCGTCGAGCATCAGCACCTTGCCGCCCCCGGTCTCCTCGGCCGGGGTGCCGATCACGCGCACGGTGATCCCGAGCTCGTCGGCCACCTCGGCCAGCGCGAACCCGGCCCCGAGGGCCGCGGCGGCGATCACGTTGTGCCCACAGGCGTGTCCCACCTCGGGCAGAGCGTCGTACTCGGCGCACAGCCCGATGACGAGCTCGCCGCTGCCGAAGGTCGCGTCGAAGGCCGTGGGCAGGCCGGCGACACCGCGACGGACGTCGAACCCGTGCTGGGACAACGACTCCGTCAGCTTCGCCGCGCTGCGGCGCTCGGCGAAGGCAATCTCCGGCTCGGCGTGCAGGGAGTGCGAGAGGGCATGCAGCTCGGCCGCGTGCGTGCTCACCGCCGCAGTGGCGCGGTCCCGGGCGGGCTCAGCCACCGAGGCTGATCCCGGCGCTCTCGCGCAGCGCCTGGACGGCCGGGCCGTACATCGTGGTCTTGATGGCCGCGAGGGTGTCCCCGCGCTTGCCGGTCAGCGCGCCCGCCCGGGCCACGGCGCGCCCGAGCACGTCGGCCTCGTCCGCGGTCTCGTCGACGATCCCTGCCGCCAGCGCGTCGGCCCCGCCGTAGCGCCGGGCCGTGGTCATCGCCTCGTGCGCGGTGGTCTTGCTGAGCCGGGCCTGGATCAGGGCGGCCATGCCGGGGGTGAACGGGATGTGGATGTCCACCTCGGGCAGGCAGAAGAAGCCACGGTCCACGCGCATGACCCGGGTGTCGTGGGCGAGGGCGAGCATCCCGCCCCCGGCGAAGGTGTGCCCGTTCATCGCGGCCACGGTCACCATCGGGAAGGTGAGCACCGTGGCGAGCAGCGACTGGATGGTGGCCACGTACGTCGCGGTCTGGTCCAGGTGGCCGGAGAGCCAGTCGAGGTCGAGGCCGTTGGAGTAGAACTTGCCGGTTCCCGTGGTGACCAGGGCGGCGTCCCCGGTGGAGGCCAGCACCTCCTCGAGCAGCTGGTCGACCTCGGCGAGCCACTCCGGGGAGAAGCGGTTCTCGGTGTCGCGGGCGCCGCCGACGTTGAGGTCGAGCACGAACACGTCACCATCTCGCTGCAGCTGCGGCATGGGGGTGGCACTCCTTCACGGGTCTGGGAGCCTGACTCTATGACGCCGACCCTGACGACCGACGAGCTGCTCACCACCACCCGCACCGTGCGCAAGAGGCTGGACCTCGAGCGGGCGGTCCCGCTGGAGCTCGTGAGCAGGTGCATCGAGATCGCGCTGCAGGCCCCGAGCGGCGGCAACGCCCAGGGCTGGCACTGGCTCGTGGTCACCGACGCCGCCCAGCGCGAGGCGATCGGCGACATCTACCGGGAGTGCTTCGCGCGGTACGAGGCGTCGAAGGGCTTCGCCGGCAACCTGCACGCCGACGACCCCGCGCGGGCCGCGACGCAGCAGAAGGTGGGCACGAGCGCCTCGTGGCTGGGCCAGCACATGGGCGAGGCGCCGGTGCTCGTGATCCCCTGCCTGCAGACCGGGCGTCCGCTCCCGGAGGGCAACCAGGCCGGGCTGTGGGGATCGCTGCTGCCGGCGGCGTGGAGCTACGCGCTGGCCGCGCGCGACCGTGGGCTGGGGACGGCGTGGACGACGGTGCACCTGATGCGGGAGGCCGAGGTCGCCGAGATCCTGGGGCTGCCCGAGGGCGTGCACCAGGGGGCCCTGCTGCCGACGGCGTACTTCACCGGCGAGACCTTCTCGCCTGCTGCGCGCCAGCCGGTCTCGGAGGTGCTGCACCTCGACCGCTGGTGACGGCAGGCGTCTCGACTATCACCACCGCACGGTGCACGTGCGTGCGCCTGCTGCCGGGTGCGTCAGCGCCGCTGCACCGTGGGCCTCGCCGCCGTGGTGTGCTGGCGGTCGTCACCCCCGGGGGACCTCGCCGTGGTGGGCCACGCGCCCCGGCGCAGCAGTCGCAGCCCGTTCAGGCACACCACGACCGTCGAGGCCTCGTGCCCCGCGACGCCGAGCGGCAGGGGCAGGGTGCCGAGCAGGTCCCAGGTCACCAGGGCGACGATCACGGTTCCGGCGAGCACGAGGTTCTGGGTGACCACCGCCTGTGCCCGTCGGGCGAGCTCGACGACGGCCGGCACCCCGCCCAGCTCCGGGCGCAGCACCACCACGTCGGCTGCGGCGATGCTGAGTGCGCTGCCGCGGGCGCCCATGGCCACGCCCACCTCGGCGGTGGCCAGGGCGGGGGCGTCGTTGACCCCGTCGCCCAGGGCCAGCACCCGGCGTCCGCCCGCCTGCAGCGCCGCCACCGCCGCCGTCTTGTCCTGTGGCAGCAGCCCGGCGCGGACGTCGGTGATGCCCACGGCGGCGGCTACCGGGGCGGCCGCGGCGGCGCTGTCCCCGGTCAGCAGCACCGGCGTGCGGCCGGTGAGCGCAGCGAGGCGGTGGACCGCGGTGGCCGCGTCGACTCGGACGGCGTCGGAGATCCCCAGCACGCCCACGGCCTCGTCGTCCACCGTGACCACCACCGCGGTGCGTCCCTGCGCGCGTTGGGGGGCGACCTCGTCGGGCTCGGCGTCCAGGGTTGCCGGGTCGAGCACGGCGACCGTCGTGCCGTCCACGGTGCCAGTGACTCCACGACCCGGCAGCGCGCGCACGGCGGTGGCCGCCCGCACCCGCAGGCCCTGGCCTCGCGCGGTGGTGGTGATGGCCTCGGCCAGGGGGTGCTCGCTGCCGAGCTCGACCGCCGCGGCCAGCGCCAGCACCTCCTTGCCGGTGCTGAGGCCCAGCGCCACGACCTGCTCCACCCGTGGGGAGCCCTCGGTGAGGGTGCCGGTCTTGTCGGTGACCACGGTGTCCACCCCGGCGAGGGCTTCGACGACGCGGGCGTCCTTGACCAGCACCCCGTGGCGTCCGGCGGTGGCCACCGCCGCCAGCAGCGGCGGCATGGTGGCCAGCACGATCGCGCAGGGCGAGGCCACGATCATGAACGTCATGGCCCGCAGCAGGGTGGGCTCGATCCCCGCACCCAGGGCCAGGGGCAGCCCGATCAGGGCGAGGGTGGCCACGACCACGCTGGTGGAGTAGCGCTGCTCCACGGTCTCGATCCGCAGCTGCCGGTGGGCCTTGGTCTGCACCGCCTCCTCCACCTGGTCCGAGACCCGGGCCAGCACCGACTCCGCAGCGGCCGTGGCCACCCGCACCCGCAGTGCCCCGGTGCCGTTGAGGGTGCCGGCGAGCACCCGGTCGTCGACGGTGCGGCGCCGGGGCAGCGGCTCGCCGGTGAGGCTGGACTCGTCGACCTCGCTCTCCCCCTCGTCGATCGTCCCGTCGGCGGGAATCCGCTCGCCGGGCAGCACCAGCACCGTGTCCTCGGCGGTGATCTCGGCGGCCGGCACGTCCATGGTGTCCCCGGTGGGGAGCACCCGGCGGGCCCGCGCGGGGGTGATGTCGAGCAGGCGCCGGACGCTGGCCTCGGTGCGCGCGGTGAGCACCGCCTCCAGCGCACCGGAGGTGGCGAAGATGACGATGAGCAGCCCGCCGTCGAGGACCTGCCCGATGGCCGCCGCCCCGAGAGCGGCCACGGTCATCAGCAGGTCGACATCCAGGCGCCGCTCGCGCAGCGCCCGCAGTCCCTCCAGCGTGGGCTCCCACCCGCCGGCGAGGTAGCACAGGGCGAACAGGACACCGGAGAGCCAGCCCGGGCCGTCCCTCAGCAGGGTGGCCCCGGCCAACAGGAAGGCGATCAACGAGGTGGCGGCCCAGCGGACCTCGGACACGAGCACCATTCCGGCCGACCCGGAGGGAGGAAGCATGGCTAGAAGCGTACCTGCGCACGCGCGTAGGTACGCACGTGCGCAGGCTCTAGGCTGGCACGGTGCACTCCGACCGGGACGACTTCGCGATGCCGCACGAGGAGCAGGTCCACCTCGCTGCGGAGTCGCTGCGCATGCTCGCCGACCCCACCCGCATCAAGATCCTCTGGGCGCTGCTGCAGGGCGAGTCGACCGTGGCGTGCCTGGCCGAGCTGGCCGGGACGTCGCCGACGGCGGTGAGCCAGCACCTGGCCAAGCTGCGCCTCGCCGGGCTGGTCACCGGCCGCCGCGAAGGCACCTACGTGCACTACTCCGCAACTGACGACCACGTGCAACGGCTGCTCAGCGAGGCCCTGTTCCACGCTCGGACCCCGGACGCGGTGGCCGCTCCCTGAGTGGCACCGGCCTGTTCCCCGGAGTAGACGCGCTGTCGGTCACCAGCACCCGATCCCCGGTGCGACGTCCCCTGCTCGGCTGCGGCGGCGGCTCAGTCCCGGCCGGACACCGATCCCCCTGCGACGGACGACCACGCTCGACCCGATCCTGCCGCGAGCTGCCGCGAGCTGCCGGGCGCGTCCGTGACGCTGGGACCAGGGGTGCGTCGTGAGAAGCGAGTCAGGGGATCTTCGCGTCCTGCTCGGGGGTGATGATGTGACAGATCTGGGCGTCGGTGCAGTCGGCCGGGTCTAGGGTGTCGCTCCGGCGGATCAGGGTGTCTAGCTCGGTCTCGAGGGCGCGGAGCTGGCGTTGCCGGGTGTGGACGTCGGCCAGCTTCGCGGTGAGCAGGGCCCGGACGTGGGCGCAGGGGGTGTCACCCTCGTCACGGACGGCGAGGACGGTGGCGATCTCGGCGAGGGTCAGTCCGGCCCCTTGGCCGCTGCGGATGAACTCCAGCCGGGTGATCGTCGCGGCGTCGTAGACCCGGTAGCCGTTGGGGCTGCGTCCCGGAGGGGGTAGCAGCCCCTTGCGCTCGTAGAAGCGGATGGCCTGGGTCTCCAGACAGGTGGCGGTGGCGACGTCCCCGATGCGCATGCCCGAACCCTACGACTTGACCTTGTACTACGGTGCAAGGTTTACCGTCGGGTGCATGGACGTCACCTTGTTGTACTTCGAGGGCTGCCCGCACTGGGAGCTCGCCGACTCACACCTGGCTGCTCTCGCCGCTGAGCGAGGAGACCTCACGGTCACCCGCCGCCTGGTGGAGACGGCGGAGGAGGCCGAGCGGGTCGGGTTCCTCGGTTCACCCAGCATCCAGGTCGACGGTGTCGACGTGTTCGCTGGGCCGGGCTCCCTGGTAGGTCTGACGTGTCGCCGGTACGTGACCCCGGACGGGGTGGCGGGTGCGCCGACCCTGGACCAGCTGCGGTCGGTGTTGACCGGTGCGTGAGCGGGGCGCGGTCGTCACCCCCGGAGCTCCGGGCCTGACACCCGATGCGAGCTCGGCCACCACGACGGGAGACCACCGGTGAGCGAGTCCTACGACCTCATGGTCATCGGCGCGGGGATGGCCGGTGTCGCTGCTGCCACCAAGTGCGCCACCGCGGGGTGGCGGGTCGCCATCGTCGACGCCCTGCCCTACGGCGGCACGTGCGCGTTGCGGGGGTGTGACCCGAAGAAGATCCTGCGACGCGGGGCGGAGATCATCGACGGTGCCCGCCTGATGCGCGGCAAGGGCATCGACGAGGGCGGGCTGAGGATCAGCTGGGGCGAGCTGATGGCCCACAAGCACGGCTTCACCGATCCCGTCCCCCGATCCATGGAGGACACCCTCACCGCCGTCGGGGTGGACACCCTGCACGGGCACGCCCAGTTCGCCGGCCCCACAAGCCTCGAGGTCGACGGCACCGGCTACGGCGCGGCGCGGGTCCTCGTCGCGACAGGGGCACGACCACGCCCCCTGGGGTTCCCCGGCCACGAGCACGTCATCGACAGCACCGACTTCCTCGACCTGGACACGGTGCCGGCGCGGATCCTGTTCGTCGGAGGTGGCTTCGTGTCCTTCGAGCTCGCCCACCTCGCCGCCCGCACCGGCACCACCACCGTCATCGTCGACCGCGGGCCACGCCCCCTGACCAGCTTCGACCCCGACCTCGTCGAGCTCCTGGTCGACCGGGGCCGCCAGGTCGGGGTCGACGTGCGACGCAGCACCACCATCACCGCGGTAGAGCCCGTGGACCGGGGCTACCGGGTGACCCTCGAGCGTGACGGGCAGTCCGAGACGGTCGAGACCGACCTCGTCGTCCACGGCGCGGGCCGGGTCGCCGCCCTCGACGACCTGCGCCTGGACGCCGCGGGCGTCGAGTGGGGTGAGCGGGGGGTGCGCGTCAGCGGGCACCTGCAGGCCACCACCAACCCAGGGGTGTGGGCTGCCGGCGACTCCGCGGACACCGCCGGGATGCCCCTGACCCCGGTCGCGGTGTCCGAGGCGAAGGTCGCCGCCTCCAACATGCTCAAGGCAACCACCACCACCCCCGACTACACCGGGATCCCCACCGCGGTGTTCACCATCCCCGAGCTCGTCCGCGTCGGCATGTCCGAGGCCGAGGCCACCGCCGACGCGGCCATCGACCTGGTCGTGCGCTGTTCCGACACCAGCACCTGGTACTCCAGCTACCGGATCGGCGAGACCACCTCGGCGGCGAAGATCCTCATCGACCGCACCACCGACCTCGTCGTCGGCGCCCACCTGCTCGGACCCGGGTCCGGCGAGCTCGTCAACACCCTCGGCCTGGCCATCAAGGTCGGGATCACCACCCGCCAGCTCAAGTCCGCCACCGCTGCCTACCCCACCCACGGATCCGACCTCGGCGCGATGCTGTAGATGACCACGGCCCGGGTTGATCTGCGCACGTTGCTGCGGCGTCCTGCCTACCGGCGGTTGTGGGTGGCCCGGACGGTGTCGCAGGTCGGTGACGTCGCCCAGTTCACGACCCTGGCGTTGCTGCTGATCTCGGTGACCGGCTCGGGGCTGGGTGTGTCGGGGGCGGTGCTCGCCGAGATCGTCCCGGTGCTGGCGCTGGCACCCCTGGCGGGCAGCCTGGTCGACCGCCTGCCCCGGGTGCAGGTCATGGTCGGTGCTGACCTGGCCCGGGTGCTGCTCGCCGGGGTCCTGGTGGTGTGGCACGACAGCGCCCCGGTCGCCTACGCGGTGGCGTTCGGGCTGTCGTGCGGGCAGGTGTTCTTCTCCCCCGCCGCGCAGTCCCTGCTGCCCTCGGTCGTCGAGGACGGTGAGCTCGTCGTCGCCAACAGCGGCATCTGGACCGCCGCGGTCACCGCCCAGGTCCTCGTCGCCCCCGTCGCGGCCCTGCTCGCCGTCCAGGTCGGGTTCGGGATCGCCTTCGCCCTCAACGCCGCCAGCTTCGCGGTCTCCGCCCTGGTCCTGCGGGGACTGCACGAACCCGAACGCACCACCCCGGTGCAGGTGGTGAGCCCCTTCGCCCACGCCCGCGAGGGCCTCGCCGCCCTGGCCGCGCTACCGCTGCTGAAGGCACTGGCGGTCGGGCAGCTCCTCGCGGCGCTGTCCGCCGGCGCCACCAGCGCCCTGCTCGTCGTCCTCGCCCAGGACCGCCTCGGCGGTGCCAGCGGCTTCGGGGTGCTCGTCGCCGCGATCGGGGTCGGCGCCGCCATCGGACCCCTGCTGCTGCTGCGGCGCATCACCAACCCCCGCCGACCCCTGTTCGTGTTCGGGCCCTACGCCCTCCGCGGAGCCGTCGACCTGATCCTGGCCGTCGCCACCAACCTCCCCCTGGCCGCCACGGCACTGGTGTTGTACGGGCTGTCCACCTCCACCGGCACCGTCACCTTCGCCAGCCTCATCCAGTCCCGCGTCCCGGAGAACCTCCGCGGCCGGGCCTTCGCCGGGTTCGACATGCTCTGGCAGACCGGCCGCCTGCTCAGCCTCCTCGGCGGCGGACTCCTCGCCGACACCCTCGGCATCCGAGCCGTCTACCTCCTCGGCGGCCTCCTGCTCCTCACCGCAGCCGCCGTCGGAGCTACCGGTGCCCGACCGGCATCACCCAGCGGAACGCGCTGAGGAGCGGCCCTCGACACCAGCACGACGTCGAACACTCGCAGCGACGCATGCCGGCTGCCTCGGCCGCGCGAGTACCCAGCGTCGCGCACACGTACAGGCCGACCCCCGCGAGGGCGGTGTCCACGGCGCTCGCCCGGTCCATCCACTGTGGACGGCCTGCCGCCGGGTCACAGCAGGCCGGCGTGGATGGCGTGCGAGGCGGCACCGGTGCGGGAGGTCTGACCGAGCTTGGTCAGGATGTTGGCGACGTGCCGGTGCACCGTGTGCTCGCTGAGCACGAGCGACACCGCGATCTCCTGGTTGCTCATCCCCTGCGACACCAACCGCAGCACCTGCCGCTCCCGCGCCGAGAGCGGGCCACCCGACGGCACGCCGGCGGCGGGGGCGAGCCGTCGGGCCCGCGCCAGGTCCTCCCCGGCGCACAGCTCGGTCAACACCTCCGTCGCGAGCGCGAGGTGGCGGCGGGCCACGGTCACCTCGCCCGTGGCCAGCAGCGCCTCGGCGAGGCTGAGGCGGGTGTGGGCCTCGTCGAAGCGCAGGTCGGCGGCGTTGAACCTGCGCACCGCCTCGGTCAGCAGGGGCACCGCGGCCGACGGCGGCTGCAGGGAGGCCTCTGCGACCGAGGCCGTGGCCATGAGCCAGTGCGTGCCGGTCAGCTCCGCGGTCGCTCGCAGCTCCGCCGCCAGGACCCGGGCGGCACCCTCGCACCCGGCGGCCAGCGCGACGAGCACGGCGGGCAGCAGCACGTCGGTACGGGCCAGTCGACCGTCCGGCGGCATCCGCGCCAGCAGACCCGCGATCGACGCCCAGGCGTTCGCCGGATCGCCGGCGGACACCAGCATCCGGGCGCGTCCCACGATCGCGGACGGGTGGAACTCGGCCTGCGCGAACAGCGCCTCCGCCTCGTCGACGCGGCCCTGTCGGCGCCGGAGCTCACCGAGTTGCACGACGGCGTCGAACCGGGAGGCGCGGCGCGACGCCGAGAGCTGGTCGAGGACCCCGACCAGCTCCTGCTCGGCCTCGCGCCACGACCCCCGCGCCACCTGCACCGTCGCGTGCTGGATGCGGCACACGGTGAACAGGGGTGCGAGGTCGCGCTCGGTGCAGAGGGCCTCCACCCGTCGGCACCAGTCCGCCGCCCGCGTCACGTCCTTGCTGTGGTTGCAGGCCGCGATGACCCAGCAGCAGACCTTCCCCATCCACATCGGGTCCGGCACGTCGCCCGAGATGGCGGCGGCCACGGAGGCGTCCAGCCGCACCATGCCCTCCTCCACGTCCCCCGCGCTCGTCATGGCGAGACCCTGCAGGGCAACGCCGACGACCTCGAGGTCGCCCAGGCCGAGCCGTTTCCCGACGGCCGCCGCACGGCGGGCAGCCCCGAGCGCCCGGTCCGGGTCGTGCCCGACCTCGAGGGCGAGCTCCGCCTCCCGCATGGCGTGCCAGCCGTGCTCGGCGGACTCGCCCAGCTCCTCGAGCAGTGATCCGGCCCGCCCCCACCAGCCCAGCGCCACCGCCTCGCCATGACCGAACAACAGGCAGTCCCAGGCGAGGGCGGTGGCGGCTCGCGCAGCACCGAGCGGGTCCCCGAGCGCCCGGTGGCGCCGGTAGGCCTGCTCCCGAGCGCCGACGCAGGTGACAGCGTCGTCGAGCCACCAGGCGGCCTGGGCCAGTCCCTCGTGGGCCAACGGGTCCCCGGTCTCCTCGGCGACAGCCCGGTACTCGGCTATGGCGAGCAGCCAGGAACCCGCGTCGAGGGCCGACCGGGCGGACACCAGGGATGCCACCCCGTCAGTATCGCCCCCCGGCACCCCTCGGTGGGCGCCGGCGGCACCCACCCGAGCCGACCCGACGATGGTCGCGCGCTCAGACGCCCACTCCGGCCGCCAGCGCCTTGACGTCAGCGGTGGTGAGCGGGTTCCCAGCGATCCCCCAGCTGCCGCTGCGGACCTCCTCGACCACGCACCACGTGACGGGACGCATGTTCTCGCCCTCGATGGCCACCAGGGCATCGGTGAGGCGGCGGACGATCTCCTGCTTCTGGTCGTCGGTGAAGACGTTCTCGATGACCTTGACCTGGATGAACGGCATGATGATCTCCTTCGGGCCCGCGCTCCGCCGGTCGCGGGGCGTCGAGGTCGATCCTCGGCTCCGCGGGCACCCCGCCGCGTCGGCAGGACCGGCCACCCGCTGCCTGACCAGGGCCTGGCCCGAACGGGCCAGGCGCAGCACCCTGGGTGGGGCGTCGGACACGCCGGGTGGGGTGTGCGGCCCCTGAGAGGTATCGCCGCAGCGGGCACCGGGGTGCGCGGGGTTTGAGCACTGGATCTCCGGGGCGCGGTCAGGAGTGCGGCCGGGCAGTCCCGGGTTGCGTCTCGGCTGGCTGCCGGAGCGCCCCGGAGGGCGCGACCGGCCGGCCTTGGCGGTCTGCGCCGTTTCCGCCGACGTCAGGCGGCTCCCCGCAACCAGCCCACCGACCACGTGACACGGATCCTTAGCGTGTGTAACGTCCGTCACACCATCCCGGGCTGGACGCAGCTGCCCAGCCCCTCACCGTTGGAGCCCCCCCTTGCGCCGAATCGCTTCGCTCGTGACCTGCGCCGCCCTCGTCGGTGTCGGCCTGGTCGGCATCACGACCACCGCCGACGCGAAGACGACCCCGCCCAACGCGGCGGCCGCCTCGATCAAGACCTCCCCCTACGTCGCCCTGGGCGACAGCTACTCCTCCGGCGCCGGGATCCTTCCGCAGGTCGCCGGTTCCCCTGGCGGGTGCCTCCGCTCCACGGTGAACTACTCCGAGGTCATCGCGAAGACCACGCACCCCGCCGCGTACACGGACGTGACGTGCAGCGGCGCCAGGACCACCGACTTCTTCACCCCGCAGAAGACAGATAAAGGGGTGGTGGTGGCGCCTCCTCAGCTGGACGCGGTCAGCAAGGACACCCGGCTGGTGACCATGACCATCAGCGGCAACGACGGGGGCGTCTTCTTCGACACGTTCTTCGGCTGTGCCTTCCTCGTCCGTTCGCCTGAAACTGGGAGGCCAGACCCCACCGGCAGCCCGTGCAAGGATGCGAACGGCGACAAGTACACCAAGATCATCGAGGAAAAGACCTACCCGGCGCTGGTCAAGGCGCTGTCCGCGGTGCGCGCCAAGGCCCCGCGCGCGAGCATCGTCATCCTCGGATACCCGCAGATCCTGCCCCCCGCCTTCTCGCCGGCCTGCTTCGCCATCACCGGCATCTCCGAAGGTGACGTCCCGTGGCTACTCAACCAGGGGAAGGTCGCCAACGACGTGGTGCGCCGGGCCGCCGCCGCGACCGGTGCCCGCTACGTCGACACCGCCACCCCCTCGACCGGTCACGACGCCTGCTCAGGACCCACCAACCGGTGGATGGAGCCCCTGGTCGCTCCCGTGAACGCCCTCCCGGTGCACCCCAACGCCATCGGCGAAGCCGCCCTGGCCAGCGAGACCTTGGCAGCCATCGGCCGCTGACCGAGCTCACCGCCACACCCCTGACCCAACCCACCACTGGTCCACCCCGCCACGCCGGGGCGGACCAGTGGTGCGTTGCGAACACCCAAGCTGGAACACGGACGGGGACGGACCTGGCCCGGCAGGAAGCCCCATACCGCGGGCGTGCCCGCCCCGGCCCTGGTTCCCGTCGTGATCACCCGCCCAGTGCACCGTCTCCGCGCACGAAGCTCATCGGATCATCACCGGTTCCCGACCCGGCTGACCGCGAGCGTGCGTCCCCGGCCACGATGGTCCGGTGAGCCACGAACCCCGTCCCACCGACGCTGCCCCGGGTGGGGACCCCGGTGACACCGTGGACCGGGGGTGGCTGACGCCGAACGTCAAGACGCTCTCCGGGGTCAGCTTCCTGCAGGACGCGGCGAGCGAGCTGCTCTACCCGATCCTGCCGATCTTCCTCACCACCACCCTCGGGGCGCCGGTCGCCGTCGTCGGCATCGTCGAGGGCATCGCCGAGGGCGTGGCCGCGGTCACGAAGCTGGTGGCCGGGCGGCTGGGGGACACCCGGGCCCGGCGCCCGTTGATCGCCGTCGGCTACGGCCTCGCCGCGGTCGGCAAGGTCCTCATCGCCCTCGCCGTGGTGTGGCCGGTCGTCCTGGCCGGGCGGGCGGTGGACCGGGTCGGCAAGGGCATCCGCGGCGCCCCCCGCGACGCCCTGCTCATGGTGGGTGCCGACCCTTCTGCCCGGGGGCGGATCTTCGGGTTCCACCGGGCCGCCGACACCGCCGGGGCCGTCGTCGGACCCGCCGTGGGCCTGGGCCTCTACGAGCTGCTCGGCCACCAGGTCCGACCGCTGCTGGTCATCGCCGTCATCCCCGCGGTCCTGTCGGTGCTGCTGATCCGCGCCGTCCACGAGGACACCGGACCCGCCCCGGGCCGGGCCGCTGTGCGCCGACGCACCCGCCCCGCCCGGGCCCCGATCGCGAGGCCGACGGCCCTGCCGCCGCGGCTGCGCTCGCTCATCATCACCCTCGGGGTGTTCGGGCTGGTCAACTTCCCCGACGCCCTGCTGCTGCTGCGGGCCAGCCAGCTCGGGCTCTCCCTCGGTGGGGTGATCAGCGCCTACATCCTCTACAACACCGTCTACGCCCTCGCCGCCTACCCGCTGGGGGCGATCTCCGACCGCGTACCGCGGCACCTGGTCTTCGCCACCGGCCTCGGCTTCTTCGCCGTGGGCTACCTCGGCCTGGGCCTCGTGCACTCCCCGGGGTGGGTGTTCCTGCTGCTGCCTCTGTACGGGTTCTTCGCCGCCGCCACCGACGGGGTCGGCAAGGCGTGGATCGCCGACCTCGCCCCCGCCGACCGCACCTCCGGCGCCCAGGGCCTTTACCAGGCCGTCACCGGTGGCGCCGTCCTCGTCGCCGGCACCTGGGCCGGGCTCGCCTGGAACGCCACCGGCACCGTGCCCCTGCTCATCTCCGGCACCGCCGCCGCCGCCCTGGCTGCCGTCATGGTCGCCGTCGGCGGCCGGTTCACCCCGGCACGTGACGCTTGAGTGTGGCAACCCGACCTGGCCCCTGGCTGGCTCGTCTCCACCTGGACGCACGAGCACCACACGGTCAGGCTCCACGCGGTCAGGCTCCACCCCGTCGGTGCCAGCAGACCGCACGCCGATCGCCGACCGGGCACCGGTGCGCTGCGGGTCGGTTCAGTCGGCGGTGCGACCGGTGGACGACCGGTGGCCGGAGCGGGATCGGCGCGGTCCGGCCGGCGTCACCCTGATCGAGCCGTTGGGCGTTCGTCGGCGGGGTCCTGGTGCGGAGGTCGCGACGGTGGTCAGGCAGGGTTCCGGAACGGGTCGGCGGCGGCGTGGATGCGGGCGAGGTACGACGTCCAGGTGACGTCGTCGCCGAACGAGCCGGAGTCTCGACCGCCCTGGCCGTCGAGACCCTCGCGCAGGATCTCTGCGTGACCCGCGTGCTGCGCGGTCTCGGCCACGACCCGGACGAGAAGGCTGCCGAAGGAGGGACGGCGGGTGCCCTCCTTCCACCAGTGGACGTAGGCCTCAGCGTCCAACGGCAACGCATCGATCGACGCGTCAGAGCTCCGCCAGCTCTGGTGGTAGAGGTCCACGATGTAGCTGCGGGACTCCTCGGCGCGCACCCACATGTCGGCGCCGTCCCACACCGAGCCGTCCTCCTCCCACGGCAGGGTGAACTCCGGCGGCCGACCGACGCACGCACCGAGGTACGAACGCTCGACTCCGACGAGATGCTTGACCAACCCCAGGATGTTCGTGCCGCTCGGGGTCAGCGGGCGCCGCGCGTCGAACTCGTCCAGCCCCTCCAGCGCGCGCACCATCGCGTCCCTTCCCTGCTGCAGGTACCGCCGCAGCGGGCCGGCCATCACGTCCATCACCGGCCGAACCTATCCACACCCACCGACAGGCAGCGGACGGCGATCACCGCTCACCGATCGCAGCACGGTGCTGGCGCGAGACGCGTCGCCACCGCGGTGGGCGGCCTCTCCGCGTTCGCGGTCCTGGTCACCCGCGCGACCGGAACGGCCGGCATGAGTCGGTGCGAGTGTTCGAGGTCGCGCTGGTGCCGAGGACGGCTTCTCCAGCACGTTCCGCTGGGTGGTGCCGGTGGGACACCGGTGGACGATCAGTGACCGGTCTGGTCGTCGTGAGATGGTCCGGCGGGCGTGTACGAGCCGCGGGACGACGGAGCTCGGGACCAACGGCAGGTGCGCCTCGCGCCACAACGGCGTTGGTTGAGGTCGTGGAGGCTCGGAGCTCGGTCGCCCGGGCGGGTGCCACCGTGCTGCATGGATGTACCGGGCCAGGCTCGGCGCGGTGTTCGGGAGGGGCTCGGGGCTGCCTCGCTACGTCGTGCTGGAGGTCGTCGACCGTCCCAGCCCGGACTGCTGCGTCGTAGTCGCAGGATTTGGTCGCCGGGCACAGTGGCTCCGCAACGTGGAAGCCAGCCCGCACGTGAGGGTCCACCTCGGCAGCCACGCACCTGTCGCAGCGGTTGCGCGACGACTCGACCCCGACGCCACCACCGCCTCGCTCGGACGCTACGCCGAGGCCCATCCGCGATCCCGGGCCAAGATCAGACCGGTTCTCGAGAAGACACTCGGAACCCAGATCGACGAGCGCGCACACCGCGCCGTAGCTGTGCCCGAACACGGTGATCGGGGTTCCCTGACGCGCTGAGAGGTGCTCGGCGACAGCGATGACGTCCTCGTACTCCACCTCGAGGGAGTAGCGCTCGGCATCCGCGCTCGAGGCCCTCCCACGACGATCCATCGCCGTCACCTGGAACCGTCCGGCCAGCCGAGGCCACACCGGAGCCCAGCGCGTGGAGCTGCGCATGCCCCTGTGGATCATCAGCAGGGCGGGACCCTCCCGGCACGTGAGGAACCCGATCCTCGTCCCGTCTGCACTGGTGACCGAACCACGTGACCCGCGTGGTGCGCACGCACAGCGGGAAGGCCCGCACGACGAGATGGACCGTCGGGGAATCACCTGCTCCGATCGGCCGCTGGCGGACGCCGGCCTTGCCGACGACGAGCAGCTGGTCGCAGCTGGGTGCGACCGGACGTGGGCGCACCCGCACCACCGTCGTTCAGGGGCGACGGTCCTGCAGCGGTACCGTCCGGCCGGTGACCACCTGGGCGTCTCCCGCGCACTCATGACGGTCCCGGAGATCGTCGTAGCGGGGCGCTACCACCTGCTCAGCGAGCTCGGTGGCGGTGGGATGGGGGCCGTGTGGCTGGCCCACGACGAGCTCCTCGGACGACAGGTCGCCGTGAAGCAGGTGATCACCCCGGTGGGCATGACCGGGGCAGCGATGGCCGAACAGCGGCAACGAGTGCTGCGGGAGGGGCGCATCGCAGCCCGGCTGAACCACCCACACGCGGTCGCGGTCCTCGACGTGATCGTCGACGCAGGACAACCGTGGTTGGTGATGGAGTACCTGCCCTCCCGCAACCTCGCCGAGGTCCTCACCACCGACGGTGTCCTCCCTGTGCCGCAGGTCGCCCAGATCGGGGCCCAGGTCGCCGACGCACTCACCGCCGTGCACGCCGCGGGAATCGTCCACCGCGACGTCAAGCCCGCCAACATCCTCATCGGGTGGGGCGGGCAGGCCCAGGGCATCGTCAAGCTCACCGACTTCGGGATCGCCCGCGCCGCCGGGGACGTCGCGCTCACCCAGACCGGGATGCTCACCGGCACCCCCGCCTTCCTCGCCCCCGAGATCGCCCGAGGAGGAGAACCCGGTCACCGCAGCGACGTCTTCTCCCTCGGTGCGACGCTGTACACCTCCCTCGAGGGACGCCCACCGTTCGGGGCCGGCGACAACTCGCTCCTGCTGCTGCACCGTGTTGCCCGCGGGGAGTTCGACCCCCCACGCCAGGCGGCAGCGATGACACCCCTGCTGCTGCGGATGCTCGACGTCGACCCGGCCCACCGCCCCACCACCGCTCAGGTGCGCGACGCACTCAGCGCCCTTGCTGCCGGACGCGACGGGGACCCCACCGTCGTCCTCACCCTCCCCCTCCAGCTACCCGCCTCGCCCCGGGACCTCCTCCCGAGGCCAGCAGGCGGCGACGCTCCGGGCACACCGAGGTACGCAGGCACCGCGGAACCCGCGCCGTGGGAACCGGGTCCGGGGAAGCCACCGTTCGGTCCCCCGCCCGGGACACCACCGCGTGCTGCCCCGCGTCGAGTGGTCGCTGCCGCCGTCGCCCTGCTGGTCCTCGGGGTCCTCGGCGGCGCCACCTACCTGCTGACAAGCTCCGACCCCACCCCGCAGACGATGTCCGCCCCTGCCACCGCCACGGGAGCACCTGCACCGACCCCCAGCGAGACACCCCCGCCACCCACCACCACCGCACCGTCGACCACCACGGCAGCGCCGAGCACACCGCCACCGGCCGCCACCCCACAGAGCCGGGGGGCGAGCTCCCCCGTCCTCGCTGCCGACGTCCGGCAGGCCCTGACCAGCTACTACGCACTGCTGCCCGGGAACATCGCGCAGGCCTACGCCCTGGCCGGCCCCACCCTGCAAGCGCAGGGCTACCCCTCCTACCGCGACTTCTTCGCCCAGTTCACCAGCGTCACGCTGGGCACCATCACCGCACAGGACGGATCGCTCACCGCCACAGCCAACGTCACCTTCACCCGGCCCGGCGGCGCACCACAGTCAGAAACCCACCAGATGACCCTCGTGCCCGGCAACGACGGACAGCTCCACCTCGACGTCGACCAGTTCGACCGCGTCAACTAGCGCTGCAGGGTGTCCGAATGGGGACTGTGGATTTAACGGTGTTTCCGGCCCAACACGCTGACGGGAGTCGGCGGGGAAGGTGCCGTGATGACAACGACACTGAGTGACATGACCGCGAAGAAGAGGCAGGAGCCCACGGCTGAGGAGGTCGCTGCCCGGGAGCTGGTCCGGCTGGCCCAGGAGCAGGGCCTGTCCCTGACCGGGCCTGACGGGCTGCTCAAGCAGTTCACCAAGACGGTCCTGGAGACGGCCCTGAACGAGGAGATGACCGCCCACCTCGGGCACGAGAAGAACCGGGCCCCCGGCGAGCGGGACTCCGGGAACGTCCGCAACGGCACGAGGACGAAGACGGTCCTGACCCACGCCACCGGCCAGGTGCAGCTCGAGGTCCCCCGTGACCGTGAGGGCACCTTCGAGCCGGTCATCGTGCGCAAGCGGCAGCGCCGCCTCGGTGAGGTCGACGAGGTCGTCTTGTCCCTGTACGCCCGGGGCTTGACCACCGGAGAGATCGCCGCCCACTTCGACCAGATCTACGGGGCGTCGGTGTCCAAGGAGACGGTCAGCCGGATCACCGACAAGGTTCTGGAGGAGATGCAGACCTGGTCCACCCGACCGCTGGACGGGGTCTACGCGGCGATCTTCATCGACGCCATCGTGGTCAAGATTCGTGACGGGCAGGTCGCCAACCGGCCCATCTACGCCGCGATCGGGGTCAGCCTGGCCGGGGAGAAGGACGTGCTGGGCCTGTGGGCCGGCACCGGCGGGGAAGGCGCCAAGTTCTGGATGAGCGTCTTGGTCGACCTCAAGAACCGCGGCGTGAGCGACACGTTCTTCGTCGTCTGCGACGGGCTGAAGGGTCTGCCCGACGTCGTCGGCAACGTCTGGCCGTTGGCCACGGTCCAGACCTGCATCATCCACCTGATCCGCAACACCTTCCGGCTGGCCTCCAGACGGGACTGGGACGCACTCCGGCACGACGTGAAACCGATCTACACCGCGGTCAACGCGGCTGCCGCGCGGGCGGCGTTGGAGGAGCTCACCGAGAAGTGGGGCAGCAAGTACGGGGCGATCACCCGGCTCTGGGAGAACGCGTGGGAGGAGTTCGTGCCCTTCCTCGACTACGACGTCGAGATCCGCACCGTGCTCTGCTCGACGAATGCCATCGAGTCCCTCAACGCCCGCTACCGGCGGGCGGTGAAGGCCCGCGGGCACTTCCCCAGCGACCAAGCCGCCTTGAAGTGTCTCTACCTGGTGACCCGATCGCTGGACCCGACCGGGCGAGGCAGGACACGATGGACCATGAGGTGGAAGCCAGCGCTCAACGCGTTCGCCATCACCTTCGCCGACCGCTGGCCGGCACCCGAAACCTACTGAGACCAACCGCCGGAAACACCGTTAACGAGACAGCCCCTCCGAATGGAGAGGCGGCGGGTGTTGGCGCGGTGATCTGCCGGGGTGGCGAAGCCGCAGCCGATGGTCTGTGCGAGACAGGGCCTGTGGGGAAGGCTGATCCTGTCGGGTCGCGGGTGTGGCGACGTGCCCCGCCGTGGGGCGGGGCACGTCGCGGACGGTCTTGTCTGCTCAGGAACCGGGCACCACCTCCTCGCATCAGGTCAGACAGGGCTCAGGCAGCTACCGGGGGTGAACGCTGCCTGCGGGGGGCCTGCTGAGCCGGGCCCCGACCGCCGGGTCGCTGCACTGGACATTGGCCCGGCGGACACCTCCACCGGTGGTCCTCGGCGGGTGTGGGCGTACGCAGCCCGACCCTGGTCGGCACCCTCCGCCGGCCGGGCCACTCGAGGGCCACGATCCGGTCGAACTCGGCCGACACCCAGTCCTCGACGATCTCCTCGGCCGCCTCCAGCACCGGGGCGGACGGGGTTGGTGTGGAGCTCATCGCCACCACCCCCCGGTTCAGGCGTTGATGGCGTGCTGGTCGTGGGTGTCGCTGCTGACGGCGATCTTGCGGGGCCTGGCCCGCTCGGCCACCGGGATCGTCAGCCGCAGCACCCCCGCCCGATACTCAGCGGTGACGTGCTCGGTGTCCAAGGTGTCACCAAGGATCACCTGACGGCTGAACACCCCCCGGGGGCGCTCCGAGACCACCCGCTCGTGGGCGTCGCTGGCCCGCGGGCCGCGCTCGGCGCGGATCGTGAGCACGTTGCGCTCCACGTCCAGGTCCGGAACCTGTCAACCTCTTTGGGGCAGTTGATCTTGTCTATTTGTGAGTGATGGGCTCTGTTGCGGTGGGTGGGTTGATCCATGCTGGTTCGGGTAGTCGTGGTGGTTGGGGTGGGTGGCGGAAGCGGTGGGGGTGTTGGGTGTGGGCGGCGGTCAGGACGAGGGCGCGTTGGGCCCGGACGGTCTCGGCGTGGCCGTCGTGGACGACGGCGGGGGTGAGCAGGCCGAGTCCGGCGTGGCGGTGGTGGTGGTTGTAGGCGTGGAAGAACTCGGCGCAGAAGGTTCGGGCGTCCTGGAGGGTGGCGAAGGTGCCGGGGAAGCTGGGGCAGTACTTGAGGGTTTTGAACTGCGACTCGCTGTAGGGATTGTCGTTGCTGACCCGGGGTCGGCTGTGGCTCTTGATCACCCCGAGGTCGGCCAGCAGCAGGGCGACGGGTTTGGAGGCCATGCTGGCGCCGCGGTCGGCGTGGATCGTCAGCTGACCGGCCGCGACGTGCTCGGCGGCGATCGTGGTGGCGAGTAGCTGCTCGGCCAGGGCCGCGGACTCTCGGGTGGCGACCATCCAGCCGACGGTCTTGCGGGAGTAGATGTCGATGATCACGTAGAGGTAGAAGTAGGTCCACTTCGCGGGGCCGTGCAGCTTGGTGATGTCCCAGGACCAGACCTCGTTGGGCTTGGTCGCGATCAGCTCGGGTTTGACCGTGGCCGGGTGGGTGGCCTGGGACCGTCGTTCGCGCACGTCGCCGTGCACCCCGCGCAGCAGCCGGTAGAACGTCGACTCGCTGGCCAGGTAGACGCCCTCGTCGAGCAGCGTCGCCCACACCTGCGCGGGGGCGGCGTCGACGAACCGGTCGCTGTGCAGCACCGCGAGCACCTGGGCGCGTTCGGCGGCGCTCAGCGCCCCCGGCTGCGCCCGGTCGCGGTGTGGGACCCGGGGCGGGCGTGGTGGTGGCGGGGACTGGCGGTGGCGGCGGTAGTGCGTGGCCCGGGACCGCCCGATCGCGGCGCACGCCGCGACCGTGCCCACCACCGGTGCCAGCTCGAGGACCGCCTCGTCGCTCACCTGCTCGACCGCGGCGGTGAGCTCGGCCCGGAGCTTCGCTGCGTGGGTGCCGCGGAGGCCTCGTGCGCTCTCTTGGACAGATCGTCCAAGAGAGCCGAGACTTTTCCCTGCACCTCGATCACCCGCCGGGCGGTGTCCAGCTCGGCCTCGAGGGCGGCGTTGCGTTCCCGCAGCCGGGTGTTCTCCCGCTCGACCGGATCAGCCGGCGGGCGTCCCCGGGTCGCCGCCAGAGCGGCCAGCGCACCGGCATCACGAGCCCGACGCCACTCCACCAGGTGCGAGGAGTACAGGCCCTCCCGGCGCAGCACCTCACCCCGGCGGCCGGGCTCGGCCGCCTCGTACTCCGCCAGCACCCTCAGCTTGTAGGCGGCGGTGAAGGACCTGCGCCGGGCCCGCTCCGGCACCTCACCGCTGGGGTGGTCATCGCTCACGACACCAGCATGGGTGCCCGACCGCGCAATCGTCGTCAGAACAGTCATCGCAGGGGACTCATCTCCCCACCCTCGTTCAGTGATTACGCACCGGTTGGTGCATCACCCCATGCTGACAGAGAGGGGTCCACCGAGCCGGGATCGACCCCGGGCAGGTCGAGCTCGATGACGAACGTGTCGTTCTCCCGCCACGCGTCCATCGGCATCCCGGCCGGGCGTGCCACCGTGCCCAGCACCTGCTGGGTCAGCCGGTCCAGCTCCCGGAACGGATCGGTGCGCACCAACATCTCCAACCACCTCCACAGAGCTCTCCGCGCGACACCCGTCGCGCTCCGACAGTGGGAACCCCGACGATCTGCTTCGCCGGATGCAGATTTTGTACCACCGCTGCTACCGTCAGGCAAGACGCGGCACAAGATTTTTCGGAGGAGGTCGTGATGGCCCTGCGGGAGCGCACCGACCGGGGCGTCTACGGCATCACCACCGCCGCCGAGCTCGCTGGCGTGGCGGTTCCCACCCTGCGGCTCTACGAACGCCGAGGCCTGCTCACACCGTCTCGAACAAACGGGGGAACCCGGCGCTACAGCCAGGACGACCTCACCCGCCTCGGGCGAATCGGGACCCTGGTGGCCGACGGGGTCAACCTCACCGGCATCGCCCAGATCCTCACCCTGCAGACCACCAACACCACCCTGGCCAGCACGAACAAGGATCTGACGGTCGAGAACACCCGCCTGCGAGCCGAACGGGAGCACGCCATGACCACCCACGCCGACGACGTCCCCGAGGCCGACCACCTCGACCAGCTCACCCCCACCGCCCCCGACCCGGATGACGCCACCACCGGGGAGTCAGTGAAAACGCTCACCGACCGGTGGGACGCCGACGCCACCGACCTCCTCGAGCAAGCCACCCCCGTCGATGTCGACGACGACGCCTACCCCCACCACACAGAAGCCGACGACACAGACCTACCTGGATGACCGCCCATCGACCGCACGTGACCGGCGCCGCCGCCTGACGGTGCTGGCACTCTCCGCGGTGTTCCACAACCGAGCGACTACGCCGCTGCGTGCTGGGCGCTACATCCTGCGAGCACTCCCCCGGTTCTGATGGGCTTGAGCCGGACACGACGACCCTGGACTCCGCCCCGCCTGGCGTCCCGGGGTTAGCGTCATCGGTGTGCGGACCACCTTCCACGAGCAGCTCGATGCCCTGCTGGTCCAGCTCTCCGCCCTCCGCCGGCTCACCGAGGTCGCCCTCGCCCGAGCACCCCGCGTCCTGCTCGGGGCGCTCGCACGGGCCGACGGGCTGGAGCTCGAGGTCTTGGACCAGCTGTGACTGCTACCGGCAGGACGGTGGCCGCCGGGGCCACTGCCAACCTGGCCGTGGGCACCTTGTTCGCGTGGAGCCTGGTGGCCGAGCAGGCGGCGGCTGATGTGGGCGCAACCGGTGCCGTCACCTCCGCTGTATTCGCCACCGCGATCGCCACCTTTGCGGTGACGCTGCTCGCCGTCGGGCGGCTCGACCCGCAGCCGCCCTCCCGGTTCTTGTTGGTCGCGGCGGCGGTGGTCGCCGGGGCCGGGTTGGGCCTGGCCGCCGTCTCGCAGGATCCCGTGACGCTGTGGTTCGGGGTGGGTCTGCTGTTCGGCGCGGCCAACGGGCTGGCCTACGGGGTGGCCGCCGGGATGGCCGCGCGCGCCCCGGCTGCGAGGCGGGGGGCGGTGACCGGGGTGGTGGTGGCCGCCTACGCGGCCGGACCGATCCTGCTGGGGGCCGCCGGACCGCGGTTGGTGGCGGTGGAGGGGTGGCGTGCGTGTCTCGGGGGTCTGGCCGTGCTGGTGACCGTGCTGCTGCTCGTCGCTGCGGGTCTGGCACCCGGTGACCAGGATCGGCACCAGTGGGACGAGAAGGACGGCGCGGCCGCCGAGCCGGTCGGGCGGGGGACGGTGCTGCTGCTGTGGCTGGTGTTCGCCGGTGGAGTCGCACCGGCACTGCTGGTCTTCGCCCATGCGCTCCAGCTGGCCGCGGCCCGCGGTCTCGGCCCGGGCGCCAGCGGCATCGCGGTCTCCGTGCTGGCGGCGGGCAACCTGCTCGGACGGGTGGGAGGGGGCTGGCTGTCGGAC